>CBFHJA010000131.1:0-1034 GCA_965656085.1 uncultured Aliishimia sp. | reverse complement strand
ATGGTCGCCCCCGCGCTGTCTTCGAACCTGAACGGATACTTGGGCTGCGGGCCCGCATGACAAGACAAGGTGGGGGATAACCATGCAAGAAGTAATTGGGATCGACGTGTCCAAAGCGACGCTGGATGCGTATTGCTCAGCGAGACGTGAGCACCGGCAGTTTGGGAATAAAGCAGCCGGATTATCTGCGTTCGGCAGGTGGGTGTCGGGCCGCAGCCCTCTCATCGTATTTGAAGCCTCCGGTGCATATCACCGGGATCTCGAGCGCATGTTATCGTGCCGAGGATTGACCTTCGCGAAGGTCAATCCTCGGCAGGCCAGGCGGTTTGCGGATGCCATGGGACGTGTCGCCAAGACCGACAGGCTTGATGCCGAGATGCTGGCAAGAATGGGCAGCGCCCTGCAGCTCAAGCCCACGGAAACGCATTCCGAAGCCCTTGCCAATCTTCGCGAATTGCTCGTGTTTCGGCGCGGCCTGATCAAGGATCGCACCGCCGCCAAGACAAGGCTCAAGACCGCGGGACAGGCCATGCTG
Source organism: uncultured Aliishimia sp. (assembly GCA_965656085.1). GTDB lineage: Bacteria > Pseudomonadota > Alphaproteobacteria > Rhodobacterales > Rhodobacteraceae > Aliishimia. The sequence goes on along the minus strand of CBFHJA010000131.1, from coordinate 499 downwards.
CGGCGTTTGCTCACCCAGAGACTGGGGCAGATCGAGCGGCAGTTGGCCCGGGTGGACACCGCCATGAAGACGATCGTGGCTTCCGATCCCGATCTCGCCGACCGTTTGGAGATCCTTGTCAGCATTCCCGGCATATCGACGGCGTCGGCGACAGCCTTGCTCGCGGACATGCCCGAGCTCGGTGCGCTTAGCGGAAAGCAGGCCGCTGCGCTTGCCGGATTGGCACCCATCTCTCGGCAATCGGGGCAATGGCAGGGGCGTGAACGGATACAGGGCGGCAGGCCCTCTGTCCGGCAGGCCCTGTTCATGCCGACGCTTTGCGCAATCCAGCACAACCGGGCCGTTCGCGCCAAATTCGAAGATCTGGTCCGAGCTGGCAAGCCGCGTAAGGTCGCCGTGACTGCCGTCATGAGGAAGCTCGTCGTCTTGGCGAACGCTTTGATCAGAGATGGCCGAAAATGGGTGCCAGAACCCGCTTGATCATCACGGATACTCGGCA
>CBFHJA010000130.1:0-1098 GCA_965656085.1 uncultured Aliishimia sp. | reverse complement strand
GCTGGCGGCGATGGAAGCGGTGCAGGACCGCCCCGAGGCTGCGGCGCGCGAAGAGATCACCCGGCGCGCGAAGCGCATGCTTGCGGAGGCGCGGACCGGGCTGCGGGCGCTGGAGTTGATCATGACCATCGCGCCCTTGCTGGGGCTGCTTGGCACGGTGCTGGGGATGATCGATGCGTTTCAGGCCTTGCAGGAGAGCGGCAATCAGGCCGACCCGGCGGACCTCGCGGGGGGCATCTGGGAGGCGCTGCTCACGACGGCGGCGGGGATGGCGGTGGCGATCCCGGCGGGCATTGCGCTGTCGTGGTTCGAGGCGCAGGCCGAACGGCTGCAAGGCGATCTGGAGGATCTGGCGGCGCGCATCCTGCTGGCGAGGGCGGGGGCATGAGCGCGTTTCACTTCGCCGCCCCGCGCCGCGCGCGCCGCCCGAGCCTGACGCCGATGATCGACGTGGTCTTCCTGTTGCTGGTGTTCTTCATGCTCGCGGCCCGGTTCGGGCAGGACGCTGCGATCGTGCTCGCGACGCCAGCGGGCAGCGTGGGGGCGGAGTGGTCTGGCCCGCCCCGCCTTGTATCCTTGACCCCCGAGGGCCTGACGCTGAACGGGGTGGCTGTGGCCGAGGACGGGCTGGTGGATGCGCTCGCGCCGCTGATGGCCGAGACCTCGGACCCGATCGTGCTGCGCGCGGAGGGCCCGGTGCCGCTGCAAGACCTGATCGACCTGCTGGACCTGCTGAGCGCGGCCGGGCTCACCGGCGCGGTTTTGGTGGAGTAGGCGCGCATGGATTTCTCCCCTGCCCCCCGGCCCCGCGCCGCTGCCGAGAACATCGTGCCGATGATCAACGTGGTGTTCCTGCTGCTGATCTTCTTCCTGATGTCGGCCCGGATCACGACGCCGCCGCCGGTGGAGATCACACCGCCGGTGAGCGATGCGCAGGCCGCGCCGGACGCGCAGGACACGCTCTTCGTGAGCCGCGACGGCGCGCTCTATTTCCGCGGGATGACCGGGCCGCAGGCGCGCGCGGCCCTGCGTGCCAGCGGGCTCACCCGGGTCACCGTCGAGGCGGATCGCGGCGCGGAGCTGGCGCGGTTTGCCGGG
>CBFHJA010000129.1:312-1137 GCA_965656085.1 uncultured Aliishimia sp. | reverse complement strand
ATCTCCAAACGCCGGTGTGAGTTTTGACCCCGCCCCTACCCGGCACGCCAGTGATGCGTCGGGTCGAGCGGCAGACCATCAAGCCCTGCCCCCCTCAAGCCTTTGCCACGCTCCTGCGCCTGCTTGAACCGGTCATGGCACGCTTTGCATAGGGGCTGGAGGTTGTCCGGGTCGAACGCCTTGTCTGGCGAATCAGATACGCGCTCAATGTGGTCCACCACCTGAGCCGCGCTTGTCTGCCCTACTTCTGCGCACATTCGGCACAGGGGCTCATCGGCAATGATCGCTCGGCGCGTCTGGCGCCAGGCCTTCGTGTTGTATGGCCACTTGGCCACTCAAATCATCCCCTTGATGATTTCCACAAAAATCGCGGCGACGACGCCAGCAAGCGTGACAATGACCCATCGGTGGGTCTTCTCTCGATTGCCCGCATCCTCGGCCCGGTAGCGGTCAATGCGATCAGCGAGCTCTGTGATGAGCGAGTTGTTCTGTTTCACATCTTCGTGAATCTGCTTGATTGACTCGCCCTGCGCGTGCGTCCGCTCTTCCAGCACACTGACACGCTTGTCCAAATGCACCACGCTGTTGTCGAGGTGCCGGACGGTGGCCTTGATATCCGAGTGGCGCTGCGCTTCATTCATTACCAAACACCCGATTGAGAACACGCTGACGCTGCTCACCGGTCATGATCGGCCAGTCCATGACTTCCTTCATAGTCCGGCCGCATCCGATGCAAACGAAGTCAGCATCCAGTTTGCAGACGTTGACGCAGGGCGAATCCACCATGGTTACGCCAGCTCGTCTTCTACCCAGGACTGGCTATCT
>CBFHJA010000129.1:0-302 GCA_965656085.1 uncultured Aliishimia sp. | reverse complement strand
TCCCAGGTATAGTTGCCGTCAGGCTTCGGCGTCGGCGGAACCCAGCCCTCGCCGTCGACCCACGACCAGCTCGGATACGGCTGCGGGCGCTGCTGCTGCGACCAGGTGCCGTAGACGACGCCGTCCTCGGCGGACCAGTCGGCGCCATACTCCCAGCGATAGCCCGGTGCCGGGGCCTCGGTCGGCTTATCGGTGCCGATGATCTTGTGCCAGCCCATCTGCTTTAGCTGCGAGCGATTGAAGCTGCGCAGGTTGACCGGCAGACCAACCGTCGTGACCGATCCGTTTTCGACTTTTGCCAT
>CBFHJA010000128.1:0-1314 GCA_965656085.1 uncultured Aliishimia sp. | reverse complement strand
GGTGTAATGGTCGAGACCCCGCGCGCCGCGTTGCGCGCCGGTGAGATCGCGCCGCAGGTGGCGTTTTTGTCCTTCGGGACGAACGACCTGACCCAGATGACCTATGGCCTGAGCCGCGATGACGCGGGGCGTTTCATGTCGGAGTACGTGCAGCAGGGTGTCTATCCCGAAGACCCTTTCCATACGCTCGATGTTGAAGGTGTCGGGGAATTGTTGCGGATCGGGGCCGAACGCGGCCGATCTGCGCAAAATGATATTGTGCTCTCCATTTGTGGGGAGCATGGTGGGAATCCCGAATCAATCGCTTTTTGTCGAGAAGCCGGGTTTGACTATGTGAGTTGCTCGCCCTTCCGGGTTCCGGTGGCGCGACTTGCTGCCGCACAGTTGGCCGTGAAAGACAGGATCGGGTAGGCGCGGCGCCGGTTTCGACAACATCCTGTATGCCGACCGGCAGTCGCGCTTGTCGTTTATTGCGCGGCGGCCTTCCGTCCTGTGGGCAAGCTAGACTCAAACGCCTTTCATGATATATCCCCGCCGGAATGCCAAGGGGCCTTTCGCCCTGTCAAACCGCATGGAGGACGGCATGTTGAGATTCGCGATGTTGATTTTGGTGGCCCTGACAGGCCCCGCCGTGGCCGAGACTCCGGTGAAAAAGCTGATGGAAGAGGAGACGCGCGCGTTGTCTTCCATCTCGCAAAACCGGTTGTTGAGCTACATGCAACGCCCCGAGGTGGGCCTGACCTACAGCCGTGAATGGCTCGATGCGCAGCCCAAGGTGTCGGGCGGCGCGCAATGGTCGTGCTTGGCGGAGGCGCTGTATTTCGAAGCGCGCGGCGAGACCGTCAAGGGGCAGTTCGCCGTCGCCGAGGTTATCATGAACCGCGTCGACAGCGCCGAATTTCCCGACAGTGTCTGTGGCGTTGTCAATCAGGGCACGGGCCGCAAGTACCAGTGTCAGTTCACCTACACCTGTGACGGACACAAGGAAGTCGTTGCCGAGCCGCGCGCCTATGCGCGTGTCGGCAAGGTGGCGAAGATGATGATCAACGGCGCCGACCGTCCCTTGACCGACGGCGCTACGCATTACCACACCCGTGCGGTCAACCCGCGTTGGGCACGTGTGTTCCCACGGACCACAACGATTGGCGTGCATCATTTCTACCGGATGCCGACCCGCCTGTCGCAGAACTGAGCCTGCTGCGAGATTCCGGTTGACAGGAACGCGCGCAGCTTTAAAAGGCAGGCTTCATGACGAATTTCACGGGGTAGGGGGCCAAGGCCGCCGTCCCGGCGCAGGAGAAGACCAATGGCGAA
>CBFHJA010000127.1:0-1382 GCA_965656085.1 uncultured Aliishimia sp. | reverse complement strand
CACCGCCGCCCCGTCCGCGGAGATGCCGATGCCAGACGCGCCCCCGGCGCCAGCACCGCTGCCCGGCGTGGACCGGACCGACCCCCCACCTGCCGGCACTGGGGCAGCCGCGCAGGATATGGGCACCGCCTCGTCCGAAGACCTGATCCCCGACGATCCGTTCCGAGATGATCCCTTCGCGGATACGCCCGGCACGCCGTTCCCCGAGACCGCGCCCCCGGTGGACGAGCCCCCCGTTGCGGAGAGCCCGGTGGAAGAGGCCCCACCGGAGACAGACCTGCCTTCGACGGAGGCCGACGACCCGCCGAAGAAGCGCGACTACTCGCGGATTTTCGAAGAGGTGCCCGAGCGCTCCTTGCAAAGCCCGCCGCAGGCCGACAAGACGGGCTTCGACGACCCGGCCCCGGTGCAGGCCCCGCCAAGCGTGCAGATTCCCGAACTCGACTTCATGGAGGATGATCTTTCAGCCCCGTCGACACCGCCGACGGCGATGGAGGACGCGGAGGAGATGACCGGACAGTTGTCGCTTCCGCCACATGAATTCCTTGCGCTCGAACAGACGGCCCAGACCAATCCGCCATCCGGCGGGCCCGGTACCGGCGCGCAGCAGGGCGGCGCGGATCCCTCGGCGATCCTGCGGGCGTTCTGCAGGGGCGCCGGGATTCCTGAGGACGCGGCCACACAGGCCGATGCGGAGGCGCTTGCCGAAGCGTTTGGCAGGTCGGCCCGTATTGCCGCCACCGAGATCAAACTCATGCTCGACGCCCGCGCGTCCACCAAACAGTTCACCCGGGGCGGCGCGCGCACCATGCGGCAGGCGACCGATAGCAACCCGCTGAAATTCATGCCGGATGCCAAACAGGCCCTCAATGTGATGTTCCTCAATCCCCGCGAGGGCTACCAATCGGGCCCTGACGCGCTCGAAGAAGCGCTGGGCGATCTGCGCGCCCACCAGATGGCGCTCTTCGCCGCGATCCAGCCGGCCCTGATGGCGGTGATCTCCGGGCTTGATCCCGAGGAGATCGAAGCCGAGACCGAAGGCGGGCTGATGTCTGGGAGCGGCAAGTCGTGGGAGATGTACAAGGCGCTCTATGCGGAGCGCACGGAAGGCCACGACAATGGCCTGCTGGACGTGTTCCTCAAGCATTTTGCAAAGGCATATAGCGAGATGATAGATGCGGGCAGGGACTGAGACCCTGCGCTGAAGCGTGCCCGCGTTCACGCGCATGCACACCACTCGCGCGAACCACCCGATACCGCATGCCTGAAAGCTGAAACGGGCAGTCCGCTTTTCCGCGACATGGGCTAGGTGTTTAGTCCCAGCATGTGGTGGTCTACTGATCTGTGACCATCAGAAGGATGCACTATGGGACAAGTTCTTC
>CBFHJA010000126.1:0-1452 GCA_965656085.1 uncultured Aliishimia sp. | reverse complement strand
ATGCCGAGGTTGCACGCGTCGCCGGCGGCCTCGCGGCGCTCGGGGTCGGGCGCGGCGACCGGGTGGCGATGCTCTTGCGCAACGGCGCACCCTTCGTCGTGCTGACCTACGCCGCCGCGCGGCTGGGGGCGGTGACTGTGCCGCTCAGCAGCCGCGAACAGGTGCCGGGCATCCGTCACGCGCTGGTCAACTCCGAGGCCTGTGCGCTTATCGTGGACGCAGACCTGACACAGATTGTACCGCCCCCAGCCGACACCCCTGCCCTGCGCGCGCGGATATCCATCGGGGCCGCGCCGGGTTTCGACGATTACGACACGTTGCGCGGCGCCGCGCCCCTGACTGCGGCCAGCGACGCGCACGAAGAGGACATCGCCACGATCCTCTATACCTCCGGCACCACCGGCGTGCCAAAGGGCGCGACACTGACCGGGCTCGGCATTGTCCATTCCTCCACGAATTTCGTCCGCTGCATGGGCCTGGGCCCGGGCGACCGGACGATTGTCACGGTACCGATGAACCACGTCACCGGCCTGATCGCGTCGATTCATTCATTGGTCCGCGCAGGTGGCGCGATCATTGCGATGCGCGACTTCAAGGCGCCGCATTTCCTGAAAATGGCCGCAGAAGAGCGTATGACATGTTCGCTCATGGTGCCTGCGATGTACAACCTTTGCCTGCACCAAGCCGATCTGTCCGACTTCGATCTGTCCGCATGGCGGATCGGCGGCTATGGCGGCGCGCCGATGCCTGCCGCGACGATTGAACGGCTGGCCCAAGCGTTGCCGGGGCTGGGCCTGATGAATGCCTACGGCGCGACCGAGACCACATCGCCCGCCACGATCATGCCCGCAGACCAGACCGCCAAGCGTCGGCTGTCGGTCGGCCTGCCCGCGCCGGGGGCCGAAATCTGCGTGATGGACGCCGAGGGGCGCGAAATGCCCCCCGGCGACACCGGAGAGCTTTGGATCAGAGGGGCGATGGTCGTGCCGGGCTATTGGCGCAATGCCGAAGCGGATGCCCGCGAATTTGCGGCGGGGTTCTGGAAGTCGGGCGACATCGGCAGGATCGACGCCGAGGGTTATGTGCATGTCCTCGACCGCAAGAAGGACATGGTGAACCGGGGCGGACACAAAATCTATACCGCGCAGGTCGAAAGCGTACTGACCGCGATGACTGGCGTGATCGAGGCCGCAGTCGTGGCCAAGCCTTGTCCAATCCTCGGGGAAAGGGTGCACGCGATACTGGCCGTGAAACCCGGAGTTGTGACGGAGGATGCGCTGCACGCACATTGCGCGGCCGAACTGGCAGACTACCAGTGCCCCGAGAGCTATACCCTGCGCGAAGACCTGCTTCCGCGCAACGCCAACGGCAAGATCCTCAAACGCCAGATTCGCCAGGATCTCGGGTTCCTCGACGCTCCCGCGCCGTCTGCCCGCGCCGGATAAGTCGGAT
>CBFHJA010000125.1:0-1719 GCA_965656085.1 uncultured Aliishimia sp. | reverse complement strand
ATGGCCGAAAATGGGTGCCAGAACCCGCTTGATCATCACGGATACTCGGCAGCTTTTCTGCGAAAAGCGCCTGCCGGTCATCGCCCGCCGCCGCCTCTCGCCCATCGGCTCGGCCGATAGGCTGCCGGTCTACGCCCGCCGCTGTCGCGGCAGGCTTGCACGCGGCAGGCTTGGGCAGAGCCTCTCGCACGCGCGGCAGGCGCGTCCCCCCTAGATTGATTACTCGCCAGCCGCTTTCGTTTCGAAGCTGAGCCCATGCCCCGTGCGGTTCGGAAAGCCGGTCCAATAGGTGTGGTCCTCTTGCGGCTTGCCATCGTCATCTACCGAATAGACCCCATCGCCCGCGTTTTCGATCAGGTCGAAATACGCACCCATCTCCGCATCCCCCTTGAGATGCAGCCCCATGAAGGCGGTGGCGAAGTGCTGGGCGATGTTGTTCATCCGGGCCGTGTCCCAGACAGCATCCGCATAGTGGTCATAGGGCGACTGACCATCGCCGGTGTTCCACGCCTCTACGGGCGCGGGCATCGGGGCTGCGGCGTTGTGGTTGGCATTTTGGAAGGTCAGCAGGTGCCGGTCCGTGCCCGTGGTCTCTTCGAAGATCGCGCGCATCGCGGGGTAGATAGACACGTCATCGACGCCCCCCGCCATCAGCATCAGCGGGCGCGAGAAGCCCTTGAGCCCGTCCGCGTCCCAGAAGCCCGTGTTGCGGCCCCATGGACCGATGGCGATCATGGCCTTGATGCGGGGATCGTCGGTGAGCGCGGCATGGGTGTCCGAGCCCGCCAGATGGCGTTCGAGCAGCCCGCGCGGGGTGCCCCAGCTATATTCGGTGGAGGCCTGCGTGACGCCGCCGCCGCCATAGATCAGCACGCCATAGCCGCCCATGGAATAGCCGATCACGCCCGTGTTGGACGTGTCGGTGATCGCGGCGAGGTCTTCGCCGATGGCGTCTGCGTTGCCCATCTGATCCACCACGAACCGCTGGTCGAGCGGGCGGTTGTAGAGCGTCGAGCCGAAGGCCGCCTGATCGGAATAGGTGCTGTCGGTGTGGTCGATAGAGACCGTCACATAGCCCTTGGAGGCGAGGTTCTCGCCCAGATGGGACAGCAGCATCCGGTTGCCGGGATAGCCATGCGAGATCACCACGAGCGGGAAGGTCGCGCCGGTGGCGGGGGCGGCGTCGCGGGCCGCCTGTCCCTGAAGCTGGACGCGGGTCTCCCCGTCGCGCAGGATCGTGTCATAGGTCGTGCCGGGCGCGGTGCCCTCGGCCGCCGGATACCATGTCTCGACCGTCAGCGGGCGGTCATAGGTCGGGATCGCGTCTTCGGTCACGTTCAGGATGTCGATCTGGCCCGGGTTGACGAATTCAAAAGTGCGCACGCCGATCGGGTAGGGGCCGGGCGCGGCCAGTTCCGGCGCGTCCGGGCGCAGGGTGTCGATGCGGTTCTCCGCCTGTGCCGTGCCAGCCAGTCCCGAGGCGGCAGCGGCGGCAAGTGTGAGGCTGCGGGTGAGCGGGGTCATGGTGTCCTCCCTTGATCCATGAATTTGCACACAAACTCGCACAGCTTTGCGCCAGATCAAGGCAGAGCGTGGCGTCATCTTGTATGAGCCGGGCATAATCAGACGAAAAAGTGAGAGACGCCATGAAAGACGCCGCGCCCGACACCCTGCCAACAGACGCCAAATCCAAGCCGGCGCCCGACGCCGCTCCGGCGG
>CBFHJA010000124.1:0-2379 GCA_965656085.1 uncultured Aliishimia sp. | reverse complement strand
CGGATACGGGCGTTCCGGCTGAACTCCAGCATCTTGACGTCTTGGTTGTACCGCTTGCGCGCTTTGGCCCGTGCGGCCTTCAGGTCATCCCCCTCCAGCCCGTCATCCCTGAACTGCTGAAGCTCGGCTTCATAGCGCGCCTTCAACCGGTCAGCTTGCAGCCCCATAGCCTTAACCACCGCATCGGCCATGGCGTCGATCAGCTTGGCGTCGAAGGCTTTATAGGCATCACGCGCCTTGCGGTATATGTCGCGCATGTTGTCAGGCAGCGCGTTGAACTTCTGCTTGAGCTCTGCGTGCTTCGCCCGCTTGTCCTCGATCAGGTTCATGTATTGCGCGTCGGTCATGTCCAGCGGGCGGCGCGGAGCCTTGAATCGCTCGGACGGGTCAACCTGCTCGATCGTGCTTTCGTGCATCAGGTCATGCAGCTTGCGCCCGTTCACCTTGTCCTTGACGTAGGCACCCTGCCATTCCCGCGCCAGCACATCGGCCTCGGCGTGCATTTCCTGCCGCTCCGCCGTCATCTGGCGCATGGTCTTCACCCATTTGCCCGCAGAAGGCAGGCTTTTGCCCAGATCACGGAACAGCACCTCACCGGGCACAAGGCCCAAGCTGTTGTATTGATCATTCGAGGCCATCGCATTGGTCAGAAGGTTGGAGACAAAGCTCGCCTCCTTCTTGTCCATGGCCGTCGCGCTGCCAGCAGGCTTGGGCGACCAGAGTCGCGCAATGGATGCCATGACGCTCGGGTTGACAACCGGATCACGGTCGCGGCCAAGGCGCATTTCAGCCGGGGCGGATGCTACCATTTGAGCTACAGCTTCCGGCGCAAAGTTGCCTTCGGCCTGCTCTCCTCCATTGAACCAGCGCACCTCGGCGCGGATTTTATTGACACCTGCCTGCTTTGCCACCGCCACGCGGGTATTGCCTTCCAGCAGGTAGGCTTGGCCCAAATGGTTCACACCAACAACGATAGCATTGCCATCTTGATCGGGCAGAAAGCCACGTTCTTGCACATCGGCTGCCAGCGCATCAAAGCGTGGATCGCCTGCGCTTCTGCGCTCTCCTTGCGCCCCCGGCAGGTTTGCGACCGACGATAGCGGCAACATGATCGGGGACAACAGATAGCCGGTCTGCGATCCGCCAAGTCCCTTGCTGCGGTAAGAGGATTGCGGGGCTTCCTGCATGGCCTCTGCGGCGGCGCGCTGCTTGGATTCCAGCCAGCCCCCGCCCGGATTATCTTTGCGAAAACCAATAGTGTCTCTGGCCCGCATTTCAGCCGGAACAGTGCCCGACATGCTCGGCTGCACACCGCGCCCCGGTCCACCCGGCCCGCGACCGCCAATGCCGCCATCGGCAATACGCTGCATGATCCGCCCTGCGCTATCGAAGCCCTCGCCCCGAAAGGCAGACGCCAGCGCCCGGAAGAAATCTTCGATCTTGAGAAGGATCCGCTCGACCGCGCCATAGCCATCAACTGCGCCCTTCCACAGGCGATACATTTCCGCGACGTATTCCTCCTGCATTTCCTCGCGGGTCAGGCCCTTGTCCTTGTAACGCTCGTTCACGGACGCAACGATGCCCGCGTCGGCCTCGGCCTTGCGCACGAGCCTTTCCCACTCCCCGCGCTCGAACAGGCCGTATTCAGACCGCCACAGCCCCTTGTTGCGCAGGACGTGGACAATCTCATGGTTCAGAATGCCAGCCGCACCAGAGCCGTCACGCGCAGCCCGCTCGGACACCTGCACAGTGCCATCCCGGTTCGCCCGGCCCATGATCGCTGTGCCGTCCTTCAGGCTGTGAAGCTCGCGCACAAGCGACACGCTCACGCGCTTGCCGGGCAGAACCTTGGCGACCTCGGCCTGCAATGCCTTTGTCACCGCCCGGCGCGCATCCTCGGTGAAAGCGGGATCGGCGATGGGGGAGGTGTTGCCGCGCATTTCGCGCGCATTGGCCCAGCCGTCGTCGTCCATGCGCATTTCTTCATCTGTCTTGTTCGACGTGATGCCCAGTGACGTCAGCGCGCGATCAAGACGCTCAAGCTCTTTTTGCGACATGTCGGCCAGAGGATCGTTGTCCCAGACGTTGAGAGCCGACCATTCCTCGGGCTTGCCCTCGGCCTCTTCCTGCGTGCGGATTGCCTCGACGACAACCTGCTCGCCGGTGTCCATGTTCTCGGCCTCAAAGAACGCCACAAGGCCGCTGCGGTCGGTGCCCTCGATCCGCCGCGCACCATCCGGCGCACCCCACTCCGAGGCATAGCTTTGCCCCGCATAGGAGAACTGGAACTGGCCGGTGAGGGGCTGTGCGGTGCTGTCTGCGATCAGATCGCGGCCTTTGTCGTCGCGCTCCGCAAAGTAGTTTGGCCCCGCCGATGCG
>CBFHJA010000123.1:0-2399 GCA_965656085.1 uncultured Aliishimia sp. | reverse complement strand
CGCGGTCGCCTGCCGCCAGTTCTGCTCCGCCGTGCCCATCGCCGCCTCCGCCGCGGTCCGCTCCAGCGCGAGGTCGCGGTCATCGAGCCGCGCGAGCAGATCGCCCGCCGTCACCCGGTCTCCGGCCTGCACGAAGGCTTGCTCGATGAACCCGTCCACGGGCGCGACGACGCTGCGCTGGACCCCGCCGCGCAAGCTCGCATCCGCGCGCACCTGTTGATCCACCGGGATCACGAAGGGCAGCGCGAGCAGCAGCGCCACGGCAATCGCGCCCACGGTGAAGGCCGGGCGCCGCCCGAAAATCGCACTCAGACCCCGGCCAAGGAGATAGCGGGCCTTGCCCGACACCCAGCGGGTCTCGTCATATTTGGCCTTGAGCAAGGGCGCGAGCGATGTCGCCGCGAGCTTGAAGTCGAGCACGGCGGTCTCGTCGACCTCCAGCACCTCATCCTCGGCGCGGGACTTCTCGACCATCAGCACGCCCACCACCTCGCCGCGCACCAGCAGCGGCACCGACAGGATCAGCCCCGCGCCGGTGTCGCGCGCGAGCGCCGTATGCGACAGGCGGATCATGTTGCGCCGGTCCGGGCGCTCGGGATAGACCACCACGTCGGACTGGTCGGCGGCCTCGGACATGGCGCTTTCGTACTGCCGGACCAGCGCGGCCTTGCGCGAAAAGCTTGTGTCGCGCGACAGAGCTTCGAGACGCATTCGCTTGCCGCGCATCATCCCGAGGGCCGCCCGGTCGAAGCCGCTGCGCTCGGGCAGCGCATTGACCAGTGCCAAAGCCGCCGCCTCGAAGCGCGGATGCAGGTCCGCCGACGCAAGAAGGTCGAGCACCAGCCGCGCCGATTGCGCCTGCTGCGCGCCAAGCGCGGCGCGCCCCTGCCACAGCCGCGCCTCAAGCCAGCCGCTCGCCCAATGGAGTTCGCGCATCAGGGGCTGCACCGCCGCGCCGGGATGCGCCGTGAGGCGGAGCACGAGCACCGCGACGATCGCGTCCTCCTGCTGGATGGGATAGCCCAGCAGCGGCCCGGCGGCATCTGTCTTCAGAAACGGCTCGGCCCGGCGCAGGGTCTGTTCGGCCACGGTTGCAAAGGGGGTCCGGGCCTGCTCCGCCATCGACCAGCCCGCCGCAAGGCCAAGCTGCCCGGTATCGCCGCGCAGGAACAAGAGCGCGGCCTGCGCCGTTTCCAGCCGCGTGCAGACAATCGCCAGCCAGCCCGCGAGATACACCTCGTTGGAAGCCGGTGTCAGGAAGTCCCGCCACGCGTCCTTGCTGACATAGAGCTTGGGCTCATCCGCCGGGGATGCGTCAGGCGTATCGCTGGCCGACAGGCGCATGGGACCGGATCAGTCCGGGACCCGTCCGTGCCGGGCCTCGTATTCCTCCATCAGCGAGACCAGCACATCGCGCATCCGCATCGCGGCGCGCGGGCTGAGCATGATGCGGTGTTCGATCTGGATCACGTAATCCTCATCCGGTCGGTCCCAGCTTTGGTTGACCCCGAAATTCAGCACCACCTCGTCGGCGGTTGTGGAGCCATTGCAGACATTGCAATAGCTCGATTTCATCCGGGCGGTATCGAGCCGGATACGACGCTCGGGGCCTTCCGAGGTCTCGTTCGGGGACTCATTCGGGCTTTCGTTCGAGCTTTCGTTCTGGGCGGTCGGGTCACTCATGCAGGCCTCGCGAGGTTTCAGGGTCCAGCAGGTGCTTGTGCTTCACGGCAGCACGCGCGCCTGCGCGGGGTTTGGTGGAGGTGCCAAGCGCCGCCAGTGCGGCCGAGGCCATCACCACCTTGGACAGCGTCGCCGCTTCAGCCGGCATGTCAAGAGCCGCCTGCGCCTCGGGCTCCGGCAGGGTGTCGATCAGGTCTGCGCGCTCGCCCGGTGCCGCCTCGAAGCACAGCCGCTGCAAGGTGGTCGGGCCAGCCGGCGCATCTGACCCGCCCGCGATAACCGCAGATTGGCCCAGACGGGTGGCAAAGAGCGCGTTGGAGGCGAAATCCTCCGGCGCCTCGGTGACGATACACATCCGGCTGCGGTCCTCACCGGTCAAGGCGGCAAGACCATGGCGTGCCTGCGCCTCAGTCTCCGGGCTGTTTTCGGTCACCTCTTCGGCCTCAGCCAGGCGCCACTCATCGGGCAAGACGAGCACATCCGCAATCTTTGCGCGGAAGCAGAACCGAGCGCCCGGGCCGTCTGCACCCTCTGCACCGGTCTCCGGTGCGACGAGACACACATTGACAAGGCTACTGCTGCCGGAGGTGCGCAGGTACCCCGCCGCGCCGCTGCCCTCGAAGCTGGCGGCCAGAACTGCGTCGGCCCCGGGCACCTCTGCGGCCTGCACGCCCCCGGCGGTCGGCGGTGCCCCGTTGCCCGCCTCGCCCGGCTCG
>CBFHJA010000122.1:0-2405 GCA_965656085.1 uncultured Aliishimia sp. | reverse complement strand
GTCGCGGCGAGTAAGGATAATTTAGCGAGACGCTGGTCTGATTCTTCAGACCCGGTCGTTCAGTCTGAGTATGAGGCGCTGACTTCCGGAGACTTTGAGCGGGTAAACGATGCCTTCTCAGAGGCTGAAGCCCGAATGGCCAAAGCCATCCAGGCCGTCAGCCCTTTGCCCGAGGTTGCTTACTCCGAAATTTACGAATATGACACACAGGTAATTGGGCAGGAGCTTTACGATGCCATTATCAGATCGGATCAAGCGACAGATCTACAGGCTGGAGAAGGAAGATCCAAGCAGCAAGTTGCTGAAGGACTTAAGGCAGCAGCTCAAAGGATTAGAAGCGGCCAACGGCAAGACGCCGAAGGAGATCTGGTTCAGCGGGGTTCCGAACCCCCCAGCGAGCCAGTCTTTAGCCGAGTCCGACGAGCCCCGTTCCGATTCAGCGAAGAAGAGCGATCCGTTGGCCCGACTGGATTCGAGCGAGGGACGGGAGGAACGGATTCGTCGACTCGAGGAGTGGGACAAAAAGAATCCGCCGAAGCCGATCTCCGACGAGTTGCGGAAGAAAATAAACGATCTGATGTAGCACCGCAGCCGTCACGGGAGCGAAAGAAGTGAGCAAGGAAAGCAACGCCGAACAGCTGTTACGCCGGATCTTTGGGCAAACGACCCCATTGCAGTCGGACGAGCGGATGAGCAATGCGCCACAGCCGTTTACGAAGGAAGAACTGGACGCCGCCGGGATACCGGAAAATCTACGCCCGCAGGCAGGCTGGTGGTCAACCCTCGAGGAGATGAAGGAAGACCTGAACCTGTAGATGGTCAGACAACGCGCAGAGGATGAAGGTGGTTGATCGGCTCGTGAAGGAGCAAGCCGGAGTCGACGCGGCACTTGCTTATATGCCTCGGTTGCAAGTTCTAGGGGTGGGCCTTACAAAATCACTTTGCACAGACTCTCCATTCAGATACGGCCTTCATCGCAGCGGTGGGGCGCCGATCCGGGCATCAAGCACATCGTGAACGTCGCTTGCATCCTCGACACGCTCGATATAGAAACCCTGGCGATCCGCGAGAGCGTTCGGGCGCCGCGCGACATTAGTCGTCGGATCGCCGTTGCGCAGCTTCTTAATCGTTGTCTTCGGTCGATCGATTGCATGCAGAAGCACACAGATGAATTCGTTGCGGCCTTCCGGGGTTTTAGCGTTATTCGCCGCACGCCTCAGCTGATCCATCAGCCGCCCATGATTGAGTGCCATTTCCTGCAGCCTCATTATGAGTTGTTTCTCGGTTGAGACCGTAGCAGTTTGGCGAACGATGACATGCATATTCGCATCCACCAGCCACATAGGCCCTACTCTGCATCCGAGCAAACCTATATCAAGCAGGTCCTGTGGCAGTAGTTTTTGTTGAGATCGGTGGGGCTGCGAGCGGGGCACGGACGGTTACTCATGTATAGCAGATAGCCCGGCGAGGATGTGACTATCTCGTGACTCTACCAAAACCCAAGGAAAGACCTATCACGGAAATAATTGATTTATTGGAGCTGGCGAGAGGATTCGAACCCCCGACCGGCTGATTACAAATCAGCTGCTCTACCAACTGAGCTACGCCAGCTTATGGGATGGATCCGTAAGGTTACCCGCGCAGGCGCCCCGGGGCAATGGAGAAACCGCTCAGACGGGCGTCAATCCAGTGCGGCGAGGCCCTGCAGGACCAGGTCCGGCAGCGACTCGGCGGATGCGTGTAAATACGGTTGGATCCGCGGCGCATCGCCGCCGGTGAGGATCAGACGCCACTCTGCGCCACAGGCCCCGCGCATCTGCACTGCCAGGTGCTCGATGGCAGCGGCGCTACCCCACAGATGACCGGCAGCAACCGCATCAACGGTATTGCGAGCAAGCAGTGGCGCGGCCTCGGAGAAATCGGCAATCGGCAAGGCTGGCGCGAGCTGATGGAGCCCGGCTTGCTGCGCGGCAAGCCCCGGCAGGATCAAGCCACCCTGGTGGGCGCCGTCGGCATTAATGACGTCCATCGTGATGGCACTCCCGCAGTCCACCACACAGGCGGGTAAGAAACCACGGGCCCGTGCGCCCACCATCGCGAGCCAGCGATCCGTGCCAAGCTGTGTAGGGTCTGGATAGGCGATGCGTATTCCCCCGCCCTCCGCCGGCGTGCGGACCCGCGTCACTGGCACCTGCCAATGTTGCTCGATCCACGCGCTCAAGTGGCCGACCACAGGATGATCGATGACGCTGACCCAATAGACTTCGTCCGGCGGTTCTGGCAGGGCTGCCCAAGCGGCGAGGAGGGCCTCGACATCCTCATGGGGAAAGCCCTGGGATGGGGCGATCAGCACACCACCGTCGGCAACGGCCCATTTGATGCGGCTATTGCCGATGTCGATGACA
>CBFHJA010000121.1:0-2432 GCA_965656085.1 uncultured Aliishimia sp. | reverse complement strand
TGCTGATCCGTCAATCTCATCGGCCCTCCACTCCGGCATCCGCCGCCACGCGCCGGCGCAACTCCGCGATCTCCGCCTGCAGGGCCTCGTACTCCGCCTCCTTGCGGCGCAGAAACCGCCAGGTCATGCGGGTTTTCTCCTCGATGCCCTGGGGCGTGAGCAGGTAGGCATAGCGGATCTTGCGCGGGTTGTGCTGGAAGTTCTGGAGCTTGACCAGGCCCTTGTCCATCAGCGCGTGCAGACAGTAGTTCGTTTTACCCAGGCTCACGCCCAGCTCCCGGGCCAAAGCGCGCTGGCTGAGATTGGGATCGGTCTCAAGGGCCTGAAGCGCACGCAATGCGAGCGCTTCGTCAAGCGATGCGGACGTGTTAGTCACTGTTTTTATTGAGATTTTCAGATAAGGAGGCGGTCGATCAGGCACGCTACCGCCAAGCCGCACTCATCGGAATTTTGAGGCGACTGTTCAAAGTCTGAACGAAATCACAGGCGCTGGTCAATCCAATACCAGAAGATGATCCGCCTCGGCGCCAGGCACTTGATCCAGGCCAACCCGCCCATCATCGAGCAGCGCGCATCAGACGCCTTCGGCATCTCTCAGTCGATCGATCAACTCGTTGGTCACGACCACACCACGGGCGGGGAATGGCTCAAACCCGGTAAGTGTCGCATCGGATGAGTTGCTCACAGACGTATTCGCGCGACCGGCAAGCGCCTCTCTCATCAGTGCAGAGACGACGCGACCAACCGCTACGTTCTTCTCACGTGCGATTTCTCTGGCCGCATTGAGGACATCCGGATCGATATCAATGGTCGTGCGCATGGGAATTTCCGAGTGGTGTGGATGCATTGTAACGCTCTCACATTAAATATAGCGCCGCGGCGCATTCTGCTAGCACCCCATACCGCGACCGCCTTCACAACCTCGGCCGCATTGGGCGGACTACACTCACACCCATGGCAACATTCGTGGTCCGGCCCAATGGCATCCTGCAATACGACATCTGCATCAGCGGCAGACGATTCCGCGAAGGCACCGGCCTGCCCGACACCCCGGCCAACCGCCAGCAGTTACGACGCAACGTAAAACGGATCAATGCCGAACTCGAGACCGGCACGTTCAGCTATGCCAAGTGGTTCCCCAACAGCCAAAAGGTGGAATCGGCCGAGCGGCTTCTGCGCGAGAACCGCAGCGATGACCCGGGGCAGCGATTTGGCCGCTACGCCTGGAGCTGGTATGAGATGTGTAAAGGCGACTGGAAGCCCGCCTATCGCACCCGGGTTGCCCGGAATCTGCGCGGCCATATCGTGCCGGCACTGGGTGACTACCCCGTCGACCAGATCGACGAGCGCGCCCTGCGGCTTTTCCGCCAGCGCCTGCTGGAAGCAACACGCCCCAACGGCCGGCGGGCGTTCAGCAACAGCCGCATCACCAACCTGATGGCCCATCTATCCGCCATCCTCAACCTGGCCGAACGCGAGCTCGGCATCGACAACCCCATGAAACACCTTCCCGCGCTGCCCGACGATCGCAAAGACCCCAAGCCGCTCACCGTCGAACAGGTCCATGCCTTTCTGCGCACGGTCGACCCGCGCATGCGGCTTTACTTCGAGGTGCGCTTCTACACCGGGCTGCGCACCGGCGAGGTCAACGGCCTGCGCCTGCGCGACCTGGATCTGCCGCGCAATCGGCTACGCATTCGGGTGGCGCTCACCGACGGTATGCTGCAGATGCTCAAGACCCGGCGCTCACGCCGCAACATCCAGCTCTCGGCGCGGCTGGGTGAAGCACTGGCGGATTACGTCGGCGAGCGTCATGGCCCGGAAATGCTCGCGCTGCTGCGCGGCGGCGTTCCTGAACAGCCCGAGGGCGTTGACCAGAACGCAATGACGGTGCGCGAAGGCGCCGGTGGCCTGGGCGATCCCGATAACCCCCGCGAGTTCGCCAACAACCCGCGGCTGGTGGTGCCCGATGCCGCCAACCCCGAGCAACCACTGGATGCGCTGCTTTTCACCGACTTCGAGGGCCGGCCGCTGGACCCCGCCCGGGTCGCGAAGGCGTTCTGGCTGCCGACGCTCAAACGCCTGGGACTGGAGCGGCGTCGCGTCTATGAGACCCGGCATACGGCGGCTGTTCTGCATCTCGCCGCCGGCGAGAATCCGCTATTCGTCTCGCGCCTGCTCGGCCACGCGGACTCGGCGATGCTCTTCAACGTCTATGCGCCGTTCGTCCCCAACATCATGGGCCGGGACGGCGAGGCGTTCGAGGCGTTGATGGCTGGAGGTCCTGATTGAACCCGCGAATGGTCAGGGCTGGGGTCGTCATGCTGTCCTGCAGGGCCCCGTCAATTGACGCCCGGCCTGGGGCTAAATAAACTAAGTTAAACTAAGCCGGTACGGTAAGACGCGATGGAATCCGTCAATATCCACGAAGC
>CBFHJA010000120.1:0-2480 GCA_965656085.1 uncultured Aliishimia sp. | reverse complement strand
ACTGAAACGGCTGTCCGGGAATTAGCGAAATCGCTGTCCGGTATTTCTGAAATCCGCAAGAGCGGAATTACATGAAGGCATCGAAGTTTTCGGACGGGCAAAAGGCGTTCATCATCAAGCAGTGGGAGGCAGGCACGCCGGTTGCCGAGGTCTGTCGAAAGGCTGGGCGATGGATTTCGTCAGTAACCAGCTGGCGACGGGCAAGAGGCTTCGGGTTCTGACCGTCGTAGACACCTTCTCGCGATACGTGCCTGTGCTCGACACGCGGTTCAGCTGTAACCGCGCCGTTCGCACCGCCTGCCGCAGGGCGGGCTGATAGCCTAAGACACGTGCATAGCGACGTCGTTTACGACGTCTCTTATGCGCGGAGGGGTCATGCGGGGCGAAATTCTAGGGGTCGAGCGGCGCCGTTATTGGGGTGACGACGAGAAGCTGGCGATCGTGAGCGCGGTCGGTGTGGGCGGTGCTACGGTGACGCAGGTTGCGCAGCGCTACGAGGTGACCCGGCAACAGATTTATGCGTGGCGTCATGAGCTGAAGCGGAAAGGCCTCTGGTCACCGGATGCAGGGGCGCTGTTCCTGCCAGTTGACGCGCCATCCATTTCGGATCTGCCCGCAGTGACCAATCCTGCGCCTTCTGTCTGGATCGAGCTTCGTATGGCGAAGGGGCGCGTGCTGCGGTTCGAGAGTGATATTGCCGAGGCAGCGCTGACACGACTGATCCGCGCGGTGGACGAGGCATGATCGGGCCGGGCACCGGTGTTCGGGTCTACCTGGCTTGTGGCGCGACAGATATGCGCAAAGGGATAGCGGGTTTGGCGGCGTTGGCGCAGGACGTAGCAGTGTCCCCAGAGTTGGTGTAATTCCCGCCGGTAGCGCGGGCTGAGCGGAGCCCTCGCGTAGCGAAGCGAGGCCCGCGCGGGTCGCTTGGCGGCCACGGTTGTTCTTCGGCTAAGGTTCGGTTTGCCGACCTGACCCATGACCGAGGAGAACGACTATGACCAAGGACAGCCTATCAGAGACAGCGGCCCTGCGCGCGCTTTTGTCGGAGACGTCCGACACCAACCTGCTCGCCGAGATGCTCGGGTTTGTTGCCGACCGCCTTATGGCGCTGGATGTCGACCAGCTGTGCGGCGCCGGGGCGCACGAGCGCAGCGCCGACCGCGTGAACCGGCGCAACGGATACCGAGCCAGGGCCTGGGAGACGCGCGCCGGGACGGTCGATGTCAAAATCCCGAAGCTGCGCAAGGGCAGCTACTTTCCCGAGTTCCTGGAGCCCCGCAGGGCGGCGGAGAAGGCGATGACGGCGGTCATCCAGGAGGCCTATGTCCACGGCCTTTCGACACGCTCAGTGGACGATTTGGTCAAGGCGATGGGCATGACCGGGGTATCGAAGAGCCAGGTCAGCCGCTTGTGCGGCGAGATCGACGAACGGGTCGACGCGTTCCTGAACCGCCCGCTGGAAGGCGAATGGCCCTACCTGTGGCTCGACGCCACCTACATCAAGGTCCGGCGCGGCGGTCGGATCGTCAGCGTCGCCGCCATAGTGGCCGTGGCGGTCAATCTGGACGGCCGCCGCGAGGTTCTGGGCATCGCCGTCCAGCCTAGTGAGGCTGAGGTCTTCTGGGACGAATTCCTCCGCTCCCTCGCCGATCGCGGTCTGCGCGGGACCCGTCTGATCATAGCGGACGATCACAAAGGCCTGAAGGCCGCCGCCGCCAAGGTGCTCGGCGCGACCGTCCAGCGCTGTCGCGTTCATTTCATGCGCAATGCGCTCGCCTGCGTCGGCAGACGGGACCGCCCGATCGTCACCGCGGCGCTCCGAACCGCCTTCGACCAGGACACGCTCGCGGCATCGAAAGACCACTGGGCCAAGCTGATCGACGCCTTCGAGCCACGCCACCCAAAGCTCGCGGAACTGATGCGCCACGCCGAGGAGGATGTCCTGGCCTACAAGAGCTTTCCGCGCGACCACTGGGCGAAAATCCACAGCACGAACCCACTGGAGCGCCTGAACAAGGAAATCAAGCGCCGCACCAACGTGGTCGGCATCTTCCCAAACGAAGCCGCGGTGACGCGCCTCGTCGGCGCCCTGATGCTGGAGCAGAATGATGAGTGGGCGATCACGCGCCGCTACATGACACTGGAAACCGTCGCCGCCATTTGCGACACTACACCCATCGAACCGGCGAAGATCGCCGCCCTGTAACAGCGGCCGAGCCAAGGCCGAAGAGCAAAGTTACACCAGTTCCAGGGACACTATCCAGGACGTGTTGCGCCAGAAGCCGACGGGCGGCGCGGTATTTGCGTTTCGGGGCCGCAAGGGTGACCGTTTGAAGCTCCTTTATTGGGATGGCCAGGGATTTTGCCTCTATTACAAGGTGCTCCAGCGTGGGCGCTTTCGAGAAACGCGCGAAATTTGGTGATGCCCTGAGGGGCGGCATATCATGGCGGTGTTGAGTCGCCGTCAATTCTCTGCT
>CBFHJA010000119.1:0-2561 GCA_965656085.1 uncultured Aliishimia sp. | reverse complement strand
AAAGGCATCGAAGGCTTTGACCGTGGCGCTTGGCGACTTCACCGCGGGGCTGAAAAAGGGTGACGCGGAGTGGAGCCGAGGCGCGCTGACAAGCAGCAATCTCACCGCCGATGAGCGGCGCGCCTTGCAGGCTGCCTACCTGTCCGGCGCATTGGAAAAAAGCCAAGCTCACGATATCGCGGCGATAGGTGACAGCGGGGTTGCTTACTCACCTGTCCGCGAGAAGGTCATGCGCCCCATCGCGTTCCTGTTCCACCATGCTGAACGCCTGAACCGTGAGGTGACATTCCTTGCGGCGTTCCGGATGGCCAAAGAGGCTGGGCTGGATCACGATGCAGCCTTTGAAAAGGCGGCGGACCTGACGTGGGACACCCATTTCAACTACGAAAACTGGTCGCGCCCACGCTTTATGCAGGGCGACGTGGCGCGGGTGATCTTCACCTTCCGCCAGTTCTGGGCAGGCCCTCTTCCCGATGCACTTGTAACCTACTGACTTATATGAACTTTAGTGGACACGAACGCCCTACCAGCCGGAGGCCGCGCGATAGGCCGCATGGGCCGCCGGATCGATGCGCAACAAGCGACCGCCAGGGCCCACGCGGAGGGCCTCCAGCAGCCCTGCAGAGATCGCGCGGCGCACCGTCTTCTCCGAGCAATTGTCCAGTTCGGCGACCTCGCGCACCGTCAGAAGGGTGCGGGGCTTGTCAGTCTTTTTGGGGGGCAGTTGCTGCATGGGGCGTCTCCTCGACGTCAGGAGCATCCGCCGCCAATTCCCGCGCCACCTGCCGCGCAAACAGACCAACCAGCCGCAAAACAGCAGTGTCGATCTGCGCATAAGCAGACTCAGAAGAAGAGGGAAGGGCGGGAACGCGTGTCATGCCATGACCATGCAGCCAGCGCGTCAGTTCAGTCCAAGTGCATCGATTGCACCCGGTTGATCCCACAAGCTGCGGCACGACAAGAAAGACGAGAAGCCTGCGTCAATCAGGATGGGAACGCGGGGGCACCGTTAGCGAGCAAATCCTGCGAAGGAGATAGTGGGAAATACCGTCCAGTATATGGACTTCAGGTTATGCGTGTTTAGCGACGCTCCGGTGGCTGTTTTTTACGTTCACGTCTCTCGAAGCGACGCGATACCCGTACGAGATCATCCTTCAAGGTATGAACGCTCGCTTTGTGGGCGTTGTGCGACACCATCGCGATGACATCCTTGATCAGGTTGATCAAACGACCGCCACGTTGATCTTTCAAGGCTGTGCTATCGCTTGTGTAGGTCACCCGCCAGCCGGCGTCGCGCGCCACATAGCAGCAGGCCTCGACAACAAGAATACGACGGCTATCGCGTTCCTTGGTGCGATCGTCAGGTTGCAAGATGCGTTGGGCATCGTCGAGGCTTACGATTGTAACGCCGTCATGGTGCATCTCGTGCCTGATGGGGGCGTCAGAGTTTGAGCGCGAGACAACCGTCTCTTCCGCCACGCGGACGTCGCACCCAAAACCGTCGAACAAGGCATTGGCTTCAGCGGCATCGAGTTGCTTGTCCCGGTTGCGCTTGCCAAGTTTGCGGTCCCTCAGGCGCCGTGCCGCAGTTGTGCGACTGATCGATACGAGACTGACTTGAGATTCAATGTCGAGGGCATATCCGACCAGCCGAGAAAGTTCGCGTATCTGTTCTATCGTCAGGCTGTGTCGATCAGATAGCTCCCGGATCTGGTCCTCACTGAACGCGCCCTTGTCACCATAGTCATGGAGTTTAAACGGCATCGATGCCTGCGTAATGTGATCGCGGTGCGGATAGATCGCGAAATCTTCATCCGCCGCCTGCGTGGGTTGATCCTCAGTGTTTCTTTTTGTTGGTTTGCTCATCCGGTCGCTCCCTCGGTCCTCAGCATGCATCACCGCATGGCCCGCCTCCGTTGAGAACAAAACATGATCATTGGGAGGGTTATAGTCAAGGCGAGGCCCAAAGCAGGCCCGTCTGCAAGTTCGGGTGCAATCAATGCACTTGGTCAAACGCTCCAAAAACTCGGAAGGCTCGATGCGTGTTCCCAATCACGGAACACCGCCTTTGCCTTCGGTTTACACCCGTCGCTTCTCCAGGCATCCGCGCACGAAAGAAAGAGCGATGGCCACGGTATGCCTGCGCACCGGCCGCCAAGCCAGGAACACGATCCGGGGACTACCCCACCCCGCGCCGACGCGGCTCCTTCTGGCCCGGTGCAGAAACACGACTACGGAACCCACCGGCCGAGCAAATCGATGCCAAGGCGCGATATGGCGGATCGGGGACTGCGGCGGCCACAATAGCCAACGCAGGGCAGGTGAAAAGCCTGCGGGGAAGCGGCTGGCCACCGTCAAAAGGCATCGTGTGGATACGGATCTGAAAACGAAGGGCCTTCCCCCGTATACCGGGGGGAAGGAGCGGGGGCCGGATATTGTCTGATGAAAACCAATCCTGCCAGAATAGAATGAAGGCACCTCAGCCAATGGCATTCATTAAGCAATTGTACCCGGCTACATTATCGCAGGCCCGGCTGCGTCCGATCGAGTGCCTGGATCTG
>CBFHJA010000118.1:0-3196 GCA_965656085.1 uncultured Aliishimia sp. | reverse complement strand
CAGCGGCGGCGTGGCGGTGCCTATCTTGATCGGCGCGGCCTCACCGGCCCGCGCCGCCCGCCAGCGCGCCGCATGGGCGCGGGAGAGCGCGGTTTTCCCGCGCCCGTCGGCGCAAGTCAGAACCTCGCTCGCCATTTGCGTGAGAGTCGGCCCGGATGCCATTGACGTCAAAGGGCTTTTGCCGCTTCGAGAACCTCCTCGGCATGGCCCGGCACCTTGACCTTTCTCCACGCCTTGGCCACGCGGCCTTCGCCGTCGATCAGGAAGGTCGAGCGCTCGATGCCCCAGAACTTCTTGCCATACATGCTCTTCTCCTTCCACACGCCGTAATCCTCCGACGCGCTGCCATGCTCGTCGGAAATCAGCGGCACCTTCAGGTCATGTTTGGCGATGAACTTGTCATGGCTCGCGATGCTGTCCTTGGAGATGCCGAACACTTGAACGCCCGCCGCCTTGAATTGCGCGCTAAGCTCCGAGAAAGCGATGGATTCCTTGGTGCAGCCCGAGGTATCATCGCGGGGATAAAAGAACAAAACGATGGCGCGGCCTGCGATCGATGCGAGCGAGACCGTGTCGCCCGGCGCATCGGGTCCGGTCACTGGCAGGTCGAAATCAGGAGCGGTGTCTTGCGCGTCGGTCATGAGGCAGGGTCCTATCTGGGCAGTTGAAACGCCGTCACCGTATCGGCGACGGTTAGGTTGTAGAGCAAGGGCATGGCAAGAAAAGCCAAAGGCGCAGCGGAACACAAGCCCGCGGGTGAGATCACCGTCATCGGCACGCCGGGGCGGGGCCTCAGGACGCGCGGGTCCCGGCGCGCGTTGCGGGTCTTGCTGCGCGGTCTGTTCTTTGTCACAGCGCTCTTCGCGGCTCTGGTCACCGCCGGGCTGCTTTATGTGATGGACCGGCCCTTGCCCGCGCCGCCATGGGTGCAGGCCCGTATCGAGGCGCATCTGGCCGAGGTCGCCCCGGACACCCGCATCCGGTTCGGCGCGATGGTGCTCACCGTTCAGAGCGGCTGGCGGCCGATGCTGGAATTGCGCGATGTGCGGTTCGAGGACACTGTGGGCACGCCGCTGCTCGCGGTGTCGGATTTGCAGGCCACGCTCGCCATGCGTCCCTTGCTCGACGGGCTGGTGCAGCCGCGCACCGTGGCCATGTCGGGCCTGTTCGCCACGCTGCGGCGCGGCGCAGACGGGCAGGTCTCGGTGGTCACGACGCCGGAGGCAGGCGGCTCGGAACTCAGCGCGGCGACGCTGCCGGCGCTGATCGGGCAGGTCGACGGGCTGTTCGTCATCCCCGAGCTTGCCGCCTTGCGCTCCGTCGATGTCTCCTCGATCACGCTGCGCTTCGAGGATGCGCGCGCGCACAAGGTCTGGACCGTCGATGGTGCCCGGCTCAGGATCGAGCGCGAGGGCCGCGACCTGACCGTTCTGGGCGATCTGGCGCTGCTTTCGGGCGGGGCGGATGTGGCCACCATGGCCGCGAATTTCACCTCGCAGATCGGCGCGGCGGAGGCGCAGTTCGGGGTCACCGTCACCGAGGTCGCCGCCGAGGACATCGCCGCCTTCAACCCCGCCTTCGGCTGGCTCGACATTCTGCGCGCGCCCATCTCCGGCAGTCTGCGCGGCGGGCTGGGTGCCGATGGCAGCCTCGCGCCGATCAACGCCACGCTGCAAATCGCCGAAGGCGTGCTGCAGCCCACCGGCGACACGCCCCCGGTGCCCTTCACCTCCGCGCGCGCCTATTTCGAGTTCGATCCGGACAACGCCACGCTGCGCTTCGATGAGCTGTCCGTCATCTCCGCATGGGGACGGGCCTCCGCCGAGGGCATGGCCAGTCTCGGCGGGCTGGAGCAAGGGCGGCTCAGCGATCTGGTCGGTCAAGTGACCCTCTCGGAGATCGAGATCGACCCGCCCGGCACCTTTGAGACGCCGCGCAGGCTGGGGCGGGCCGAGGTTGATTTCCGCCTTGTGCCGGAGCCCTTCCGCGTCGATCTGGGCCGCGTCACGTTGCAGGACGGGCAAGCAGGCGGCGGCAATCTGGGCCTGAGCGGCGTGCTGGCCGCCGTGCCGGGGGGCTGGGAGCTGGCGCTGGACGCACGGCTCGACCGACTCGCGCCGGGGCGGCTGCTGGCGCTCTGGCCCGCGCGCGCCGCGCCGAACCTGCGCGACTGGATCGCGGACAACGTGACGGACGGGGTCTTTCGGGACGTGGATTTCGCGCTGCGGGCGGAGCCGGGATCAAAGCCCGAGAGCTATGTGGGCTTCGGGTTCGAGGACATGACGATCCGCTATGTGCGGCAGATGCCCGCCATCGAGCGCGCGGCGGGGCGGGCGTCGATCCTCGGGGGGCGGTTCGCGATGACGCTCGATGCGGGGCAGGCGGCGCCGGTGCAGGGCGGGGCGATTGACGTGGCGGGCAGCACGCTGGTCATTCCTGACCTCAGTGTGAAAGACGGCCCGCCCGCCGAGGTGCGGCTGCGCACCTCCGGGACCGCGACCGCGATCCTTGCGCTGCTCGACAGCCCGCCGCTGGAGCTGATCTCGAAGGCCGGGCTGAGCCCGGCGCTGGTGGAAGCCGGGGCGGAGGCCGAGGCCGTGCTGAACCTGCCGCTGCGCGCGGGGCTGACCGAGGCCGATATCGCCTTCGACGTGGCCGGCACCCTGCGCGATGTGCGCAGCGACACGCTTGTGCCGGGCCGGGTGCTCAGCGCGCCGGTGCTGACGGTGGCGGCAGCCAATCGCGGGACGGAACCGGGGATCACGGTGGCGGGGGCGGGGGCGTTCGACACGATCCCCTTTGAGGGCGCGTGGCGGCAGATCTTCGGACAGGACGGCTCGTCGGTGAGTGCCGATGTCGCGCTGTCGGCGGGGACCGTGGAGGCGCTGTCGCTGGGTCTGCCGCCGGGATCGGTGCGCGGGCAGGGCACGGGGCAGCTCGATCTGAGCCTGCGCAAGGGCGCGCCCCCGGAATTCGCGCTGGTCTCGGATATGGCCGGGCTCACGCTGGCGATCCCGCCGCTGGGCTGGTTCAAGGGGCCGGATACGCCGGGCACGCTGGAGATCGCCGGAACGCTCGGACCATCCCCGGCGGTGGATCTTCTGCGCCTCTCCGCGCCGGGGCTCGACGCAACCGGGCAGGTCGCGCTTCGCGACGGCGGCGGGCTGGAGGCGGCGACGTTCGAGCGGGTGCGGGT
>CBFHJA010000117.1:0-3417 GCA_965656085.1 uncultured Aliishimia sp. | reverse complement strand
TCTGCAAAATTTGGACATCAGAACCAAAACGGTTCAACGTCGACCCAACCCACCACTCGTTGGGACTAAACACCTAGGAGCGTGCGCCATGAAGACTAACCGAAAAAGCGGGCGAAATGCGGATGGCACCTTTGGCCCCGGCAACCCCGGCAAGCCGCGAGGGACGCGTCACAAGGCGACACAGGCGGCGCAGGCGCTCTTGAACGGGCAGACCGAGGCCCTGACCCAAAAGGCCGTGGACATGGCGCTGGAAGGCGACACCGTGGCCTTGCGCCTCTGTCTGGAGCGCATAGCCCCGCCGCGCCGGGATGCACCTGTCGCATTCTCTCTGCCCAAACTGGACGGCCCGCAGGACGCAGCACAGGCGGCGGCGTCGATCTTGGCGGCTGTTTCGGCGGGCGACCTGACGCCGCAAGAGGCCGCTCATATCATGGCATTGGTAGAAACTTACCGCCGCACCTTGGAAACCACGGAACTTGAAGCCCGCATCTCGCACCTAGAAGGACAGGCAAAATGACCCGGCGAAACCGTGATTATTGTCTCGGAGGCAGATGCAAATCTGTAGCTTGGACATAGCCAACCTTGCTTGAGCCGCCAAACGTGCATCTTGTGCTAGTCTTCACTTGGGCACGGGAATGACCCTCGCAACATGCCAAACAAGGTCTCCGCTGCTGGATAGTGCCAACTGTTTGGATTTTCTTTGAGAAATTTGACCAACATGGCGGTTATCTGAAGCACACTTACACCCTCCGCAAAACAAACGCCCAAATCTTTGTGCACGTCCCCTACGATTGCAACGATTCCACCACTTTGGATCGCCTCTGTCGCAGTAGCTAATCTCGCATAATGGGCGCCCGTGCGCGCACCATCAATTGCTCCAGCGACGTAGAGCAAGCACATTCCGGCTTCACCTTCTTTCACCGCAGGGAAATGTTCGCACCTTTCTAGGTATTCTTGACCCGTCAACGCCAACACTGCTGACGGAACCAAACAAATTACGAACAGCATAGCTCTGAGCATGAACCCAACCCTGCCTTTCCCAAATGCCATTTTTCCCGAAGTTTTCCGTGAATAGACTGCACTAAAAACAGCAATCCGCAAGCGCAGCAGGTTTGGCGGGCCTTTTGGCGGGTAAGAGCCAAAAAATCAGAATTTTTCAATGATTTCAGGGGAAAGTGGCGGACCGAGGATCAGAATAACAAAATACACAAGTAACTGTATTTAAATTAAAAAATTTGGCGAAAAAATTTCTATACCACAAAAAGAACCACATGCTCTCTGCTGCCCATCGACTTCCATGTAGTTGACCAGACAACTCCAGCGTCGACGAAACTGAAAGCGGTCCAAAATCAATTCCTTACTTATTGCTTGGTCATCTCGATAACCGCTTCAAAGAAGCTTCCTGCGGATCGTATCTGTAGTCTGAAATCGTGCCATCCTTGATCCTCTCGACCGATTCCTCGATCGCAAACAAAGGCACAAGAAACCACTCGCGCGGCACAACTGGCCGCCCAAACCTGTCCATGACCTCGATCTCAAGCCGTGCAGGCTCAAAAATGCGGTGAACCAGGTTCTCCAGCTTGATTCTGTTGATGTTGTAGAGCTCGTAGGTCGCCACGATCTCTACATTGGCCATCAGGAATATCGGCTGAAGCTGCGCACCCGCGATACGCTTTTCGACACTCATGTTGGTTACGCCATGGCCACCACGTGCACCTTGCCGCGCTCGATGAAGGCGTTGAGCTGCGTGCCGAGCACGTTGTCTTCCACCGCCGAGACATGGTGGAACTCGTCCACGGCGATCAGCCGATCGTCAAACGCCTCGATACCCAGCCTTTCAGCCGCAAACCGGAAGGTCGCATGGGTGCAGACCAGCACCGGATCACCGCTGTCCAGAAACGCGCCCACCGATTTGACCTTACCGCCATCGGTGCCCGGCGAGTTGCACAGGTTCCACTTCGGCGCCACGGTCCAGTCGGCCCAGAAACCATACTTGCTGAGCGGCTCGTCATTGAAGCTGGACCCGATCGACTTCTCAGGCACCACCACGATTGCCTGTCTGAGCCCCTGATTGTGCGTCTTGTCGAGCGCGCTGAACATGAGCGCGCGGCTCTTGCCCGAGGCGGGCGGCGACTTGATCAAAAGATACTGCTCGCCCCGCTTCTCATAGGCGCGCTCCTGCATCGCCCGCATCCCGAACTCGTTCGACTTGGTCGAGCTGCCATTGGCGGCGTATGTGACGGAGACGGAGGGAACCTGAGCCATGTTCAAAACCCGTGAAACAACATGTCGAGCGCGCTGGTGATCGCGTCGAACTTTTCGGACACATCCCCGACCGGGGCCTTGAGAATACCGACCGGCACGGCGGCGATGTATTGCGTCATCATCAGATGCGCCGCCCCCTCGATCTCGAAGGCCGGGTTCAGCCGGCTGGCGGCGGTGGGGGCGTTCGCTTGCGGCAAGAGTGGCACCACCGCCCGCACATTCAGCCCGTCAAGCAGGTCGCTTTGCACATCCAGAAGATAGCCGTTGCCCGCAGGGTCCGGGAACAAGTCATATTGCGCCATCAGAACTGCCGGTATTTCTCAAGCGGCAGCCCGTGTTTTTCCACCCATTCGTTCGAGCTTTGAATCGCGGCGCGGTTTTCTTCGAGCCACGCGGCGGCCTTGTGCTTCCGGACAGCCTCGCGCAGGCTGGCCTCGAAGGTGGCGGACAGGTTGATGTTCAGGCTACGGGCCTCGTCCAGAAGCACGGGGTCGATGGTCAGGTTAGTTGCGCGCTTGTTCATGCGTGTCTCCTGCGGGTGGGTCATGCGCATTCATAACACACATGGGGCTGCATGGGCAAAGGTTAGGCAGGCACCTTCGTCGTCATCTTCGTGTAGAGCTCGAACAGTTTTTCCAGCCGTTCGGTGTCGTTGCGGAAGCGGCGGCCGATGTAGATGCGTTCCAGCACCTCGTCGTTGTGGTCATGGGCGGCGCGGAGGCCCTCGTGCATTTTTTCGGGGTCGTAGAGGTCGGCGATGGTGGCGGGGAAATGCGCCTCGCGGGCCAGAAGGATGCCTTCCGCAGCCGCTGTCAGGTCGGCGCGGTTCTTTTCGGTCACGCAAAGCGCGGCGTTGATTTCTGCTCAGCCGTCACGGGATATTTCAAGTCTTAGAATGCTGATGCCGCCTGGCTCTCCATCCTCAAACACTTCGAATCCGTCGAATGGAGGCCGCCAATCGCGCGCAAACCGCCGGCGAGTTCCACTTTTCTTCAGAAGGGCCGCGGCTCGGAAAGCGAAAGCCGTGGTACCCCTCGGTGGTGCCGATCCTCCCAGGGTCGGACCATGCCGAAATGAGCTATGAGTGAATCTGGTGTCCGGGTGGTTTGAATGACGGCGGTGCATCTGGTTGGTTTGTTGTTGCGACACAAG
>CBFHJA010000116.1:0-3877 GCA_965656085.1 uncultured Aliishimia sp. | reverse complement strand
CAGCTCCACCGCGCCCAGCGGGGAGGCGCTGGCCACCGCGCGGCGCTGGCTTGCCGAGGCCGAGCGGCCCTTGGTGATCGCCGGGGTGGATGCGATGAACGAACGGGCCGAGCCTGCGATTGCGCAGTTCTGCGAGACCACGGGCGCGGCGCTCATCACCTCCTACAAGGCCAAGGGCACGCTGCCCGAAACCCATGCCCTCGCGCTTGGCGGCGCGGGGCTGTCGCCGCTGGCGGACCGGCATTTGATGCCGGTAGTGCAGGCCGCTGACCTTATACTCTGCGCCGGTTACGACCCCATCGAGATGCGCACCGGCTGGCGCGATCCGTGGCACCCGGACCGCCAGCGCGTGATCGACATAATGCCCGCCCCCGCGCATCATTACATGCATCAGGCAACGCTCAACGTGATTGCCCCGGTCAGCCCGACGCTGGCGGCGCTGGCGGAAGGGCACACGGGCCGCGCCACATGGCCGGGCGGGGAGATCGCGGCTTGCAAGGCGGCGCTGAGAGAGGCGTTCCCGGCGGATGAGGATTGGGGGCCAGGCGCGATCATCGATGAGTGCCGCCGCGCCCTGCCCGAGGACACGCTGGCGACGGCAGATAGCGGCGCGCATCGCATCCTGCTCAGCCAGCAATGGGTCTGCAGGGAGCCGCGCGGGCTGATGCAATCCTCGGCGCTCTGCACCATGGGCTGCGCGGTGCCGCTGGCGATGGGGGCGCAGATGTTGGAGCCGGGACGGACGGTGATTTCCTTCTCGGGCGATGCCGGGTTCCTGATGGTGGCGGGCGAGCTTGCGACCGCTGCCGAGCATGGACTGCGGACGATTTTCCTCGTCTTCGTGGACCGCTCGCTGGCGCTGATCGAAAAGAAGCAGCGCGAGCGGCAATTGCCGAACCGGGGTGTGGATTTCTCCCGCCATGACTTTGCCTCCATCGGGCGGGCCTTTGGCGGGGCGGGCCATGACGTGATGAGCCGGGCGGAGCTGCGCGAGGCGCTGGAGGCGGCGCAGGCGGCGGAGACCTTCACGGTGATCGCCGCGCATATCGACCGGGGGGCCTATGATGGCCGCATCTAAAGGCGCTCTGAATGGGGTCGTCGTGCTGGACCTGTCGCGCATCCTCGCCGGGCCGACCGCGACGCAGCTCTTGGGCGATTTCGGCGCGACAGTGATCAAGGTCGAGAACCCCAAGGCGGGGGGCGATGACACGCGCGGCTGGGGGCCGCATTACGCGCCGGGTGCGGATGGCAAGGCCACGGACCTGTCGGCCTATTTCATGGCCGCGAACCGCAACAAGCACTCGGTCGCACTGGACCTTTCCACCGAGGAGGGCCAGCAGACCGCCGCCGCGCTTGCTGCCCGCGCCGATATCGTGGTCGAGAATTACAAACCCGGCGGGCTGGTGAAATACGGTCTCGATCATGGCACGCTGTGCGCGCGGCATCCGGGGTTGGTCTATTGCTCGATCTCGGGCTTCGGACAGACCGGGCCGAACCGCGACCAGCCGGGCTATGACATCATGGCGCAGGGCTATGGCGGGATCATGTCGCTGACCGGCGCACCAGACGGCACGCCGATGAAAGTGGGTGTCGGGATCGCCGATGTGATGTGCGGGATGTATGCTTGCGTCGGCATCCTTGCCGCGCTGCGCCACCGCGACGCGACCGGCGAGGGCCAGCATATCGATCTGGCGCTGGTCGATGCGCAGATGGCGTGGCTGGTCAATGAGGGCACCAATTACCTGACCTCGGGCACGGAGCCGGTGCGGCGCGGCAATGCCCATCCCAATATCGTGCCCTATGACGCCTTCGCCTGCGCGGACGGGCATGTGCTGCTCGCGGTTGGCAATGACGCGCAATTCGCGCGGATGTGCGATGCGTTCGGGCTGGAACTGGCCGGGGATGCGCGGTTCACGACCAATCTTGCGCGGATCGAGAACCGGGAGGCGCTGACCATGCGCATCGCGGAGGCCTTCGCGGCGCTGCCCAAGGCCGAGGTCCTGAGGCGGTGTCATGAGGTGCTGGTGCCCGCCGGGCCGATCCACACCGTGCCCGAAGCGCTGGCCTCGGATCAGGCGCAGGCGCGCGGGGCGGTGCAGAGCGTGGCCCGCCCGGATGTGGAAGGCGGCGCGGTGCGGCTGCTGGGGAACCCGCTGAAGCTCTCCCGCACCCCGGTCAGCTATCGCCGCCCGCCGCCACGGTGCGGCGAGGACACGGCGGCGATTCTTGCGCGCTTTGCCTCAGACCGGACCTGACAGTGCAGGCCGCGCGCACGGCGCAGCGCACGGGGGCAGACCCAAGCCCTGCGGGTTTTCGCGCGTCCAGCGCCGATGTGCCGCCGCGCCGATCACAAACAGCCCGCTTGCGGTCACGAAGCCGTGCAATTGCCCGCCGCGCCATAGGGCGACCGGCCCGGCCTTGCTAGGCTCGAACTGTCATCGCAATCAGAAAGCGCCGCTCATGTCTCTTGATACCGCTCAGACGCCGGTTCCCCTCTCCTGCCCGCAGGCGCTCGGCCATTGGAACGCGATGATCCGCGGTTTTCTGGCCCATGCCACCACGACTCCCGACCATCTCGGCGCGGTGCTGCGCGCGGCGCCAGACTTCGCCATGGGGCACGCGGCCAAGGGGCTGTTTTCGCTGATGATGGGACGGCGCGAGTTGCTCGCCACGGCGCAGGCCGCGCTTGCGGACGCGGAGCGAACCTGCTCCGCCGCCCCGCGTGAGCAAGCCTGGGTGCGCGCCTTGGCACAGTGGCTGCAAGGCGAGCCCCGGCGCGCGGTGACGACGCTAGAAACCGTGCTCACCGCGATGCCGCAGGATACGCTCACGGCCAAGACCGTTCACGGCATGCGCTTCATTCTGGGCGATGCGGCGGGGATGCGCGCCTCGGTCGAGCGGGTACGCGCGGCACATGGCGAGGACCACCCTTTGCGCGGCTACCTGCTCGGCTGCCATGCCTTCGCGTTGGAGGAAACAGGGGATTACAGAGGCGCCGAGGCCGCAGGACTTGAAGGGCTGGCCTATGCGCCGGACGATGCGTGGGGGCTGCATGCGGTGGCCCATGTACACGACATGACCGCCCGGCCCGATTGCGGGATCGCGCTTATCGAGAACAACGCCGCCGCATGGGATCACTGCAACAATTTCCGCTATCATGTCTGGTGGCACAAAGCGCTCCTGCATCTCGACCGGGGCGAGACGGATGTGGCGCTGGCGCTCTATGACGACCAGATCCGCGCCGACAAGACCGACGACTATCGCGACATCGCCAATGCCACCTCGCTGCTGATGCGGCTGGAGCTTGAGGGGCGCGCGGTCGGGGATCGCTGGGAGGAGTTAGCGGCGCTCTCGGAGGCGCGGGCGGGCGACGGGATGCTGGTCTTCGCCGATCTGCATTACATGCTCGCGCTCGGCGCGGCGGGGCGCTGGGGCGCGGCGGCGGACATGGCCTCGCGCTTCACCACCCGCGCACGGCAGGACGGCGACATGGGCCTGCGCTATGCCAATCCGGGCCTTGCCGCGCTCACCGGGCTGAATTCCTTCGCGGAAGGCCGCTGGGACACCGCCTTTCTCAACCTCGCCGCCGCCCGCCGCGCGATGCAAAGCGTCGGCGGCAGCCATGCGCAGCGCGATGTGTTCGAGCGGATGACCGTCGATGCCGGGCTGCGGGCGGGCTATTACGACAGCGCCCTCGACATTCTGGCGGAGCGCACGGCACAGCGCGCCGGGCGTGAGGATCGCTTCGCCGCGACCCGCCGCGCGGCGCTCGAAGACGCACGGCGCATTCCGGCGCAATGAGCCGCGCCGCTGCCGCCCGCCCCGGTCCCTCTCTCACAAAGGCCCGCATCCGCTCATGACCTTCGCAGACCCAAGC
>CBFHJA010000115.1:0-4154 GCA_965656085.1 uncultured Aliishimia sp. | reverse complement strand
GCCATCGTGGACGACCAGCGCGTTGCGGTCCGTGTCGTGCGTGACCTCGCTCTGCGCGCCGGTAAAGCCCGCGTGCTCGCTGCTCGTGCCGCGCCGAAACTGCAATTCTGTTGCCATCGTAATGTCCTCTTTTTAAGCCAGTGTCCCGCAGTCGAGCGTGCCCTCGACGGTGAGATTGCCCGTGATTTGCTGATTGCCAGAGAAGGTATTGCCGCCAGTGAGCTGTGCCTTGAGTGACTCGAGCTCATCGATGGCCGCCTGCACATCGGCGGCGGTGAGCCCCGAGGCGGCGTTGCTGTAACTCGCCTGCGCGGCGGTGACGTTATGCGGGTTGCCCGTATCTGCCTCATGCGCCTCGCGGGCAGCGGCTTCCGCATCGATCGCGCCCTGCACATCGCCAGCAGCTAAACCAGAGCCTGAATTGTCGTATGCAATTTGCGCAGCAGTATCAACAGCGAACTGCCAATCTGCACCAGAGTAGACGCGAAGCCGGGAGTCGTTGGTGTTGAAGTAAATATCACCGGACTGCAATGCGCTTCCGTTCTGCCGAGTGGTCGGCGCACTGCCGCTCGGACCGAAATACACATCTGCAAAGTTAGTCACGTCAGTGACGTTGCTCGCCACGATCCCAACATCGCCCATATTGGCGCTGACGTTTTGCACGTCAGAAACACTGGAGGCCACAGCGCTGACGTCCGAAGCATTATCAGCAACTGACTGCACATCCATCCGGATGTTGTAGACAGTCGTGATGTAGCCATCCGGCACTCCGTCAGGTGCCGTAGCGGCCTCAGTGATACTGCCAAGGTCGGGGCCAAACGCTGCGCCCGCAAGATCGCTTGAAACCGTCTGGATTTTAGTCAGATTGTCGCTGACCGAGCTCACATCTGTGTCCACCGCTGCAACGGACTGGACATCAGCAATGTTTCCGGCAACTACGTTGACGTTTGCCTCGTTGGCGTTGAGCGTTGTGACGTCCGCACTAATGCCCGAAACCGTCGTGACATCCGAGCTGATTTGCGAAACGGCCGTGACGTCAGCAATGGCGCCAGAGACCGTTGTAACATCCGCGCTGAAGCTGGAGACGACCGAGACGTCGGACTCGATACCGGCGACGGCGCTGACATCCGTCAAGCTCCCCGCCACCGCATTAACGTTATCGATGCTCGCGCCCGTTGCGTTGACATTGGCAATGTCGGCGGCCACCGTGCCTACGTCAACAATACCTTGAGCAACGGCTTGGATGTTGGCGCTATTGCTGGCCGTGGTCGTGACATCGGAGCTAATAGAGGCGACGTTCGTCACATCCGAACTGATTCCAGAAACGGTGGTGACTTCAGCATTGATACCAGAAACCGTCGTTACCGCATTATCAATCAGCGACACCGAGCTGACATCAGAAATGTTGTCACCAACAATGTCGACATTGTGGATGCTGGCAGCGACTACGTCGATTTCTGAGGTTGCCTCATTCAGATCATTGGCCACATCAATGACGTTTTGAATGTCATTGGCAACGGTCTGAATGTTGTTATTCGCAATCGCACCGGCGACGATCGTGATGTCCTGACCGGCACCGACATAGCCTGCGACAGTTGAGACGTCAGCAATGCTCGGGGCAAGACTGGAAACATCAGACGCAATGCCGGCAACCGTCTGAACATCGGGGCCAACACTGGCAACATCAGTGACAGACGACGCGATACCCGAAACAGCCTGGATATCAGACCGAATACTATAGACAGAAACAATATACCCATCAGGGGCGCTCGGCTGAGCCTCGGCCGGGTTCGTGATTGCCCCGAGGTCATAACTAAATGACCCGCCAGCCAAGTCGCTGCCAACGGTATCCACGACCGACGCGTTGATTGCAACGGTACTCACATCGGACTGCACGCCCGCAACCGCAGTAATATCGGCGCTAATCCCTGCAACGGTAGTAATGTTGCCCTGGTTGGCGTCGACCGACTCCACCGTCGGGGCGATGCTGCTTACAGCAGTCACCGCTGTATCGATGTTTGCAACGGCAGTTACGTCCGCGTCGATTTCCGCAACGGCGGTGACGTCTGCGGATGCGGAGGCAACCGTCTCGACATCGTTAATACTGGCCGAGACCGTGTTGACGCTGGCAATTCCCCCGGCAACTGTCCCGACCGTGTCGCTGCCTGTCAGGTTTTCCGCGACAATAGTGACATTCTTACCAGTACCAATCTCACCAGCGACGGCAGAAACATTGGCAATTTGGGAAGCTACGGAGCTGATGTCACCGATGCTGCCTGAGACAGTCGCGACGTTGGAATCAGTCGCCCAATACTTTGCCGAGAAGTTGGTCCCGTCGACAGTTGCGTCGGTCTTGATCGCCCAATCCTTGGCCGAACCGACGGCACCATCAATACCCTCTCCGCCAATGGCATAAGCCTTTGCCGAATAATCGAGCTCATCAACCAGACCACTTGTCCGACGCGCCCAATTTTTGGCGCGGAGCAGAATCAGCTCGGCCTCATCTACCGGCGGCGGGTCCTGGAGCTGTGAAATATCCCGAAGGGAAGCTTCGGCCTGCTCCGGGACGTTGGCCGTGAAGGTATAAGCAATATCCCGAGAGCGGATCTGAACGTTGTAGATCGTTCCTTGGGTGCCACGCAGGTTAGGCCAAAGATCGATCTCAAAATTACCGTCGGAATCAGTCGAGGCAAGCACCGACCTGTTGCCGATCCACCCATAGTCAGGGTCATAGTCAAAGTCAGACAGCGTCGCGCGGATCTCTGCTCCATCAAGCGGGTCCAGCTCCGCGTTTAAGATTTTTCCGACGACTTTCGTGGTGATCATTCGCTTACCTGCTCGTCATTACGGGGCCAATCACGCAACGCCTCAACGCCCTCACGGCAAAGACGAAGCGAAGCCCGCAGATCACGGTATGCCCGGGCCAGATCGCCATTGGTTTCAATCGTGTGCTGAGGCGTTTCACACGCTGGATACAAGCTCTGCGGCGGATAGACCGCAACTCTCTCAGTCAGGGTTTGTGCCGTTGTGCAGCCAGCGACGAACATCGCGAGGCACGCGATCATCGCTCCACGCTTTAACTGCTTCATCCGACTGCTCCAATGCGCGCAGACGCTGCTCGGCCTCGGCCGCACGCTCTCGCGCTTGACGTTCCCGCTCACGCTGAGCCTCGACAGCGGCATCAAAAGCCGCCAGCTCGGCGCGCTGCTCGTTGATGATCTGCTCGGCCCGGGACAGGTCGGACCTGAGTGCATCCAGCCGCTCATTCGCGGTGACGGCATCCTCATGCGCAACCCGCCATTGCCAGCCGGCAACGGCCAAAGCGACACTGAGCGAGCCCAGAACGCCGATCAGCATCTTCGGGCCGACCACCCGAGTGATGAAACTAGAAACGGCGCGAAGCATTGCGCACCTTCCGCCTTATCTTTGCGACGCCGAACGACAGCGCTGGCAGACCGTATACGGCAGCCAGTGCCGTTGCGGTGCCGGGCGGTATATCCGGCGGGTCATCCCCAAACACGCGAATCGTCACCCAAGTCACCAGCCCCACGGCATGGATCAACAGGGCGCCCGCCCCAATGCGCTCAAGCCGCGTCATCACCAGCGATCATCGCTGCCACTTCATGGGCGCGGCGCGGCGTCTGCTCAGCCCAGCGCGATTGCAACGCCTCCTCGGCGGCAAGCTCCCAGTCGCACTGCTCCAAGGCGGCCCACATGCGCCGAAAACTCATCACGCCAGCGACGCCCATCTGGTACGCCATACCGACCAAAGCATGCTGGACGCCCTCAGGCAGCGTGTGCAGAAACGGCGCCTCGCGCTCAAGCGAGCGGATGACGAAAGCGACGTCGTTCGACAGTAGCTGCTCCGCTTCCGCTTTGCTGATACCGCCGCCTCGCCGCTCATCAATCATCCGGCCATAGCCAATGGTCCAGTACCCAAGGTGGTCTTGATACGCATGCAGCACGCAGCCTTCATGCGCCCTCAGATGCGCCTTGATTGCTGCTGTGTCCATTCGCTCAACTCATCGGAAGTGTGATGCCTGCGGTCTGGCGTGTCTTCTCGCCTTCTTCGCGGTGCACCAAGATGGATTTCATGGTCCGCCGGCTGGTGTAGCCCATGCCGGCCGCCGCTGCGTCCCGACCGGTGATCGCAC
>CBFHJA010000114.1:0-4295 GCA_965656085.1 uncultured Aliishimia sp. | reverse complement strand
GCGCGGATCGCGTCGAGCGCCGCCGGGGTGCGCAGGGTCACTTCGAGCGCAGGCAGCCCGCCAGCGATCAGGGCCTCGGCAAGGGGGCGGGCAAGGGCGGCGTCGTCGATCACCAGCACCGGGACGATCGGGGCCAGTGCGCAGAGCGCGCGGGTGTGGCGGGACGCGTCTTGCGGGGTCATCGGTCAGGCTCCGAACACGGAGGCGCCAGCGGTGGCCGCGCCGACAGTTTGGCGGAAATTGGCGAAGAGGTCACGCCCGGTGCCTATCTGGTTTGCGCTCAGGTCGGCCTGCGCGGCGGGACGCTCCAGAACGCCCTCGGTGAGAATGTCCAGCCGTCCCGCGACCGCATCCACGCGCAGCATATCGCCATCGCGGAGCCGGGCGAGCGGGCCGCCGTCGACTGCTTCGGGGCAGACATGGATGGCCGCCGGGACCTTGCCGGACGCGCCGGACATGCGCCCGTCGGTGACAAGCGCCACTTTCTGGCCGCGCCCTTGGCAAATCGACAGGATCGGGGTGAGGCTGTGCAACTCGGGCATGCCGTTGGCCTGTGGGCCTTGGAAGCGCACGACGACGATCACATCCTCGGTCAACGTGCCCGCCTTGAAGGCCGCCTTGACGTGCTCCTGATCGTGAAACACCCGGGCGGGGGCTTCGATGACGTGGTGTTCGGAGGCCACGGCGGAGACCTTCATCACGGCGGTGCCGAGGGGGCCGGTCAGGCGTTTGAGCCCGCCCGTGGGCTGGAACGGGTCCGAGGCCGGGCGGACGATCTTGTCGTTGAGGCTGTTGCGGGGGCCGGGCTGCCAGCAAAGCGTGCCTTCTTTGAGTTTCGGCTCCTGCGTGTAGTGCTCCAGACCTTGCCCCGCGACGGTCTGCGTGTCGGGGTGCAGCAGGCCCGCGCCGAGCAATTCGCCGATCAGGAAGCCGAGGCCCCCGGCGGCGTGGAAATGGTTCACATCCGCCAGCCCGTTGGGATAGACGCGCGCCAGCAGGGGGGTGACGTCGCTGAGGTCTGCGAAATCCTCCCAATCGAGCACGATGCCGCCCGCGCGGGCCATGGCGATGAGGTGAATCAGCAGGTTGGTGGACCCGCCCGTGGCGTTCAGCCCGACAATGCCGTTCACGAAGGCCTTCTCGTCGAGGATCGCGCTCGTGGGCGTGTAGTCATTGCCGAGGGCGCTCAGGGCCAGCGCCCGCCGTGCGCCCTCGGCGGTCAGGGCATCGCGCAGGTCCGTGCCGGGATTGACGAAACTCGCGCCGGGCAGGTGCAGCCCCATGAATTCCATCAGCATCTGGTTGGTGTTGGCGGTGCCGTAGAAGGTGCAGGTGCCGGGGCCGTGATAGGCGGCCATCTCGGCTTCCATCAGCGCCTCCCGGCCTACTTCCCCGGCGGCGAATTTCTGGCGCACGAGGGCTTTTTCGTCATTGCCGAGCCCGGATGTCATCGGGCCTGCGGGCAGGAATACTGCCGGAAGGTGGCCAAAGCTCTGGGCCGCGATCACGAGGCCCGGCACGATCTTGTCGCAGACCCCGAGAAACACGGCGGCGTCGAATGTGTTGTGCGACAGCGCCACGGCGGCGGCCATGGCGATCACGTCACGCGAGAAGAGCGACAGTTCCATCCCGGCCTCGCCTTGGGTGACCCCGTCGCACATCGCCGGAACCCCGCCCGCGACCTGCGCGGTGCCGCCCGCCTCCCGCACCGCCGCGCGGATCAGGTCCGGGTAGGTCTCGAAGGGCTGATGCGCCGAGAGCATGTCGTTATAGGCGGTGACGATGCCGAGATTGCCTGCTGTCTCGGTTGCGAGACGGGATTTGTCCGGCCCGGAGGCCGCATAGGCGTGTGCCTGCCCGCTACAGGACAGATGCGCGCGGGCCGGGCCCTTGGCGCGGGCGGCGGCCATGTGCGCGAGATAGGCCGCGCGGGGGGCCTCGCTGCGCGCGATAATGCGATCGGTGACCCGCGCGACGGTTGTGTTGAGCGTCATGGTGGTCCTCGTCTGGTCCGGTGTTGTGCCGTGGGCCGGGCAAGTCTTAAGGTTGGTTAGCGCTAACGTAGCATGCCGGGCGCGCCGATGCGAGGCTCAATCTGTCACAGGTCCGCCGCGCGGGGCGGGTCCGCGCCCACCCGCGTCACTGTGACCGCCGCCACCCGCGCGCCGAACGCGAGCGCCGCGCGCAGCACATCCGGGGACAGCGTCGCGAGGGCTGCCGGGGTGAGGCATTCGGTGTGTGACAGATGCGCGAGAACGCCCGCGTTGAACGTATCGCCCGCGCCGACCGTGTCGGCGACAGGGACCTGCGGGGCGGGCACGTCTACCGGGGCGCGGCCCGCCAGAAAGCCCGTCGCGCCCGCGCTGCCATGGGTGACGATCACCAGCCCCGGGCCGTCGGCGTGCAAGGCCGCCACCTTGGCGGGCAGGGGCGCGGGGCCGGGGGCGAGCCAGTCCAGATCCGCGTCCGACAGTTTGACGATATCCGACTGGGCCATCATTTGCGCCAGCCGCGCCCGGTAGCGCTGTTCGTCATCTATGACACCGGGGCGGATATTGGGGTCGAGCATCACCGCGCGCCCGGCGGCATTGGCGGCCAGCAAGGCGGCATAGGCCGCGCCGCAGGGCTCGGTGGCAAGGCTGATGCCGCCGAAGAACAATGCGGCCACCTCGCCGGGCAGGGCGGGCATGTCCGCCGGGGTCAGCATCCGCGCGGCGGAGTTCTCGTCAAAGAAGCTGTAGCGCGCCTCTGCGCCGTCGAGATGCAGGAACGCCAGAGTGGTGGGGCGGTCCGAGCGGATCGCGTGGTGCAGATCCACGCCGCTCGCGCGCAGCCCGCCCGCCAGACGCGCACCGAACAGATCGCGCGACAGGCCGGTCAAAAGGCCAGTGGGCAGGCCGAGCCGTCCCAGCGCGATGGCAGTGTTGTGGACCGCGCCGCCGGGGCGGGGCATGAAGGCGTCCGCCCCGTCATGCGTGGTGGCGGGGATCATGTCGATCAGCGCCTCTCCGCAGCACAGGATCATGCGTCAGGCACCGCCGGGCCCTCCGTGATCTGGTGCACATGCACCGCGTCGCCGCACATCTCGCGGGCGATATCGACCACATGCTGGTGGTGGGTCAGATAAATCGCCTGCCCCTGTTTGCCGACCTGCTCCATCACGCGGCAGGCCGAGCGGGTGCGGTCCTCGTCGAAGGTCTCGAAGATATCGTCGCAGAAGAACGGCAGCGCCGTGCCCTGTTCGGCCAATTGCGCATAGGCCGCCGCGCGCAGGGCGAGGTAGAGCTGGAAGCGGGTGCCCTTGGACATATCCTGCGCCTGTTTCGCCAGGCCGCCCGCGTCCAGCGCCAGAAGCGTTTCGGTCTCGCCATCCACCTGCGTTTGCAGCGTGGTGTAGGCGCCATTGGTCAGCGCGGCGAAGGCGGTTTCGGTTGCCTGCATCATCGTGCTGCGATGGGCGTCGCGGTAGCGGCGGATCGCGGTCTCGGCGAGGCGGTGGCCGAGGCTGAGTTCGAGATGGCGCAGGGCGGCGTCCTGCATCTCCAGCTCCAGCACCGCCTTGCGCTGGGTCAGCCGGGCGACATCCGCATCGCCGCCAATGGCGCGCAGGGCGTGCTCGGCGGCGCTGCGGGTTTCGATCGCGTTCGTGTAGCGGGTCTCGATCTCCTCCAGATCGGCGCGGGTCTCGCCCAGCTCCGCCCGCAAGCCGGGTTGGCTGGCGCCCTCCAGCGCCGCCCGGGCCTGCGCCACGGTCTCGACATCCAAGAGCGCGGTCAACTCGCGGGCGCGTCGGGCGCGCAAGGCCCGGTCGGAGATGATCTGCTGTGCCGTGAGCACCGCCTGCCGCAGGCTCTCCAGCGTACCGGTCTCCACATCCTCGGGAAACACCTTGGCCAGCTCGGCCACCGTCAGTGCTATATCGTCGAGGCTTTTTTGTGCGCTGGCGCGGGCGGTCTTGCAGGTGTCGATCCGGGTTTCGAGCGCCTGCGCCCGGGTCTCGGCCTCGGCGGCCTGCGCGGCCAGCGCCGTCAGGTGGTCGTAATCGGCCAGCGGCGCGTCCGTTGCCGGGGCACCGACCCGGTCCGCAAGGGCCTGCACGCGTGCGGCGAACTGGCGCTGGTCCTCTTCCATGGTCGCAACCTGCCGCGCGACCGTGCCGCGTTCCTTGTCCTGCTCGCGCAGGTCCTGCAGCGGTTGCAGGGACGCCTCCAGAACCGCCGGATCAAGCCCCTCGGGCAGCGCCGCCGCCACCTGTGCCGTCCACCCCGCGCGCGCGGCCTCGGCCTCGGCCACGC
>CBFHJA010000113.1:0-4391 GCA_965656085.1 uncultured Aliishimia sp. | reverse complement strand
GAAGACCCGTCTTGTTCAGTCCTGTTGAAATATCCCGCGATCACGCCGCGCCGACAGCGCGCCATGAATCTGGCCAATGAACTTTTGACGTCGCCGGGCCGAGAACAGGTTCGCGGGCGAGATCAGGCCAAGGCACGCCTGCGGCAGGGTGCGGAGCAGCCCTGAGCCGGGCCTTGCCTTTTCAAGCACGTAATACCGCGACCGCCCCATTTGGTAGCCCTTCCAATGCGCCATCTGCACAGACCGCGCCGCTCCCGTGCCGGCCACATGCCGGACCTTGGCGCCCGGAATGTGCCACAGCTCATACTGCGCCCGGTGCAGACGCCAGCACAGCTCATGGTCCTCATGATAGAGAAAAATGTTTGGATCAAAGCCGCCAACCGCGTCGAAGGCCGCGCGGCGGACAAAAAGCGCCGCCCCGGACAAAACCGGCATCCGCGACGCCTCCTCAATCCGCGGGGCCGCGACCTTGTCCGTGGGCAAGACCGACGTGAGCTTCAGCCGCGCCTTGCCCTTGGCGTTCTCGATACGGGGATTTGCGGCCCCCAGCGCGGGCCGCGCATCTGCCGCGGCTTCCAACGCGTCAAGCGCGCCCGGCGACAGGACGGCGTCCGGGTTGAGGAAAAGAAGGAACTCGCTGCCGCTCTCGGAGGCCCCCCGATTGCAGGCCCGTGCGAATCCTTCATTCTTGTCGTTCTTCACAAGGCGCACATTGGGATAGCGCGAAAGCATATCGCATGTCGCGTCGCCGCTCGCATTGTCCACCACTGTCACAGGCACGCCAACAGGCACGCTTTTCAGCATGGCCTCGATCACGCCGGCACTGTTGAATGTCACAGTGACTATGGTGGTGCGGGCCGTCATTCTCTGCCCCAAGCTGGGATCAGGGCGCTCTGTGTTCGTCCTGTGCCTCTCGGCGATATGGCCAAACAGGGATCATGCGAAACCAGAGGCATCTTCGGGTACTACGCTCCGGTTCCGGGAAATGGACGGAGCGCGAGCGCCTCTTTCATGATCGTTTCGGCAAACGGCCCCTCAAGCGACCGAATGACATCCAAGGTGATATCTGACGCCCGCTGGTCCTCCCAAACGGGCGATTTTTTAAGGAATGCAAATCCGCTCGCAACCGTAAAGGCCGGTATCGCATAGCTTATTCCCTGACGCGCGACGACGAAAAGAATGAGTTGGATCAGGGCATCTCGCTCTAGCGTCTCGTCTTTCAGCGCCTCCGCGACAACCCCTGCGGTGTGAGTATGGCCAAAGGAGATTGTAGTTTCTGCAACATGACGGAGGCTCTGGTCGTCGAGCTTCTCCAATTGCTGCGGCAAATCGGCGGCATCCAGAGTTGCGCCATGTTTGAGCCCGGCGCGGATAACCCACCGGGTGAGCCCAACTTCGCCCCGGCGAACCGTCCGATGCTTGGAGTTGCTCAGTCTAAGCTGCCTCCAAAACTTGATAAATCCCTTATGCTGCAGTGCTTTCGGCGCTATCGATTGCGCAAAGGACACATAGTGAAAGCGCCGGTTCCCTTGGTGCCGGTAGTCCCAGACCATGGATTGATACTCTGGCAAGCGCGACGCGCCTTCCCCTGTTTTTCGCCTGTTTTTCATCTGATAGATCGTTGCGTGCGAGCAAGCCGCTACAAAATCGAGCCCGCTCGTCTCAGCCTCCGAAATCCAATCACGAGCCGCTGGCAAAGGGAACCATACGCTATCGTTCAGAATTACGAGCCTCTGAAGGCTGAACAGAATGCCCTCGAGTTCCAGTATCGCATCCCGGTAACCGCCAAAATCATAGCCGAAATTGGGACGTTCCAGATAGCGCCATGCACGCGCAGTCACCCGGTCGCGGTCCTGTTCGCCAAGCGGAAGGTTCGAGACCACGAGCGGCGCATAGCCG
This sequence comes from uncultured Aliishimia sp., assembly GCA_965656085.1. GTDB lineage: Bacteria > Pseudomonadota > Alphaproteobacteria > Rhodobacterales > Rhodobacteraceae > Aliishimia. The sequence goes on along the minus strand of CBFHJA010000113.1, from coordinate 2,492 downwards.
GCGTTTGCGATCGCCTCTATCGCAGCGATGTGAGAGTCAAGCAACCCGGTCTTGGGGAAGATCAGGTAGATCGCCACTTTGCCCTGCAGCCCGACTACACCATCTCGCCGCAGTATACGGCGGCGCTCCACCCACTCGTAATGAACACGGCGCACAGGGTCATAGAATGACAGTTTGGGCAATCCGCCTGTTTGGAAGAGCAACCTGCGCAATTCGCGTGAAATCTTTTCAGCCGACATCACGCAAACTCCTAGTGCTCACGCCGTTCAAAAGTTGCCAATCTTTAGGCAATGCGCATTTGAATTACAACGGTACGACTCCGTTAGTCCCGATGTGTCCCCCTGTTTGCGTCGGATGAGACCCGGGTCAGCTTTAAGGCAAGCTGTCCCGGCGGGTGCTCGCTGCTTGCTCATAGAGCTGAGCGCGTTTATGCAGCGGATGACGAAGGCAGTCTGGTCGCCTCCGTCCATTCAGGCCGAACGTTCGTGAACTGAACAAGCAGGATTTACATGACCGCCAGGTCCCAAAACCCTTTGTCTATGCCCCTGAGCCGATGGGAAGCCTTCAAGAGTTCCAGCATGGGCAGGATGCTGCTGCGCGGCATGCGCAAGCAAGGTCATTTATATGCCGTTGCCATAGTGGCGATGGTTGTTATGGCCGCCTCTGCAGGGGCTATCGCATGGGTCATGGAACGCATCATCGATGTGATGACGGAGACCGACAAACAAGGCGCGGTTTACCAAGTTGCAGGTACGATCGTCATCATCTTCACAACCCGTGGCCTTGCCGGCTACCTGCAAAGCTATTTCATGGCCCGCGCGGGCAATAGTCTGGTCGCAGACTTGCAGAACGAGCTCTACCGCAAACTGCTGCACCGGGCAGTCGGATTTTACAAGGATACGGAATCGTCTGATATTCTCATGCGCCTGACACAGGGTGTGCAAGGGGCTCGGGCATTGGTGGAGACGGTGGTGTCGGGCTATGTGCGCGACTTCATGACCATGGTGTTTCTCTTCATGGTCATGGTCTACCAGCAACCGACCTTGTCGATGATTTCTCTCGTGGTCGGGCCTATTGCTTTCTTCGGCATCCGTGCTCTACTTCTGCGGGTGCAATCGATCATGCAGCAGGAAATGAAGTCGCTTGCCGAGATCATCAAGGTCATGCAGGAGACGGCGAGCGGCATCGAAATCATTAAGATTTTTGGCATTGAAGGCCGCTTAATGGATCGCATGAACGTCGCTGTGCGCAGCGTGGAGAAGCGCAACAACACGATCATGCGCCTGCAATCCATTACCAGTCCGCTGATGGATACCCTGGCAGGTCTAGCAATCGCGGGCGTGGTGGTCGTCAGCGCGCTCGGTTTGGGGTCGGGGGAGCCGTCGACGCCAGGGCAGTTGATGTCATTCGTAACAGCGCTGCTGATGACTTACGAGCCGGCCAAACGCGTGTCGCGTATGCGCGTGGCCATCGAAGCGCAGCTGGCGATGGTCAGGATTGTATTCGAAATGCTTGACCAAGAAGACCTTCTTGTCGAATCCCAGAATGCGCATGATTTGCCTGCGGGCAGGGGGCGCGTTGAGCTGGATCATGTAAGATTCAACTACCGCGAGAATATTCCCGTAATCGAAGACATGTCGCTGGTGTTCGAAGAAGGAAAAATGACCGCGCTGGTCGGACAGTCGGGAGGCGGCAAGTCGACCATCGCAGCCCTCGTAATGCGCTTTTTGGATCCTGACGAAGGGACCGTCCGCCTTAATGGTGAGGATATCCGCGATGTAACCTTCGCCTCGCTGCACGCCAAGCTGTCCTACGTAGGCCAGCACACCTTCCTGTTCGCGACCTCGGTGATGGAGAATCTACGATGCTCCAAGCCAGACGCGAGCGATGACGAAGTGGTGGAGGCCGCCAAAGCAGCCAACGCCCATGATTTCATCATGGCGCTGCCACAGGGTTATGACACAATGGTAGGTGAGAATGGTGCTTTTCTGTCCGGAGGGCAGAAACAACGACTTGCTATTGCTCGGGCTATTCTCCGCCGGTCCGAGGTCTTGATCATGGATGAAGCGACCTCAGCGCTAGATAGCGAGAGCGAGGCGCTTGTGAAAGCGGCCCTCAAGAAAGCGACGAAAGGAACAACGTCCATCGTTATTGCCCACCGCCTGTCCACCGTGATGGAAGCCGATAAAATCGTGGTTATCCGCGAAGGCCAAATTGTCGAGCAGGGATCACCGGAAGAGCTTCTAGAGCGCGGCGATGGAGCCTTCCGGAGCCTGTTTGACATGCAGTAGACCGAGGAACGGCTTAACTTGCGTGCCTCGGCTCGTTTGACGCAGACGGCTTACTTACCTGCCCCTTCCTTATCGTCCTGCAGACAGGAACAGGGGCAGTCCGGGGTAATTTCCCCGATCTTAGGGGGATGCGGAAGTAGAATTTTCTCGGCAGGATGACTGAGGAGATTCCGATGAAGAAGACACGTTTTACCGGGGCCC
>CBFHJA010000112.1:0-4725 GCA_965656085.1 uncultured Aliishimia sp. | reverse complement strand
CGTCTTGGCGAACGCTTTGATCAGAGATGGCCGAAAATGGGTGCCAGAACCCGCTTGATCATCACGGATACTCGGCATCTTTTCGTCGTGCCAAAGGCACGCTTGCAGCGTGACGAAAAGAGCCTGCCGGTCACCGCCCGCCGCGATGCGGCAGGCTTGGGCGCGTCAGGCGCGGGTGAAACGGCGGGCTACGAGGGTCAGCCCAGCGAGGATGTAGGCGGCAAGGCAGAGCGCCCCCGTACCGGCGAGGAACAGGCCAAGCGCGGTGGGCATCGTGGGCGCGGGCAGCACGCCCGCCAGCGGGGCGGCCCAAGACCCAGTCACCGCGACCCAGCCCAGCGTCACAGCGCCCCATGCCAGCACCAGCGCGCCGACGCCGTTGATCAGCCCGCTCAGGCCCCGCGCCCGCCGCCCGCGCGCCGCCGCGCGGAGCATCCGGGCCACGTCATGCTGCAAGGCCATCAGCGCAGGCACCACCAAGAGCACCAGCACCATGCCAAAGCCCAGCCCGTAGACCAGCGTGATCACGGTCGGTTTTAGGAATTGCGCCTGCTGGCTGGTCTCATAGAGCAGCGGCACCAGTCCCAGCACCGTGGTCAGCGTGGTCAGCAAGACCGGGCGCAAGCGGTCACAGGCTCCGTCAATGATCGAAGGCCAGAGCCCCCGCTCTTCGCGATACTGGTCAATGGTCGTGACCAGCACGATGGAATCGTTGATAATGATCCCGGTCATCCCGATCAAGCCGACCACCGAGAACATCGACAGCGGCACATCCCAGACCCAATGGCCATAGATCGTGCCGACAAGGCCAAAGGGGATGATCGCCATCACGACAAAAGGGCGGGACCAGCTCGAAAACACCCATGCGAGCACGAGGTAGATGCCCGCAAGGCAGAGGATGAACCCGGTCCCTGCCTCGGTCAGAAAGCGGTTTTCCTGCTCGCTGAGCCCCGCCAGACGCCATTCGACCTGCCGTTCGGCGGCGATGCGGGGCAGGATGTCTTCCTCAAGCTGGGTCTGGATCTCGGTGGCCCGCGCCGGATCGTCCTCGGAGATATCCCCGGTCACCGAAATCACCCGCAGCCCGTTCTCGCGTTTGACGGTCGAAAAGCCGGTACGCGTGACCACGCTCACCACATCGCCGAGCGGGACATAGGCCCCGGAGGGCGTGCGCAATTGCGTGGTTTCCAGAAAGTCAGCGCTCAGTTCCGCCTCGGGAAGCTCCACCCAGATCTCCGCCGAGCGCACCCCGGACGGGTAGCTCGCCGCCTCGATCCCGTTCAGACGGTTCCGCAGCACGCGGCCCAGATCCTGCACCGTGAGGCCCAGCGACTGGCCCTGCGGCGTCAGCGCGAGCAAAAGCTCTTCCTTGTCATAGGCCAGCGTGTCCTCGACTGCGCTCACCTCGGGAAACTCCGCGAGCGCGGTTTGCAGATCGAGGCTCGCGGCCTTCAGCACCTCCGCCGTCGCGCCATAGAACTGCACGTCGAGCGCATCCCCGCCAGGCCCCGAGCGCCAGCCCCGGAAGCTCACGTTTTCGGCCAGCGGGTGCCAGACCACACGGTCCTGCAATTCTGCCACGAAAGCAAAACTGGAATAGGGGCGCAGGTCGGCGTCGATCAGTTCGATGGAGATGCCGCCCAAGAGGTCCTTGTCCTTGGTGTCAGTGCCCGACAGGCCGCGCCCGGCATTGCCGCCAATCTCGGCGATCACGTAATCGACCGGGTTCCGGCCATAGCGCTCTTCGTATTCCGCTCCAAGCGCCTCGGTCGCGCGCTGCATCTCGTGCATCATCGCAAGGCTGTCGGCGCGGGTCGCGCCATCGACCATCGCAAAATTGCCTGTCACCGAGCCGCGTTCGGGCGCGTTGAAAAAGCGCCATTGCACATCGCCGGTCATGAACAGCGCAATCTGGCTCGCGAGCGCCACGACCACCCCGCAGAGCACCACGTAGCGGGCGCGGATCACCAGCGCCATGACCGGGCGGAACAGGCGGGCCTTGACCCATTCGAAGCCGAGATTGACCACATAGGAGGGCGTATCGAGCCCCTCGGTGCCCATCAGATGCACCGCCCGGGCCTTGGCCGCGCGCGGGCTCAGCAAGAACGCGCCGCCATAGGTCAGCACCAGCCCCGCGAGCCCGGTCTGCCACCACGCTTGCAGCAAGGTCCAGAGACTGCCCTCTTCGGCCCCGCTCAGACGCAGCCAAAGCCACGCCGCGCTCGCCAGCACTGCCGCCCCGAGCACAAGCGCAACCACCGATGTCACCGCAAGTCCAAGCGCCAGCCGGGCGCGGGAGAACTGCACCGCGCGGTCCGCCGATTTCAGGGCATGGGCCATATGATGCGGCAGGATCAGGAAGCACTCGATGAGCGAGGCAATCAGCACCGCGATCACCGTCAGGGGAATGTCGCGGATCAAATCGCCGAAGCGCCCGCCCACGGCGAGCAGGCCGAAAAAGGCAATGACGGTGGTGAGCGTCGCGGCAAAGACCGGCATGGCCATGCGCCGCGCGGCGTTCTCTGCGGCGACATAGGGGCTTTCGCCCTTGGTGCGGTAGCGGAAATCAGCGTGCTCACCCACGACGATGGCGTCATCGACCACGATCCCCAGCGTGATGATCAGCCCGAAAAGCGAGACCATGTTCAGCGTCAACCCGCCGAGATACATCAGCGCGATCGCAGCCAGCATCGCCACCGGGATCCCGGCAGCGACCCAGAAGGCGGTGCGGGCGTTGAGGAACAGGAACAGCAGCGCGACCACCAGCGCGAGCCCCATTGCGCCATTGTCCACAAGGATATCGAGCCGCGCAGTGATCGCCTCGGCGCGGGTGCGGATCATCTGCGCCTCGACGCCTTGCGGCAGGGTTCCCTGCAAGGTCTCGATGACCTCCGTGACCTGTGCCTGCATGTCGATGGCATCCCCGGCGGCCGAGCGATCCACGCGGATCGACACAGCGGGCGCGTCCCCGACAAAATAAGCCCGTTCGCGGTCGCTGCCTTCGGGAATGACCATGGCGATATCGCCAATGGTGAGTGTCGAGCCGTCCGGCGCGGTGCGCAGAACAATGGCCGCCACCGCCTCGGCGCTGCGGGTCTCGCCACCGAGCCGCACGCGCGCATTGGCGCCGGTCACATCGCCCGCCGGGGCCGTGTCCACCTGCGCCGCGATGGCCTGCGCGATCTCGGCCATAGTGATGTTCTGCGCCATCAGGTTGACCGTCGGCACCTCGACGAGCAGGCGCGGCGCGGCCACCCCGCGAATTGTCGTGCGGGTAATGCCCACATCGAACAGCCGCGCGACCAGTTCGTCAGCATAAATCCCAAGCTGCTCCGGCGCGACCGGGCCGGTGATCACCACGTCGGTCACCCGGTCCCGCCACGCGCCGCGCTGTGCGTTCACGTCATAGACATCCTCGGGCAGGTCCGTCACGCGGTCGAGCGCGCCGCGCACATCGTCAAGCGCGCGGGCCATGTCCCAACTCGGCTCGAATTCGAGCCGGATCGAGGCCCAGCCCTCGCGCGTTGTCGCAGAGGTGCTCTCGATTCCCTCCACCGCCAGGAGCGCGGGCTCCAGCACCTGCACAACGGCAGTGTCCATATCCTCCGCGCCCGCGCCGTCCCAGTTGGCATAGACGGTCACATTGTCGAGGACCACATCGGGAAAGAACTGCGCGCGCAGGTTCGGCAGCGAGAAAAGCCCCGCGATCAGGAGTACCATCAGCAGCAGGTTCGCCGCCGTGCCATGGCGGGTGAAATAGGAGAGCAATCCGCCGGCCGCGCCGGGCAAGGGCCGCATGGCTGCCATGACCTAGCCCCCCATCCGGCTTTCGAGGCGCTCGACCATCTGCGCGGGCACCATCGGCTCGGCGAGCCGCGAAAGGATGCGCTGTTTGCGGTCCTCCGGCAGACCGGTGCCCTCCACATAGGCGATGAGCCGCGCCCGGCGCTCCTCGGTCAGCTCCAGCATGTCCGTGACCGGGCCCGCCGAAGCGCTCTCCTCGGGCGCGTCACGTTTCACGGGCCGCACCGAGATCCCGGCCCCGAGCAGAGGCGAGCGCGAGGTGACGATATCGCGCCCGGCAATCCCCTCTGGCGCCAGCAGCACGTCGTTGCCCTGACGGCGCAGCAGCGTGACCGGCAGGGTCTCAAGGCGGTTCTCCGGCCCCACGGCAAGCACGGTGCCGGTCCCGTCGAGCGCCCCTGCGGGCAGGCGCACGGCCCGTGCGATGGCAGGCTCCTCCACCGCGACGGTGACGAAATCCCCGGGCTTGAACCCCGCCGTATCGCGCATCCGGGCAAAGACCAGCCGCCCGCTTTGCGCCTCACCCACCGCTGCACTGTCGCGCGCGATCACGCCCGGTGCTGTCAGGCTGATTCCAGCGGCATCGAGGCTGATCGTGACGGGGCGGGCTTCGAGCGCGCCATCCGCGCCAAGCAGCCGCAGGTATTGCGCCGTGGAGAGGCGGAACGCGACTTCAAGCGCGGTCGGGTCAATCAGCGTCGCAAGCTTTTCATTGTTGGACATCAGGCGGCCGAGCGTGGCGCTCACCTCGCTCAGCGTGCCCTCGAAGGGCGCGAAAAGTTCGGTATCCGCGAGCGTGCGTTCCGCCTCGGACAGCGCGATCTGCGCGCGTTGCAGCCGCGTGCCGGACTGGGCGATGCGAGCCTCCGCCTGCGTGACCGCCTGCCGCCGCGCGAGCACGGTCTGGCGCGCGCCCGCCAG
>CBFHJA010000111.1:0-5222 GCA_965656085.1 uncultured Aliishimia sp. | reverse complement strand
CCTCGGCCTCGGCCCGGTCCCCGAGCATCCGGAATGCCTGCGCGAAGAGCCGGGGACCGAGCGCGGCGGCAAGATCCCGCGCGGCCGCCGCGTCCCCGGCGGCCGCGCGGGCCAGTTGCCCGCTTTGTTCGCGTGCTGCAGTGTCATCCAAAGCCATCACGGTGTCCGGGCTATCCCTTGCTGCCGCGCGGCTCAAGCCTTGGCGCGGATCCAGCGCATCTGCTCAGTTCTGCCGGTGCTTGGCGCGTTTCCCGGCGACCGCGTCGAATTCGGCCTTGGTGAGCGCGCCGTCTCCGTCGGTGTCGGCGCGCTGGAACATGCGGTCCGGCCCGCCCCGGCGGGCGCTGGCGATCTCGTCTTGGCTGAGCAGGCCGTCATCGTTGCTGTCGAGCCGGTCGAGCATCCGCGCCGCGCGTTTGCTGGCCCGCGCCTGCGCCCCCGCCTGCATCTCCTCAAGACTGAGCAGGCCGTCGCCGTTGCTGTCGGCGCGGGCAAAACGGGCCGCGCGGTGGGCTTTGAGTTCGGCCTTGGTGAGCTGTCCGTCCGCATTGCTGTCGAGCGCCTCGAAACCGGGCCGCTCCGCCTCGCGCGCCTCCACGGCTCCGGCGATGGCGCCGCACCCGATGGCCACCCCGAGCATGGCCAGTTTGAAAACATGTGTCATTGCAGTGCTCCTGTGTTCTGCAGGCCCCGGTGTTCGGGACCTGTACCGACCTTCACGCAACAGCGCGCATCTTCCGTCGCAAGTTTCTGCGCGCGGGCACAGAGGCCGCGCGCTCGGGTGTATGTTTTCGGCCCAAAGCAAGCTTAGGTTGTGCGGCATCCGGCCACAGGGCACTACGTCGCCTTTGCCGGCGCCTGAGGATCGGGCATCCTTTGCACCTCTACCACAGCCCGGCACAGGCAGACGGCCCCATGAAACCCATGAAACACACACACCACATCGAAAGCGCGTTCCCGCGCTCCGGAACGGAAGACGCCCCGCGCTCCGTTTGGCAGGCCCTGCGGCGCGGGTTCCGCCGCAAATGCCCCAATTGCGGCTCCGGGCCCCTGCTGCGCAGCTATCTCAAAGTGCACGACACCTGCCCGGTCTGCCGCGCGGAAATGTACCACCACCGGGCCGATGACGGACCGGCCTATCTGACGATCATTATCGTGGGCCACCTCATGCTGCCCCTGCTCCACCTGTTTTTCGTTACGTTCCGAAGCGATCCGCTGGTGCTGTTCACCATTTTTGCCGTTGGTTCCGTGGGCCTGTCGCTTTACCTTCTGCCAAGGCTCAAGGGAGCGGTGATCGGCTTCCAGTGGGCAAAATACATGGGGGGGTTCGGCTCTGCGGCCTGACACGCCCCCGCACCAGACGTGACGGGAACAGAGCAGGACATGACCGACAAATCCGCAATCCGCAACGCGGCCACCGTGATCGCGCTGCGCGACCGGGCCAGCCAGCCGAAAATCCTGATGGGCCAGCGCGGCGCAAAGGCCGCGTTCATGCCCAACAAATTCGTCTTTCCGGGCGGGGCGGTGGATGCCGCGGATGCCGAGATCGCGCTTGCGACCGATCTCACGCCGGTCTGCGCCGAGCGCCTCACCGAGGACATTCTGGTCCCGCCGCTGACCCCCGGCGCGCTGGCGGCGGCGGCGATCCGCGAGCTTTGGGAGGAGACCGGCCAGATCCTCGGCGCGCCCGGCGCATGGGACGATGCGCCCCCCGATTGGCGCGATTTTGCGGCGAAGGGCTTTCTGCCCAGTGCCGCCCCGCTGCAATTCGTGTTCCGCGCCCTGACCCCACCGGGCCGCCCGCGCCGCTTCGATGCCCGCTTCTTTCTGGTCGACGCGGATGAATTGAGCAGCGATCTCGATGATTTCTCGGCGGCCTGCGATGAGCTGTCGCACCTGCAATGGGTCGATCTGGAGCAAGCGCGCAGCTTCGATATGCCGTTCATCACCGAGGTGGTGCTGAGCGAGGTGCAAAAACGCGCCAAGAGCACGGAGCCGCCCGCCAGCGTGCCGTTCTTCAAGAATGACGAGGAGTACAACCTCTTCATCCGGCTCTACGGCAAGGCCCCGCCCTCGGACGAATGAAAGCGCGCGGCACTGGGCCCGCCTTTTCTTGCAAGAAAAGGCCGCCCCGAGACCGCGTTCAGGTGGCCAGAACCAAGCCGACGATCGACAGGCCAAGCACGGCGATCCCACCCAGCTCCCGCGCCGTGATCCGCTCGCGGAAAATCAGCACCGAGGCCAGCAGGCTGAGGATCAACTCCACCTGCCCGAGCGCGTTCACATAGGCCGCCTTTTGCGAGGTGAAGGCCGTGAACCAGCAAAACGAGCCCAGCAGCGAGGTCATCCCGACAAAGCCCGAGACCCGCCGCGCCTGCCAGACCCGGGTGATCTCGCCCGGCGCGCGCCAGCGCATCCAAAGCGCCATCGCGGCAAACTGCAGTGTCAGCACCGCCGCCAGCGTGATCGCCGCGCGCTCCATCGGTGCCTCCAGCGGCAATTCCAGCGAGGCGCCCCGGTAGCACACGCCGGACATCGCAAAGAGCACCCCGGAGCCTAGGCCAAGCACGACTTCCGGACCAGAGACACGCAATCGCCCCTGCCCCTTGGCGGGCCAGGACAGCAACAGCACACCGCCCAGACCGCTGAGAATGCACAGGAACCCCGCAAAGGAGACCAGCTCGCCCAGCAGCGCCCAGCCCACCAGCACGGTCTGGATCACTTCGGTCTTCTTCAGCGTCATGCCCACAGCGAAATTGCGCTGTGCGAAAAGCTGCACCACGAGCACCGTTGCGAAGATCTGCGACAGCCCGCCCGCAGCTGCATAGAGCCAGAAGGCCGGGGTGAGCGGCGGCAGGGACTGGCCGCTCGTGAGCAGGTAAGAGGCCAGCAGCGCCAGCGCCAAGGGCGCGGAGAAGAAGAACCGCGCGAAGGTCGCCCCCGTCGCGCTCAGCGCGCCCGAGGCCAGCCGTTTTTGCAGCACGAAACGCGCGGTTTGCAGGGTGGCGGCCGCGAGCGTCGCCCAAATCCAGAGGTCCATGCGGGCTTATTGCGCCGGATCACTCCGAAGGCCAGAGCGGATGCGGGACCGGGTCCTTGGCGCGCCACAGATGTTTGCGGAAAATCTCCGTGTAGGAGCGATAGCGATAGCCATCATTGCGGGCCAGATACCGCGCCTTGTGCTGCGCATAGAGTGCCGGCAGGCGGTACCATGGCACCTTGGGGTGCATGTGGTGGACCACATGCAGGGAGTTGTTGAGGAACAGGAAGGCCAGCGGGCCGCGATCTTCGATGATCACCGTCCGGCCCCGCGCGCGCTCATGGGCCTGATGCTCCAGAAAGGTGCGGATTTTCAGCACCGAGAGCGCGGCGTAGCAGGCCAGCGCATAGAGCCAGAACGGCAGCGCGCTCAGCGCCACCAGCCAGATCACCAGCGCCGCGCCCGGAAGGTGCCAGAGCCAGCCGCGCAGGACCTGCCCGTCGCCTCTCCGGATCGCGCGCCAGTCACTCGCCATGAAACTCACCTGCCCCACCAGCGGCCCGATCAGCATCCGCCCGGCCAGCGTGTTGTTCACCCGCCGCAGCGCGCGCAGCCAGCCCGGCATCCGCGCCCAGAGCGCCGGGTCGAGATAGTTGCTTTCGGGATCGTCATAAGGATCGGTCAGGATCGCGTCCTGATGATGCGCCAGATGCGTGTCGCGGAAGCGCAGATAGGGCACGGCGAGGCCCGGATTGACCCACATCAGCGCTTCGGAGGCGCGGCGCGAGGGGAAGGGATGGCCGTGGCAGACCTCATGGGTCAGCGAGGCGTGCAGCACCAGCAGCGGCACAAGCGCTACGGCGGCGAGGACCGGCGCAAGGGGCGCGAGCCAGACCAGCGCCACCGCCCAAAGCCCCAGCGTGCCCACGATCAGCGCCAACGTGGGCCATTCGACGGCGGCCGGCTGGCTGGTGGGCAAGCGGGCGGAAGGAGCGCGGGCGGAAGGCGACATGCAGGGTCCAGAATTTTCAAGAGATGACAGTTTTGTGATACCGGACGGAGCGCATATGACAATTCTGCAAATTGTTAACAAATCTCTGTAGGTGTGGTATTTGTCACCATATGACAGAGATTCTCGACAAACGTGACCGCGCCCAGCAGTTCCGCGACCGCCTCTCCCGCGCCATCCGCACCGCAGGCACCAACCAGACCGCGCTCGCCCGCGCCATCGGCGTCGACCGCTCCACGCTCAGTCAGGCCCTCAGCGATGACGGCCCGCGCCTGCCCGGCGCGCAGGTCGTGGCGGGCTGCGCCGATGTGCTCGGGGTCTCCGCCGACTGGCTGCTGTCGCTCTCGAACCGTCCCGAAAGCGCGCAAGACCTCGCCGCCACCAGCCATGGCTTCGAAGAGGCCCCCCGCGCGCTGATCGACGAGCAGATCTTCGACTGGCACCGCGAGGCCGAGGGCTACAAGATCCGCCACGTGCCCGCGGGCCTTCCGGACATGCTCAAGACCGAGGAGATGCTGGACTGGGAATACTCGCCGCATCTGGGCCGCTCGGCAAAACAGGCGATCCATGCCTCGCAGGACCGCCTGCAGTGGATGCGCGGGGCGCAGTCCGATTACGAGATCGCCCTGCCGCTGCACGAGATCGACAATTTCGTCCACTCCACTGGCTACTATGCGGGCCTGCCCCCGGAGGTCCGTGCCGCGCAATTGGCGCAGTTGATCGACCTGTGCGACCAGCTCTACCCGCGTCTGCGGTTCTACTTGTTCGATGCCCGGCAGCTTTATTCAGCCCCGATCACGATCTTCGGCCCGCTTCTGGCGGTGGTTTATGTGGGCGGGCACTACCTGACCTTCCGCGAGCGCGCGCGGATCGAGACCCTGAGCCGCCATTTCGACGCGCTGGTCCGCCAATCGGTATCCACGGCCCGCGACGCGGCGGAGCATTTGCGGCAGTTTTCGTGAGGCGGGGAGTTGCTGAATTGCGCTATGCGCAAGCGAGAAATGCCAGCCTGCCGCGTCAGCGGCGGGCGTCGCCCGGCAGGCTCTTTTCTATTGAAAAGATGCCGGGAGGGCGCGCCCGCCGCTACGCGTCAGGCTTGGATATTTTTGACCAAACGAAAACAGGGGCGGGGCGCCCTGTGGGCCTGCGTGGGACGCTGTAGCAACTGTCTTTGTCAGGCCTGTTGTCGCGTGTAGGGCGTGTTGGTTTTGAGCATGGCGTTGAGGATCCCCG
>CBFHJA010000110.1:0-5304 GCA_965656085.1 uncultured Aliishimia sp. | reverse complement strand
TGACGCGTACCCTGTTTCAATTTACGACCCTGCGCGGCCTGCCTTTGGCGGGCCCGCAGCACGTTTCGGGTTCAGCGCGTCCTGTTCTGGCTATTACCTGAGTTTTTTTGTCAGGAGGGGTTGCTCTCTGCGCCGAGATATGAAACCTACTATTTTAGTTGGACATTAAATCCCAAGGAGCTCACATGCCTCGGAACCGGAATATCTTCATCGCAGCAGTGGCCGCATCCATTGCCGTCACCTCTTTTCCTGCCTTCGCAGAAGGCGAGCTGAACCTCTACTCGTCGCGCCACTATGATACCGACGAACGGCTCTATTCGAATTTCGAGGAGATGACCGGCATCACGATCAACCGCATCGAAGGCAAGGCCGATGAGCTAGTGACGCGGATGCAGGCCGAGGGTGCGAACTCGCCCGCCGACATCCTGCTCACCGTCGACACATCGCGCCTTGAGCGCGCCAAGGCCGCCGGCGTGTTGCAATCCATCGACAGCGATGTGCTCGAAGCCCGCATCCCGGCGAGCCTTCAGGACGCCGACAACCAATGGTTCGGCTTCAGCCAGCGCGCGCGGATCTTCTTCTATGACAAGACCGACGTGGAAAACCCGCCGCTCGACTACGTGAGCCTTGCCGACCCGGCCTACAAGGGTATGGTCTGCCACCGCTCCTCGTCGAACGTCTACTCGCAAACCCTGCTCAGCGCGGTGATCGAAAACCACGGCGCGGAAGCGGCAAAGGTCTGGGCGCAAGGCGTCGTGGACAACTTCGCGCGCGACCCGCAGGGCGGTGACACCGACCAGTTGCGCGGTCTGGTCTCCGGCGAGTGCGACATCTCGATCTCGAACACCTATTACTTCGCCCGCGCGCTGCGCAAGGATGTGAGCGGTCTGGACAAGGAGGCGATGGAGAATATCGGCTGGGTGTTCCCGGCGCAAAATGCCGAAGGCGCGCATATGAACCTGTCGGGCGGCGGTGTTGCAGCGAACGCACCGAACCGCGAGAACGCCATCATGTTCCTTGAATATCTCGCCTCCGATCAGGCGCAGAAATACTTCTCCGACGGCAATGACGAATACCCGGCAGTGGCTGGCGTGGGGCTGAGCCCGAGCGTCGCCGCGCTTGGCATGTTCCGCCCCGACGCGGTCGATTTGTCGAACGTGGCCGAGAACGTGCCGCAGGCGCAGGCGATCTTCAACGAGGTGGGCTGGAAGTAGTCCGGCGACCTACGCCAAAGCGAAAGCCCGCGACCCAAGTGGTGCGCGGGCTTTTTTGCGGCTGCCTGCGGGCCGGTGCCCGGTCAGACGCTATGCGCCCCATCCGCAAGGGATTTCACAAAAGCCAGCACATCAGCGGCAGGCTCGCCGCGCGCGATCCGCTCAACGATGGCCGAGCCGACCACAGCGCCATCCGCCACGCCCGCGATGTTCGCCGCGTGCTCGGGCGTCTTGATCCCGAATCCCACAACGACCGGCAGTTCGGTCGCGGATTTGATCCGTGCCACCTCGGGCCCCACATCCCCGGCTTGCGCCACGGCCGCACCGGTGATCCCGGTGATCGAGACGTAATAGACAAAGCCAGAGGTATTCTGCAGCACGCGCGGCAGGCGTTTGTCATCCGTGGTTGGTGTGGCAAGCCGGATGAAGTTCAGTCCCGCCGCCTGCGCCGGAATACACAGCTCGGCGTCCTCTTCGGGCGGCAGGTCCACTACGATCAGCCCGTCGATCCCGGCCTCCTTGGCCTCGCTCAGGAAGGTGTCCACGCCCTTGGAATAGATCGGGTTGTAATAGCCCATCATCACGATCGGCGTCGTGTCATCATTCTCACGGAAGGTGCGCGCCATCTCCAGCGTCTTGTTGAGCGTCATGCCCGCTTCCAGCGCCCGCTGCCCGGCGAGCTGAATAGTCGGCCCGTCCGCCATCGGGTCAGTGAAGGGAAGGCCCAGTTCAATGATATCCACGCCCGCTTCGGGCAGCCCTTTGACCACCTCCAGTGCGGTGTCGTAATCAGGATCGCCCGCCATCACATAGGCCACGAAGGCTTTGCGGTTCTCGGCGCGCAGCGCGGCGAATTTGGCGTCGATACGGGTCATGGGCCGATCCTCTGGGTTACGGGCTCAGCGTCCTATGCCAAAAGGCGCGGGGGCACGCAATGGGGCGCTTGCTCTTGGCCGCCGCGCACCCTAGAAGCGGCGCGGAGTTGGCCAAGGAGGGCGTCATGGGCTTTAAAATGGGTATCGTCGGGCTGCCGAATGTCGGCAAGTCCACGCTCTTCAATGCGTTGACCCGCACGGCGGCAGCGCAGGCGGCCAATTTCCCGTTCTGCACCATCGAGCCCAATGTGGGCGAGGTCGGTGTGCCGGACGACCGGCTCGACAAGCTCGCGGCCATTGCGCAGTCCAAGCAGATCATCCCCACCCGCATGACCTTCGTCGATATCGCCGGGCTGGTGAAGGGCGCGTCCAAGGGCGAGGGGCTTGGCAACCAGTTCCTCGCCAATATCCGCGAGGTCGACGCCATCGCCCATGTGCTGCGCTGTTTCGAGGATGGCGACGTCACCCATGTGGAAGGCCGCGTGGACCCGGTGGCCGATGCCGAGACCATCGAGACCGAGTTGATGCTTGCCGATCTCGAAAGCATCGAAAAGCGCCTGCAAAACATTGTCCGCAAGGTGCGCGGCGGCGACAAGGAGGCCGTGCAGCAACAGCGCCTGATGGAGGCTGCCAAAGCCGCGCTGGAAGACGGCAAGCCCGCACGCGTGGTCGAGGTGGACGACGAGGACGCCAAGGCATGGAAAATGCTGCAACTTCTGACCACCAAGCCGGTGCTCTACGTGTGCAACGTCGCCGAGGATGAGGCGGCGGAGGGCAATGCGCAATCGGCCCGCGTGGCCGAGATGGCCGCAGCGCAGGGCAATTCCCACGTGATCATCTCCGCCAAGATCGAGGAAGAAATCAGCCAGCTTGAGCCTGAAGAGGCCGAGATGTTCCTTGAAGAGATGGGCCTCGAAGAGCCCGGCCTCGACCGCCTGATCCGCGCCGGCTACGAACTGCTGCATCTCGAAACCTACTTCACCGTCGGCCCGAAAGAGGCCCGCGCGTGGACGATCCAATCGGGCACCACAGCGCCGAAGGCCGCCGGGGTGATCCATGGCGATTTCGAGAAGGGTTTCATCCGCGCTGAGACGATTACCTATGACGATTTCGTTTCGCTCGGCGGCGAGCAGGCGGCCAAGGACGCGGGCAAGATGCGCGCCGAGGGCAAGGGGTACATCGTCAAGGATGGCGATGTGCTGCACTTCCTGTTCAACACCTGATCTGATCTGTCCACGCGCGGGGCCGCCCGGCCTGTCTGGTCCGGAGTGCTGTCCTCCCTTGCGCCATTTTAGTAAGTATGCTTACTATATGGAGCAGAGCAAGGAGCCCCCCTCATGCAATATCACCGGAATGGTTTCCGCACGGGCGATCCGGCCATCGCCGGGGCCCGCGCAGGCGCTCCCAAGCGCCCCTCCGAGGTGGACGTGCTGATCGTCGGGTGCGGCCCCGCAGGGCTCACGCTGGCCGCGCAGCTTTGCGCCTTCGAGGACCTCACTGTACGGATTGCAGAGCGCAAGCCCGGCCCGCTCGAATTCGGGCAGGCTGACGGGATCGCCTGTCGCTCGGTAGAGATGTTCGAGGCTTTCGGGTTCGCCGAAAAGGTCATGAAAGAGGGCTATTGGGTCAACGAGGTCTGTTTCTGGCGCCCCGGCGCGGACGGCACCACCCTTGCCCGGGCCGGCCGGATCGAGGACGTGGAGGAGGATCTGTCGGAGATGCCCCATGTGATCCTCAGTCAGGCCCGGGTGCATGATTTTTATCTCGACCTGATGCGCAATTCGGCGCATCGCCTGACGCCCGACTACAACCGCGACCTGCTCTCCCTGACACGACACGCACAGGGCGATTACCCCATCGAGGCCCGGTTTGGCTGCCTTGAGGCCGAAGGTGAGACCGAAACCATCCGCGCCAGATACGTCGTCGGCTGTGACGGCGCGCGCAGCAAAGTGCGCAGCGCTTTGGGATATCGGCTCAAGGGCGAGTCTGCCCGCCAGCTTTGGGGCGTCATGGATGTTCTCCCGCGCACGGACTTTCCCGATATCCGCCTGAAATGCGCGATCCAGTCGGCACAGGCGGGCAGCATGCTGATCATACCGCGAGAAGGCGGCATCATGGTGCGGCTTTATATCGAGTTGGACGCACTCGCGGAGGGCGAACGCGCCAACGACCGTGGCCTCACGCCGGACATTCTCATCGACAAGGCCCGCGCGATCCTTGCGCCCTATGCGCTCGACTGCACCGAGCTGGCGTGGTGGTCGGCCTATGAGATTGGCCAGCGCGTCTGCGACCGTTTCGACGATGTGACGCCCGAGGACAGCGCCCACAGCCTGCCGCGCATTTTCATCGCCGGGGATGCCTGCCACACTCACAGCCCGAAGGCCGGGCAGGGGATGAACGTGTCGATGGCCGACGCGTTCAATCTGGGCTGGAAACTCGCTGCCGTGCTGCGCGGGCAGGCCCGCCCGGAGCTTTTGCACAGCTATGGCGAGGAGCGCCGCGCGAAGGCGCAGGAATTGATCGATTTCGACCGCGACATGGCGCGCCTGTTCAGCGAAAAGCCGAAAACCGACGCGGACACGGCGAAATTTCAAGCCTATTTCAAGAAACATGGCCGCTACACGGCAGGGGTTGAGACCTGCTACGCCCCCTCACTAATCACCGCCGAAAGCCCGGATCAGGCGCTGGCCACGGGCTACAAGGTGGGGATGCGCTTTCACTCCGCGCCGGTCACACGGCTTGCCGATGCCCGGCAGATGCATCTCGGGCATTGCCTGAAGGCCGATGGTCGCTGGCGCCTCATCGCCTTCGCTCCCGCCGGGGATCGCGGGCAACCGGGGGGCGCTGTGGCGGAGCTCTGCGACGCGCTGACCGCGCCGGATGGGCTGCTGGCCCGTGTGACGCCGCGCGGCGCGGATCCCGATGCGGTGCTCGATCTGCGCGCAGTCTTTCAAGCATCCCACCGCGGGATGAGCCCGCCTGACCTGCCGCCGCTGCTGCGCGTGGAGACCGGCCGGTATCGCCTCACCGATTATGAAAAGGCCTTCTGCCCTTCGGTGCGCGGCCCGGATATTTTCGATCTGCGTGGCATCGACCGCTCCCGCGGTGCGCTGGTGGTGGTGCGCCCGGATCAATACGTAGCCCACGTGCTGCCACTCGGCAGCACGTGGGCATTGCAAGCGTTTTTCGATCCGATCTTCCTGTCCTGACCGGAC
>CBFHJA010000109.1:0-5446 GCA_965656085.1 uncultured Aliishimia sp. | reverse complement strand
GCCACCACGCCAATTTGCGCGATCAGCGTGATGGCTCCCATCATACAACGGGAGCCACCCAAACCATAAGACAAGAGCGGGCGATTTTTTTGTGCGTGAAGCCGAGGCGACTTGGCGAACCGGCAACGGCTGCATGGTGAACGGTGACACCCTCAACATCGGCAAGCGCATCACGCAGCTTGAAAAGGATAATGTCGGGGGCCTGCGCCACCAGTTCTTTGTAGAAATCGACATAGGTCGCCAGCTTTCCGCTACCCGGCGAACGCCCCATTGCAGTAAAAATTTGCCATGCCGTATCTGACTGGTGCAGCGCGCTCCGGTCGCGGCGGATACCTGCATGTGGCGCGATGCTTTTCTCGCTGATAAACCGTCAGCAACCAGTCGTGCAAAACGTTCGCGGAGCGCATTTGGCAGTGGTGCTGGCAACTTCGCAATCCTAACAGAAAGGGTGAACCACGATTTACGCCCAAGGAGGAATCCTTCCGATTCAAACTTTGCTCGACACGTTTTAGGAGGAGCGGACTCACGGGGATCCTACCACAGCGGGAATTGCCTGCCGTTGGTCTGAGGGGAAAGATCGCGGTGACGGCGGTGGATGCGATTTTCGTCGGGGCTAGTCGAGAACCAGATAGGCGTGCTCTTGCGGTGATTCTGCCTGCCGCAACCGATGTTCAAATCCTATGCAGAGCTGAATGCCTAGCCGGAAGACCAGTGCTGGGACGAGGCAAAGTATACAAACACTCGGAACTTCAGGACAAGAACATTTGGGCTGTGGTTGAGGCGGAGCGTCCAAGCCTTGTTCCTTTCGTCGGACCGTTCGATGTATTCCATACGGTTCCGCGGCCCGGGAACCGGCAAAACCCATCTCGCCGTCAGCATCGCCCGTACTTGCATCCGGGCCGGACGCCGGAGCAAGTTCTTGGACGTAGTCGATCTGCTGAAGACGCTTGACGCCGAGGCCCGTGCCGAACGGCAGGGACGAAGCGCCGGTCTGATCTATTGCCTCGGCTCTCTGTTACTGGATGAACTCGGTTATCTACCCTTCGCCCGGAACAAGTGCCAGCGCCTGTTCCATCTGATCAGCATGCTCTACGAACGTACCCCGATCACCCTTACAACCAAGCTGGCGTTCTGCAAAAGGCTCAGCGTCTTCGGCGGCGCAAAGATGACCCCCCCCCCGTTACTTGACCGGCGTACGCACCACTATGAGATCGTCGAGACCGGTAGCGAAAGCCCGGCACTTCGAAAACCGTGCATAGCGCTCAACTGCAACGCTCTACGCCCGCCGGCGCCACTGCTGCTGGAGAGAGGAACGATGCAGCGCCCGGACTGTGCAGCACAAAGGGCCTCGAATTTGAAATGCCGATTGACAGTTTGCGCGAACCGGCCGACGCGCCTAGCGCGTTGTCTGGACGTTTATATGACGTGCACTTAAGCGGTGACGCGCCCCGGGTCACGCCCCAGATAACGGTGGCGACGCGTTGGTGCGCATCTCGCGGATGCGGCGCAGTTCGGCACTGTGGTGATCCGCCTCGCTTTCCCCTTCCAGCGGTCCACGCGACAGGGTGCGGGCGAGTTCGAAATAACCTTTGCCGGGACGTTTGGCCGGGCCGCGACCCACCGCGCGGGCGGCGATGAAGGGACGGCCTGCTGCCGCATCCTCCCGCATCGTTGTCTCCAGAGCGCGCGTGACCTTCGCAATCGAGCCCGGCGCCCAAAGCCCGAGCGCGCGCGCCAATGCGCCGTAGGTGACCGGCACCTCGTCCTCGGAGAGGTCTTCCAGATAGGCGCGGACACGGTTCGACAGCGCCGTCTGTTTGCTGGCCGCCGCGTCGATCACGCGCGGCGGTGGGATCTCGCGGGCCGCGCCGGTGGCGTCGATCTCCGCGGCCCATGCGCGTGTCGTGCTGCGCAGAATGATCCGGGTCTTGCCGCTGTCCGCGCCTTCGCCGGTCTCGGTCACGCCAACGATATCGCCGCGGCGCAGTCCGTTGCGCAGGGTTTCCGGCGTGACGCCGAGTTTTGGGGCCAGATAGTCGGGATCGACGATGACCTGCCCGTCCTCCCAGACGATGACCCCTTCGGGCACCGGCCGGTTCAGCGCTGGAGAGGGCCCATCCTGCCGGGCATAGAACGGATTCTCGCCCGCCATATGGTCGGTAAGATCGACGATCCGGTCGATCTGTGGCAAGGCGGCGCGCAGCATCCGTTCGACACCGTCGCGCAGCGTCGCAGCGGATGCAGCGCAGCCCTGACAACCGCCAGACATGCGCAGATAGACCACGCCATCCTCGACCTTTTCCGCCGAGATATGGCCGCCATGCGCGGCGACAGCCGGATTGACCTGCCGGTTCAGCAGATCCTCCACTGCGCCGAGAAGGTCCGCGTCGGGGGTGGTTTCCGCACGCATGTCCGGCCCGAGCGGCGCGTCCGTTGCGTTGAGCACCGCGCGGATCGCTCCGGCGATGGCGGGTTTCAGCGTCGCCCAGTCCGCGTCCGGGTGCTTCTTGACCCAGATCGTTGCACCGGTCACTTCCACGCGGGCCACGCCCGCTAGTGCGAACAATGCATGCGCCAGCGGCGCCTCGTCAGCAGCGTCCAGCCGCACCGAGGCGCCCTCGCGGATCGGAGCATCAAGGAGAAAGGCCACGGCATCGGGATCGCCCGCCGAGGCTTGTGCCCGGATGCGGCGGCGGGCGGCGGTGTCAGACATCCTCAAGCTCCGTGTCGGCCATCGCCTGCAGCGCATTGAATGTGTAGATCCCGGTGTCGTGCCCGTCGCTGAACGCCATGCCGAGCGCGTAATTGCCGACACTCCAGACGCGCGTCAGGGCAATATCAAGCGGCACGTTTTCGGGGTTCAGCAGCCGTTTGCCCGTCATCTCCTCGCGGCACTGCGCGCATTGGCAGGCGAGACGGAGGTCGCGGTCGGGCAGGCGCTGTACGCGGCCGTCGCCCCATCGCAGAACCAGTGCGCCGTTGGAATGGTCCAGCGCGGCGAGGCGGTCCACTGATCCGCCTTCGGAGACTTGCACAGGGGCCGGTTGTCCGGCGCCATCGGCAAGCGTCCATGCAAAGGGCGTCGCGATCCCAGCGCTATCAGCGCCGGTTCCGGCCAAGCGCGCAGCGATATTGCGGTAGACCTCAGCCGCAGGGCTGTCCGGTGCGGCACGCACCAGCGGGAGCCCATCGTCGCCGCAATCGACCACCGCCGGGTCCAGCGGCACCTTGCCAAGAAATGGTACGCCCAACTCCTGCGCGATCGCCTCTCCGCCACCCTGATGGAAAATATGCGTGACCGTTCCACAATCGGGGCAGGTGAAGCCGCTCATGTTCTCGATCACACCCAGGATCGGCACTTTGACCTGTTCCATCATCCGCAAGCCGCGCCGGGCGATCTTGAGGCTGACATCCTGAGGCGTACTGACCACCACCGCGCCCGACAGTGGGAACGCCTGCGCCAAGGTCAGCTGGATATCGCCAGTGCCCGGAGGCAGATCAAGCAGCAGGACATCAAGCGCGCCCCAGTCCACTTGACGCACGAACATCTGCAAATACTTCGTCACCATTGGCCCGCGCAGGATCGCCGGGCTGTCATCGTCGGACAACATGGCCATGGATATGACTTTCACTCCATGGGCTTCGGCCGGGATCACCTGCCGTTCAGGCGACATGGCCGGCTTTTCGGACCCGAGCCCCAACATGCGCGGGATCGACGGGCCATATATGTCGGCATCCACCACCCCGATAGATAAGCCCGCATCGGCCAGCGCTACTGCCACATTGGCAGTGACCGTGGATTTGCCCACGCCTCCCTTGCCGCTGCTGATCGCGATCATGCGTGGGCCGGCGGGGGTCTCAGTCTGTGTCATGTCGGTCATCTTCCTGGCTATGTGTCGCGGGTGTCGGGGCGTAGCTGGCGCAGAGTTTGGGGATGTCCACCGCCGCCAGTTCTTCTGCCATGCAGGCGCAATAGGAGGTGTCGCCGGACCGCGCAAAATGGCTGCAATCTCCGCAGGTGCCGAACGCGGGAAGCGCCCGATGCATGGCCAGCGTCGAGGAGAGGCGGGACAGCGTCGTCAGGAACCTGTCGCGTTCGGGAGCGGGAAGCGCGCCGATCACGTCGATCAGGTCTCGCAACGGATCCTTAGCGAGCAGGGCCTGCCCACGATCCGTGAGGTCGAACGACACGCTGCGGCGGTCCCGGTCGGAGCGCGTACCCATGACAAGCCCCTTGCGCTCCAGTGACTTGACGATCTGCGATGCGGTGCCGCGCGTGGTTGCCTGAAAGCTGGCAAAAGCTGAAGGGGTGCGGGTGCTGCCATTGGCGCGGGCCAGAAAGCGCAGGCATGTCCACTGCGCCGCCGTCAGCTTGGAGCCACCATTCTCACTCCGCGCGGCACGCCCGACATGAACGAGCAATTCGGCGATCCGGTACGGTGTTTCCGGTTTATCCAACATGAGGCATTGATAGCGAACCGATATCATTTTGACAATCGCTGGATCGCAGATTTATTGTCGATTCAAAACCAAATGAGCCCGGCCATGAACAAACTCGTCGCGTCTTTCATCCGCGGTGCCTGTCGCGTCCGCCGCTCTGCGGAGATGCTGCCGACTCAACAGGAGCGGGCTTTGATTGACGCGTGGCAGGTGCATGGAGGTGTGCGCGCCCGCGTTGACCTCCCCCGAGCCTTAGCCTCCTTGGCGGCGTCGGTCGCCAAGCGCCTGAAGGGCGGGGCCGGCGAGGCCGATCCCGATCTGGTACAACAGGCGCAGATCGGGATGATCAAGGCCGCAGACCGCCTCGATCCCGATCGTGGGTTTCGTTTTTCGACCTATGCCGTGTGGTGGGTGCCGGCCAAGTTCAGGACTATGTGCGAGCTAGCCTTTCGGTTGTCCGGCGCCCGAATTCCCCGCAATCGCGAGCCGCAACCAGGCAGATCGCCGCGCAGGATGCCGAGAAAGGGACCGATGAGGGCATGGACCCGGCGGATGCAGACAACAGACTTGCGGACGCTTTCGGGGTGGGCTTGCACCGGACGGCTGTCTTCCACGCGCAGGTCACGGGGCGAGACAGCTCGCTAAATGCTCCTGTTCGGGGCGAGCAGGACGTGGACCGGCTTGCGCTTTTGGTAGATCCGCGCAGCCTCGACCCGTTCGCCTCGTTGAAAGGGCTGGAGACGGCGGCGCTGCGGCGCGTGCTTGTCGACGCGCTTGGCACGGCTGCCTGCGCGTGAACGGGAGATTATCATTGCCACACAACTCGCCGACCCCCGGCGGCGCTGGAAGATCTCGGTGGTCGGTTCGATGTGTTGCGGGAGCGAATTCGCCAGCTATGCGAACGTGGGTTCGAACGGCCGCGCACCGCACCTAGAGCGTGTTGCGTTTAATTGGCTTCATAGCCAGCGGCCTTGAAGAAATTGTAGCACTCCTCGTCAGTGAAGAG
>CBFHJA010000108.1:0-5534 GCA_965656085.1 uncultured Aliishimia sp. | reverse complement strand
CTGCTTCACGCCGCAGGAGTGCGAAAACTACTTCGCCGCCTGCGGATACGATCCAGATTGATCGGAAAATGCTCTAACCTTTCGCAATGGTGGGCAAATTGCCCACCCTACGAGGTCCTGGCCCGCCCTTGTCTTCCTTTGGCCAAAAATATCCAAGCCTGTCGCGCAGCGGCGGGCATGGGCGCGTTCCTCCCGCCGCCGCCTTGCAGCCCACCGGCGCCAAGGATAGGTAACAGGCCAAGACGCGACCACCTCCGAGAGGAACACCCCCATGCGCATCGCCTCCGATCTCGCCGACGCCGTCGGTCACACGCCGCTCATCCGTTTGCGCAAGGCCAGCGAGGCAACCGGCTGCGAGATCCTCGGCAAGGCAGAGTTTCTCAACCCGGGCCAATCGGTGAAGGATCGCGCGGCGCTCTACATCATCCGCGACGCCATCGCGCGCGGCGATCTCAAGCCCGGCGGCACCATCGTGGAGGGCACCGCGGGCAATACCGGAATCGGGCTCGCGCTGGTGGGCCGGTCGATGGGGTTCAACACGGTGATCGTGATCCCCGAGACCCAATCGGAAGAGAAAAAGGAAATGTTGCGGCTCGCCGGCGCGGAGCTCGTGCAGGTGCCCGCAAAGCCCTACCGCAACCCCAACAATTTCGTGCATTACTCGCGCCGTCTGGCCGAGGAATTGAACAAGACCGAGCCCAAGGGCGCGATCTGGGCCAACCAGTTCGACAACGTCGCCAACCGGCAGGCGCATATCGAGACCACCGGGCCGGAAATCTGGGCGCAGACCGAGGGCCGCGTCGACGGGTTCATCTGCGCCGCCGGCTCGGGCGGCACCGCCGCCGGTGTGGCGATGGCGCTCCAGCCCCGGGGCGTGAAATGCGGGCTCGTGGACCCCGACGGGGCCGGGCTTTACAACTATTACACCACCGGCGAGATCGCCATGGAGGGCGGCTCGATCGCCGAAGGGATCGGGCAGGTGCGCATCACCAAGAACCTCGAAGGCTATGACCCCGATTTTGTCTGCAACGTGCCCGACACCGAGGCGTTGCCCATCGTGTTCGATCTGCTGCGCGAGGAAGGGCTGGTGATGGGCGGCTCCACAGGGATCAATGTGGCCGGGGCCATCCGGATGGCCCGCGAGACGGGGCCGGGGCACACCATCGTGACCATCCTGTGCGATTATGGCACGCGCTATCAGAGCAAGCTCTTCAACCGCGCCTTCCTGCAGGAAAAGGGGCTGCCCTGTCCGGACTGGCTGGGCGCCGATCCCGCGCCGATGCCGGTGATGTTCGAAGATGTGGCGGAGGGCTGAGCCGATGACACGCTTGTTTGCCGCGCTTTGTCTGATCGTGACGCTTGCGCTGCCGGTGCTGGCGCCGGGCGCGGCCTCCGCGCAGGGGGCGGATCAGGTCGCCATCCCGGCGTCGGACTACGCCACTTGGGAAAGCGTCGCCGGGCGGGCTGAGTCAACGGTCGACGCCGCGGATGTCACCACGGATACGCTCGAAATTGTCCGCAACCGCATTGCTGACTTCCGGGACCGCTTCGATGCGGCGCGCCGCGCCAACAGCGAACGGATCGCCACCTTGCGTGGTCAGATCGACGCGCTTGGCGCGCCGCCGGAGGATGGCGGGGAACCGGAAACACCGGAGATTGCCGACCGGCGAACGCAATTGAACAAACAGCTCGCCGATTTGCTGGCGCCCGTTCAAGTCGCGCAAGAGGCCTATACGCGCGCCGAGGGGATCATTCGCGAAATCGACACGATTATCCGGGCGCGGCAGCAGGAACGTTTGCTCGCGCTCGGCCCGTCCCCGCTCAACCCGGCCCATTGGGACGACGCCCTTCAGGAATTGGGCGCCGCGCTCGCCGAGTTCGGCTCCGAGGCGCAGGTCTTGCGCAACGAGGACCGGCTCAACGCTGCAAAGGAAGTCCTGCCGCTGGTGCTTTTCCTCACCGCGCTTGGTCTGCTGCTGCTCGTGCGGGGCCGGGCCTGGGCTGCGCGCATGGGCACTTATCTGCGCAGTTTCGGGGGACGTGGCACCGGTGTGTGGTCTTTTGTCGTGTCGCTGCTTCGGATCGCCCTGCCGCTTGGCGGCGTCTTTGCGCTGACCTTCGCGATCACCACGACAGGGCTGCTTGGGGAGCGCACGGGCCGGTTCGTCGAGCTGCTGCCGGTTTGGGCCGGGTTGCTGCTCGGGTATCGGTGGCTGGCTGAACGTCTGTACTCACGCAATAACGACGAGGCCGTTTTGCCCTTGCTGGGCGCGCGCCGCGCCGAGGCACGGTTTTATTTCACGCTGCTGGCGCTGCTGGGCGTGCTGCGCGGCTTCGTGGAGATGCTGTTCAACCTGCACGATGCCCCCGCCGAGGTGGAGGCCGTCATCGCCTTCCCGATCGTGGTTGCAATCGGCGTTGTGCTGTTCCGGTTTGGGCAATTGCTGCGCGGCTATGTGCGGGACGCGCTCCTCAGCGAGGCCGAAGAAGAGGATGCGGAGAGCGAAGCGCCTCATATGGGAAGTGGGTTTGCCCGCGTCCTGCGCACCAGCGGGATCGCGCTTCAAGTCGTGGCCGTCGCGGCGCCGGCGCTCACAGCCTTTGGCTACTCCACAGCGGGAAATGCGCTCATCTTCCCCACGCTTCTGTCCATCGGCGCGCTCGGGCTCGTGCTCGCGTTGCAGCGGTTCTTCACCGATATTCTGGGCTGGATCACAGGGCAGGGCGATGACGCCCGTGAGAGCCTCTGGGCGATCCTGATCACCTTCCTGCTGCTGCTCGGCTTCGCGCCACTGCTCGCGCTCATCTGGGGCGCGCGCCCGGCCGATCTGCTCGATCTGTGGCGCACCTTTCTGGGCGGCTTCCAACTTGGGGAAACCCGCATCTCGCCGACGAATTTCATGGCCTTCGTGGTCATATTCTCCATCGGCTATGTGCTCACGCGGGTGTTGCAGAACACGCTGAAGACCTCCGTCCTGCCGAAGACACGGATCGATCCGGGCGGGCAGACCGCGCTCGTGTCGGGCCTTGGCTATATCGGCATCTTCCTCGCCGCGCTCATCGCCGTCACCACAGCTGGGATCGACCTGAGCGGGCTCGCCATTCTCGCCGGGGCCCTCTCGGTCGGCATCGGCTTCGGGCTACAGAACATCGTCAACAACTTCGTGTCGGGGATCATCCTTTTGATCGAGCGCCCGATCTCGGAGGGCGACTGGATCGATGTGGGCGGGCAAATGGGCTACGTCCGGGACATCTCGGTGCGCTCCACCCGGATCGAGACCTTCGACCGCTCCGACGTCATCGTGCCCAATTCCGACCTCATCAGCGGCACCGTCACCAACTACACGCGTGGCAACACCGTGGGCCGTGTCATCGTGCCCGTGGGCGTGGCCTATGGCACCGACACGCGCAAGGTCGAGAGCATTCTGAAGGAAATCGCAGAGGCCCATCCGATGGTGCTGCGCACCCCAGCCCCGACCATCGTGTTCCAGAATTTCGGGGCCTCCTCGCTGGATTTCGAGATCCGGGCAATCCTGCGCGATGTGAACTGGATGCTCTCGGTGAAATCGGAGATGAACCACCAGATCGCGCAGCGCTTCGCCGAGGAAGGCATCGAGATCCCGTTCCCGCAACAGGACATCTGGCTGCGCAACCCCCAAACCCTGCGGCGCCCGCCCGAGATCACCGCCGAAGAGTCCGATCTCGGCGACGAGGCCGCCGAGCCCGATATCGACCCCGGTGCGGGCGGCGACGCGGATGCGGGCAACGGAGGAGAGCCCACATGACCGAACCGCTGTTCCGCGACGACGCCTATCTGCGCGCGGCCGAAGCCACGGTGACCGGGCACACGGCCGAGGGCGGGATCATTCTCGACCGGACGGTGTTCTACCCCACCGGGGGCGGCCAGCCCGGCGATAGCGGCCGGCTTGACTGGGAGGGCGGCGGTCTGGGCATCGCGACGGCGGTGAAGGGTGCGGGCCCCGAGGAGATCGTGCTGGTGCCCTCCGAGCCACGCCCCTTGCCGCCGGTGGGCATGGTGGTGCAGCAGGAGCTCGACTGGGACCGGCGCTACCGGCATATGCGCGTGCACACCGCGCTGCACCTGCTCTCGGTGGTGATCCCGCTGCCGGTCACGGGCGGGTCGATCTCCGCCGAGAAGGGCCGGCTCGATTTCGACATGCCCGAGGCGCCCGAGGACAAGCCCGCACTCGACGCGGCGCTGGCGGAACTGATCGCGCAGGACGCCGAGGTGCGCGAGGAATGGATCACCGATGCCGAGCTTGATGCCAATCCTGGGCTGGTGAAGACGATGTCGGTGCAGCCGCCACGCGGCGCGGGCCGGGTGCGGCTGGTGCGGATCGGCGCCGGGCTCGACACGATCGACCTGCAGCCCTGCGGCGGCACCCATGTGGCCCGGCTTGGCGAGATTGGCTCGGTGCGCCTTGGTAAGATCGAGAAAAAGGGCCGCCAGAATCGCCGCGTCTACTTGCATCTTGAAGGCTGAGCCGCACGGGCAGGGCACACCGCTGCGCGCGCCAAAATGCGCCAGATTGCCCCTTGCAAGACCGCTGAGGTTTTCGTAGACGATGCGGCACACGGAGAGGTGGCCGAGTGGTCGAAGGCGCACGCCTGGAAAGTGTGTAGGCGGGAGACCGTCTCCAGGGTTCGAATCCCTGTCTCTCCGCCACTCACATTTCTCCGAGTTGAAGACGGCTGACTTGGCCAGAATTTTCTCGGGAATTCGAGCGGCTTACGGCGCTGGCGTATGACTTTAGGCACCGCGTCCAGCGAGGTCGTGGAACATCTTATGCCTTGGTCGCGGAGCGCTCTTTGAACGGGGTCGGTTTTGCGGTGATTTCGCCGATTACGGGGAAGTGAGGACGTTGTGATCGACGGCTTCGGCTGCGCCGGTTTCGAAGCAATGTGATTTTAATTGCGCGGATGGGCGCAATTTTGCGCGCAGAGCGCCACAAGAGGCGGTCCTGCGCCGCTCATGCACGCCAGGGTGGTTGAGTAAGTCGAGGCTGCTTCCACGAAGGATATCGAATAAGTGCCTTGCAAGGCCAACGATCTTTGCTTTCCTCCCGGGAAAAATTGAAGTAAGCAGTGCGAGAGCAGTTCGCACCCATAGCTCAGCTGGATAGAGTGTCGCCCTCCGAAGGCGAAGGTCGTAGGTTCGAATCCTACTGGGTGCGCCAAACTCCCCGTGCCTCGTAGGCATTGCTTAAAAAACAACGGTACATTCCGCCGCCGCGCTCTCGACAAGCGGGGTTAACATTCGCGTGCTGCTCATTTTGCCAATCGCTCGGCAGAAAATCTAGCCTCAAGCGGGGACACTTCCGGCAGCACAGCATAGACCCGCAAACTCTCGTTATGAATGAGGGAGCCTTGGGGAGCAGGTCAAAAAGCAAACAGTGCCAAAGACTTTTTGCATCACGGGGGGGCACCATGACAGGTGCTAGAGCGTGTTGCGCCCTTTCCGATTCAGGCTTCCCACGAAGCTTGATCTGTGATTCCTTGTCCGCATGGCAGAT
>CBFHJA010000107.1:0-5567 GCA_965656085.1 uncultured Aliishimia sp. | reverse complement strand
GGTCCGGCTGCGGCTCGACGTGGCGCCGTCCGGGCGCTTGCTGGCGGTGCGGGTGACCAAAACCTCCGGCACGGCCAAGGCCGACGCGGCGGCACTCGCGGCGGTCAAGCGCGCGCGGCGCTTTGCACGCGCGCCTGAGGCCTTGCAACGGGCCAGCTACGCCTTTCAGGTCACGCTGCGCTTCCAGTAACCGCAGCGGTGCCCTTGCCTCTGCCAAAGCGCTCGGCTACCTGCACGCCATGGAACAGCCCGTCACGATTTTCGACATACTGATCTGGGCCGGGGCGGCGCTCACGCTGGCCGGGCTTTTGCTGCTGCTGTGGTGTATCTTCCGGGTCTTCACGGCAAAACGCGCAAATCTTTCGGATGAAGATTTGCGCGCTGCAGTTCAAAAGGTGGTGCCGATCAATCTCGGCGCCCTGCTGATATCGGTGTTCGGCCTGATGCTGGTGATCGTGGGCGTGTTCTTGAGCTGACCTCAGACCGGCAGGTTGTCGAAGCGCGCCTCGATGGCCTCTTCGAGCAATTGTTCGTTGAGATTGCGCATTTCGGCCGGCACCGGGGCACCGGCTTTCTGCATCTCGTCGACCATCCGCGTCAATTGCGGCTGGAGTTGCAGGCGCAGGGCAGAATTGGCTGTCGCGATCTCTTGCAACAGGGCGTCTGCGCCGCGATTGAGGTCTTTGTCGTGAAACATGAAGTGGTCCTCCTTCGTTGGCATCGCGCGCCCTCCCCCTCCGGGCGAGCGGGCCTGTTGTGCACATTCGCATATCTAGGTATTCCCTTGTATGAAATTGAGGGCGCGCACGCATAAATTGCACGCCGATGGGCGCCTTTGTCGCAGGACTGACCACAAGTGCTGCAAAGCTGTGCAACTTCTGGACAGAGCCAGCCTCAAAGCGTATGCCACCCGCCATGGATATTCGTACGCTCACCCCGACCTATCATGTCTCGCCGCAGATCGAGCCTGCCGAGCTTTCCACGCTTGCCTCGGAGGGATTCACGACGGTGATCTGCAACCGGCCCGATGGCGAAGTGCCGCCCTCGCATCAGGCGGCAGCCATCGAGGCCGCCGCCCGGGAGGCCGGGCTCGACTTTCACGCGTTGCCGCTCACGCATCAGACGCTGAACCCTGAAAACGTAGCGCGGCATCGCGACCTCGTGGCGCAGGCGAATGGCAAGGTTCTGGCCTATTGCGCCTCCGGCACGCGCTCGACCATCGTCTGGGCCTTGGGGCAGGCCGGGGCCCGGCCCGTGGAGGAGATCCTCGCCGCCGCGCAGGCCGCCGGCTACCAGCTCGACAACATCCGCCCCACGCTCGAAGCGATCGCCGCCTCCGGGCGCTAGGGCATGTCGCTGAAAAGCGGCATGCAATTTTCAGCTCTTCGGCATGCGAAATCAATAAGTCAGAGAGGGTTGCGTGACTGCGGATGACCGCGGCGCGCTCTAGGCCCGGCCCCAGCTGACCGGGCGCGCCCGTCAGAGACTCAGGGCAGTGGCGGCAGGTCCGGCAAATCGGGCAGATCAGACAGGTCCGTGCCTTCCGCCAATCCCCCGGCGGTGTCGCCCGCCATGGGCAGATCGGGCAAGTCCGGCAGCGCCCCGTCGGCATCCGTGCCGGGCATGTCCGGAAGGTCGGGCAAGTCCGGCAGATCGGGAAGATCGGGCAAGTCAGGAAGGTCAGGCAAGTCGGGCAGGTCAGGCAGGTCTGCACCGGAGGGCGGCGCGGCATCTGGAGCCGGCGGCGGCGGCAAGGACCGCGCGTCCGTCCGTTTCTCCTCGCCGTCGAAGGCCACGCGGGGCGGGCCATCCGCGCGATCCGACGCCCGGCGCTGCGGCACATCTCCCGACTGGTGCGCGCGCGCAAGTTTCAGGGCGCGCCGGCCATCGACCTGCCCCAGTTTGCCCTGACCGACCTTCTGACCGTCCAGCGTCAGAATCTCCACCGCCTGCAATCCCTCGGCCGGGACCGGCAAGACATCGCCCGCGCGAAGCGCGCTCAGCGCCGAGAGCGGCATCTGCATCCGGCACAAGGCGACCCGCAAATCCGCCCGGAGCGTCATCACCACCGGCTCCAGCGTGTGCGGTGCAACCGGCTGAGACAGCCCCGTGTCCTCCGGCAATGCGGGCGCAGCGCCCGCCACGCGGGGCGGCGGCAAGAGCAGGTCCATGCGGCCCTGCCGGGTGCCGGTGGCCAGATCGAGCGTCGCCGATATATGGTGATAGACCGGCGCTTCGAGCGCCATCGTCAAGAGCCGCGCCGCCGGCATGAACGCGCCGAACTTGATCCCCGTCAGGAGCCGGCGCCCCTCCTCGGTATCCGGCATCAGCCCGGCGCGGCGAAACAGCAAATCGAGATAGGGCGCGACAAGCGCCGCATCGGTGCGGGTCGCGGTCCGGGCCGGGGCCTGCGCGTCGCGTTCGAAGACCCGGCCCATGGTTTGCTGCTGCACCAGCCCCTCCACGAGGCTGGCATCGAAGATCGCCGCCCCCGGCCCGCCATGGGGCGTGTCCAGAAGCACCAGAAGCGAATCGTCGGCGGCCGCGTCGATCACCTCGGTGGCCGCCAGCTTGCCCTCGGTCAGACCAATCACCGCCAGCGCCAGATCGAAGGAATCCTCAGCCACCTTGGCAAGGCCCAGACGCAGCGCGCGCAACGCGGTCATGGACCGGGCCTGATATTGCTGCTGACCGACCTGCGCCTTGCGGCGCAGCGCCGAAAGAGGGGCTGTTTCTGTCATCTTCGCTTCGTGCGGTTTCGCGGACGTCGCGCTCAGACCTAGCGGGGCTTCCTTACCATTCGGTTACCCCTGCCCAACCATGCACGTCATCGGGCGGTCATTGTGCCGCCAGCGCTTGGGCCTGTGGCAAGGTCACCCGGAACGCCGTGCCCGCGCCGCCCGGCAGATACCGGATCGAGCCCCCCAGCCGTTCCATGATCTCCGCGCAAATCGCCAGACCGAGCCCCGCCCCCGTCCCGTCGCTCTCGCCAAGGCGGGAGAATTTCTCGAACATCACCTCCTGATCCTCTTCCTTGATGCCCGCGCCGTTGTCGATGAAATCCACATGGGTCGCGCCGCCCTCCTCGACCACCCGGATCTCCAGCGCGGGATGCTCCGCCGCGCAATATTTGCGGGCATTGCCGATCAGGTTGATGAACACCTGACTGAGCCGGTCGAGATCGGTGACCAGCGTGACCTGCTCGCCCAGCCTCTTGCGGCGCAATTCGAGCCCCTCCGCCCCGGTCGGCAGCACCGCCTGCACCGCCCGGTCGAGCACCGCTTCGAGCTTGCCGGCCTGCAGGTTCAGCGTCACCTGCCCGTTTTCCAGCACCGACAGATCGAGCAGATCATCCAGAAGCCGCGTCAGGCGCACCGCCTCGTCATGGATGATCGACGCGTAGCGGATTTTCTCCCGCGCGGTCAGCCCCTCGGTGTCGCGCAGGATCTCGGAAAAGGCCCGGATCGAGGTCATCGGGGTGCGCAATTCATGGCTGATCTGGCCGAGAAAGGCATCTTTCTGGACCGACAGGCGCTGCAGCTTGGTATTGGCAGTTTGCAACTCGGCGGCGGTCCGGCTCAGTTCCGCCGATTGCGCCTCCAGCATGTTGGAATATTCGAGGATCTGCGCCGATTCGTTGGCCACCGCGAGCAGGTCCTGCACCGAAATCCCCGGCCCGCCCGCGATCTGGCTCACCATCGCATGGGCCGTCGCCGCGCCCACCGACGCGCCAAGCTCGCGCTCCAGCGTCTGCAGGAAATCCGGCGTCGTGTCGGGCAGCCGTCCGGTCTTGCCCTGCCGCGCGGCCTCCGTGCGGAACAGGGTCTGCGCTTCCTCCGCGCCCAGAATCCGCTGCGCCATGATCAGCAGGTCCTCGCTTTCGGCGTTCGACGCCGTCCAGCCCTGCGCCGCGCCGGAATGGTCGAACATATTGACCATCTGCGCGCCCTGCAGCCGCTCCAGCGGGCGCGGGAACGTCACCAGCGACACCGCGATGAACACCACCGTGTTGAGCGACAGCGACCACCAAACCGCATGCACCAGCGGGTCCATGCCCTCAATGCCGAAGAGCGCGTTGGGCCGAAGCCACGCAAGGCCGAACGGGCCGGTCGCGAAGACCTGCGCGGAGATCACCCCGCCGGTGCCAAAACTCGGCAGGAAGGAGGTCCAGAGCCAGATCACGAAGCCGACGCTCAGCCCGGCCAGCGCACCCAGACGGGTTGCCCCGCGCCAGAAGATGCCACCCACCAGCGCGGGCAGGAACTGCGCGACCCCGGCAAAGGAAATCAGCCCCATCGCCGCCAGCGCGCCCGAGCCATCCGAGACACTATAATAGAGATACCCAAGACCAATGATCAGCCCAACCGACACCCGGCGCGACAGCAGCGCCACACCGCGCACATCGCCTGACACCGAGGCGCGCGGGCCCTGCACCGCCAGCCAGACCGGCGTGACGATATGGTTCGACACCATCGTAGAGAGCGCCAGCGTCGCCACGATCACCATCGCGGTGGCCGAGGAAAAACCCCCAAGAAACGCCAGCACCGCCAGTTGCGACTGTCCTTCGGTGAGCGGCAAAGTCAGCACGTAGAGATCGGGATTGGTGCCCGGCAGCGCCTTCAGCCCCATCACCGCGATCGGCACGACAAAGAGGCTCATCAGCATCAGGTAGAGCGGGAAACTCCACGAGGCGATGGCAAGCTGGCGGTCATCCTCGTTCTCGACAACCAGCACCTGAAACATGCGCGGCAGGCACAAAAACGCCGCCCCCGCGAGCAGGGTCAGCGTCACCCAGCGCGAGCGGTCCATGCTCCATGTGCCGATCTCGGAGGCGTCAATCCGGGCCATGGTCTCGGCCACGCCGCCCCCGATCCCCCAGACCACGAACACCCCTACCGCCAGCAGCGCCACCAGTTTGACCACCGCCTCGACCGCGATGGCCATGACCACGCCGTGCTGGCGCTCATTGGCGTTGAGGTTGCGGGTGCCGAAGACGAGGGTGAAGCAGGCCAGCCCGAAGGCGACCCAGAACGCCGCGCGGGCGCTGTCAAAGCCCGTGCGGCCCTCGACTTCCGCGAAGACCGACAGCGACAGCGTCACCGATTGCAGTTGCAGCGCGATATAGGGGGTGATGCCGATCACCGCGACGAGCGTGATGCAGATCGCCAGCGTGTTGGACTTGCCGAACCGCGCCGAGATCAAATCGGCGATGGAGGTCACGCGCTGGGTGCGGCCGATCCGCACCAGCTTGCGCACGCCCCACCACCAGCCGAGCATCACCAGCGAGGGGCCGAGATAGATCGTGACGAACTCCATGCCGGAGCGCGCGGCATAGCCCACCGCGCCGTAGAAGGTCCACGCGGTGCAGTAGATCGACAGGGACAATGTGTAGACCAGCGGCGCGCGCAGCCACGTCGCCCGGCCCCGCGCCGCCGCGCGCTCGGCGGCGAAGGCGACGACGAAGAGCAGGGCCACATAGATCAGACAGGCGATGACGATCAGGTTGAGCGCGGCCATCGGTCAGCCCCCGGATCGCGCATCGCTGCCCGCGCCGGGCTCGCGGTCGG
>CBFHJA010000106.1:0-5767 GCA_965656085.1 uncultured Aliishimia sp. | reverse complement strand
ATCTGCAAAATTTGGACATCAGAACCAAAACGGTTCAACGTCGACCCAACCCACCACTCGTTGGGACTAAACACCTAAAGCACTTTGCGTTTTATCTGAGCCAAAGGATCGCGTTCCGCGTTCGAGCCGTAGGCGAGAGGCAGCGGGTTGCGATAGGGTTCAAATGCAAAGTGCTCTAGCGGAAAATCCCCGACCCGAGATTGTTGGTGTTCAGACCGCCCCCGGTGGCGGGCGCTTGCTGTGCGGGTTGCTGGCGCTGCGGCGTTGCTGCGGGTGCAGGCGCGGTGCTGCGCTGCCTGGTGGTGCCGGTGCTGCGCGCGGGTTGCGCGGCTTGCTGGACAACCGGGCAGGACACGTCGTCATTGAGAATGATCTTGCGGAACAGGTCCAGCGTTGGCTCCAAGCCGGTGGGCTGCTCACTGATCTGCTCGAAATAGGCCGAGACCGAACGCCGCGAACCGCCGCCCCATATCCCGTCGATCCCGGCAGTGTAGCAATTCATCCGCGCCAGTTCTGTCTGGATCGCCCGCGCCAGACCGCGCGCTGACCCGTCCTCGGGATCGAACGCCCCGCTAGCGACAAGCTCGGCATAGAGGTCGGGCTGATCGTTGCGCAATTGGTTGCGGGTTTCGAAACTGGAAGTGTCGAGCGCGCTGCCCTGCACCTCCCCGGTCTCGGTGGGATCGAAAGAGGCGTTGATCGGGCGGATTTCCCCGAAAATCAGGTAGGGCTCGGGCAGGCCGTCCTCGACCGGCAAGGCGGCGGGCGCGGCGGAGCGCTGCACAGGCGTGAAGATTTGCACGGCGGAACTGGCCCCGCCACCATCGCCGGCACGGGCCCCGCTGCCCGACGCTGCCGCACCACCGCTGCCTTGCGGGCGCTGCGCGGCGGGCTGTACCGGCGCGACCCGGCCTGCCACGCGTGTGCCGCCGGGGGCGTTCTGCGGGATCACCGGGTTCACTGGCGTCGAGACCGGCGCGACGATGGTCACACCGCTGGACGAGGCGTCCGGCGCCACGAGGATCGTTGTGCTCGGTGCTGCCTGCGCCGCACGGTCGATGATCTGCCCGTCGGCATCCATCAACCCGGCACTCTGCCAGACCTCGCGCATCCGCGCCTGTTCTTCCGGCGAGAGTGTGTCGAGCAATTCGAGCGCGCCAGCCGGCAGGCCCCCACCGCCGGGCGCGGTGTCGCTTTCACTGTCCTGCGGCCACAAAAAGAGCGGCGCGTCGAGCGCAGCGGACAGCCATCCGGTGCCGGCGGCGGCCTCGAAGGCGTCGCTGAGCGGCAGGTCCGGCGTGGCGAGCGCAAGCTGCAGGCGTTCGGTGAAGCGCGGAGGCGTCTCGGTCTCACTTGCCGGTTCGGTGTCCTCCGCAGCCGCTGCCGAAGCGGTGTCAGTCTCGATTTCCGCCGGGGCGTCCTCCGCCGTGTCCGCAGAGGCGGCATCCCCCGCGTCGGTTTCGCCAGCGGCCCCGGTCTCGGCCTCGGGCACATCCGTCACCGGGCAGCCCAGCGCGGGATCATGCGACACGGCCAGAAACACCCCCGGGGTGTCGGCAGTCTCCGGCAGCGCCGTGAGCGTGTCGCCCTCGGCCTGACAGGTCTCCACAAAGACCAGCACATTTTGCGCCCCGGCCGCGCGCAGGGCGCGCGCGGTTTCCAGAACCGGCCATCCGGGGGCATCCGCATCACCAAGCTGCGCGCCGCGCAGCAGGATGTCGCCCTGTTCGGTGACGGAAGTCCGGCCCGAATAATAGAGCGCAACGGTCTCGGCGGCCCGCGCGCCGATGGGAAAGTCGCGGGCGTTGACGTTCTGCCGGCGCACCACGTCGAAGCCGAGACCGAGCAGCGCGCGTGAGATCGACACGGCGTCTTTCTCCGGAGCGTCGAGCGCCGGACCGCCGAACCGTGTGTTGCCGATGACATAGGCGAGCTTGCCTTCGGCGAAGGCGGCAAGCGGAAGGCCCACACTGACGCACGTGGCAAGGCAAAGGGCGAGGGCGGGGCGGCGCAGGGTCATGAAGGGTCCGGGGTTGCGTGACGGCATGCGCTGTCATGCTAGACCAACTCAGGCGTGCATCAAAGCCTGAACTCGGCGTTGAGCGCCGTGATTCTGGCCCCCGGCGGGATATCGGGCGCTTGAGGCCTGTTGTGATCCCGCCACAGACCCCTGAAACGGTGCTGCGGCGCGGCATTGGCGCCCAAGTGATTAAAATTGTTGAAAATTAACCCCTTCCGCAGTCTCTGCACGGCATGTTTCCGCAAGTGCGCTATATCTCATCGCGCGGAAATCCGCTCAAACCGAGGCCCTGCCTAATTGGTTTCATTGAAAAAAAATCGTTTTCCACATAGCTATCGTGTGGGGGCGAGACATTGGGAAACGTCATGATACGAGCATTCAGCTATACCGTTCTGTTCTGCGGTGCGTCCGCAGGGGCCGCCCTCGCGCTGGCCTTTGTCCATGACGTGCAGACCGGCACATCCGCGCCGCACGCCGCCCGCGTGGCACCACAAGCCGTGGTTCAGCCGGACGTGTCCGAAGAGCCCATCGCGGTGAGTTTCGCGCCCATGACCGACACGCGCAAGCCGGCCCCGCGTGTCGCGCCCGTGCTCGATTCTGCGGCGCAGGACGCGTCGCCCTCCGAGACCGTTCTGCCCGAGATGGCGGCGCCCGCACCGGTAAACCTCCGCGCATCGGCCCCGCAACGCAGCACCGCAGCGCCGATGCGTCAGGTGGTGGGCATGTCGACCCGGGCGGATCTGGAGTTCTCTCCCCGCCAGTTCGAGCCCACGCTGGATGGCTCCGACGTGGCGCGCTCGGCACCGCTTTACGAACCGATGAACGTGGTCACGGCCCGTGAATTGGTCAA
Source organism: uncultured Aliishimia sp. (assembly GCA_965656085.1). GTDB lineage: Bacteria > Pseudomonadota > Alphaproteobacteria > Rhodobacterales > Rhodobacteraceae > Aliishimia. The sequence goes on along the minus strand of CBFHJA010000106.1, from coordinate 2,897 downwards.
CACATGGACAACGGGCGTTTACCGCTAACACACCCCGCAGCTTGCCACCGCCCGCATCTATTGCGGGCGCTTTATGCAAGTTGCAGTTGACAGCTTCGGCGAGATTTGCCCCAATCAGGGCATTGAAGCGTGCAGGATTGCGCGCTGTTATGTCATCCAAGCCGAAGGAGTGCCCATGCGCACGTCGATTTTGTCAGTGGTCTGCTCTGCATTGACCGCTGTTTCCTTGTCTGTGGGCGCGGCTTCCGCGCAGGACGCACAGTTATCCCTTGAACTGAACAACGCGGCGGCCACCGAGGGTGGCGGTTGCCGATTGACCTATGTCGCCACGAACCAGAGCGATGTCAGCTTGTCCGACACGGCCTATCGTGTCGGTGTGTTCGACGCGGGCGGCGTCGTCCGCGCGATTCTCGTTCTGGGTTTCGGCGCGCTGCCCTCGGGCAAGACACGCCTCGTGCTGTTTGATCTGGCCGGGCAGGCCTGCACGGATATTTCCCGCATTGTCGTCGATAGCTCCGATGCGTGTACTCTTGAGGATGGCAGCGCCAGCGATTTCTGCATGACGGGCCTCGCGACCGCGTCGCGGACAGATATCCAGTTCGGGCTGTAAGCGCGCCACGGCGCAAGAGGATTTAAGGAGACCGCATGTTCGAAGATCTAGGCCCCGCGACGATCGGGGTGTTTGCCGGGCTTGGCATTTTGTCGGTCATGGCCGTGACGGTCACGTTCTTCAAGTTCATCCAGTTCCGGCGCCTTGGCGTGGGCCGCCAGAAACGCGCCGAAGCGATCATCGACAATTGGCTCAATGGCCGCCCCGAGGAGGCGCTCCGCGCCGCCGCGACCCGCGAAAATGTGCTGACCCGCGTGCTTCAGGCGGTGCTGTCGGGCCTGCGCGCCCGGCCCAACGACCCCGACTACGCCGAAGAGTTGGGCCGCCAGACGGCCCTTGTCGAACTGGCCGCGATGTCCAAACGCATGCGCTTGCTCGAATCGGTGGTGCAGGCGGCCCCGATGCTGGGCCTTCTGGGCACGGTGATCGGCATGATTGACGCCTTCGCCACGCTGTCCCAGAGCCAGGGTGCGGTGGACCCGGCCTTGCTGGCCTCCGGCATCTGGACCGCCCTGACCACGACCGCGACGGGCCTCGCAATCGCGCTGGTGACGTATTTTATCGCCAACTGGCTGGAATCCCGCATCGAAGGGGAGCGGCAGGCGATCGAAACGCTGATTTCCTCCGCGATCCACGGACGGGTCGATATGACGGTTCAGGCCCGCTGAGGCGGCCGCGCGATGTCCGCCTCCCCCCAAGCCCGCACGGAGCTGCTCCGCTCCAAGCGCAAATATGGCTTTGCGCTGACCCCGCTTGCGGACGCGATGTTCCAGCTTCTGATCTTCTTCATGCTGACCTCGTCGCTCACGCCCTATTCGCTGCTGACCCTGCGCAGCGGCCCCGGGGAGCAAACGGCAGCGCAGGCCGAAGCACCCGAACCGCAGCCCGATCCCGGCCCGCCCGAGGACCCGGCGGCGCGCTGGACCATCGAAAACGGCGCGGTGCTGGCGAGTGGGCAGCGCTACAGCTTCACCGAACTGCGCGGCCTTGCGGGCGCGCTGGCCCAGCGCGAGACGCCGAACGTGCTGGTGATCTCGACACCCCGCGCACAGGTGCAGGATATCGTCACCGTCCTTGAAACCCTTGCCGCCGCGCAGATCACCTCCGTTCAGGTGGTCGCGCTGGTCGAGAACTAGGGGAGGGAGCACCAGATGCGCCGCCCCTTGCCCCGCGATCACGAGAAATCCGAACTCGACGTGTCGCTTGCGATCGTCAACATCGTGCTGCTGCTGATCTTCTTCTTTCTGGCCACCGGCAGGCTTCTGAACCCCGTGGGCCCGGAAGTGGACTTGTCCGAGACCACCGAATTGCCGCTGGATCAACTGCCGTCCCCGATTCTCGTGGTGGATGAAGATGGCATGTGGCAACTGGACGGCGAGGACGTGGCCCGGGACTTGCTCGGCGTGGCGCTCGACAATCTCGAACAGCCGGTCACGCTGCACTTGCTGATGGACCGCAACGCCCCGGCGAACGCGATGATCAATGTGCTGAACCTGCCCGAACTGGCGGAGCGCGAGGTCAAACTCGTCACGCTCCACCGCAGGCTCGACCAATGAGCCGCGTGCTGAACCCACATCCCGAGGGCGGTCGCTACTGGGCGATGGCCTTCGTTATGTCCGCGGCGGTCCATGCGGCGGCGGCGGTCTATATGCTGGACGTGATTTCCTTCGGACGGTCCAATGACGTGCCCCCGGTGTCCTTCCCGGATATCGCGATCTCGAATACGGTGCTGGAGCAACAGCAATTGGCCGCATTGGAACCGGATGCCACGGAACCCGACACGCCCGAGGCGACCGAGCCAGAGGTGCCGGAACAACCCGCTGCGGAAGAACTGACGCCGACCGACGAGGCTGAGTCGCTGGAGGAGGCGGAGGCCGAGTCGGTGGAGGAGGCAGAGGCCGAAGAACTGACCCCCGCCGAGGCTGAGGAACTCGCCGCGGCTGATGCCGAGGAGTTGGCGGCGGCAGATGCTGAGGAACTGGCGCCTGCCGAGGCGGAAGAGCTGGCCGCGCTGGAGCCTGAAGACCTCGCGGCGCTGGAGCCCGACGAGGCCGAGACATTGGAGCCGGTCGCGCCCGAGGCCGCCGCGCCGCCCGAGCAACTCAACCCGATCCTGCCCGACACCCCGGACGCCGAAGCGGTCGCGCCCACAGCCACCAGCCCGCGCCTGTCCCCCATCGCCCCCGATGACGGCACGGCGCTTCAGGGCGCCACTGTGCAGACCGTCCAGCCCTCCGCCGTCGAGGCGGCCCCGGTGGTGAGCTCGGTGCAGCCGGTGACCCGTGTC
>CBFHJA010000105.1:0-5978 GCA_965656085.1 uncultured Aliishimia sp. | reverse complement strand
GCGAGCAGCACGCCCCAGCGATAATCGGGCATCTTCACATAGTCGAACTTGGCCCAGCCCTTGGGGTCCACCGACACCGCGGTGCGCAGGTAGACCATCGACTCCTGAAAGTTCTGCGGGATCAGCTTGTTCCACCAGTCAATGTAGCCGGGATGCCATTTCTCCAGCGCTTTCAAAACCTTCCGGTCCTGACTGAGCCCCACATTGTTCGGAATACGCGTGTCGTAGCTGACGTCCAGATCAAGCATGTGTGTCGTGTCTCCTCTTGCGGTGGGCAATGGGCCCACCTCCGCATCGTGTCTGAGGGGTCAAACTAAGAGTGCGCCCAAGCGGGTAAAGAGAAAGGCGCAAAATATGTGCCCTTTTTCGTCACAATTTCAAAGCTTCCCAGAATTTGTTGAATTATAATGCGTAAATTCCACGAAGGACGGCAACGGCCCCGCGCCTTTCCCGACTCTGCGCAGTCAGGCGTCCTGCCGCAGCTTGAAGCGCTGAATCTTGCCCGTCGCCGTCTTCGGCAGATCCTCGACCACATCCACCCAGCGGGGATATTTCCACTTGCCGATCTGGTCTTTCACGAAATCCTTGATCTGGTCATCGAAACCCTCCGCCGCGCCATGGTCCTTGAGCACCACGAAGGCTTTCGGCTTTTCCAGCCCGTCTGCGTCGCGCATCGGCACCACGGCGGCCTCCAGAACCGCGTCATGCGCGGCGATGGCCTGCTCGACCTCGAAGGGCGACACCCAGATGCCGGAGACCTTGAACATGTCATCGGTGCGCCCGCAATAGACATAGCGCCCGTCACTGCGGCGCTCGTATTTGTCCCCCGTGCGCGTCCACACACCCTCAAAGGTCGCGCGGGATTTGTCGCGTTGGTTCCAGTAGCCATCGGCGGCACTGTCGCCCCGCACCAGCAGCTCGCCAACCTCGCCGGGCCCGACATCCGCGCCGGTCTCATCGACCAGCCGCAAATCATAGCCCGGCACCGCAACGCCCGAGGTGCCGTATTCCAGATCGCCCTCGGCATTGCTGAGAAAGATATGCAGCATTTCCGTCGAGCCGACCCCGTCGAGAATGTCCACGCCGGTCTGCGCGCGGAAGCCCTTGCCGACCTCCGCAGGCAGCGCCTCGCCTGCCGAGATGCACAGCCGCAGGGCGTGATCGGGCGCGCCGGTCTTTTCCATGGCCGCAACCAGAGCGGCATAGAGCGTTGGCACACCACAGAAAATTGTCGGTTTCTCGGTGGCGAGGCTGTCCAGCACCCCGTCCGGCGTGGGCCGCCCGCCCCAGAGCAACGTGGTCGCGCCCACGGACATCGGGAAGGTCACCGCGTTGCCCAAGCCATAGGCGAAGAAGATTTTCGCCGCCGAGAACACCGTATCGCTTTCGCGGATGCCGAGCACCTGCGCGCCATAGGTATCCGCCGTGGCCTTCAGCGCGCGGTGCACGTGCCGCACGCCCTTGGGTTGCCCGGTGGAGCCGGACGAATAGAGCCAGAACGCGGTCTCGTCGCCGCAAACCGTCCGGGTCTCGCCCGGGGCCGCGCCCGCTACGAAGTCGGCGTAGCTTTGCGAGCCCTCCGGCGCGTCACCGATCACGATCACCTTTTGAATATGCGGGCAGGCTTGCACGGCAGGTTCGGCCACCGGCCAAAGCGCCTCCGAGACGATCAGCGTACCGCAGCGGCTGTCGTTGAAAATGGTCTCGTAGAGCGCCGATGACAGAAGCGTGTTGAGCAGCACAGGCACCGCGCCGGCGCGCAGGCAGCCCCAGAAGACCTCCGGGTATTCGATCTGGTCAAGGATCAGACAGGCGACGCGGGCCTCTTGGCCGATCCCTGCGCGCGCAAGCGCGCCCGCGACCTGCGCCGCGCGTGCGGCAAGCCCCGCATAGGTGATCTCGCGCCCGGCCGGGCCAATCTCGCGGAACGCGGGTTTGTCCCCGCGCCCCTCCTCCACATGCCGGTCCAGAAACCACAGGACGGCGTTTTCATTCTGTTGCATGGCCCAATCCCTCCCAAGATCGACCGGTCTCCTCTGTCGCTGCACCCCAGAAAAGGTGCACTTTAGTGCAAATTCATGCGCAGCGTTCCGCGGCAGAAGACGCCATATTCGCAGGCGGCGCAAGGGCTGTGCGGCATATATTGCCAGCTATTCGGAGCCCGACAGATGCAGCGAGATCGGCGCCAGCCCGTCCACCCCGCCCTCGATGCGGTCGCCGGGCTGCACCGGGCCCACGCCCGCCGGGGTTCCGGTCAGGATCACATCGCCCGGCCCAAGCCGGTAGAAATGCGACAGGTGGCTGATCACCTCCGGCACCGACCAGACCAATTCCTCCAGCGTCGCATCCTGCCGCATCTCACCATTCACGCTCAGCCAGATCCGCTGACCCGCAACGGTGAAGTCCTGCGAGATCGGCGCGAAGACGGCGGAATTCTCCACATCCTTGCCCAGATCCCATGGGCGGCGATGGTCCTTGCCGTCCTGCTGCCGGTCCCGGCGCGTCATATCGAGCGCGCAGCCATAGCCCAAAACACAGGCCCCTGCCTCCGCAACCGGGGTCTGGAGCGCCCCGGAGCCGAGAAACACCGCAAGTTCCATTTCGTGATGGTAGTTCTCGGTCCCCTGCGGGAACGGCACGGACGCCCCGCTCAGGCACAGGTTCGCGGGGGATTTCGTGAAATACCACGGCGCCTCCCGATCGACCTCATTGCCCATCTCTTGCGCGTGCTTTTCGTAGTTCCGCCCAACGCAGAAGATGCGCCGCACCGGGTAGCCCTGATCGGTGCCGGCAAGGGGGACCATGGGGGTGGGCATGGGGTCGAACAGGGGGGTCATGGGCAGCGCTCCTCGTCTGGGCAAGTGAAGCCGGATGGCACCGGTTCAACCTGCACATTGCCGGGGGCGGGTCAATCAGCCTTGGTCCTCGTCCAGCGCCCGTTGCAGATCGGCCCGCAGCATCGCGCTCAGAACGGTCTCGCCGCGATAGGGGGTAACGGCGTCGTGGATGAAGACGGGCCCGCCTGTCTTGGCACGGCTCGGCGCGGTCCGGGCCTGCGCAGCGGGGCGGGCAGCAGGGGCGACAAAACGCGCCCAGAAGGGAAGAGCGGCTACAGTCATGGGCGCAGTCTAGCACAGCCTGCGCCAAATCCCAAAGCCGCCTGTCAGCCCACGCGTTTTTCGAGCAAGGTCAGATGCGTATCGCCATAGCGCCGATGCTGGAGCAGGTCGAACCCCTCCGCCGCCTCCTGCGGCCCGGACTCCTCCCAGACCACCAGCGCCCCCTCTGCGAGCCACCCGCCGCGCACCGCCGCCGCAAGCGCGGCCTGCCCCAGTCCCTTGCCATAGGGCGGATCGAGAAACACCAGATCGCACGGGGCTTCCGCCGCGCCGAGCCGGGTTGCATCCTGTTTGAGCAAGGCGGTTTGAGCCGCAACCCGGAGCAGTTTGATATTGGCCGCGATGAGCCGCTGCCCCACCCGTCCGCTCTCAACAAACATCACATGGGACGCCCCCCGCGACAGGGCCTCCAGCCCCAGCGCGCCGGTTCCTGCAAATAGGTCCAGCACCCGCAGCCCCTCCCAGTCCACCCGCGCACCCAGCACACTGAACAAAGCCTCGCGCACCCGGTCAGGCGTGGGGCGCAGATGCGCTCCGGCATCCCGCTTGCCGAGCGCGGTGAGCCGCGTGCCCCGGAACTGTCCGGCGATGATCCTCACGCCTTCAGCAGCGCTTTCAGATCGGCTTCCGGATCGGCGACCAGCGCCGGATCGGCAGATTTCCCAGCCTCGATGAGCCGCTTGCCGATCATATAGCCGCGCGGATCATTCGCGGCGTCCACCGCGAGCAGACGCTCCCCGGCATAGTACCAGAAGGATGCGGTTTGCCCCGTGCCAAGACGCGCGACCACCCGGTCATAGCCGGTATTGAGCCCGGCGATCTGCAGCTTCACGTCATACTGATCCGACCAGAACCATGGCCGCGCCACGTAGTCGATCCCGGCCCCGAGGATGTTCTGCGCGACGACCTCAGCCTGATCAATCGCGTTGGGCACCGACTCGAGCCGGATGCGGGTGCCGTGATAGGGGAAGGACGCGCAATCGCCCGCCGCCCAGATCCCCGGCACCGAGCTGCGCCCCTGCGCGTCCGTGGCGATCCCGTTGTCGATGTCGCAGCCCGCCGCCTCCGCAAGCGCGGTCTCGGGACGGATGCCGATCCCGGCGACGGCGAAATCGATCTCCAGCGTCTCGCCATTGCTCAGAACCGCACCACTGACCGCGCCCTCCCCGGTGAGCCGCTCCAGCCCCACGCCTTCGAGCAGCCGCACACCGTGGCCCGCATGGAGCGCGCGAAAATAGTCGCTGGTCTCCGGGCAGGCCACGCGCTTGAGGATACGGTCAGCCATCTCGACAAGCGTCACGTGCAGGCCCAGCTTCGACGCAACCGCAGCGGCCTCCAGCCCGATATACCCGCCGCCCACGATGAGCACCCGCGCGCCCTTGGTGAAGCGCGGCGCCATGGCGTCCACATCGGCCAGATCGCGCACCGTGTAGACCCCTTCGAGATCGCCGCCAATCGAAGCAGGCAGGCGGATCGGCGCGGAGCCGGTCGCAAAGACCAGATCATCATAGGTGAGCGTGTCGCCGCCCACCGTGACTGTCCGGGCCGCCGGATCAACCGCCGTGACGGTCTCGCCGAGCCGCAAGGTGATGCCGTGCTCGGCATAAAAACTCTCGGGCCGCAGAAACAACCGCTCCAGCGGCATATCGCCGAGCAGATAGGCTTTCGACAGCGGCGGGCGCTGATAGGGCGGCACGGCTTCCGCCCCGATCAGGGTGATCTGCCCCTCGAACCCCGAATTGCGCAGCTTGGCCACGCAGGACGCCCCGGCCTGTCCGGCCCCGATCACGATGACATGTTTCATCTCGCCTCCCTTATTCGCTGGCACGCGGCTCGCCTGACCCTATATTCCCTGCCAAAGGAAACACAATCGCAAGGAAGGACAATAGATGGCGATTTCAGTGGGGGACAGCCTGCCAGACGTGAGCATGGTGCAGATGGGGGCCGAAGGGCCGGAGCCGGTTGCGCTGGCCGACAAGCTCAAGGGGCGCAAGGTCGCGCTCTTCGCGGTGCCGGGGGCGTTCACGCCGACCTGCCACTCGGCCCATGTGCCGAGCTTCATCCGCACCAAGGACCAGTTCGACGCCAAGGGCGTGGACGAGATCATTTGCGTGTCGGTGAACGACCCGTTCGTGATGAAGGCATGGGGCGAGGCGACCGGCGCGGCGGAGGCCGGGATCACGATGCTGGCAGATGCTGAAAGCGCGTTCACGACCGCGATCGGCATGAATTTCGACGCCCCGCCCGCCGGGCTGATGGCGCGCTCCAAGCGCTACGCGATGATCGTCGAAGACGGCAAGATCACCGTGCTGCAGGCCGAGGAAAACCCCGGCGTGTGCGACGTGTCGGGCGGCGAGGCTTTGCTCGAAGCGCTCTGATCGGGCGCGCCGTTGGCGCGCGTGGGGGCTGACTGCCCCCACACCTCCGTGGATATTTGTAGCCAAAGGAAAACAGGGGCGGGGCACTTTAGAGGGCGGCGTGGGACCCTGTCGGATGGGCAATATGCCCAAGCCTGCCGCGTAAGCGGCGGGCGAGGCCAGGCAGGCGCTTTTCGAAGAAAAGCTGCCGGGAGGGCCACGATGCCACAAAGGTTAACACACCCCACCGTACGCCCCGTTAACCCACGTCTTAACGCACCGTGCGTATGTACAGGTGCCATACGCTTTGCCATACGCCCAGCCATACCGAGTATGTACCTTGTTTTTATGGCATTAACTCGGTTTTCGGAAGACTCGTGGAATTCGGGACATCGCGCAACGCACGCATCGTTAACCGAGTGACGCCGTAGCAACTGTCTTTGTCAGGCCTGTTGTCGCGTGTAGGGCGTGTTGGTTTTGAGCATGGCGTTGAGGATCCCCG
>CBFHJA010000104.1:0-6380 GCA_965656085.1 uncultured Aliishimia sp. | reverse complement strand
GAGGCCCCGCTGGGGCTGGTCTATACCTCCGATCTGCGGGCCGCGCCGGAGGCGGCCAGCGCGGTGTGGGACATTCCCGCCGCGCAGCAGCCCCGGATCCGCTACGCGATCGCGGCGGTCTCGCCTGCGGGCGCGGCGCTGGTGCGGGCCTTCACCACACCGCAGGCCCTTGCGGTGTACGCCCGCTACGGGTTCCACGTTCCGAGTTCCGAGTGATGCTCGACGCGGCGGGCTGGACCGCGCTGCTGCTCTCGCTGCGCGTGTCGCTGGTGGCGACGCTGGTGGCGCTGCCGCTGGCGATCTGGCTGGCCTGGGTGCTGGCCCGCCGCGACTTCACGGGCAAATCGGCGCTCTCGGCTGTGGTCCACCTGCCCCTCGTCCTGCCCCCGGTGGTCACGGGCTACCTGCTGCTGATCGCCTTTGGTCGCAATGGCCCGCTGGGCGCGTTCTTCGAAGCGACATTGGGCCTGACCTTCGCCTTCCGCTGGACCGGCGCGGCGCTGGCGGCGGGGATCATGGGCTTCCCGCTGATGGTCCGCGCGATCCGGCTGGCCCTGGAAGCGGTCGATCCGCGCCTTGAAGAGGCCGCCGCCACGCTCGGCGCGCCCCGCTGGGCGGTCTTCGCGCAGGTCACGCTGCCGCTCGCCCTGCCCGGTATCCTCGCCGGAACGGTGATGGGCTTTGCCAAGGCGATGGGCGAGTTCGGCGCGACGATCACCTTCGTCGCCAACATCCCCGGCGAAACCCAGACCCTGCCCTCCGCGATCTACGCGCTGCTGCAAATCCCCGGTCAGGAGGGCCCCGCCGCGCAGCTTGTGCTCTGGGCGGTGGCGGTCTCGGTGGGTGCGGTGCTGGTCTCGGAATGGCTGGCCCGCCGCATGGCCGCGAAGATAGGCGCGCGCCATGGGGTTTGAGCTGGCTCTGCATCACCAGATCGGCGCGCTCGATCTCGACCTCGACCTTGCGGGCGGCGCCGGCGTCACCGCACTCTTCGGCCCCTCGGGCTGCGGCAAGACCACGCTGGTGCGCGCGATGGCGGGCTTGCTGACCCCGCAGACCGGACGGATCGCGGTCGACGGCGAGACGCTCTTCGACAGCGCGGCAGGCATCGACACCCCGGCCCACAGGCGCCGCATGGGCACCGTGTTTCAGGATGGCCGCCTCTTCCCGCATATGACGGTCCTGCAAAACCTGCGCTTCCCGGCGCGGTTCCGGCGCGGCACGGGCGCGGGCGAAGAGGCCCTGATAGACCTGCTCGGCCTCTCGGCCCTGCTCACGCGCACTCCTGCCACGCTCTCGGGCGGCGAGGCGCAACGCGTGGCGCTCGCCCGCGCGCTCCTCTCGGACCCAAGGATGCTCTTGATGGACGAGCCGCTCGCCGCGCTGGACGGGCCGCGCAAGGACGACATTCTGCCCTATCTCGACCGCTTCAAAGCCCATGCGGGCCTGCCCGTGCTCTATGTCACACACGCGGTGGAGGAGATGGCCCGCCTCGCCGACCATGTCGCCCTCATGCGCGAGGGCAAGATCGTCCTGAGCGGCCCGGTCACCGATGTGCTCTCGGACCCCGCCGCGATGCCCTTTCTCGGCGTGCGCGAGGCGGGCGCGGTGCTGAGCGCGACGGTGGAGGCACATGAGGCGGACGGGCTCACGCGGCTGACGACCTCTGGCGGCCCGCTCCTCCTGCCCGGGGTGCGCGCCGAACCCGGCGAGGCGCTGCGCCTGCGCATCCGCGCACAAGACGTGATCCTCGCCACTGCACCCCCGACGGGCCTGTCGGCCCGCAACATCCTGCCCTGCGTGATCGAAAAGCTGGAAACAGGCCGCGGCCCCGGCGTCGCTGTCGTGCTGCGCTTCGGCGACCAATGCCTCCTCTCACGCATCACCGAACGCGCCCGCAGCGATCTTGCACTGGAGCCCGGAAAACAAGTCTACGCCGTCCTCAAAGCCACCTCCGTCGCCCGCACCGCCATCAGCGCCTGACAAACCACCCCGCCCAGCAAGCCCACACGCAGCCGGACAGAGCCCCACCGTCCCTGTCTTCCTTTGGCCCCAAATATCCCAGAGAGCGCGAGAGACAGCGTCTCTCGCTTGCGCAGCAACCCAGCCTACCCGCCGGCTCGCATGATCGGCACGCCCGCGATCTTGTACTGCAAAGCCCGGGTCAAAACCGCCTCGGGAATATCCGCCTCCACCGCCAGCTTGCGCAGCCCGAAATGCACATGCGCCATCTCGCGATAGTAGCTGGTAAAGGTGTAGTTGATCGCCGCCCCCGCCGCCGCCCCCAGCACCGGCACTGATTGCGCCGCGAGCTTCTGGCCCATCGCCGCCGCGAGCCGGGGCGCGACGGTGTGAATGATCTTGCTCAAAGCCGCCCCGCTGAGCCCGATCCGCGCCGAGAAAAACGCGGTCTCCGCCCCGTCGTCATCGGCCATCGGCCCGGCGCTGCCAAAGACCGTCAGGCAATCGAACTGCACATTTTCCTCCGCCGGGTCGAACCCGTGCTCGGCGGCCACCCCCTGAATGACCCGAAGCAGCAGCGTCGTCGTCACCGGAATCTCCGCCAGCGCCGTGGGCGCGCCGCCAAAGCCGCCCAAAGCGCCCATCGCCGCGCCGATCGTGCCGTTCACCCAGTCTGGCTGGTCCGGCACCCGCCCCCGGCTGGCCTGCGCGGCCTTCACCGCTTGCGACAGGCCCGCGCGCGTCGCGCCTCCGAGCCCGTCCCGCACCGGAGTGGGCAGACGTTTGAGCCAATGCTCGGCTTGCGTGCCGAAGCGGTTGATGAGCTCCATGCCGAGACCCGTGGCGCTGTTGTGACGCCGGGCGAGCGCATCCAGCGCGGCCTCGACATCGGCAGGAAGGGAGAGCTGTGACTGTGTCATGCGCTCAAGATCGGCGCAGGCGCGCGGAATTTCAATCCTCTGCCCATCTTGTCACGGTGCCCGTCACACCGTCCCAAGCCTGCGGCACCAGCGCCCGGCCCAGAACCCGGTCGGGATTGGTCGGCGGCGGCATGACCACGCCACCCAGCCGGGCAAAGCCGAACCGCGCGTAGTAAGGGGCATCCCCCACGAGCATGACCCGCACCCAGTCCGGCGCGGCCCGCGCCAGCGACTCCTCGATGAGTTCCTGCCCCAGCCCCTCGCCTTGCCGCGTCGGATGCACCGCCACGGGCCCCAGCAGCAGCGCGGGCGCGCCGCCGACCCGGACGGGCCAATAGCGGATCGCCCCGGCCAGAATGCCGTCTGCATCCCGCGCCACCCGGCAGAGCCGCGCCACAGGCGGCACGCCGTCCCGCAGCCGATAGGAACTGAGGGCCTCGCGCCCCGGCGCGAAACACAGATCGAAAAGGGCCTCGACCTCCCACAGATCCTCTGCCTGTTCTTGCTCGAACTGGTACACGCGCCCCGACCCTGCCCCTTGCCTGCCCCTTGCCTGTCCCCGGTATTCGGCCCTTTACGCGCCGCGCCGACCGCCTATCATGGCGCAAAGGCTTTGCCAAACCCCTCACATGACAGGAATTCCCCCATGTTCTACCGCCCCGCCGATGGCCACGGCCTGCCGCATAACCCGTTCAACGCGATCATCACCCCCCGCCCGATTGCATGGGTCTCGACGCAGGACGCAGGCGGCGTCGCCAACCTCGCGCCCTACTCGTTCTTCAACGGGGTCGCCTACGTGCCGCCGCAGGTGATGTTTGCCTCCACCGGCGCCAAGGAGGATCAGGCGGGCAGCAAGGACAGCATGTCGAACATCCGCGAAACCGGCGTGTTCTGTGTGAACATCGTCGAAGAGGCGATGCAGGACGCGATGAACGCCTCGTCCGAAACGCTCGGCAAGGACGTGGATGAGTTCGCCCATGCCGGCGTCGAGGCGGTGCGCTGCTCCGAGATCGAATGCCCCCGCGTGGCGAACGCCCCCGCCGCGCTGGAATGCCGCGCGACCAAGATCGTGAAGATCGAGGGCGCGCATAACGTGGTGGTGTTTGGCGAGGTGATCGGCGTGCATCTGCGCGACGATTGTCTGGTGGATGGCCGCTTCGATGTGACCCGCTACAACCCGCTCTCGCGCATGGGCTACCGCGATTACACCGTGGTGCGCGAAGTGTTCGAGCTTGCCCGCCCGGATGACTGACCCCGCCGCGCCACGCTTTCCCGACCCGCTCGACCGGCTCCCGGCGCGCGCCCCGGATGGCACGGCGATCCCCGGAACGGTCTTCCTGAACCGTGTCATTGACCGGCCGGGCGTGGAGATCGGCGACTACACCTACGCCTCCGATTTCGACCCGCCCGAGGATTGGCTGGCGCGCCTCGCGCCCTACCAGTTCCCGTTCTCCAAGGGCGTGCTGCGCATCGGCCGATTCTGCCAGATCGCCCATGGCGTGCGCTTCATCACGGCGGGCGCGAGCCACGCGATGGACGGGGTGACGAGCTTCCCCTTCCCGATCTTCGACCCCGATCAGATCATGGGCTTCCAGCCCGACACCCGCGATACGGTGATCGGAAATGACGTGTGGATCGGCATGAACGCCCTGATCTGCCCCGGCGCGCGGATCGGCGATGGCGTGGTGGTGGGCGCAGGCAGCGTGGTGCGCGGCACCGTGCCCGACTACGCCGTGGTCACCGGCAACCCGGCCACGGTCGCGCGGATGCGCCTGCCGGACGCCGACATCGCCCGGATGCAGGCGCTCGCATGGTGGGACTGGCCCGCAGACCGCATCGCCGCCGCCCGCCCTGCCCTGATGTCCGGCGATATCGACGCGCTGGAGCGCCTCGCAGCCGCGTAATCCTTGGCCAGCTTGGTCCCGAACACTCCGCGTCCGGCAGTGGGCCGGACCTGCCTGTGATGGCTTGCAAAAGCAGGTAGAGGTTGCGAGTTTCCCCCCGACACTCCGCTTTTGGCGCAAAGGACAGACCATGACAGACACCATGATCGCCGTGATCGGCGGCTCGGGAATCTACGAGATCGACGGGCTCGAAGGGGCCGACTGGCGCGATGTGGACAGCCCGTGGGGCACGCCCTCCGACCAGATCCTGACCGGCACGCTCGGCGGCGTGGCGATGGCCTTCCTGCCCCGGCACGGGCGCGGCCATGTCCACGCGCCGTCCACCGTGCCCTACCGCGCCAATATCGACGCGCTCAAACGCCTCGGTGTGACCGACGTGATCTCGGTCTCCGCCTGCGGGTCGTTCCGCGAAGAGATGGCCCCCGGCGACTTCGTCGTCGTCGACCAGTTCATCGACCGCACCTTCGCCCGTGAGAAGTCTTTCTTCGGAACGGGCTGCGTCGCGCATGTCTCGGTCGCCCACCCGACCTGCCCGCGCCTGTCGGAGGCCTGCGAAACGGCCGCGCGCGGCGCCGGGATCAATGTCCACCGGGGTGGCACCTATCTGGCGATGGAGGGCCCGCAATTCTCGTCGCTCGCGGAATCGAAGATGTACCGCGAAAGCTGGGGCTGCGATGTGATCGGCATGACCAACATGCCCGAGGCCAAACTCGCCCGCGAGGCCGAACTGTGCTATGCCTCCGTGGCGATGATCACCGATTATGACAGCTGGCATCCCGACCATGGCGAGGTGGATGTGAACCAGATCATCGCCACGCTGATGGGCAACGCGGACAAGGCCCGCGAGATGGTCAAGGCCCTGCCCGGCCTCTTGGGGGCCGACCGCGTGCCCTGCCCGCATGGCTGCGACCGCGCCCTCGACTACGCGATCCTCACCGCCCCCGAAAAACGCGACTCCGCGCTGGTGGAGAAGCTCTCGGCGGTGGCCGGGCGCGTGCTCTGAAAGGTTGCCCCCAGCGGGGCACAACGAGGCTTCTGCCCTCGCACGCCCGGCTGATCCGAATTGGACGCCGTAGGGCGGGCAACCTGCCCACCTCACGCGCCCGTCAAAAGCCCCTCGATCTGGTCCGTTGTCACCGCGCCCAGCACCACCGACCGCCCGATCACCACCCCGGGGGTCGCGAAAATGCCCAAGGTTTCCGCCGCCCGCGCCGAGCGCAAAAGTCCGGCGCGCACCTCGGCCCCGGCCATGTCCCGGCGCAGGCGGGCCCCGTCGAGCCCCGCACCGTCAGCAAGCCTTGCCATCCATGCAGGCGCAGGCCGGAACCCCTGCTCGATCATCGCGCTCTGAAACGCCACATACCCGCCCTGAAGCCGCGCCGCCTCCGCTGCGCGCGCCGCGATATGGCTCTCGGGGCGCAAGAGCGGCAATTCATGCCACTCAATCGGCCGGTCCCACCCGGCCAGCCGCGCAAAGAGCAGTCGGCAATAGGGGCAGAAGTGATCGCCAAAGATCGCCATGGGCGCGCCGCTGCCGCGATAGACGGCGGCCTCCACCTCGCCCGCCGGCAAGGGCGCGGGCCGCGACGCGCCC
>CBFHJA010000103.1:0-6418 GCA_965656085.1 uncultured Aliishimia sp. | reverse complement strand
TCGTCCGCGCCGGCCACCGGGGCGGGGCTTTGCGGCACCGCTCTCGGCGTGGCGTCTGCGGCTCCGGTCTCAGATCCTGTGCCCGCCCCCGTGTCGGTCCCCAAGTCGGTCCCCAAGTCGGTCCCCGTCCCAGCGGCGGTCCGGGGCGCGCCGTCCTGCGGGGCCTGCTGCGCCGCGCGCTGCGCGGGCGCCGTATCGGCGGGGGGCTGCGGCGGTGCGGAAGGCGGGAAGGCCACCACTGACAATATCGCAGCGCCTGCCAGCGACACCGCGCCGCCGATCAGCAATCCGCCCAAAAATCCGCGTGCCATGCGCGCCACTCCTGCTTCTCTTCGCGCGGGTGCGTCTGCGCACCGCGTAGTCCGCCGCCTTGATGGCCCGTCGCGAAGGGGGCCTCCGCCCCGTTATCCTGCTCTTTGCGTCCTTAGGTTCAGTTTCCACCCCGCGTGGCTCTTGACGCTGCCGCTCAAGCCTGAACACATGTGCGCCAAGTTTACTCCCTTGGGCCGCGCGTGACCAGACAGCTTCACCGCAAAGCCTGCAATTGGTGCCGAAAGACCCCGCTTGCCATGCTCCTTTTGATCGATAACTATGACAGCTTCACGTATAATCTGGTGCATTACATCGGCGAGCTTGGTGCCGAGGTGCAGGTGCATCGCAATGACGCGCTGAGCGTGCAGGACGCGATGGGGCTGAACCCTTCGGGCATCCTGCTCTCGCCCGGCCCCTGCGATCCCGATCAGGCCGGCATCTGCCTTGCGCTCACGCAGGCCGCCGCCGAGACCCGCACGCCGCTGTTGGGCGTCTGCCTCGGGCATCAGACCATCGGGCAGGCCTTCGGGGGGCGCGTCGTGCGGCACAGCGACATCGTGCATGGCAAGCTCGGGCAGATGCACCATGGCGGCACGGGCGTCTTCGCCGGGCTGCCCTCGCCCTTTGCCGCCACGCGCTATCATTCGCTGGTGGTCGAGCGCGCGAGCCTGCCGGACTGTCTGGAGGTCACCGCCGAGCTTGAGGATCGGACGATCATGGGGCTTCAGCACCGCGAGTTGCCGATCCACGGCGTGCAATTCCACCCCGAGTCGATCCGCTCCGAGCACGGCCACAAGATGCTGCGCAATTTCCTCGACCTGATGGCGGTGCCCGCATGAGCGACGCGCTGAAACCGCTCATCGACGCCGCCGCCAATGGCCCGCTCAGCCCCGATCAGGCCCGTGCGGCCTTCGAGATCCTCTTCGAAGGCGAGGCCACCCCGTCTCAGATCGGCGGGCTGCTGATGGCGCTGCGCACGCGCGGCGAGACGGTGGAGGAATATGCCGCCGCCGCCGCCGTGATGCGCGCCAAGTGCAACAAGGTGCGCGCGCCCGAGGGGGCGATGGACATCGTCGGCACCGGCGGCGACGGCAAGGGCACGCTGAACATCTCCACCGCGACCGCCTTTGTGGTGGCCGGGGCGGGCGTCACCGTGGCCAAGCATGGAAACCGGAACCTCTCCTCAAAGTCCGGCGCGGCGGATGCGCTGGGGCAGATGGGCATTGAGGTCATGGTCGGCCCCGAGGTGGTGGAGCGCTGCCTCGCCGAGGCCGGGATCGGTTTCATGATGGCGCCGATGCACCACCCCGCCGTGCGCCACGTGATGCCCACGCGGGCCGAGCTCGGCACGCGCACGATCTTCAACATTCTGGGGCCGCTGACCAACCCCGCCGGGGTCAAACGGCAGCTGACGGGGGCGTTTTCGCGTGATCTGATCCGGCCCATGGCCGAGACCTTGGGGTTGCTGGGCTCGGAGACCGCGTGGCTCGTGCATGGCTCGGACGGGACCGATGAGTTGACGATCACGGGCGTGTCTTGGGTGGCCGGGCTCGCGGATGGCGCGGTGAGCGAGTTCGAGCTGCACCCCGAAGAGGCCGGGCTGCCGATCCATCCCTTCGAGAGCATCGTGGGCGGCACGCCCGAGGACAATGCCAAAGCGTTCCATGCGCTCCTGGACGGGGCGAAATCGGCGTACCGCGACGCGGTGCTGCTCAATGCCGCCGCTGCGCTGAAGGTTGCCGGGCGCTGCGAGGACCTGCGCGAGGGGGTGGCGATGGCCGAGACCAGCATCGACAGCGGCGCGGCGCGCGGCAAGATCGACGCGGTGGCCAAGATCACCCAAGGCGCGGGCTGAGCGGGGCGGACATTTCTTGCAAGAAATGTCACCCACTCCGAACGCGGTCCGGCTGGACCTGACGCGGCTCGGGGCGTGGCGGGAGTTGCCGTTCTTCGCCGAGGCTCTGCCGGGACTTGAAGCGGCGCTTGCCGAGGACTCGCGGCCGATTTACCCGCCCGCAGACCGGGTCTTTGCCGCGCTCGAAGCCTGCCCGCCGGAGGCGGTGCGGGTGATCCTGCTCGGTCAGGACCCTTATCACACGCCCGGCAAGGCGGACGGGCTGGCCTTCTCGATCCCCGTGGGCTTTGGCGGGCGGCTGGACAGTCTTGGGAACATTTTCAAGGAGATAGAGGCCGATTTGGGCGCGCCGCGCACCCGCACCGACCTCAGCGATTGGGCCGCGCAGGGCGTGCTGCTGCTCAACACCGCGCTCACCGTGCCCGAGGGCGCGCCCAAGGCCCACGCGAAGCTCGGCTGGACCGATCTGGTGCGCCAAGTGCTGGCCCGGCTGGATGACCGCCCGCGCGCCGCGCTGCTCTGGGGCGGGCCTGCGCAGGGTTTCGCGCGCCATCTGCGCGCCCCCGGGCATCTCGTGCTCAAAAGCGCCCACCCCTCGCCGCTCTCCGCCCATCGCGGATTTTTCGGCTCCCGCCCGTTTTCAACTGTGAACGAGTGGCTTATCACTCGAGGCGAGACGCCGATCACATGGACGGACCCCGCATGACCGACACCATTCTCGACAAGATCAAGGCCTACAAGCTCGAAGAGGTCGCCGCCGACAAGGCGGCCAAGCCTCTGAAGGCCGTCGAAGAGGAGGTGCGCGCCGCGCCGCCCGTGCGGCCCTTTGGCAAGGCGCTGATGCAGGCCAGCCGGGAGGGCTACGGGCTGATCGCCGAGATCAAGAAGGCCAGCCCCTCCAAAGGCCTGATCCGCCCCGATTTCGACCCGCCCGCCTTGGCGAAAGCCTATGAGGAGGGCGGCGCGACCTGCCTGTCGGTGCTCACCGACACGCCGAGCTTTCAGGGCGAAAAATCTTTTCTGACAGCGGCGCGGGAGGCCTGCGCCCTGCCCTGCCTGCGCAAGGATTTCATGTATGATCCCTATCAGGTCGCCGAGGCCCGGGCGCTCGGGGCCGATTGCATCCTGATCATCATGGCCTCGGTCTCGGACGTGCAGGCGGCCGAGTTGGAAGACGCCGCCACGCATTGGGGCATGGACAGCCTGATCGAAGTGCATGATGCGGAGGAGCTGGAGCGGTCGCTGGCGCTCAAGAGCCCGCTGATCGGGATCAACAACCGCAACCTCAAGACCTTCGAGACCACGCTCGACACCACGCGGCAGCTGTCACGGGATGTGCCCGGCGACCGGGTCATGGTGGCCGAAAGCGGGCTCGGCACGCCAGAGGACCTGCGCGAGCTTGCCATGTATGGCGCGCGGATCTTCCTGATCGGCGAGAGCCTGATGCGGCAGGACGATGTGGCCGGGGCGACGCGTGCGCTGCTCGCCGACCCGCTCCGCCCCGGAGTGATGTGATGGCGCTGACGCATTTCGACGGCAAGGGCGATGCCCATATGGTGGATGTGTCGGGCAAAGCCGTGACCGCGCGGGTTGCCGTGGCGCGGGCCTGGATCAAGATGAGGCCGGAAACGCTTGATCTGATTGAGAAAGGCGATGCGAAGAAAGGCGATGTGGCCGGGGTCGCGCGGCTTGCCGGGATCATGGCCGCGAAGAAAACGCCCGATCTGATCCCGCTCTGCCATCCGCTGCCCATCGCCAAGGCCGCCATCGAGATCGAAGCCGATCCCGCCCTGCCCGGGCTGCGAATCGAGGCCACCGTAAAGACCACCGGGCAAACCGGGGTCGAGATGGAAGCGCTCACCGCCGCGTCGGTCGCCGCGCTCACGGTCTATGACATGGTCAAAGCCGCCGACAAGGGCATGGAGATCGGCGGGCTGCATGTGGCGTTGAAGGATGGCGGCAAGTCGGGGCGCTATGAAGCCCCGGACGCGCAAGCATGATCTCCGTCGCCGAGGCGCAGGCGCTCTGTCTGGGGCTGGTGCGCCCGCTCGGCTGTGAGACCGTGCCGCTGGACGCAGCCGCAGGCCGGGTGCTTGCGGAGCCCGTCGAAGCGCGCCGGGACCAGCCGCCGTTTTCGGCCTCGGCGATGGATGGCTACGCGGTCAAGGAGGTCGAGGTCGAGCGCGACGCGCAATTCAAGGTGATCGGCGAGAGCGCGGCGGGCCATGGCTTTGCCGGGCGCGTGGGGGCCGGACAGGCGGTTCGGATTTTCACCGGCGCGCCGCTGCCCGAGGGGGCCGATACGGTGCTCATTCAGGAAGATGTGCAGCGCAGCGGCGATCTGATCGTGGTGACGGGCGATCCGCTCAGCCTTGGCAATATCCGCCCGAAAGGCGCCGATTTCAGCGCGGGCGACCGGCTGGAGGCGCCGCGGCGGCTCTCGGCCTCCGATGTGGCGCTGATCGCGGCGATGAACGCGCCCGAGGTGCGCGTGACGCGCCGTCCGCGCGTGGCGCTCTTGTGCACCGGGGACGAATTGGTGATGCCCGGCGGGGCGCCAGGCCCGCACCAGATCATCGCTTCGAATGTGTTCGGGCTGGCGGCGCTCTTGCGCGACACCGGAGCGGAGCCGCGCATCTTCCCCATCGCCGCCGACCGGCCCGAGGCGCTCGATGCGCTCTTTGCCGAGGCCGCAGGATGGCCCGCCGATCTGGTGGTGACGATTGGCGGCGCGTCGGTCGGGGATCACGATCTGGTGGCCCCCGCGATGGACCGGTTCGGGGTGACGCGCAGTTTTCACCGCATCGCCATGCGCCCCGGAAAGCCGTTGATGGCGGGGGCAAAGGGCGAGATGGCGTGGCTGGGGCTGCCGGGCAACCCGGTCTCGGCGATGGTCTGCGGGCATTTGTTCCTGCTGCCGATGGTGCGGGCGCTGCTGGGGCTCACTGAGGTGCTGCCGCAGGTGCATAGGGCGCGGCTGACGGGCGATGTGGGTCCGAACGGGCCCCGGGAGCATTACATGCGCGCCGTTGTCACCGGCGACGACATCGAGGTTCTGGCGCGGCAGGACAGCTCGCTTCTGACAGTGCTGAGCCGGGCCAATGCGTTGGCGATCCGCCCCGTGGGGGATCCCGCGCGCGCGGCCGGATCTGTGCAGGAATTTATCTTTCTTTAACCATCTTCCGGCAATGGTGGACCAAATCGTTCCAATTGTTGACACAAAACAAGAACATGCGTAGAACAAACCCAAAATCAACGGGAATGGGGGCACGAGCATGCTAACCAAGAAACAACTCGATCTGCTGGAGTTCATCCAGAAACGGCTGCAACGGGACGGCGTGCCGCCCAGTTTCGACGAGATGAAGGACGCGCTCAATCTGCGCTCCAAATCCGGTATTCACCGGCTCATCACCGCGCTGGAAGAACGTGGCTTCATCCGCCGCCTCGCGCATCGCGCCCGCGCCATCGAAGTGCTGAAACTGCCCGAAAGCCTTGGCGGCACGGGTGTGGCCAGCGGGTTCAGCCCGACCGTCATCGACGGCGACCTGCCCGACAGCCCGGCCCCGGCCCCGGCGGGAGCCATGGCCGTGACGCCGATCCATGCCCAAGACGTGCAGATCATGGGCAAGATCGCCGCCGGCGTGCCCATTGAAGCCATCAACCAACCCAGCGACAGCATCGCGGTGCCCGGCTCCATGCTCGGCACCGGGGGCGATCACTATGCGCTTGAAGTCAAAGGCGATTCGATGATCGAGGCCGGGATCAACGATGGCGATGTGGTGGTGATCCGCGAGACCTCCCATGCCGATAATGGCGATATCGTTGTCGCGCTGGTCGAAGATCACGAGGCCACGCTGAAGCGCTTCCAGCGGCGCGGGGATACCATCGCGCTGGAAGCGGCGAACCCGGCCTATGAAACCCGCGTCTTCCCGGCGGGCAAGGTCAAGGTTCAGGGCCGGCTCGTGGGGCTGATCCGCACATATTGATCTGATCCGGGCCGCGGCTCGGGCCAGTTCGACCACATCCGATCGCCCGTGACGTCGCGGGCGGTCGTGATCTGCACCGCGCCGTCCGGCGTCAGACGCAGCGCGACCGCGCCGGTGTGGCGCAGCGCGCCGGCGTCGAGCACGTCGCAGGACCGCGCTTTCGTGATCTCCAAACGCTGGTTCGTGACGATCAAGCCCCCCGCGCAGGCGGGCAGCGCAGCGGTGGAGACCTTGCCCGTCAGATGCCACACCGCGCCGCCCGCAA
>CBFHJA010000102.1:0-6910 GCA_965656085.1 uncultured Aliishimia sp. | reverse complement strand
GTGTCCCAGCCGTTGCCGCCTTCGATCGTGTCGTCGCCGGCCTGCCCGATGATGACGTCATTGCCGCCGCCGCCGATCAGGTGGTTGTCGGCGCCGTTGCCGACGAGCCGGTCGCTGAAACTCGTGCCGATGAGGTTCTCGATGCTGACGAAAGTATCGACCCCTTGCCCGCCGAGCACATCGGCGGAGCGTGTCAGGAACACAGCAACACGGCTCCCGGCCTCGGCGTAGCTGACGGTGTCGATCCCGTCTCCGCCATCGAACAGATCGTCGCCCGCCCCGCCAATGAGCAAATCGTCTCCGAACCCGCCCAACAGCTGATTGTTCCCGCCATCACCCGACAGCACATCGTCAAAGAAGCTGCCGGTGAGGTTTTCGATGCCGGTCAAGGTATCCACGCCCTGACCGCTGCCGATATCCGCAGGCGCCGTGCCCAGAGACACAACCACGCCGCCGCCAGCGGAGGCGTAGCTGGCGGTATCGGAGCCCGCACCGCCTTGCAGCAGGTCGTCGCCTCTGCCGCCGAGGAGGATATCATCGCCGTCTCCGCCGAACAGATCGTCCGCGCCGTCGGCTCCGTCCAGCGTGTTGCTGGCTGTATTGCCATAGAAGATATTGCGGTCCGCATTGCCGGTCACGTTTTCAAACCCGGTGAACACGGAACTGGTCAAATCCGCACCCGCGAGGTCTTTCGCGGTGACCGTGCCGGTCCCGGTGAGCGTGAACACGGCGCCGCCTGCGATGACTTCGAAGTTTACGGTATCGTGTCCCGCACCACCATCGAGCAGATCAAGCCCGCTGCTGACATAGAGCGTGTCGTCGCCAGCACCGCCGTTCAACGTGTCATCGTCGTCGCCGCCATCCAGAACGTCATCGCCCTCCCCGCCGTCCAGCGTGTCGTTGCCTCGAAGGCCCAGAAGGATATCGTTGCCGCCCAGACCGCTGAGGATGTTGGACAGGTCGTTGCCGGTGATCCGGTTGTCGCCGGAATTGCCCGTGCCACTGGTGGCGCTGCCCGTAGGGAAATAAACGTCGCTGGTCATTTCGAGGTTTTCGACGAAATCGGGCAGGATGAAATCCACGTCCGCCTGGACCGTGTCCAGCCCGCCAGTCTCGGTTTCGACGATGGCGATATCCGGCCCTGCGACGACATAAAGATCATTCCCAAGCCCGCCTTCGAAAATCTCTTCCTGGTTCGGGAAGACGGCAGGGTCACCGAAGAGGAACGTGTCATTGCCGGACCCGCCGATCAGCTTCTCGAAGTCGGTACGGACATCGCGCCACTGCTGGGGGACGGGCTCCGCCGGGATCTCAATCTCTGACGCGGGGCCCGTGACAGCGGAGAGATCGCGCAGGAAGTCATCGGCCGAATCGGCTTCGGAGGGGTCTTGTGCCTCAAGGAGGGATTGCGGGGAGAAGGTCTCGGAGCCGAACGTGCGCAGGCCCGTCGTGCCGTCATCCTTCCAGACCGGGGGCGCCTCAACGAAATCGTTGATGATCACCGTGCCGCCCCAGGCAAAAAGGAGGTCCGTGTCGAAGCCGCTGTAGTCCAGCGTGTCAAACCCGTCGCCGCCGTCATAGGTATCGCGGCCATCAAAGGACGAGAGGGTCCCTGAGACGTCACCCCGTCCGGCAATCACGGTATCGTCGCCCGCGCCGCCATAGACAATATCCGCGCCATCTCCGTCGAGCAGCGTGTCGTTGCCGTCTTCGCCGCGCAGAATATCGTCGCCCGCCGCGCCGTTGAGCACATTGGCCGCACCGTTGCCGGTCAGCGTGTCGCCGAGCGCGCCGCCTGTGAGGTTCTCGACGCCAAACAGCGTGTCCGTCTCTGCGGTCGTGATCAGCATGTTGTCAATCGCCAGCCGGTCATCGCTGCTGCCCGCGAAGCCACTGAAGTCGACCCCGAAGGCGAGGGTCACAAACTGGCTCGTCGGCGTGAAGGTCAGCGACAGGCGGTGCACGTAGTCGTTTATGCCGCCAGAGTTGAGATCGCTGCCGGGGCCTGCATCCTCTTCGAGCTCCCAAGTGAGGCCACCCGAGGTGCCCGACAGGACGCCAGACGTCACCTGTCCACTCTCGAAGCGGAAATAGACGGAGCCCGCAGGCGTGTCCACGCCCAGAAAGCTGTTGCCCCAGCTATCGATCTCAATCACGTCAAAGGACACGGTGATCGGCCCGGTCGGCACCTCGCCGAGATCGAAGGTCTTGTTGTATTCAGGAACGGAGGTCTTGCCGATGGGGCCGACAACCGTCCCTTGCCCGCCCAGCGTCGTGCTTGCGTTGTTCGGGGTGCTGAACGAGCCACCAAAACCGCTCACACCGCTCTCGTAATCATCGCGGTGCAGCACGCGCTGCTTGGTGGCGCTGCCCACCCCGGTCACGCCCAGATCGGCATCGACCGTGGCGATCAGGTCCCGGGCGTAGGCTTGCTGCACGCCCGCCCTGTCCACCGCGCCGATTTCGGTGAAGCTATAGCTCGCGGTGTCATTGCCATCGCCGCCAATCAAGGTGTTGGTGCCCGACCCGCCATGCAGAACGTCGTCGCCGAGATGGCCGATCAACTGGTCGTCGCCCGCGTTGCCATAAAGCACATCGCCCGCGCCAAGGCCTGCGAACACCGCCGCGACGCCCTCGCCTTCGACCGTGTCGTCGCCAGCGCCGCCAATGAGCAGGTTGGCCCCTGCATCGCCGCGCACGGTATCGTCGCCAGCCGCGCCCGAGGCATTCTCGACACCCTCATAGGTCAAGTTCGCCGCGCCGCCCGCATTTTGCGTCGCATCGGACAGATCGAGCGTCAGGCCGAAGGTGGAGAAGTAGATCTCGCTGCTGCCGAAGGACACGATATCCTGACCATCGCCGCCCACAACGTGCAAACGTCCACCGCCTGTGAGGAACACGTCGTCATCGGAAATCTGTTCGCCGTCCGCATCGGTCGCGTTGCCCGGACCGCCAATCACCGTCGAGAGGTTGCCATCCATGCCGCCCCACACGAAGGCCATATCGTTGCCAAGGCCGAGGTCGAACGTGGTATTGAGGAAATTGAACGAATACATCTCGTCATCGCCGTCCCCGAGAAAGACCTGCTGGCCGTCTTGAAACGTCTGCGCGTCGACGAAATCATTGCCCGCGCCGGTCTCGACATAGAGCAGGTCGCCCACCACGTAATCGTCGAAATCACCCGTGATCACGCGCTCGATATTGTCCACCTGAGCTGTGTCGGTGGCGAAAAAATCATCGTCGGACAAGGTCCAGTCGGCCCCGCGCAACGCAGTGAACTGAAGCCACCAGCGCGCATCGGCGACCTGGCTGAGATCGAGCGTGTCAATGCCCGCGCCGCCGTCAAAGCTCTCGCCGGTTGAAAAGCCGCGCGTTGTCATGGTGATCGTGTCATCGCCCGCGCCGCCATTCACAACCTGAGCGCCCTGCCCTAACGCGAAGCTGTCGTTCCCGTCACCGCCCTGAAGCTCCACCGTCGCCTCAGGATCCGCCAGATCGGCGACAAACAGATCGTCCTGCGACCCGCCCGCGATGCGTTCGATGCCCGCGAAGGCATCCTGCGCGATCTCGGTTCCGGTCTCATCGAAGCGCGTGACCGTGCCAGCCGCCACATCGACCTCGACCCGGCCCGTGAGGCCCTGCACCGCGTAATCGCCGCGCAAAAAGCTCCCATACTCGCTCAGACGGTCGTCCTCGATCCCGCCAAAGGGCTCGAAGCGCACATCGTCGAGGCCGATTGTCTCGACCTTTGCGCGGTAGCCGCCGCGAATGTAGAGATCTTCCACATCGGACAGCACGCTCAGCAACGTGGCCTCGTCCACCGGCGTGCCGGGCGCGCCGAGCAGATACCAATCGGAGGCCACGATATCCACACTCTGGATGGACCAGTCGGCGGTCGAGACCGGATTGGGCACATCCGACAGCAAGGTCAGGCCCGCCCCGACCAGCGCGACCTCCCCGGTGCTGTAGATCAGGGGCCCCGATACATTATTGGCGAAATCGAGGATCCTGTAGGACAGCGTCCCGCCCAGCTTGTCCGATTGATCGCCCGTATAGGCTTCGGGGGCTTTGAACCAGCGCGCGTCATTGCTGTGACTGACCCTGATATGGCCGCCCGGCTCGCCCAAGCTATCATTCCAGGTGAGCGGCGCGCTATCGGTAAATGCCGCCGAGAAAGGTGCGGTCTCGGCCTTCAACACCGTGCTCCAGCCTGCTGTGTCGGCAGCAGTGTCGAAGGTTTCGACCGTGGACAGAGCGCCGCCGTAATAGAGCACATCGAACCCCGCGCCGCCATCGACCTGCTGGCCCGGGGCGGTGCCGCTCAGGAGCAGGATGTCATCGCCCTCGCCGCCCAGATACTGGTTCACGCCGCCATCGCCTGTCAGAAGGTCATTGCCCGCGCCCCCCTCCAGCCGGTCATCGCCGCCAAAGCCGCGCAGCACGTCATCGCCGCCGCCGCCCGCGAGCCGTTCGATATAGGTCGCATTGGCCGGGTTCTGGTCGAGGAACTGCACCTCGCGCCCGAAGAACACATCGTCGAACTCGGACCCTTCGATGCGTTCGATCCCGAACGCGGAGGTCGCGCCGGTCAGGATCGAGTCGCCCCGATCCACCGCGCCAAGATCCACCACTTCGCCGCTCGCCTTCAGGCTTGAGACAAAGGTCAGCTCGTCAATGCCATTTCCGCCGAAGAAATCATCCTCGACATTCACCCCATTGGGGCCGCCATCCAGAACATCATCGCCGTTCCCGCCGAACAGATCATCGCTGAACCGGGTGCCGATCAGGTGGTCATTGCCATCCCCGCCATTCAGCGTCACGCCCTGATCCGCCGCGATTGCAATGAGGAAGTCCCGGAACGGGTCGCCACTGGCATCGGTGCCGGGGCGTCCTGAGACCGGGCCGGTCTCGTCCGCCGAGAGGAGGCGCAGGCCGTCCCGCAGATCAGCGGCGGAGATCTCCAGCCCGTCGAACACGAAGGTCTCGACATTGCGGACCCGATCCGTGCCGTCGCCCAGCAATCCGGCCAGCGGTGCGACGTGGTTGATGATCACCTCCTCGCCGTCCTCGCTGAACTCGATCAGGTATTCGGCAATCGTGCCGCTGAACACGACCACGTCCTTGAGCAGCTCATCGGTGCCCTCGATCCACGACGCGCCGCCGTCGATCACATCGTCGCCCGCCCCGCCGGAGAACACATCCCCGAACGCCGCCCCGCCGGTCAGGGTATCGAAGCCAAGCCCGCCAGACAGGACCTGCCGCACCGAGGCAACGAGATCGCCTAGAACGTCGTTGTCATCGGTTCCGGCCACGAAGGTGTCACCGGTGAAATTCTCCGGCTTGATGGCCTCAAGGGCCCGGTCGAGTAGGCTATCCAGCCCAAGGAACGCATCCAGCTCGACCGTTACGTCCGGAAACTGCGCGTCGATGTCCGGGAGCGCAGGGCCGTCGATGAAGCCATCAAGAATGCCAACATCTGGGAGCAGCTTGGACAGTTCTTTCCGGACCCCGTCGAAGAGCTTGTTCACGCCGATCGCGTCGAGGATCGGGTCGAGTACCGGCGAGACCACGAGGTCGAAGACGAAATCGCTTGCATCCAGCGCCCAGCGGATCGGGCTCAGAATGCTGTCGAGAATGTCGAACGGTTTGCTGAGAAAGCCCAGTTGGTCGATGATCTCGCACAGATCGGCTTCCATGCGCTGCGCGTCACGCAGGGGATTGCCCGCCACCGCGTCATTGAACGCCGCGAGCTTGCCCGCCACGCTGTCCGGGTCGGTCTCGACGCCAAACAGATTATTGACCTCCACCGCCGCGTCGCGGGGCAGCGTGACCAGCGTGTCCACTGCGCTCGCCAGCCCGTCCACGTCGACGATCTGGTCAATGCCCGAGTCGCGCAGTTGCTGGAGCGTATCGACCGCCTGCTGCACCGGGTCGCGGCGCTCGTCGAACTCGTCACGCTTCTCGCCGACCTTGCCTTCAAGCTCCGCAAGCTCGTCGATGACTTTCTGCACCTTTGTCTCGATGGACGTCACTGGCGTGCTCTGGTCGATCTGCCGGGCCTTGGCCTCGACCTGTTCTACAGCGCGTTCGAGGTCCTTCATCACCCGCTCCAGCGGGTTGAACACCGTGCGCAGCGGGCCAACTTTGCCCAGAAGGTCGAGCACATCGCCAAAGCCGCCGAGGATCTTGGCGACCTGGTCGGCCTTGGTTTCAATCCGGCCGAAGGTGCCGACCGCCCATTTGATATCCTCCGCGCCCTCGCGCCCGGAGGTGACTGCGGTCTGCACCTCGCCGATATTGCCCGAAGCGGTGTCGAGAGCATCGTTGAATTCAATGAGAGTATCGCCGGGAATGGTCGCCATAATCTGTCGTCCTGTATAAATTTTACTCGACGTCAACCATGGCGGTGGTTTTCCCGCCCGTCCATCAGGTGATCACCCCAATTGACACACCAAACCGGGAAGAGCGCGGCCACTATCGGCGAGATTTCGCCGAGCCGGGCAAGGCCAGCCACACAAGGTGGCGTGCGCGCAGTCCCGGCAGCGCCGCGCGCCGCGCGCCCTCCAGCGCCGCAAGCCGGTGATGCCCATCCACCAACGCCAAGCCATCCGTCTCCGGGAACGCCACAACAGCAGCGGGCCAAGTTCCCTCTGCCGCGATATGCTCCGTGATCCGCGCCATGCGCGCGCGGCTCTCCAGCAACACATCGCGCCCCTCCGCCTGCGCCCGCATAAGCCGGTCGACCTGAAACCGGGTCGCGTGAGACATATGCTCCAGCGCCATCACCAAGGGCTCACAATGCCAGCTGCGCGCCTGCCACCATGTCAGCGGGCGTCCGATGAAAAGCTCCTGCCACGGCGCAGCCATGGTCGGCGGCACCGGCACCACGGCTGCGGCCGCCGCCGGAGGC
>CBFHJA010000101.1:0-7104 GCA_965656085.1 uncultured Aliishimia sp. | reverse complement strand
CGCGGCAAGCCGGGCGGCCTCGGCGCCCGCGTCGATCTCGCTGCGGGCCTGCGCGAGTGCCAGATTCAGCGCCTCCTGCTCGCTGAGAAGCTCGGTCCGCGCCGCCTCCAGATCCGCGCGGTCAGCTTCCAGATCCGCCTGTGTCTGCTCCAGCGAGCCGATGCGGTCCAGCGCCCCGTCCCGCTCGGCGATCAGCGCGGCGACCTGTGCCTCGAAGGAGGAAATCTGCGTCTGCGCGGCCCCCAGCGCCGCCTCCGCCGCGTCCCGCTCCCCGATCAGCGCCGCGATCTGCGCCTCGGCGGCCTCGCGCGCCCGGGTCAGTTCGGCCACCCGCTGCTGCGAGCTCTCCAGCGTCGCGCTCAGCGCCCCGACCTGCTGGCTCAATGCGTCCCCGCGCTGCTCGGCCAGCCCCAGCGCCTGCGCGAGTTGCGCCACCTCTCCGGCCAACTGGTCGAGTTCGGTCTCCTGCCCGTCGATCGTCTCGCGCAGGGTGAATTGCACGATCATGAAGATCGAGATCACGAAGAACAGCACCAGCAAGAGCCCGGTCATCGCGTCCACGAAGCCCGGCCAGATCGACGCCTGAAAGCGGTTTCCGGAGCGGCGGGAGAGGGCCATCGTCTAGGTCTCCACGTCAGGTGTCGTGCGCGTGACGCTTGTCCCGGCGACCCGCTCCCCCTGCACCGCCCGCGTCAGCGCATGAAGCTCGCCGCGCAGCTCGGCCATGCTTTCCTGCCGCCCGGCGCTGATCTCTTCGAGAATCCGCAGCATCTGCACGTCGATGGAGCGCAGCCGCATCCGGCTCTCCGGGTCGATCCCGTCGCCGCCCTGCTTGGTCAGCACCTCGATCAGCCGCTCCTGCCCCTCCGCGACCTGCGCCAGCGCGGTGGCGGTCTTGTCGCCGCTGTCCATCTTGCTCGCGAGTTCGGTCACCGCATCGGCGACCCGCCCGAGCTTGTCCTCCAGCATCGACCGGCTCACATCGGACTGGGTGAACATCTGCTGGAGGCTCTCCATCTGCTCGGCCATGTGGTCGAGCACGCCCGCCATCGCCGCGCTTTCGCCGCCCGCGCCCTCATCCCCGGCGGCAAATCCGAGCCGGGTGATGCTGCTGAGCCATTCCTCAAGCTCGCGGTAGAACCGGTTCTGCCCGTGCCCGGCGAAAAGCTCCAGCAGCCCCACGACCAGCGAGCCTGCAAGCCCCAGAAGCGAGGAGGCAAAGGCCACGCCCATCCCCCCGAGCTGCGCTTCGAGCCCGGTCATCAGCCGGTTGAACACCTCGACCCCGCCTTCGCCTTCCTGCGGCGCGAGCGACCGGATCGTGTCGACAACGGCGGGAACGGTGGTGGCGAGCCCGTAGAACGTGCCCAGAAGCCCGAGGAAAATCAAAAGGTTGACGATGTAGCGCGTGATCTCGCGCGCCTCGTCGATCCGCGTGGCGACCGAGTCCAGAATAGAGCGCGTCGAGGAGGCGCCGATTTGCATCCGCGCGCCGCGCGTGCGCAAGAGCGTGGCCAAGGGCGCGAGCATTTGCGGCGCGTTGCCGCTTTCGGCGCTGTCCGAGGCAAAGCGTTCGATCCAGCGCACCGAGATGATCAGCAGCGCGACCTGCCAGAAACAGGCCACGACCCCGATCAGAAAGACGAAGAAGATGAACCCGTTCAGATAGGGGTTGGCCTCGAAGACCGGCAGCACCCGGGGCAGCGCCACAAACGCCCCGAACCCCGTCAGCCCGAGCGTGATCAGCATGAGCAGGACCTGCCGCACGGGCTGCGAAAACTGCGGTCGGGCCTTGCGCGGCGTTTGCGCCATGTGCTGCTCCCTGCCCCGCGCGCCGGGGCCTTATCTTGTGGTCTCAGCGGAAGGTTACACCATAAGCGGGTGGGTCCGCCAAGCAATTATGACGTGAGCGCCCGCACCCGCCGCACCAGCCAGTCCAGATCGGCATCGGCGAGCCCCAACTCGCTCAAATGCGCGGCGGTGTTGTAGAGATACTCGCTATTCGGCCCGCGCCCGCCGACGGCCTTTGCGATCACCTGCGCCTGCCGTTCAAGCTCCATGCCCGCGCAGTACTGTTCGTGATCCTGCTTGATCACATAGGACACCGCCGCGACCCGCCGCCCATCCACCAGATCGACGTCGAGATTGCGCTCCTCATAGGCCGACGAGATCAACTCGCGGTCGCGCAGATAGCTCAGCGTCGCGTCCTCGGTGCCGGGCGCGGCGCGCAAGGCGACCCCTTCGCAGGACGCGCCGGGATGGGCATCAAGCGCCAGAACGAGCCCCGGTTCCTCCTCCGAGCCGCGATGATGGATCGACCACATGCAGAAGGACCGCGCATAATCCGGCAGACGCGCGATCACCTGTTCGGCGACCTCGAAACCGGGGTTCCACAAAAGGCTGCCATATCCGAAGACCCATAATGCCATTGCTCTGGTCCTTTCCGCGCCTCCCCTGTAATCGGTTGCCGGGCGGAACGAAAGGTCCTCAAGATGCGCAAACTGGCTTGGGCAGCGGCATTGGTGATCCTTGCGGGGCTGGGCTGGTGGGGGGCCGCGATGTGGTCGCTCTCCTCCGGTCTGCAAGGCTGGCTCGCCGAGCGCCGGGCCGAGGGCTGGCAGGCCGAAGCGCAGGATCTGGAGCGCGGCGGCTTTCCCCGTCAGATCCGCGCCGACCTGATCGGGCTGGCGCTGGCCGATCCCGAAACCGGGCTGGCGCTGCGCGCGGATCGCCTCGGCATCTCCGCACGCACGCTCTGGCCCGGCGATGTGGCCCTGCGCCTGCCGCAAACGCCGCTGCGCCTCGCCACGCCCACCGGCGCGGTGGATCTGAGCTTCGACACCGGGCGGGCCGATCTCAACCTGCATCCCGGCACCGCCCTCGAATTGCAGAACCTGTCCTTCACCTCCGGCCCGGTGCAGGCCCAAAATCCGCAAGGCGGCCTCTTCTCCGCCAGCGGCACCGAGCTGCGCATGGCCCAGAGCGATGCAGCCGAGACCTACGAGATCACACTGAAATTCGGACAATTCACTCCCGGCGCCGTGCCCCGGCGCGCGCTCGTCGTGCCCGACAGCTGGCCGCTGGTCTTCACCGCCCTGCAGGCCCACGCCACGCTCCGCTTCGACCGCCCGTGGGATCGCAGCGCGATTGAGGACGCCCGCCCGCAACCGCGCCAGATCACCCTGCACGCCGCCGAGGCGCATTGGGGCGATGTCCGCATGCGCCTGACCGGTGCGCTGGATGTGGACGCGCAAGGCGTGCCGACGGGCGAGGTGGTCCTGCGCGCGGAGAACTGGCAGGCGATGCTCGATCTGGCCGAACGCGCCGGGCTTCTGCCGACCGACATGCGCGGCACGGTGCAAAACGTGCTGACGAGCCTCGCCGCCGGATCAGGCCGCACCAGCGATCTCGACGTGACGCTTCGCTTGGAGAGCGGCCTTGTCTTCATCGGCTTCCTCCCCCTCGGCCCGGCCCCCCGCGTGATCCTGCCCTGAGACAAAGATGGTGGGCAGATTGCCCAGCCTACAAAGCCCCTCGCCCCGGGCTTTACCCGGGGCCTCGACGTCCGGGGCGGGTTGCACCAAAGTGTCCCACGTCACTCCGCGAAGCGCCCCCCTGTTTTCCTTGTGATAAAAATATTCTGTGGGGGGAAGGGGAGTGAAACTCCCCCACGCGCCAAAGGCGCGTTCCCACCCCTAGCGGCAATACGGCCCGGACCGATAGCGCGCCGTATCAAAATGAAAGTGATCGCGGTGAAACCGATCCGATTCCGGCCCCAGCACGGTCCCGAATGGCCCGCAGGCCCCCTGATGCACCTTGCGCAGCGCCCGGCTCTGGCTGCCGCCCGCGCGCCAGCCCTCCAGCACGGTCACCGCTGCGCCATCGCGCAGATAGAAGGCCGAGATGTCGATCGCGCGGCCCTTGCCATGCTCGGAGATGCGCGCCCCGGTCTGGCTGTTGCGCGTCCGGCAGGCGTAATGCGCCGCGACCCGCAGCCGGCTCAAGCCCCCGCCCTTCGACCGGAAGGCCGGCACGGCAGCTTTTTCGATCCATGTTTTCAACGCCTTCGCGGTGCCACAATCCATCAGCGCGCTTTGGCTCAGGGCAACCCCGGCCACCGACGTGATCCGCATCGCGCGCTCGATCCCGCAGCCTGCAATGCGCCCCGGCACCGGCCCGACCTCTTCGCCCTGAATGGCCAGATCGCCGCAGACCGCCCCGCGCCGCAATTGCTGCCGCTTCGCCATCGCCTTTTGCGCGATGCTGCCCGGACGTGTCAGGGGCCGCAGAACGGCGCGCATCTCCACAGGGGCCGCCATCGTGGCCAGATGCACAGGCGCGCTCCGGGTCTCGGGCCGCAGCGACTGCGTTGGCGCCTGCGCAAGAGCCATGCCTGCCCATAGAAAAAGCGCCAGCGTCATCCGGATCATGTCTTCTTCACCCGTCCAAAATCCGGCGCATCCGTGTCCTGCCCGGCCTCGATGATCCCGCGCCTGATCGCCCGGGTGCGGGTAAAATACTCGAAAAGGTGATCCCCGTCACCTGTCCGGATCGCCCGCTGCAACGCGAAAAGCTCCTCGGTGAAGCGCCCGAGGATTTCCAGCGTTGCCTCCTTGTTGGTCAGAAACACATCGCGCCACATGGTCGGGTCGGACGCGGCGATCCGCGTGAAGTCCCGAAAGCCCGCCGCCGAGTATTTGATCACCTCGCTATCGGTCACCCGCCGCAGATCGTCGGCGACGCCGACCATCGTATAGGCAATGAGGTGCGGAATGTGGCTGACGACCGCGCAGACCTGATCGTGATGCTCGACATCCATCCGATCCGTCATCGACCCAAGCGCCTGCCAGTAGCGTTCGAGCCGGTCCAGCGCCGCAGGATCGCAACCCTCGGGGGGCACGATCAGCGTCCAGCGATTGTCGAACAGTTCCGCAA
This sequence comes from uncultured Aliishimia sp., assembly GCA_965656085.1. Lineage (GTDB taxonomy): Bacteria > Pseudomonadota > Alphaproteobacteria > Rhodobacterales > Rhodobacteraceae > Aliishimia. Next base: position 2,169 of record CBFHJA010000101.1, on the reverse strand, counting down.
ACCCCGCATAAGGCCCGCTATGCTCGGTCCCGGCCATCGGGTGCGAGCCGATGAAGTGCACGCCCGCGGGCATGTGCGGTGTCACGCTGGCAAACACGTCGCCCTTGACCGAGCCCACATCGGTCACCGTCGCGCCGGGCTTGAGTACGGGCGCGATCTCGGCGGCGATGCGGCCCATCGCGCCCACCGGCACGGCCAGAACCACCAGATCGGCGCCCTCGCAGGCCGCTGCTGCGCTGTCCTCCACGCGATCACAAAACCCAAGATCGCGCACGGCCGCACGGGTCTCGGCGGAGCGCGCAGTGCCCACGATCTCGCCCGCCACGCCCGCGCGCTTCATCGCGTAAGCCATCGACCCGGCAATGAGCCCGAGCCCGATGAGCGCCACGCGCGCATAGATCACGCTCATGCCGCTGCCCGCCATTTGGTGAGAGTGTCGATCACCCGCCCGGTTTGCGCCGCATCGCCCACGGTGATCCGCAGCGCCTCGGGAAACCCGTACCCGGTGACGCGCCGCACCAGAATACCATCGCTCTGCAGGGCCTGTTCCGCCCGTCCGGCCTCGCCCTCATCTGCAAACCGCGCCAGCACGAAATTGGCACAGCTCTCGTCACAGGCGATGCCGAGTTGCCGCAGCGCCCCCGTGAGCCGGGCGCGCTGGTCTTCATTGAGCGCAGCGCAGTCGGTCACCCAAGTGGCGTCCCGCACAGCGGCCTCGGCAGCCGCGAGTTGCACCACGCTGAGGTTGAAGGGCTGGCGGATGCGCGTCATCACGTCGATCATCTCACGCGGCCCGTAGCCCCAGCCGATGCGCAGCCCGCCGAGCCCGTAGATCTTCGAAAAGGTCCGCGTCATCAACACGTTGGGCCGGGTGCGCGCCAGCGAGGCCCCGCCATCATACCCGGCGGCATATTCGGTATAGGCCCCGTCGATCACGAGGATCACATGCCCCGGCAGCCCGTCCGCGAGCCGTTCCAGATCGCCATCCGGCACCATGGTGCCCGTGGGATTGGCCGGATTGGCCAGAAACACGACCCGCGTGCGCGGCGTCACGGCGGCGAGGATCGCGTCCACATCCACCACCCGGTCTGTCTCGGCGACACGGACCGGCGTCGCCCCGGCCATGTGGCTCAGGATCGGATACATCGAAAACCCGTGCTCGGTATGGATGATCTCATCGCCCGGCCCGGCATAGGCTTGGGTGACGAATTGCAGAACCTCATCCGAGCCTGCCCCGCAAATGATCCGCTCGGGCTCCAGCCCCCAGACCTCGCCAATGGCGGCGCGCAGCCCGGCGTGATCGGTGGAGGGGTAGAGATGCGTGGCGCTGGCCGCGCCGATGATCGCCTCCTGCGCGGCAGGCGGCGGCCCGAGCGGGTTTTCGTTCGACGAGAGCTTGAGCACATCGCTCCGCCCCGAAATGGCGGATTTGCCGCCCTCATAGAGGTCGATTTCAAGAATGCCCGGCTGCGGTGTGAGTTGTGTCATCTCTGGCCCCATTGCTGAAGGCCTCTTTACGGCTTTGCAGGCCAAGGGAAAACCCGCTTTTGCGCCGCAGGAGCATAGACCTGCCATCGCTCAACGATTTGCACGTCAGGACCTTATTGGTGCCACAAACAACCGGTTTAACCGGTGCAGGTTGGGGCGACGGAGGCGTCGCTGTCAAAGGAGGCATCGCAATGAGCATCGTCGAAGTTCACGACCACGTGCTCTGGATCAAGCACATACACGGCAATGAAGGCCTGAAGGCCGATTTGCACGCGCTTGAGGGCGGAGATGTGATCGAACTGTCGGTGGATGGGTTTCGGGGCTATTGGAAAAAGATGGATGATGGCCGCGATGGCCGGCCAACGCCGGGCATCAAACCGATCGGTCCCGCACGGGAACACTGGCAGACCAACCTCGCTGACAAACGCGGCGCGCTGGTGCCGATGTCCGCGCCGGACGGGTCCGAGGCTCTGCGGGCAAACCCGCCCAAGCCACAGCCAAAGCCAAAACTGGTTCCCGCACCAAAGGCCAAATCCCAGATGGCAACGCCGGTGCCCAGCGAGGCGCTCGGCAGAGCCTTGTCAGCGATCAAGAACGGGACGGTTTAGGCGGCGTCTGCATTTAGGGGATTCCCAAATCACCTTCCGTTTGATTCAAGATCAAAAACGGGAGGTGAGCTTG
>CBFHJA010000100.1:0-7637 GCA_965656085.1 uncultured Aliishimia sp. | reverse complement strand
GCCTCGGGCTCGCGCCCGAAGTGACCATAGGCCGCCGTACGCTGGTAGATCGGTTTGTTAAGATCCAGCGCCTCGCGGATGCCGCGCGGGGTGAGATCCATCGACTGGCGGATGGCCTTTTCGATGTCCGTTTCGTGGACTTGGCCAGTACCGTGGGTGTCGACATAGATCGACAGCGGCTTGGCCACGCCGATGGCATAGGAAAGTTGCAGGGTGCAGCGTTCGGCCATACCGGCAGCGACGACGTTCTTGGCAAGGTAGCGCGCGGCATAGGCCGCCGAGCGGTCGACCTTCGTGGGGTCTTTGCCGGAAAACGCACCGCCGCCGTGCGGCGCGGCCCCGCCGTAGGTGTCCACGATGATCTTGCGGCCGGTGAGCCCTGCGTCACCATCGGGGCCGCCGATGACGAAGGTGCCGGTGGGGTTGACCCACCATTCGGTTTTGTCGCTGATCCAGTCGGCGGGCAGAACCTCGCGAATGTAAGGTTCAACGATCGCGCGGATGTCATCGCTGCTCTGGTCTTCGCTTTCGTGCTGGGTGGAGAGTACGATCTGCATCACCTCGACCGGCTTGCCATCTTCGTAACGCAGGGAAATCTGGCTTTTGGCATCGGGGCGCAGGGCGGGTTCGGCCCCGGATTTGCGCGCCTCGGCCAGACGGCGCAGGATGGCGTGCGAGAACTGGATCGGCGCGGGCATGAGCGCCTCGGTCTCATTGGTGGCATAGCCGAACATGATGCCCTGATCCCCTGCCCCGTCGCGGTCGACCCCTTGGGCGATATGCGCGGATTGTTCGTGCAGGAAGTTCAGTACATGGCAGGTATTCCAGTGGAATTTTTCCTGTTCATAGCCAATGTCGCGGATACAATCGCGGGCGATCTGTTGGATACGGCCCATGTAGTTGCGCAGCAATTCCTGATCGGACAGCCCGACCTCCCCCCCGATAACGACCATGCCAGATGTGGCAAAAGTCTCAGCCGCGACGCGGGCGTTTTCCTCTTCTGCGATGAAGGCATCCAGGATGGCGTCGGAAATCCGGTCGCAGACCTTGTCGGGGTGGCCCTCCGAAACGGATTCGGAGGTGAAGATATAGTTTTGTCGGGACATGTAAGGTGCTCCATTAATGTCTGCCGTCACGCCAGGAAGCCGTTGTGACGGGATTGAAAGGTGGTTACGCGCAAGGGCGCTTGGGGTCAATCGCTAAGTCCCGGAGCGTTTGCGCCTGTTGTAGACACACGACAAGGTCAGAAGACAAAGAAGCGCCAAGAGGACAGGCCAATCGCCTATGCGCGCATAGGGCGTGGGCTCCATGGGCGGCGGCAGCGGCGCGTCACGCCATCCAGCCTCGTTCAAGGGGATTTGCGCGGTGATCCGACCGCGCGCATCGATCACCGCCGAGATGCCGGTATTTGCGACTCGGATCATCGGAAGCCCCTGTTCGGCGCTGCGCAGGCGGGCTTGGGCCAGGTGTTGGTAGGGGCCGGAGATACGCCCGAACCATGCGTCATTGGTGACGAGCAGCATGACATCGGCGCGACCGGGGGCGGCGCGCACATCCTGCGGGAAAACCCCTTCGTAGCAGATGAGCGGCAGGGCGCGGCCCAAGGCGCCAAGGTTGATGACCTGAGCACCGGGGCCAGCGGAGTAGCCTTTGCCACGTTGGGCGGCGAAGGCAGTGATGCCGAATTTCTGCAGGGTATCGCCGTATGGGATGTATTCGCCGAAGGGGACGAGGTGATGCTTGTCGTAAAGCGCCGTGACCTTCCCCGTGTCATCGAGCGCCACGAGGGAGTTGAAAAGCCGCAGCCCATCGCGGCGTTGCAGGCCAAGCACCACGGGCGCGCCTCGGGCGGCGCGGGCTATGGCGGAGAGCGTGGGCTGTGCATCGTTCAGCAGCACGGGGATGGCCGTTTCAGGCCAGACGATGAGATCGGGGCGGTTGCCGTCCTGACCCGGTTCAGCGGTAAAGGCGATTTGGCGATCGAAGAAGGTCTGGATATGGGCCGGATCCCATTTGAGGTGCTGCGGCGCGTTGGGCTGGATCAGGCGGACCTTGGGGGCATCTTGCGGCGTTGGCGGCGCGAGTGGAAGTTGCCCTGTCACGGCGAAGAGCGCGGCAAAGCCCAGCAGACCCGCAACACCGGCAAGCCGCGGGCCGGTGAGCAGAGCGGTAAGGGCCGTGCTTGTGGCCAAAAGCGCGAATGTCAGGCCAAGCGAGCCCGCGACAGAGGCCAGTGGCAGAAGGTCCGTGTCGATCAGCGCGTGGCCCGGTTGCGCCCAGGGAAAGCCGGTAAGGACGGTGCCGCGCAGCGCCTCGGCCAGCGTGAGCGCGCAGGCAAGGCCCAGCGCGCCGCCACGCAGGCGATGCGACAGCCCGGCGGCCAGCGCCCAGAACAGCGCCAAGCCGCCCGCAAGCCCGAACAGCGCGAAGGGCGCCATCCACCCGTGGCGGGCGATATCGACGAGGAACGGCTCGATGATCCAACTGAGCGAGAGCGCGAAATAGCCCGCCCCCATGGCCCAACCGCCCCAAGCCGCCGCGCGCCAGCCGGGCAAGGCGGGCAGCACCGCAAAACAGCCTGCAAAAGCCGGAATCGAGAGCCACCACAGGCCCAAGGGCGCCTGCCCGGTGGCGGCCAGAGCGCCAAGGGTAAAGAGCAACGCGAGCCGCCAACGGGGGCGCAGGTGAGTAGCGCTGTCCCTCAGGCGCAGGGCACTTTGCATGGGGTCAGCTATCCGACACGCCGGGCATCTGTACGCGCAGGCGCTTGATGCGGCGGGGGTCGGCCTCGGTCACTTCTATGGTGACGCCGGCGGGGTGTTCGACGACTTCGCCGCGCACCGGAACGCGCCCCAAAAGCATGAAGACGAGCCCGCCGAGCGTGTCGATCTCTTCCTCGTCCACTTCCTCATGGGCGGTCAGGGATTGGTCGATCTCGGCCTCGAATTCCTCAAGCGGGGTCTTGGCGAGCGCGACATAGCAGCCGGGCTTTTCCTCGTACCAGTGCTGATCCTCGTCCTGATCGTGCTCGTCCTCGATCTCGCCGATGACTTGCTCGATGAGGTCCTCGATGGTCACGAGCCCGTCGGTGCCGCCGTATTCGTCGATCACGAGGGCCATGTGCCGCCGCTCGGTTTGCATCTTCGTGAGAAGCACCCCGATGGTCATCGACGGCGGCACGAACAGAAGCGGGCGCAGCGTGGCCTTGAGATCGAACGCGCCGCCGCCGCCGTTGAACCCATAGCGCAGCGCGAGGTCCTTGAGATGCGCGAAGCCGATGGGGTTGTCGAGCGTGCCGTCATAGATCGGGATGCGCGTGAACCCGCTGTCCTTGAAGGCGTCCACAAGCTCGTCGAGCGAGGCGGTGAGCGGCAGCGCGATGATGTCGGCCGAGGGCACGGCGACGTCCTCCACGCGCATCCGCCGCAGGTTGACCATGCCGTGGGGAACCGGCCCGGGCGGCGCCCCTTCCTCTGTGTGCTGCCGTGTGTCCGACGCGCTGAGCGCGCCCATCATACGGGTGAAAAATCCCGAAGGCCGTTCGGCTGTTTCGGGTGTGTCTTCTGTCCTGACCGGAAGCGCGCTCTGCGCCGCGTCAGACGAGCCGTCTGTGTCGCCCATAGTTCCTTTGCCAAATAAACCGCCGCAATCGGGGCGGCAGCGTTACGAATATGGGTCAGGATGACCCAGATTGCCAAGTATTTCCGTTTCGATTCGTTCCATCTCGGCGGCCTCGGCGTCGTTTTCATGGTCATAGCCGAGAAGATGCAACACTCCGTGAACGATCAGATGGGTGACATGCAGGTCCAGCGGCGTGCCCGCAGCGGCGGCTTCCCGCGCACAGGTGTCGAAACTGATGGCGATATCCCCGAGCGCGCGCGTGCCGTCCGGATCGGGCCGCGGCAGCGCGGGCGGCGTGAGATCCTCGGCGGGCCATGAGAGCACATTCGTGGGACTGGCCTTGCCCCGAAAGTCCGTGTTGAGCTCCGCAATCGCCCCATCGTCACAGGCCAGCAGAGAGATTTCGACCGGCCCATGGTCAATGCCGAGGTGAAACAGCGTCGCCGCGATGGCGGTTTGCGCCAGAATATCGAGCCGCAGGGCGGTCCAGTCTGAATAGGCGATATCAAGCTCGAGTTGCATGTCCGCGCTCTACCCCTGTCCGCTGCCTTGGAAAAGCCCAAATTCAGACTGATTCGCAGAGGCGACGCGCGAACAAAACTGGGGACCACTTGGTATTGTTGCCCGATCGGCGACGCCCTCAAGCAGATTTCTACCTGGGCGCGTAAAACACGCCGTACCGAAAAAATTGGTGCATGGCCGGTCTCTTTTTTGGTACGGTCGCGCCGAAGGTTTGGGGAAAGGAAGAATTCCATGAAACATTTTGTGCTTGCCGCGGCTCTTTCAGCGCTCTCGACGCCAGTGCTCGCGTCGACCGAAGTGCCCGTTGATCTGAGCACATGGGTCGAGAACGGCAATCCTAACAACGGCGCGGGAACTTGGGTCGTCCAGAGCGGAAACGACGCTGTGCGCCAGACAGAAAATGGATCACCCACCGTGTTCCATGACAACACCGACGATGCCCAAGGAAAAGCGTTGAAGGGGACGATCGAGGTCTATCAAGGCGGTGATGACGACTTCGTCGGTTTCGTCCTCGGGTACAGCGATGGCGAAATCAACAGTGCAACAGCCGATTTCTGGCTCATTGACTGGAAGCAAGGCGACCAGAATAGCCGCACGGCGGGTCTTCGTCTGAACCATGTATCCGGTGATCTGACCAACACGAACAACGGCGTAACCGGTGATTGGTGGGGCCAGACAGGCCCGGTGAGCCAAGTCGCAGCAGGTGCGACACTTGGCAGCACGGGATGGGCTTTGGGCCAAACGTATACGTTTGAAATTACCTTCACCAGCAGCCTGATACGTGTCCTTGTTGATGGCGTTGAGGAGTTCAACTATGCCGGATCTTTCACGAACGGTAGCTTTGGCTTCTACAACTTCTCGCAGGCTGGTGTGGAATATGCCGGCATCACGACCGCCGATGCGCCTGCCGTTCCGCTGCCCGCCTCTCTGCCGCTGCTCGCGGCTGGGTTTGGCGCTGTCGCGCTGATGAAGCGGCGCAAGAAAGCGGCCTGACGTCGCGCTGGTGGTGGGCAAATTGCCCACCCTACAAAGAGCGTGAGACAACCGATGTAAGGTGGGCAATTTGCCCACCTTTTTTCATACCCTCACAGCTTCTGCCGCAGCGCCTTTTCCGCCTCCGCCTCATAGGCCTCAATGATCGCCGCCACCAGCGGGTGGCGCACCACGTCCTTGGAGGTGAAATAGTTGAAGCTGATCTTCGGAATCGTCTTCAGCAACCGCTCGGCATCCGCCAGCCCCGATTGCACCCCGCGCGGCAGGTCCACCTGCGTGCGGTCCCCGGTGATGACCATGCGGCTCCCCTCCCCCAGCCGGGTGAGGAACATCTTCATCTGCATCGACGTGGCGTTCTGCGCCTCGTCGAGCACCACGAAGGCGCGGCTGAGCGTGCGGCCCCGCATGAAGGCCAGAGGCGCGATCTCGATGCGCTTTTCCTCGATCAGCTTGGCGAGTTGCTTGCCGGGCAGGAAGTCGTTGAGCGCATCATAGAGGGGCTGCATATAAGGATCGACCTTGTCCTTCATGTCGCCGGGCAGGTAGCCGAGCTTCTCGCCCGCTTCCACGGCGGGACGGCTAAGGATGATCCGGTCGACCTCGCCTGAGATGAACATCGACACGCCCACCGCCACCGCGAGATAGGTCTTGCCGGTCCCGGCGGGGCCGATCCCGAAGGCGAGTTCGTTCTCGAAGAGCGAGAGCACATAGGCTTTCTGCGCCTCGGTGCGGGGCTCGACGAGTTTCTTGCGGGTCTTGATCTCGACCCGGCTGCCGACGGGCATTTCAAGCTGATCGCCGTCGCGGGTGCCGGTGTCCTCGCCGGAGGTGCCCATGCGCAATTCTCGGTCGATATCCGCAGCCTCCACGGGACGCCCGGACTCAAGCCGCTCATAGAGCGTGTGCAGTAGCTGGGCGGCGGCAGTCTTGGCCTCGGGCTCGCCCATGATCGCAAGCTCATTGCCCCGGCGCAGGATTTGCACCGACAGGCGTTGCTCGATATCGGCAAGGTTTCGGTCGAACTCGCCGCACAGATCAATCAGCAGGCGATTGTCGGGAAAAGAGACGATCAGGTCCTGCGGCAGGGCGGCGTCAGTGTCGGGCATGGTCGCGAGATCCGGGTGCAAAAGGGGCTCCATTTATCTGAACATATGGGGGCGGGACGCAAAAACGCAAAATGGCCGCGGCGCCGGAGAGCGCCGCGGCCATATGTGTGGGGACTGGCACGGATCAGATCGGGTCCGCGATGGTCTGGTTGCCCTTGTAGGGTCCGGTGGCGGTGTTGGGCGGGGCGATCCCCGAGCAGACCGGCTTGCCGTATTTGTCGAGCCGCTGCGACAGGTAGCCTTCGATCCCGTCGTCGATGATCCAGTGATCGCAGCCGTTGGGATCGACCCAGATCCCGGCGACAAGCTCGCTAAGGTCTTTCTGGCGCCCGCCTTGGCCGTAATCGATGGTCTTGTCTGTGTCGACACGCCCACCACCCGACTCACCGGTGATGTCACAGGCCGAAAGGGACCCGGCGAACGCAAGGGCGGCGATGATCTTGATACTTTTCATGGCTGCCGCTCCTTTACTTGACACAGATGATTTCGACGCGGCGGTTCTTCGCCATGCCGGCGGCGGTGCCGTTGCTGGCGACGGGCACGCGCTCGCCCATCCCGCGCACATCGGCGATCCGCACCCCAGACTCCGAGGCGATCTTGGCGACGGCGTTGGCCCGGTTGTAGCTCAGGCGCATGTTGTAGCCGTCCGAGGCGCGGCTGTCGGTGTGTCCGACGATGATGAAGCTGGTGGCGTCGGCGCTCTTGAAGAACTCACGCAGACGGGCCTTGCCGCCACTGTGAATCCGGGCGCTGTCGGTGTTGAAGAACTGATCGGTGTTCATCACCCCGCACATGTTCTGGCGGCGGCAGACCGGGATGCCCTTGCGGTTGACATGCGGTGTCATGTAGCCCTCGAACCCGTCGTCAAAGACCCAGTGCTCGCAGCCGTCCGGATCGACCCAGATGGTGGGCTCATAGGTCTCGTTGGTCTCACCGCGCCCATTGTCGAAAAGCTGTCCGAATAACCCGTCTGCGGCGGCGGCGCTGGCCACGAGACATATCCCGAGCACAGCGGCAGCGGCGGCGCTCAGAAATCCACGCAGGCCTTTGGAAGACTTTGGTTCCATAGCCGTTTCCCTCGTACTGTTACTGTCCCCCGTTGCACCGAACCCACGTGGCAGGTGGCACACGGCACACGCTTGTGCGGCCAGCCTAGGCAGAAACTTGCGGGCTGTGAAGCCACTTCCTCAATATATTGTGTGGATAACTACCTGTGCCATGCGATGCCCAGACCGGGGAGACAGGCTGGCAAGACCGCGCGCCGGCACCGGGCCGGCCCATCGGCCGCACACGCGCGTCATGGCCTAGCGGGCTTTGAACAAAGGACTATTTCCGGCGCGGCCCCGGACCTCCAGCCGCCCCGCAACGGGCGAGGCGCGGCCCGGCGCGGGGGGC
>CBFHJA010000099.1:0-7690 GCA_965656085.1 uncultured Aliishimia sp. | reverse complement strand
CGCGCTCCCCGATGCCGGGGCGGGCTGCGCGGCAGCGCTCGTGCTTGGTGCCTGCATGTGGCGCGGTCTCGGGGTGCCCGACGCCGTGGCGGCCCTGACGGCGCTGGCCATGGTCACATGGCCGCTGCGGCAACTGGCCGATGTCTCGGACCGGCGCCGCGCCTTCCTCGTGGCCTCTGCCAAGCTGGACCGGCAACTCGGCGCGCCCAGATTAAAGCTGGCGCGCAAGACCGACATTCCCCCGGCAGCGCCCGCCGTGCTTGTGCAAGAGGCCCGGATGCCGAACGGGACCCGTGTCGATCTGCGCCTGGAGCCGGGCACCCTGCGCCGCCTCGCGGGCCCGCCGGGAAGCGGCAAGACCGCGCTGCTGCTCGCGCTGGCGGGCTTTGAGGCGCCCCTCCCGGCCAAGACATTCACGCTCTTCGGCAACGCGCCCGGGGCCTTGCGCGCAGGTCAGGTGCTCTTTGTCGGCAACCGCGCCCCCGGGCTGGCCGGATCGCTCCGGCGCGAGGTAACCCTCGGCATCGGGCGCATGCCGGAGGATGACGAGATCGACCGCGCCCTTGACAGGGCTGGCCTCGGCGCGGCCCGCGACCGCCTTGGTGGCCTGAAGGGCAAATTGCTCGAAGGACGACGCAATCTGACACGGGCCGAGCAGACGCGCCTGCTGCTTGCGCGCGGCTTGCTGGCGCGCCCGGCGCTGGCGCTGATCGACGCCGATGATCTGGGGCTGGACCGGCCCGGCCTTGGGCTGCTGCTCGATCACCTCACCGGGATCGGGGCGGCGGGGCTGGTGGTGACGTCAGACCCCGAACATGCCCTGCGCCTTGGCCGCCCGCTGCTGCTCGGCCGCGATGCGCCGGACGGCCCCGAGTGCTGCACCCCGCACAAACGCGCCGCGCCATAGGGACCGGAGGAACGCCCCCCGCCGCCGCTACCAAAACGCCGGATCGTCAAACGCAGCAACCGCCCGCACGGGCCCGCGCAGCGGCGTCAGCTGCGCATCGGTCAGCGATTGCGCCTGCCAGCCATGCGGAAACTGCAACGGGTGCGGTGCGGGCAGATCGACCTCCGAGACCGGCGCGAACCCGACCCGCGCATAGAAATTCGGATCGCCATAGGTGACCGCAACCTCCACACCCTCGCCGCGCAGTGCATCGAGCCCGTGCCGGATCAGCCGCTGCCCGATCCCCTGCCCCTGCCGGTCCGGGGCCACGGCCACGGGCGCAAGCATGAAAACCGTCCGCGCCTCGGCGTCGTAGCTCAGCCGGGAAAAGCAGATGCAGCCCACAAGCGCCGCGCCCTCCCACGCACTGACCACACGCAGATCCCGCGCTGGCGTCTCCGCCATCAGCCGCCGCGCGAGCGCACCGATCCGCGCGCCTTCCTCGGCCCCCTCCGAGGCGGTGAAACTGGCCTCGAACAGCGCCGCGATCTGCGCGGCCTGCGTGTCATACGTACTCGAAAATTCCATGATCCTGCCTTTTCCCGCAGCCGCCCCAGCGGACCCTACAAGCCCGCCGCATGTTTGAGAATACCCGCCGTGAACACATCCTGATGCGCGCCGCCGATATTCTTGAACACGGTGATCTGCTCCGGCCCGCTGCGCCCCGGATCGCGCCCCTGCGCAAGACCGAACGCGTCGCCCCGGATGTCCTCCCACGCCAGCGCCCCCGCCGCCACCGGCTGGGCCAACTCGCCATTCGTCTCGCGCCCCCGCGCCGAGCAGGTATAGACCGCCCCGCGCCGCATCGCCGCGTCATCGGTCTCGCGCATATCCGGCAGATAGGCCCCGACCAGATCGAGATGCGCACCCGGCTTGAGCAGCGCCCCCTTCACAAGCGGGGCGCGCGCCATGGTCACGCAAGAGATCACATCGGCCTCCGCAACAGCGGCATCGAGATCGGGCGCGGCCTCGGCGGCGATGCCTTGGGCGCGCAGACGGGCAGCCAGCGCCTCGGCCCGAGGCGCGGTGCGGTTCCAGACGCGCACGCGCTCCAGCGACGGACGCGCTGCGAGATGGGCCAGCGCCACATGCGGGCCAAGCCCGCCCGCCCCTACCACAAGCAAGTCGCGCGGCGCGGTCGGCGCGAGCAGCGCCGCACCGAGACCCGAGATCGCAGCGGTCTTGCGGTAGGTCATCGCCTCGCCATCCGCCACGAGCACGGGCGCACCGGTCTCCGCATCGAACGCGGCCACTGCGCCGAGCACCGAACCGATGGGCGGATCGCGGTCCCGGTTAGCCGGAAACACCCCGACCATCTTCACCACAATGAGCCGGCCCCCAAGCCACCCCGGCAAGGTGACGAACATATTCTCCGAGCCATGCGGGTCGTAGCTATACACGCTGTCCCCGCCGGGCATCTCGCCCCGGTGCATCTCCTGCAAGGCCGGAATCAGGGTCTCGTAGGGCAAGAGCCGGTGCACGGCGTCGGCGTCGAACATCTGCATCGCGAAACTCCTTCCGGCAGGCGACAGAAAACACCCCTACCCTACCGCGCCGGACGAAAATTCCAATTTTCGTTTGCCCCGCCCGAACGCCTTGTCCCACACTGAGTGCGAGACTGCCCGCAAGAAGGACCGCCACCATGAACGCCCCCGCCGGCCCCGCCACCACCGACCCGCTGCTCCAGCCCTTCCAGCTAGCGCACCTGCGCCTGCGCAACCGGATCATGAGCACCTCCCACGCCATCGGCTTCGGCGAGGACGGCATGCCCGGCGGGCGCTACCAGCGCTATCACGAGGCCAAGGCGGCGGGCGGGATCGGCCTGACGATGTTCGGCGGCTCCACCAATGTCTCGCGCGACAGCGCCAACACCTTCGGCCAACTCAGCGCCAGCGACGACCGGGTGATCCCCTATTTTCAGGAGTTCTCCGAGCGCATCCACAAGCATGGCGCGGCGATCATGTGCCAACTGACCCATCTCGGGGGTCGCAGCCAATGGCGCGGCGACAATTGGCTCCCAACGATCTCCCCCAGCCGCTTCCGCGAGCCCTTGCACCGGGGCTTCACCAAGGAGATGCAGCCCGAGGACATCGCCCGCGTGATCGCCGATTTCGGACAGGCCGCGCGGCGCTGCTATGAGGGCGGTCTCGACGGGTGCGAATTGCACATCACCGGGCACCTGATCGGCCAGTTCTGGTCCCCCGTCACCAACCGGCGCAGCGACGATTTCGGCGGCTCTCTCGAAAACCGCGCCCGGTTCGGGCTGATGGCGCTGGAGGAAATTCGCCGCGTCGTGCCCCAGCCCTTCGTGGTGGGCGTGCGCATGGTGGTGGGCGAGGGCGATGGCGGCGACATGCCCGACGAAGACTATCTCGCCATGGCCCAGCTTCTGGAGCGCTCCGGCCTCATCGACTTCTTCAACTTCGGCTATGGGCGCATCGACACCGAAGTGGGGCTCGCGCGCTACATGCCCGGCATGGCCCTCGGCCTCGCCCCGCAACTGCGCCCCGTCGCCGCCTTCCGCAGCCATGTCGGCCTGCCCGTCTTCCACGCCGCGCGCATCAACGACATGGCCACCGCGCGCTATGCGGTCGGCGAGGGGCATGTGGACCTCATCGGCATGACCCGCGCCCATATCGCCGACCCCCATATCGCCCGCAAACTCGAAGAGGGCGCGGAGGACACGATCCGCCCCTGCGTCGGCGCGACCTACTGCTCGTGGCATGGAAGCTGCATCCACAATCCCGCCATCGGACGCGAGGACGTGCTGCCCCATGTGATCGAGAAGGCCGCGACCCCCAAACGCGTCACCGTGATCGGCGCGGGCCCCGGCGGGCTGGAAGCCGCGCGCGTCGCCGCCGAGCGGGGCCACACGGTCACGCTTCTGGAAGCCGCCCCGCGCGCAGGCGGGCAGGTTCTGCTCGCTGCAAAACTCGACCTGCGCCGCGACCTCATCGGCATCGTCGATTGGCGCCTGAGCGAGCTTGACCGCCTCGGCGCAACGGTCCGCTACAACGTCCTCGCAGGCCCGGACGAGATCGCCGCGACCGCGCCGGACACGGTGATCATCGCCACCGGCGGCCTGCCCGACCGGCTCGAAGACATCCCCGGCGCCGAGCTTGGCACCCCGATCTGGGAAGCATTGGAAGCCGCCGCGCCCCCCGAAGGCGACGTGCTCTTCTACGATGGCACCGGCACGGCGGCGGGGATCAACGGCGCGCACACCCTCGCATCGGCGGGCGCATCCCTGACCTACGTGACCCCCGACAGCACCGCAGGCGCGGAGGTGAGCTACATCGAACGCCCCTTGCAGATGCGCGCGTTCTATAAATCCGGCGCAAGACTCTGCCCGGACCTCGCCTTGCGCGCCGTGGACCGCGACGAGAACCGCCTGCGGGTGACGTTCGAGAACAGCTATAGCGGCGAGAGGGTGGAGATGGTCTGCGACACCCTGATCTACGAGCATGGCACGCTGCCGGTCGATGCGCTCTATCTCGATCTGGCGACCAAGGCCCGCAACCGCGGCCTGCCCGATCTGGAGGCATGGACCGCCGCGCAGCCGCAACCCGACCACCCGGGCGCGGGCTTCGATCTCTACCGCATCGGCGACGCGACCTCCTCCCGCGACATCCACGCCGCGATCCTCGACGCGGCCCGGCTTTGCACCCGCCTCTAGGCCGGCGTCAGACTGTCAGGGCAACATCCGCCACAGGTTCTCACCGGCGCGCTCAAGATCACGGCGCGCAGCGGCCTGCTGTCCGGCGTTGAGAAGCTGATCGAGATCGGCCCCTACCTGTTTGCTGTAGATGTGGTAGAGATGCCCGGTCGGGCTTTGCTCCGGGATGTCGGTGAGATCGATCACCTCCACACCGCTCAGACCCGACACGTCGTTCCCGGCCTCGCCGAGCCGGGGGTAGCCGTGCAGTTGCGCCGACAGCGCGAGGGGCCGGTCATCAGAGGTGACATAGACGGTGATGGTGTCCACTATGGGCCGGATCCGGGGCAGGATACGCGCAAAGATCGCAAAATCCATGTCCGGCGCGAGCAGCACGACGTCACCGAGCCGCAGCCCCGGATCGCGGCTCGCGGCCTCAACGAGCCCGAGCACCACGCCGCGCGCACCGAGACTGTGCCCGACCACATCGACGACGCCGGCACCGAATTGCCGCTCCAGATCGAGGATGGCCGCGGCGATGTCCGGCACGCTCCAATAGAGATCGGCCTCGTCGCGGGTGTAATTGGTCAAGGCCCCGTCCGAGGGCCAACTGAACCACAAGAACCGCCCGTTGAGCTGCGCATTTTGTTGCAGCAGCACGGCCCGGCGGCAGCCTTTCTCGAAACTGATGTAGTAGCCATGCAGATAGAGCACAGGGCCACCCGGCCCCGCACTGCTCTGCAAACCGTGCAGGATGGGGCCGGGGCCGGAATGGATCTCGACCCGGTCGACGCGCAGCAGATCGTCCTGCAAGAACGGGGGCACCTGCGCCGCGACCGGGCCCAGCCCCCCCAGATCGCGCGCGCGCACCCGGCAATACCCGGCACTGAGCGGGCTGCGCTCGTCGCCGAAGACCTGACGCGGATCTTCCGAACCGGTGTTGTTGCGCAAGGTCAGGAACGGAATTTGCCGCACCGCGTCGATGGGGGCCGCCCCGGTGTCGGCGCGCGCCTCGGAGGCGGGCTGCAGGGCGGTCAAGGTGGCGAGCGGTAGGGCAATCAGCGCCGCGCGGCGGAGCGTGCGGAGGACGTGGCGCAAAAGGAACGGTCGCATGTGATCTCCTGTGGTGCGGGCGGCGGATCGCGCCTCGGAACTGTGCGCCATGACCGCGCCCGCCTGCAAGATGCTTGCCTGCAATTTGCCCGTGGTGCGCCCCACGGGACCATCCCCCCGGCGCGCGGCTGTGCAACGACCGGGTCCTGAGACCGGCTGGCGCGCCAAAGATCCAAAAGCCTCAAGACAGATTGTCAAGCGGCGCGGTTTCTGAGAAAGACACGCCACGCCCATTCTGGGCGCCGATGATATGGAGCGGCACGGAGAGGCAGATGTTCCCAGAAAAAATTGATCGCGCCTGGGTCGAAGACCGCCTCGACACGCTCCACCCGGTGCATGTGCAAGCCTTCGTACCGCTGCTGACCGAACTGCGCAATCTCTTCGACGGCGACCTCGACGCGATGCTGATCCTCGCCGCATGCTCGGCGCGCGTGATCTCCGAAGACTGGCAGGCAACGCTTCTGGAGGGACAACAGAGGGCCGCGCAGTTGCATCCGACGAACACCCAATCCATCGCGATGGTGACCGGGATTCCCCGCGAAACCGTGCGCCGCAAAATCCTTTGGCTGGAGCGCAAGGGCTGGATGACGCGCGACGCGCAAGGCAGCTGGATCCCGACACCTGAAACCGCGCAGCAACTCCAGAGCGGCACCACCGCGGCGATCACCTATCTCAAGACCATCCTGCAGGCCGCACAGCGCGCCGAACCGCGCCGCTGACGGCAGGCCGGGACGCTGCGACATTCGCGCCATTGTCGACTCGCGCACGGGCTCTTATCCTCGCTCATGGTTTCCAGACGAACCGGAACGGCCCATGACAGATTACATTGCGGAACTCGACGAGGTGCAGCAGATTGCTGCCGTTTGGGTCAAGACACCCGACTGCCGGGGGCCCCGCGTCTTCGATCCGGCGCGCGACAGGGTCGATCCGGACGCGGCACGCATGTTCTTCGGTGCCTCGCGGGACGACATTCTGAACTGGATCCACCACAGGATGGCCGGACCGCACGGCGACCCGCAGACCTGACACCCCGCCACGCCGCGCCCGTCGCCTTTGCGCCGTTGACATTCGCGCAGGCCCGCTCACACTGACCGCGGCAGACAGGCGGACGCACCTTGCCCGGCGGGCCGGGGCACGCGGTGTGCCCGCAAGCGCGGAGATGCGACCGATGGCCTTCGACTTCATCCTGATGCTGACCTCCAACGACCGCACGATCCCGGATGCAAGGGCGCGGCTCGACGAGGCGCTGGAAGGCGGCGTGCGCCACATTGGCTTCAAGGATGTGGGCTTGCCCTTCGCGGACCTCAAAGGGCTGGCCGATGCGATCCGCGCTGCGGGCGGGCGCTCCTATCTCGAAGTGGTGAGCCTTGATGCGGAGCGCGAACTGGCCTCGGCCCGCGCCGCGATCGAGCTTGACGTGGACGTGCTCCTTGGCGGCACCCGCGCCGAGGACGTGACCGCGCTGACCCGCCACCACCCGCTACGCTACTACCCGTTTCCCGGCCACATCACCGGCCACCCCAGCGTGCTTGAAGGCCCGGCGGCGGCGATCACGGCCTCGGCGCGGGCGCTGGCTGATCTCGAACATGTGCACGGGCTCGACCTTCTGGCCTACCGCTTCGATGGCGACGTGCCGGGGCTGATGGCCGATGTCTGCGGCGCGGTGGATGTGCCGGTGATCATGGCCGGCAGCATCGACAGCCCGGCGCGCATCGACGAGGCGGCGAAGGCCGGGGCGGCGGGTTTCACCGTGGGCACGGCGGCGCTCGCGGGAACCTTCCCGGCCGAGCAGGGCGGCTTTGCCGCACAGGTCCGCGCCATTCTGGAGATCACCGCCCGCGCGCGGATGACGGCCACCGCGCCACGCCGCCTCGCGCTCGCGGCCCATGACACCCGCAAGGCGCAACTGCGCGCGTGGGTGCTGCGCCATGCCCGCGCGCTGGAGGGCCACCGGCTGATCTGCACCGGCGGGACGG
>CBFHJA010000098.1:0-7922 GCA_965656085.1 uncultured Aliishimia sp. | reverse complement strand
GCGGCCGCCGCCGGAGGCGCTGGCGCGGGTTTGGGAGGCGCGGCGGGCGGCCAGCCCACACCCGCGCGCTGCGCATGCGGCAAGAGCCAAAGGCGCACAACCTCCTCGGGCATCTGCGGAAAGTCACGCTGAATATCGGCCTGCAAATCTTGGGTCATTGCCCCATCTAGCCGCAGATCACCGGCGGCTGTCCACCTGCATGTCGTCGCGCCAGCGGAAACCCCGGGCCAGCAGGTGCTGTTGCACGCGCCCGGGATAGTCGGTGACGATGGCATCCACCTGCAAGTCGATCATCCGCGCGATATCCGCACCCTCGTTCACCGTCCAGACCGCGACCACCAACCCCAGATCGCGCGCCCGCGCCGCCTCCTCTGCGGTGATATCGTGGACATAGGGACACCAGAGCGCCCCGCCCGCCTCGGCCACCATCTCCGGGATGCGCCCGCTGCCGCCGCGCCCCATGAGATCAGGGCTGATCGCCTTGGCGCTGTCTTCGCCGACCTCGTCTGCGTTGCCGGGCAGCTGGGTCAGGAAAGACGTGGGCATGTCGGGCGCGACCTGCTGGCAGGCGGCCAGAAGCCGCCAGTCGAAACTGTGCAGCAAGGTGCGGCGCTCCAGCCCGGCGGTGCGCACGTCCGCCACTACAGTCTGGACGAAGCGGGTGCGGTAGGCGGTGTCAGCGGCAAAATCGGGATCGGATTTCAGCTCCAGCATCAGCTGTGCCTCCGCGCCCTCGGGCCGTGCGGCGAAGTCAAGAAGGTCCGATAGGCGCGGCACCTTCAGGCCGTCGATCTGGGCCTGCTCGGGGAAGCGCTGGCCATACTCGGAATCCACGTCGATGCGGCCCACGTCATAGCGTTGCAGCGCGTCCCATGTCAGGTCCGCCACCTTTGGCTCCTCGGTCAGAAAGCGTCCTGCGGCATCGCGGAAGGTGGGGGCGTGGAGCGTGTGATTGTGGGTGATCACCGGCACACCGTCGGCGCTCATCACCACGTCGAATTCCAGCAGCGGCGCGCCAGTGCGGATCGCGAATTCGAACCCCAGCATCGTGTTCTCGGGGTAAAGCCCGCGCGCGCCGCGATGTCCCACGACACGGATCAGACCCGGGCCGCCCCGGAACGCCTCTACCGCAGGCTGGCTCATCAGGACGGCAGCCTCTGTCCGGTGGCGGAATCGAAAAGATGGATATTGCCGGGCGCGACCGCAAAGCGCAGCGCGGCCATGCCGTCGGTCACCGGGTGCACACCCGCAAGGCTGATCGTGATCAGCGCGTCCGGCCCCGTCAGGCGTCCGTGCAGCAGCGTGTTCGCCCCGAGCGGCTCGGACATCTGGATGCGCGCCTCAATCGGCCCGCGCGCGTCCTGCACCAGATGTTCGGGGCGCAGACCCAATTTCACCGGCCCATCGGGGCCATGGGCCGGACCGATCTCGGCATCGCCGATCCGCACCCTGCCGCCTTCGATCTGCGCGTCGAACACGTTCATCGCCGGGCTGCCGATGAACTGGGCGGCAAAGAGCGTGTTCGGGGTCTCGTAGACCTCGAGCGGCGTGCCGATCTGCTCGGCGATACCGCCATTCATCACGATCATCCGGTCAGCCATGGTCATCGCCTCGACCTGATCATGCGTGACGTAGAGCGAGGTGATCCCGAGCTTGGCCTGCAATTCGCGGATTTCCAGACGCATCTGCACGCGCAGTTTGGCGTCGAGGTTCGAGAGCGGCTCGTCGAAGAGGAACACCGCTGGCTCCCGCACGATCGCCCGGCCCATGGCCACGCGCTGGCGCTGGCCGCCCGACAACTCGCGGGGTTTACGGTCGAGCAGCGCTTCGAGTTGCAGCAGCTTGGCCGCCGCCTGCACCTTGGTCTCGATCTCCGCCTTCGGCAACCCGGCGATCTTGAGCCCATATCCCATGTTCTGGCGTACCGACATATGCGGGTAGAGCGCGTAGTTCTGGAACACCATGGCGATGTCGCGGTCCATCGGCTCAAAGTCATTGGCGCGCTTGCCGCCGATCAGGATATCGCCCGCGGTCACGGTCTCCAGCCCGGCGACCATGCGCAAGAGCGTGGACTTGCCGCAGCCGGAGGGGCCGACGATGACGACGAACTCGCCATTCGCGATCTCCACGTCGATACCGTGGATCACATGCGTGGCCCCGAAGCTCTTCTTGACGTTTTGAAGGGTGACGGTCGCCATTCGTTATTTCTCGCTATCCACAAGGCCCCGGACAAAGAGCTTCTGCATCGACACGACAACGATCACCGGGGGGATCATCGCCAGAATGGAGGTCGCCATGATCACCGGCCATTCGGCCACATCGTCGCCCGAGGGGAACATCTGCTTGATGCCCATCACGATGGTGTTCATCTCTGGGTCCGTGGTGATCAGCAGCGGCCAGAGATACTGGTTCCAGCCATAGATGAAGAGGATCACAAAGAGCGCGGCGATATTCGTGCGGCTCATCGGTATCACGATGTCGATGAAAAAGCGCATGGGCCGGGCGCCATCTACGCGGGCCGCCTCGGCAAGCTCGTCGGGGATCGTCAGGAAGAACTGGCGGAAGAGGAAGGTCGCGGTGGCCGAGGCGATCAGCGGAAAGATCAGGCCCGAATAGCTGTTCAGCATCCCGAAGCCTGCCACCACTTCGAAGGTCGGCACGATGCGCACCTCGACGGGCAGCATCAGCGTCAGGAAGATCATCCAGAAGAATGTCTGACGGAAGGGGAAGCGGAAATAGACGATGGCGAAGGCCGACAGGAGCGAGATGATGATCTTGCCCACCGAAATGCCGATAGCCATGATGAAGCTGTTCAGGAGCATCGTCGCCACGGGGACGTTGACGCCGGAGAGCAAGGCCGCGGAGTAGTTTTCCCAGAACTGATCCCCGGGCCAGACCGGCATCGGCGGGGAGACAATCTCGGGCTGGGTGACGGTGGAGGCCACGAAGGCCAGCCAGATCGGGAAGAAGATCACCAACACGCCGCAGATCATCAGCACATGCGACAGCCAGATGCCAATCCCGCGTTTCTCGACCATGCCGGAGGACTGCGCCATCAGTAATGCACCCGCTTTTCGACATATCTGAACTGGATCACCGTTAGCAGCCCGACGACGAAGAGCAAGATCACCGATTGTGCCGCCGAGGAGCCGAGGTCCTGTCCGACAAAGCCATCGGCGAACACCTTGTAGACAAGGATCGTCGTGGATTGCTGCGGCCCGCCCGCGGTGATCGTGTGGATCACGCCGAAGGTTTCGAAGAAGGCATAGACCACGTTGACCACCAGCAGGAAGAAGGCGGTGGGGGTGATCAGGGGCAAAACAATCCCGAAGAAGCGCCGCCAGAAATGCGCGCCGTCGATGGCGGCGGCCTCGATCACAGAACGCGGGACCGATTGCAGGGCGGCGAAGAAGAACAAGAAGTTATAGCTGATCCGGCCCCAGGCCGACGCGATCACGACAAGGGTCATCGCCTCGCTGCCGTTCAGGACGTGGTTCCAGTCATAGCCCAACTGGCCGAGATACCACGACACGACGCCGACGCGGGTGTTGAACATGAAAAGCCACAGCACCCCGGCCACGGCGGGTGCGACGGCATAGGGCCAGATCAGCATGGTGCGGTAGACGCCGGAGCCCTTGATCAGACGGTCCGCGACCACGGCGAGGAACAGGGCGGGGATCATCGAGCAGAGCGTGACGAGGATCGAAAATACCGCCGTTGTCACGAAGGAGGCGCGGTAGAACGGATCGCTCAGAAGGAATTCGAAATTGCCAAGCCCGACGAATTGCGCCGAGAGGCCGAACGGGTCCGGGATGAACAGCGATTGCCAGATCGCCTGCCCTGCCGGGTAGAAGAAGAACACCGCCGAGATGAAGACCTGCGGCGCGATCAGGAGCAGCGGCAAGAGCCAGCCGCGAAACGTGACGCGTTTTTCCATGGAGCCCCCCGGGAAGATCACCCGCCCCGGCGCTGTGTCCGGGGCGGGTGTTCAGTGCTTAGCGGTTGGCCTGCTCGAAGCGGCGCAGCAGCGCGTCGCCCCGCGCCTTGGCGCTGTCCATCGCCTCTTGCGCGGACTTGTCACCCGCCCAGATCGCTTCAAGTTCCTCGTCGATGATCCCGCGGATCTGGTCGAAGGAGCCAAGACGCAGCCCTTTGGAGTTCGAGGTCGGCTGCTTGGCGGTCATTTGGATCACTGCGATATCGGTGCCGGGATTCTCCTCATAGAAGCCCGATGCGCGAGTCGCCTCGCCCGCCGCTGTGGTGATCGGCAGGTAGCCGGTGTCCTGGTGCCATTTGGCCTGCACATCCGTCGAGGACAGGAAGGCAAGGAACTCGCCGACGCCCTTGTATTCCTCGGTCTCGTGGCCCTGCATGACCCAGAGCGACGCGCCACCGATGATGGTGTTCTGCGGGCTCTCGGTCACGGCAGACCAATAGGGCAGCGGGCGCACGTCGAAGTCGAACTCGGCTTCGGCCTTGATCCCGGCATAGCCCGCCGAGCTTTCGGTGAAGAGTGCGCAATCGCCGGCCCGGAAGTTCGCGCCGCCTTCGTTGCGGCGGCCGGTGTAGATGAACTTGCCGTCCTCAGCCCAGTCGGACATCGCCGACAGGTGCGCAACCTGCACCGGCCCGTTCAGCGCCAGTTCAGTGTCGAGCCCGGCAAACCCGTTATCCTGTGTGGCGAAGGGCACGTTGTGATAGGCGGACATGTTCTCCAGATGGATCCAGCTCTGCCACGCGGTGACCAGCGGGCAGTCTTCGCCTCCGGCCTTGAGCGCGTCGAGCGCCGTGCCGACCTGCTCCCATGTGGAAAGGTTCATATCCGGATCGACCCCGGCGGCCTCGAAGGCATCGCGATTGACCCAGAGCACTGGCGTCGAGGAGTTGAAGGGCAGCGAGAGCATTTCGCCATCGGTCGTGGTGTAGTAGCCCTTCACCGCGCCGATATAGGCGTCGGGATCGAAGGTCGCGCCGCTTTCGGCCATCACTTCATAGACCGGCTTGATCGCGCCTTCGGCGGCCATCATCGTGGCGGTGCCGACTTCGAACACCATCAGGATATGGGGCTGTTCCTGAGCGCGGAAGGCGGCGATGCCCGCGTTCAGCGTCTCGGAGTAGTTGCCCTTGTGGCTTTGCACCACGACGTAGTCGTCCTGACTGGCGTTGAACTGGTCGACCTGTGCGGCGACAAGCTCTCCGAGGCGCCCGGTGAAGGCGTGCCAGAACTGGATTTCGGTTTGCGCCGAGGCCGCGATGGGCGACAGCATGGTGGTTGCGGCGATAACGCCGAGTAGTTGCTTTTTCATGTTTCCTCCCAGGCATCGCGTACGATGCGTTGATTGGCGCCGAAGTTGAGTCGTCGGCGTTCACGTTCAACGTGCGCGAGAATACCGCAGCCAAAACATAGCGCAACCTTTTCTTTCTGGAAAATATCATAACACAACATTATGTTTTTACTCCAGACAACCAGTGAAAGGTGACCATGTCAGACCGAAGATCCCCACGAATCCGACAACTTGAAGCCCTAATGGCAGTCATTCGTAACGGCTCTGTGACCGCGGCCGCCGCCGACCTCAATATCAGCCAGCCCGCCGCCAGCCGCCTGCTCTCGGACCTCGGCAAGGCATTCGGATTCCCGCTTTTCGACAAGCGCGACGGGCAATTGGTGCCGACGCAGGAAGTGCGCCTGCTGCAACCCGATATCCAGCGCGCGCTGGAACTCATCCGCCAGATCGGCGAGGTCAGCCGCGACATCACCAAGCGCAAGGCCGGACATATCCGTATCGCCTGCCTGCCCGGCTTTGCCACCAGTCATCTGCCCGGGGTCGTCGCAGCGTTTCTCAAGGACCGGCCCGGCGTCAGCCTCACCATCGAGCCCGACCGGCCCGAGCGCATTCTCGAATGGATGGTAGGCGAGCAGTATGATTTCGGCATCACCGACGGGTTCGTGGGCCATCCCGCCGTCGATCATCAGGACGTGAATATCCGTACGGTTTGCGTCTTTCCCAGCGGACATGCGCTGGAGGACCGTGACACAATCTCCCCGCAGGACCTTACAGATATACCGATCATTCACACCCGCCGGGACAGCGAATTCTTCCGCGGCCTGTCACGCCAGTTTCAGCAAGCCCATGTGGAGATGCGCTCGCTGATCGAAACCCGGCAATTCACCGCCGCCTGTGAGCTGGTTTGCAGGGGTGTAGGAGTGTCGGTGGTGAGCGAGCTGGATGCGGTAAAATATGCAAGGCAAGGCCTGAGTTTCCGCCCCTTCACACCAGCGCTGCCGCACAGCCTGTCGCTGGTGCGGCCGGTGCTGAAGACCCCAGCGCTGGTGACGCTTGAATTCATCGAAGCGTTCCGCGAGAGCCTTGCGCCCTTCACGTATGAAGAACCCGGCATTGCGCAGCACCAGGCTTAGTAGGTCTCGACGTGATACCGACCCTCTTCGCGCATCACGTCGCGCAGGGAGCGCCATTGCTGCCCGATGGACTCAGCGATGTTGGTGAAGGCGCGCTCCACACCATCTTCCATCTCTTTGAGCCCGCAAATGTAGATATGCGTGCGGGGGTCTTCGAGCATCTCCGCCACAAGATCTTCCTCGACGCGCATCCGGTCCTGCACATATTCCTTCTCCTGCCCCGGCATCCGGCTGAACACGAGGTGCTTTTGCAGCAGGCTGGAAGGCACTTTATTCAGCGGGCCGAAATAGGGCAGGCTGTCGGGAGTACGAGCACCGAAGAACATCACCATGCCGCCAGACTTGCGACCAACGGTGCGTTGCCGGGCCATGGTGAAGGCCCGCATGGGCGCTGAGCCCGTTCCCGTGCAAATCATGAGCAGACGCGCCTCGGGATCCGACGGCAGAAGGAAAGTTGCGCCAAACGGGCCGGTGACCTTGACCCGGTCGCCCTTCTGCAGATCACACAGGTAGTTCGAGCAGAGCCCACGCTCTTCGCGCTTCACCGTGAGCGAGACATTGTGATAACCGGGCCGCTCCCCATCGCGGGGGCTAGAAACTGAATAGAGGCGCGGCAGATGCGCTTTTCCCTCGGCGTCCGCGCCGGGCGGGATGATGCCGACAGACTGACCTTCAAGGACCGGGAACGGATGGCCCGAAAAGTCGAGAATGATGTGGCGCACATCCGAGTCCGCGCTCTCAGCGGTCAGCCGGTAATTGCCCTGCACGACAGCCTCGACCTGGTTGCCCAGATTGTAGAGGTTCACGGTCGGCTTAGAGGCGCTGGCCGGTGCCTTGGGCTTGCCGCCCGCACCCTTATGCGCCTCGGCCAGAAGCGCGGCCACCGGATCGCTTGCGTCCTCTGCGTCGCCGTCCGCAGCTCCGGCCGGGGCTACGATGTCCTCCTGCTCAGGCAATTCGTCCCAATCATACTGGTCCTCGAGCGAATAAGCCTCATCCTTGCTCGGCACCACGCGCCATTCGTCGATCGACCCGGTCGGGCAGACCGGGATGCAGGCCATGCACATGTCGCAGATCTCGGGATCGACCACGACATTGTTGTCGTCATGCTGGATCGCCTCGATCGGGCAGGTCATCTCGCAAGTATAGCAGCGGATGCAAATCTCCGGGTCGATCAGGTGCTGTTTGAAGGGCGCTGTCACGTCGACCTCCTCCGCGATAGCAACAGGTCCGGCAGCACGACCGCGTCGATCAGGTCCTTGCAGAGCCCGGTGCAGTCCGTGCAGCCGACACAGGGCTCGTTGAGCGCTGCGAGTTGCGCGCCGACGGCTTCGGAGCGCGGGGCAAAGGCAGCTTTGCGCGCGACTTGCATCCTATCGCTCTGCTCCGCCGCCTTTGGTTTGCGTGTCGTGCCCGGCATCGCGCTGTCCCTCACGCCATGTGGAGTTTGACGTATTCGAAATCGCCGGGCTTGTTGTCGATGCCGACCTTGGGCGGGGCGATC
>CBFHJA010000097.1:0-7926 GCA_965656085.1 uncultured Aliishimia sp. | reverse complement strand
GCAATTAGTCTTGATCGCATTGATTGCGATGATTACACTCCTCTCAGGAGGATATCATGGCAAGCATTACCATCCGGAACCTTGACGATGACGTGAAGCGGCGCCTTCGCATCCGCGCGGCCGAACATGGCCGTTCAATGGAAGAGGAGGCGCGCGAAATCTTGCGCCATGTCGTCGGCGAAGCGAAGCCATCCCACGATCTTGCCGCGGCGATCCGGGCACGGGTCGCGCCGCTGGGTGGCGTTGATCTCGACCTTCCGCAGCGTGAAGCCATGCGTGAACCGCCCGCGTTCGACCGGGCCTGACGCATGATCATCCTCGATACGAATGTCATCTCCGAGCTGTTGCGCCCGGCCCCGGAGCCCAAGGTTGAACACTGGCTGTCCGCTCAGGACGGGCTCAACGTCTACCTGACCTCGATATCGGAGGCAGAGCTGCGCTGCGGCCTCGCGATCATGGAGAACGGCAAGCGCCGCGCCGCGCTGATTGATGCCGTGGACCGTATCCTGCGCGAAGACCTCGCCGGTCGTATCCTGCCCTTCGACAGCGACGCCGCGCAGTCCTATGCCACCATCGCTGCCGCAAGACGGTCCGCCGGGCGGCCGATCGCCCAGGCCGATTGCCAGATCGCATCCATTGCCCACGCCTGCGGCGCTACGGTCGCCACACGCAATACGCCTGACTTCGAGGGTTGCGATATCGACCTCATCAACCCCTGGACTGCCGCATGAACGCCGTTGAAATCGAACAAGCCATTTCCGAACTCGCCGAGCAGCCCTTTGACGCGGCCGAGTTCCCCTATGCCTTCCTCATGGCCTTCGGCAACAAGGACACCACCATCAAGCGGCTGCGTATCGGCGCGTCGAACAAATCTGATCTCGGTGGCGTCCTGCAGACCAACAACATCCATCTTGCGACCTGCGCCCCGGGCGACGTAGCGGCAACCCCAACCTGCCTGCGCCACCAGCCGCCTCTACGTCGAACTGGTCAAGGACAACCCTGACTGGGGCAGCGCCACATCCCATCAAGCACCGTGGGGACCGGTGTCATAGTGAACGGGTCCATGGTCTGGCAGGTCCACATCGTCCATGCATGGATACACATTTGCCCGGACGTCCCCAATCAGTTTCATTGCCTGCTCAACCGTGGTAAGCGCCGCGTTATCGCCCTCATAGACGTTTGAAGTTTGTCATCTGAGAAGAGCCCATCCGCACAGGGAGGGTTCCGATGGATGATACAGTGCAAAATTACGTAACTTCTCACAGTGTCGAAGATGGATACGTCGGGCGTATCGATGTTGTGACGGGGCCGAGTGGTCGGCGTCGATGGCCGGAACATGTGAAGTCTGAGATTGTTCTGGAAAGCTACCGCGACGGTGTTTCGGTGGCGGATGTTGCGCGCAAGCATGGGGTCTCGGCGCCTCAACTCCATTCTTGGCGGCGGGCGGCGCGGGACGGTGTTCTTGCGATGCCGGATGACGACATGTTGGGCTTGGTGCCGGTCGTCGTTGAGGCGAGCGGAGGGGATAGAGGGCAGATGCCGCCTGACGCGGCCGGAACGGTTGTTCTGGAGATCGATGGTGTTCGGGTGCTGGTTCCGACCGGTTTCGATCTCGAGCACCTTGGCCGCGTCATTTCTGCGCTCAGGGCGGCGTCATGATCCTGCCGGGCGGCAAGTATCACGTCTATCTGGCGACGCGGCCCGTAGATTTTCGCAAGGGGCATGCGGGTCTGTCGCTCGTGATCCAGACGGTTCTGGGGCGCGATCCCTATAGCGGCGCGGTGTTTGTCTTCCGTTCGAAACGGGGTGACAGGATCAAAATCCTGGTCTGGGATCAGACTGGTTTGGTATTGGTCTACAAGCACCTTGAGGGCGGCCAATTCCAGTGGCCCCGGCCAGCGGATGGGGTGATCAAGCTTACCCCTGCGCAGTTCTCGGCGCTGTTTGAAGGACTGGACTGGAAGGCGGTTCGGGCTGAGCGTCGGCGGCAGCCAAAGCTGGCAGGATAGCCTGCGGCAGGGTGACTCATGGCGGTGATTTTGGCGGTACGGACGAGCATGGTGATGTATGATTAGCCATGTCCGCCACGGCCCCCATCAATCCCGAATATGTCGCCGATTTGGAACGGCGTCTTGCCGCCGCTGAGGCGGAATTTGCTCGTGTCACAGTGCAAAACGCTTTGTTGGAAAGCTCGAATGCTGACCTTGCGGCGGCGAATGCGCGCTTGGAACGTATGCTGTCTGCGGCCAAGCACGCGCGGTTCGGGCCGAGTTCGGAGAAGGGCGACGCAGACCAACGGAACCTGTTCGCAGAAGACATCGAGGTCGCCGAGGGGCAGTTGGCGGCGGCGGGTGATGCTGCCGACAAGGCACTGGGTAAAGCGCCCAAACGCACACGGTCAGCCAAGCGGAACAAAGGCAATTTGCCGGACCATCTCGAACGTGTTGAAGAGGTGATCGAACCCGACAGTACACTCTGCCCATGTGGGTGTGGCGAGATGGTCAAGGTCGGGGAAGACCGCACCCAACGCCTCGACGTCGTACCGGCCCAGTTCCGCGTCCTTGTCACGGTGCGCCCCAAGTACATGTGCCGCACATGCGATGGGAAATCCCACGCGCAGGCACCTGCACCGGAGTTTCTGGTGCCGCGCGGTCTGGGCACGAACCGGTTCGCCGTCCATTCCGTGGTCGCGAAGTTTTGTGATCATCTTCCGTTTTATCGCCAAGCCGAAATCTGGCGACGCGATGGCATCGAAATCGACCGCACCATGCTTGCTAACTGGGCCGGGCGCATCGCGTTCCACCTGGCCCCGATCATCGACGCTATGATCGACGAACTGAAAGCCAGCGACCGTTTGTTTGCAGATGAGACTACCGTGCCCGTCCTGGCCCCGCGCACCGGCAAAACCCGCAAAGATTATCTCTGGGCGGTCGTTCGCGATCAGCGCGGATGGGGCGGGGTCGACCCACCCATCGTGGTGTTCCAGCACTCGAGAAGTCGCAGCGCAGAGACCGCGAAGAAGATCTTCACCGGCTTCAAGGGCGGCACCCTGACCGTTGACGGCTACGCCGGATACGATGCCCTCGGTGACCCGAAGAAGACAAACCAGCCTTGGGGCATCACCTACTGCTGGACCCATTGGCGACGTAGGTTCGTGGAATACAGCCGCACCACCGAGTCCCCGGTTTGCACGGAAATGACCGAGCGCATCAGGCAGCTCTACCGGATCGAGGCCGAGATCCGCGGCAAAGACCCCGACGTCCGGCGCGCCATCAGACAAAAGCTCTCCAGGCCCATCGTGGACGCCTTGCGTCCGTGGCTGGAGGCGCAACTTGACATGCTCTCCTCCAGTTCAGACCTCGCGCGTCACATCAGATATGGCCTCAAACGATGGGACGGGCCAGGTCGCTGGCGGACGAGATCTCCTGCAGGCGCGCCTCCAGCCATGGGCGCAGGGCCTCGACGAGCGGTCGTGACAGCTTCTGACGAACGGCCCGGCGTGTGTCGGGGGCTTTGCCCCGGATCATCTTCTCGATGGCATACAGCTCGGCGATACGCTTGATCATCTCTTCACAGATCGGTGACGCGGTGTCCTGCGCGAACTTGACGAAGCGGCGTCGCCAATGGGTCCAGCAATAGGCCGTCGTCCACGCCCGCTCCGTCTTCTTCGGATCGGAGACGACATCGTAGACGGGGTGGCCATCGACCATCAGCATGCCGCCGGCAAACCCCTTGAGGATGCCCTGTGCGGTCTCGCCGTTGCGTGTCCGGGAATGCTGGAACACCACGATGGGGGGATCGGCCCCGCCCCAGCCGCGCTGATCGCGCAGGATCGCCCACAGATAATCCTTGCGGACCTTGCGTGTGCCCGGCGCCAGCACCGGCACGATCGTCTCGTCCATCTGCAGGTGATCGGAACGCCGGAGCCGGTCGATCATCTCGTCGATGACCGGCTGCAGCAGCAGCGCCGCGCGCCCTGACCAGTTCGCTAGCATGGTGCGATCGATCTCGATGCCCTGCCGGCGGTAGATGTCCGCCTGCCGGTAGAACGGGAGATAATCGCCGAACTTGCTGACCATGGAGTGCGCCACGAAGCGTTCCGTCGGAAGCCCACGCGGCACCAGCCATTCGGGGGCCGGTGCCTGGGCGTGGGATGCGCCGGCGCAGCTGCGGCAGATGTATTTCGGGCGCAGCGTCACCAGCACGCGGAACCGTGCCGGGATCACGTCCAGACGCTCGTCGCGATCTTCGCCGATCTTGACCATCTCGCCGCAGCCGCAGGGGCAAGACGTGCTGGCCGGCTCGATCACCTGTTCGATCCGCTCGAGATGGGCGGGCAGATGACCCTTGGTCTTTTTCGTCTTGCCGGGGCTTTTCTTGCGATCCCCCAAGGCCTTCTCGACCTCTTCGCTCGCGGCCTCCAGCATGCCCTCGGCGACCTCGACGTCCTCGAAAGGCAAATGCTGCTGGTCGGGGCTGGCTTTCTCGGACTTGGACCCGAACCTGTCTCGCCGCAGCTGGGCGATCATGCGCTCCAGCCGGGCAAGGGCCTCCTCCGACCGGGCACGCGCAGCCTCGGACGCCGCCAGGCGGGCCTCGGCAGCGATCCGGGCAGCGTCTGCTGCGCTGCGGGCAAACTCGGCTGCAATCCGATCAGCGTCTGCTGCAGTGCGGGCAGCTTCCGCCGTGCTGCGCGCCGCCTCGGACGCGGCAAGCTGCTGCTCGAGTTCGGCCACCCTGGCTGCGCTGATCGTTCCGTTGGATCCCATGGCCGGAGTATACCGCCCCGGCCATGGGCAAGGTGCGCAAAACGCGGCGGCGAGTCATCCTGTCGCAGCTATCCCGCCAGCTTCGGGCGCTGTCGCCGCTCCGCCCGAACGGCTCGCCAGTCGAGCCCTTCGAACAGGGCCGAGCACTGCGCCGGCGACAGCTGGATCATCCCGTCCGCCGGCTTGGGCCACCGGAAGGCGGCGCCCTCCAGCTTCTTGTAGACAAGCACCAGCCCTGTTTGATCCCAGACCAGGCACTTCAACTGGTCGCCGCGCTTCGAACGGAAGACGAAGATGGCGCCGCTGAAAGGATCTCGGCCAAGCACCTCCTGCACGATCAGCGACAGCCCGGCATGTTGCTTGCGGAAGTCGACGGGGCGCGTTGCGACATAGATCTTGTACGGCCCGCCCGGCAGGATCACGGCGCGCCCCGGACGGCTGCAATGACCCGACCAAGGTGGGCCGGGTCGAACGCCGACGGCACGATGATGCGGACATCGCCAATCTCCAGCGTCAATGTTCCAGACCCATCGCGCGGAGGATCCCCAGCGCCAGCCGAGACCGACACCGGCAGAAATGCCAGCGCGTCATCGTCCGGCATGGGCAGCAGACCGTCGCGCGCTGCGCGACGCCAAGCATGCACCTGAGGCGCGGAGATCTCATGCCGGCGTGCGACATCGGCCACAGACACCCCGTCGCGGTAGGTCTCCAGAACGATTGACGCCTTTACATGCTCGGGCCATCGCCGACGACCTGTCGGACCCGTAACGACATCGATACGCCCGCCATACCCTTCGCCGTCACTGTGAAAACTTCCGTAAGTTTGTACATCGTCATCCATGAGACACCTCCTGCTATGCAGGCGTCATCTCGGCCGGCACGCCGCGCCAAACAACGAGGGTGATGAGTGGCCGCTTATGCCAGTCCCGCCCATTGCGGGCCTGGCGCGACACTTCCAGGCAGAATACCGCGCCGATCGACCCCGAACACAGCATGGCGACAAGCCGTTCGAAACCGGGCCGGGCCTGGCAGCCGCTGGCTGATACGCCAAGATCGTCGTCGATGACATCGATCCCTGCAAAGCCATACCCGCGGGCCATCTCCACAAGATCGTATTGTCGGCGCTGGCTCTTGAGGTTCGTCATGACCTGACTCTGCGTCGACTGACGCACATAGATCACCGCCTGACGCTTGAGCAGCTCGGGCGGAAAGGTGAGGGCTATGTCATTCATCGCGGCACCCTCCCGGATCGGATTTTGCCACGGTCAGGAGCACTTGCGCCAGCGCAGTCACGATCGCCCGGTATTCTGGTTCCGTCAGCAATGGTGCCGGTGCCAACGGCAGTGGCAATTGGGTTGGTGTCGGGGGTCTGTAACCCTAGCAGGCTGCTGAAAAACTCCGAGGAGCGCGCTTTCGACGCCAAGGAGCGTCAATTTTCGGGCTCTCTCGTCGAGCTGATGAAAACGCGGCGCATCGGATCCCTACGAGCGAGGCGAGAGGCGGGCGCCTCAGACCTTTTTCAACAGCCTGCTAGAGAAGCGTGATCGTGCCGTATTTGCCCTTCTCATGATGACCGGAATCCGTGACGACGCAGCCGCCTCTTTGCTGCTGGGTCATGTAGACATCGACCGGCAAATGATTGTGCAAGACCCGAAAACTGTTCGAACCAAGAACAGTAAGTTGATTGAGTCGGTACTGCTGCCGCTCGGACCCGAGATAGAAAATGTTCTGTTTTCATAGGTTAGATACCTTCGCGAAGAACTCCGGTGGCACCCTAACGATCCTCTCTTCCCTCAATCGCAGAATCGGATCGACCCGCAAAAAGGACCCGTTGTGGATGGCATCAAACGCAAAGCGTGGTCCAACTCCCAGCCCATTCGAAAAATTTTCAAGGGTGCATTTGAAAGTGCCGCCTTGCCCTATTTCACCCCTCACAGGGTAAGAAACACGGTCGTGGAATATGCGTATCTGACCTGCCGGACACCGGAAGAGTTCAAAGCGTTCAGCCAGAACCTCGGTCATGAGAGCGTGGTTACAACTCTGTCGAGTTACGGACAGATACCACTTGCTCGGCAACGCGAACTCATTCGCAACGCGGGCAAGAGCAAGGACTTAGATGCAAAGCTGGAACTGTTGCTGGAAAAGTTTGACTTGGGAGAGAAGTAAGGGCCTGAGCGCGCGCGGTTTCTTTGCCACTGAACCGCGAACACCGCGACTTCCGTTCGCCACCTTGGACCGCTAAGGTGACAAGAAACAAGGACAAGGGCAGACCTTCGCACATGGCCGGAAAATACGACGACCTCACCCACGCGCAACTTGTCGAACTGCTGGAAAAGCGCGACCGGACCAAGAAGCTGGGGCTGGTGTGGGAGCGGGACGAGATCGAGGCAGACGCGGCGGTGGATGCCAACTTCATCGCCTGCCGGATCGACGAGGGCCTCTCGGACAAGCCCGCGCCGTGGGACAATCTGGTGATCGAGGGCGACAACTTCGACGCGCTGCGTTGGCTGCGCATGACCCATGCGGGCCGGGTGAAGTGCATCTACATCGACCCGCCCTACAACACCGGCAACAAGGATTGGGTCTATAACGACAGCTACATGGACAAGGAGGACCGGTTCCGACAGTCCACATGGCTTGAGTTTCTCTATCGCCGCCTGACACTTGCGCGGGACTTACTGGCAGAGGACGGGGTGCTTCTGGTCTCGATCAATGACGACCAGCGGGCGTTGCTGGAACTGTTGATGGACGAGGCGCTGCCGGGTATGCGCATTGCTGCGATGCCTTGGCGCACGCGGCAAGGATCAAACGCAGACCAACGCGCCTTCATGAGCCAAGATCACGAACATGTGCTTGTTTACGCCAAAGATGCGTTCCGGTTCTTTGGCAATGAGAAGACCTTCTCGATGTACAAGCACTACGATGAAGCGCGCGAAGATTGGTTTCGTTTGAGTGATTTGACCCTTGGTTTTGACTATCGCGAGCGGCCCAACCTGTATTACCCTCTGCACGATGCCGAAAATGATGTGTGGTATCCCGCCAATCCGAACAGGGTTTGGGTGTATCCGAGCAAACAGCGGTCTAGGCGGCGTCTGCATTTAACTGATCCATGCCATGACGCAGGCGATGTCTACGAAGGCTTTGAATGAGCTGACAG
>CBFHJA010000096.1:0-8561 GCA_965656085.1 uncultured Aliishimia sp. | reverse complement strand
CCGCGCCGCCCGCAAAGCCGCCGCGCGCGGCGACGCCGGGATGCTCCTCGGGCGCGGGCCAGGCTGCCTGCCAGCGCGCATGGGCCGCCGTCTGCCCGGCCCCGTCGCCATCATTCTCCAGCCAGTTCCGCGCCACAAACCCCGCACTGCGAAGGCGGCTCACCGCCCGGCCCTCTGGCGTCATCACGCCCACGAGCGCGCCGGTATCGGCGATAAGCACATCGGGGCGCGTGCTGCCTTGCCAGAGCGCAAAGCCAAGCGCCATCACCAGAACGCCCGCCCAGCGTTCGCGGCCCTGCCAGATCGCCACCACGAGCGCGCCGAGCACGATGCAGGGCAGCACCCATGGGCCGGGGCTGACCACGAAGCTGCGCGCGCCGGGCATCCCCGCCGTGACCTCGCCCACGTAGAGAATCCAGCGCAGGCCCAGCCCCATGGCCCAGAGCGCCGGATCGGCAAGGCCAACGAGCGCCAGCACCGCCGCGACCAGCAAGGCGGGCACCACCAGCATCCCCATCACCGGCACCGCGAGCAGGTTGGCAATCAGCCCGTAGTGGGCAAAGGCGTTGAAATGGGCCGCCGCGATGGGCGCCGTGGCCAGTCCGGAAATGAACGAGGCCATGAACACGCCGAACGCGCCTTGCAGCAGTTTCGGCACCCGCCACGGCCCGTCGCGCATCGCGTTGAACACCACCACGAGCGCCGTCGTGGCCGCAAAGGACATCTGAAAGCCCGGGCCAAGCAGGGCCTCGGGGCGCAGCACCAGCACCACGAGCGCCGCGAGCGCCACGGCGCGCAGCGAGAAGGCCCTGCGGTCGAGCATCACCGCCAGCAGCGCCACGGACGCCATGATATAGGCCCGCTCGGTCGCCACATTTCCGCCCGAGAGCGCCAGATAGCCGGTGGCGGCGATCCACGCGCCCACCGCCGCGATGCGCCGGACCGGCCAGTAGAGCGCCACATGCGGGATCAGCACCAGCGCGATGCGCAGCGCGGCATAGACCGTGCCGGTCAGCAGGCCCATATGCAGCCCGGAGATGGCCAGCAGATGTGCGAGGTTGCTGGCGCGCAGGTCCTCCAGCGCGTCCTGGCTCATGCCGCTGCGATCGCCCGAGGAGATCACCGCCGCAAAGCCGCCCACATCGCCCGGGAGCGCGTCGCGCATCGCGCGGCTGATCGCCATCCGGGCCTCGAACACCCGCATGGCCCATGAGCCGCGCTCGGGCGGCGCGGCGAGCAGCAGCGGCACGCGGGTGTAGCCCACCGCGCCCAGTTGCAGGAACCAGCTATGGCGTTGGAAGTCGAAGCCGCCGGGTTCGACCGGACCGCTGGGCGGCGACAGATTGCCCGTGGTCATCACCCGCGCGCCCGGCATCGGCGGCGGGCCGCGCGCCGCCTCGCCATGCAGCGAGACCCGCACCCGCGCCGGGATCTTGTGGGCCGGCAAGCGCGCCAGCCGGACCTGATCGAGGGTCACGCGCACCGCATCCGAGGCCGAACGGTCGAGCCCCACGACGCGCCCCTCGATCGGCCCGTAATAGCGCCAGTCGAGCACCGGGGCGGCGACGGAATGCGCGCGCAAGCCCGCCAGAGCGGCGCCTGCGGCCACCAGCGCCAGCGCGCGGGCGAGCGGCGCCCAGACCGTCTCCGCATGGCGCCAGGCAAAGGCAAAGCCAAGCGCCGCCAGCCCCGCGCAGGCCCAGAGCAGCGCCACAGCCGGCTCGGTCGTCTGGGCGAAGAACAGGCAGATGCCGAGGCCGAGGCACACCGGCGCCCAAGGCAGCATGGCCCCGGTCTGCGCAAGCACGCGCTCTGCGATCACGGCTCCGATCTGCCGCACGGCTTGCCCCCTTTGGCTCAGGTCGGTAGAGACAGAGCCAGAGCCTAGCGCGCCATAGTTAACAAAGGTTGAACCTGCCCCCATGACCGCCCCCACCGATGCAAAACCGGTCGTCACCCGTTTCGCCCCCTCGCCCACCGGTTTTCTGCATATCGGCGGGGCGCGCACGGCGCTCTTCAACTGGCTCTATGCGCGCGGGCGCGGCGGCCGGTTCCTGCTGCGCATCGAGGACACCGACCGCGCGCGCTCCACGCCGGAGGCCACCGCCGCGATCCTGCAAGGGCTGGGTTGGCTCGGGCTGGATCACGACGGCGAGGTGATCAGCCAGTTCGAGCGCGCTGGCCGCCATGCGGAGGTCGCGCAAGAGCTGCTCGCCAAGGGCGCGGCCTATAAGTGCTTCTCCACTGCCGAGGAGATCGCCGCCCATCGCGAGGCCCACAAGACCCCGTTCCGCTCGCCGTGGCGCGAGCGCAGCGATCACCCCGAGGGCGCGCCCTTCGTGATCCGCATCAAGGCCCCGCAGGACGGCGCATCGGTGATCCGCGACGCCGTGCAGGGCGATGTGACCATCCGCAACGACCAGCTCGACGACATGGTGCTGCTGCGCTCGGACGGCACGCCGGTCTATATGCTCGCGGTGGTCGTGGACGATCACGACATGGGCGTGACCCATGTGATCCGGGGCGACGACCATCTCAACAACGCCGCGCGGCAGATGCTGATCTACGAGGCGATGGGCTGGGAGGTGCCGGTTTGGGCGCATATTCCGCTGATCCACGGGCCCGATGGCAAGAAGCTCTCCAAGCGGCACGGGGCGTTGGGGGCCGCAGAGTACCAGAAGATGGGCTATCCGGCGGCGGGGATGCGCAATTATCTCGCGCGGCTGGGCTGGTCCCATGGCGATGACGAGTTCTTCACCGACGCGCAGGCCCGGGACTGGTTCGATCTTGATGGGATCGGCAAGAGCCCGGCGCGGTTTGACCTGAAGAAGCTGGAGAATCTTTGCGGGCAGCATATCGCGCAGGCGGAGGATGCTGCATTGCAGCGCGAGTTGGAGGCGTTTCTGGCCGTCACCGGTGAGGACCCGTTGACGCCGGCGCAGTCGGAGGGGATGCTGCGTGCGATGTATTGCCTCAAGGAACGGTCCAAGACCTTCCCGGAACTGCTTGATAAGGCAAGGTTTGTTCTGGCCAGCCGTCCGATCGCGCCGGATGAGAAGGCTGCCAAGGCGCTCGATCCGGTATCCCGTGGTATACTGACGCAATTGACGCCGCATCTGCAAACCGTTAACTGGGAGCGACCGGAGCTGGAGACAGCCCTGAACGCTTTCGCCGAAGCGCACGAAACCAAGTTCGGCAAGCTGGCTGGGCCCCTGCGCGCAGCCCTCGCGGGCCGGGCCGTGACGCCTTCGGTGTTCGACATGATGCTGGTGCTGGGCCGCGACGAAAGCGTGGCCCGGATCCAAGACGCCGCACGCGAGGCCTGAGCGGGCCCTCTCGGCTGAGTTGAGACGCGCGGCACAACAACCGGGGCCTTTGCCCGGCATGGTTAACGAAACTGAAACGTTGACCTGTCAGGCAGGCCGGAAGGGCGGGGTGCGCGCGCTCCGAAGCTGAGAGGAAAGACACATATGCCAGAGAGCACAAAATCCGCCACGATGCAGATCGGCGAGCAGTCCTACGAATTGCCGATCTACTCCCCTACCGCCGGGCCGGATGTGGTCGATATCCGCAAACTCTATGCACAAGCGGGCGTGTTCACCTACGATCCGGGCTTCACCTCCACCGCCTCCTGCGACAGCACCATCACCTTCATCGACGGCGATGAGGGCGTGCTTCTGCACCGCGGCTACCCGATCGACCAACTGGCAAGCAAATCGCACTATCTCGAAGTGTGCTACCTGCTGCTCTATGGCGAGCTGCCCTCGCCCAAGCAACTCGACGAGTTCGAGGACATCATCACCCGCCACTCGATGCTGCATGAGCAGATGCTCAACTTCTTCCGGGGCTTCCGCCGCGATGCGCATCCGATGGCGATCATGGTGGGTGTCGTGGGCGCGATGGCGGCCTTCTATCATGACAGCACCGATATCGGCGATCCGATGCAGCGCGAGATCGCCACGCATCGCCTGATCGCCAAGATGCCCACCATCGCGGCCTGGGCCTACAAATATTCCATCGGCCAGCCCTTCATCTATCCGCGCAACGATCTCGACTACGCGTCGAACTTCCTGCGCATGTGCTTTGCGGTCCCGGCCGAAGACTACGTGGTGGACCCGATCCTAAGCCGTGCGATGGACCGCATCTTCACCCTGCACGCCGATCACGAGCAGAACGCCTCGACCTCGACGGTGCGGCTGGCCTCCTCCTCGGGCGCCAACCCCTTCGCGTGCATCGCGGCGGGCATCGCCTGCCTCTGGGGCCCGGCCCATGGCGGCGCCAACCAAGCCTGCCTTGAGATGCTCAACGAGATCGGCACGCCCGACCGCATCCCCGAGTTCATCGCCCGCGCGAAGGACAAGAACGACCCGTTCCGCCTGATGGGCTTCGGGCACCGCGTCTACAAGAATTTCGACCCGCGCGCGACGGTGATGAAGCAATCGGCGGACGAGGTGCTGGAACTTCTGGGCGTCGAGGACAACCCGATCCTCGCCACCGCGAAGGAGCTGGAAAAAGCCGCGCTGGCCGACCCGTATTTCTCCGAGAAGAAGCTGTTCCCGAACGTAGATTTCTACTCCGGCATCATCCTCGAAGCGATGGGCTTTCCCACCGCGATGTTCACGCCGATCTTCGCGCTCAGCCGCACCGTGGGCTGGATTTCGCAGTGGAAAGAACAGCTTGAAGATCCGCAGATGAAAATTGGCCGCC
This sequence comes from uncultured Aliishimia sp., assembly GCA_965656085.1. Taxonomy (GTDB): domain Bacteria; phylum Pseudomonadota; class Alphaproteobacteria; order Rhodobacterales; family Rhodobacteraceae; genus Aliishimia. Next base: position 3,854 of record CBFHJA010000096.1, on the reverse strand, counting down.
CGCGTCAACTCTATCTCGGCGAGACGGCGCGCGATTACGTGGACATCGAAAGCCGCTGATCCGCGCGCAGATGGACCGCCCGCACCCGGCTGCTGCCGGGCGGGCGTCCGGCACGATTCGTGATGATGGCGGGCGCGCCTCGCGCGGTGCGGGAATGTGTCAGAAATATGGCAGCAATCCCCGTCCGCCCCTCCGCATTGTTTCACCCCCATGCGCAATGACCGGCCTCTCCTTGACCGCGCCCGACGCGGCTCGATAAGGTCAATTTTAGCATATTGTGGAGAGTTGGGGGCGCATCGAAGATGGACATGTCAGGCAAAACCGGCGATGCGGCCTTTGATCTTTCAGACACCGGCGCGGACCCGTCCCAACGGCGCGAAGCGATGATCCTGCCCGACAGCGCCGACACCGCCGCGCGCGACGGGTTGGCGGTTCTCTATGAAAACGGCACCGAGGCACCCGAGATCACCGTGACGGAATGTGCGGCGGGGGTGTTTACCGTCCGCGCGGATGGCGCGCCGGTTGCGGTTGTGGCCTCAGCCACCCGCCCCGAGCCGGTGGAAATCCGGGTGATCGAACGCAACGCGGACGGCACCACCCCGCGCCTGCCGCACCCGGGCCTGCTGCGCCTCAATTAGGGCGTGTCGCTGAACCCCGGACTGCACGTTTCCGCGGTCGGGCATGCGATACCAGATGGTCAAAGCGCGGTCTGTGACTGCGACGGCACGCGTTAGCTCTTGCCCTGCTGCTGCCGTTCGGCACGCGCGGCCCGCCGCGCCCGGCGCTGCGCGCGCACTTGCTCCTTGGTCAGCCCTTGCCCCTGCCCCTGTTCTTGCCCTTGGCCTTCCGAGGCAGGCGGCGGCGCAGGCGCGCCGCGGCGCGGCTTCGTGACCTGCTTGATCCCGGCATTGATGCCCTTGTTCACCGCCTTGCGGACAAACAGGCGCAGGATCATGTTGGTGAGCTGGTTCAGGTTCATGATGCTCGCTCCTTTCGGCACGCTTTCCGGCCCCATATAGGCCCTTTGTGGCAGTTTTCAGGCCGCAGAGCCGAACCGGTCGCCCCGGATCAGTCCTCGAAAAGCTCCGATTGCCCTTCGCTGGCCTCGACCTCGTCCTCGTCGTCCTCAGGCCCCGGCATCGCGCCCGGTGGCGGGCGGTTCTCCAAAAGCCCGGCGGCGCGCAACTCCTTGAGCCCGGGCAGATCGCGGGCGTTTTCCAGCCCGAAATGGTCGAGAAAGGACTGCGTGACCACGAAGGTCGTGGGCCGCCCCGGCGTCATCTTGCGCCGCCCGAAGCGGATCCATTCCAGCTCCAGAAGCTGGTCCACCGTGCCCCGGCTCACCGACACGCCCCGGATCTCCTCGATCTCGGCGCGGGTGACCGGCTGGTGATAGGCGACGATCGCCAGCGTTTCGATCGCAGCGCGGCTGAGCTTGCGGGTCTCGACAGTCTCCTTTTGCATCAGGAAGCCCAGATCGGGCGCGGTGCGCAGCGCCCACGCATCGTCCACCTTCACCACGCGCACGCCGCGCCCCTCGTAGCGCTTGCGTAGGTGCACCAGCGCCTCAGCGGCATCGCAGCCATGGGGCATCCGGGCCTCCAATTCCCGCACGGTAACGGGCTCGGCGGTGGCAAAGAGGATCGCCTCGACCATGCGCTCCTGCTCCGCGATGGGCGGCGCGTCGAACAGGCTGTCTTCTTGCTCTTCAAACTCTTCGGACACGGGTCTCACTCTTTCCGGCGCACGCGAATGGGCGCGAAGGTTTCCGATTGTTGGATCTCAAGACGCCCTTCCTTCACGAGTTCCAGCGAGGCCGCGAAAGTCGCGGCGGTAGCGGAACGGCGGCGCACGGGATCACTTTCCCAGCCTTCGGGCAGGAAGGTCGAGATATCCGCCCAATCGCCCGCAAAGCCGATCAGCCCGCGCATCCGGTCGAGCGCTTGCTCCATGGTGAAGACCTTCTCGCGGTCCATCACATAGGGGCGGAACTCGTCGCGCGTGCGCAGCCGCGCATAGGCCTGCATCAGATCGAGCAGATTGGCGGTGTACTCGACCTTGCGCACCCGGCTCACATCGGTGGTCAGCCCGCGCGCGAAGAAATCCCGCCCGAGCCGGTCGCGCGCCATCAGCCGCGCGGCGCAATCGCGCATCGCCTGCAAGCGTTCGAGCTGAAAGGCCAGATGCGCGGCCAGTTCCTCACCGGACGGGCCTTCTTCTGCCGGGTCGGGCGGCAAGAGCAGGCGCGATTTGAGAAAGGCAAGCCACGCGGCCATCACCAGATAGTCGGCGGCCAGTTCCAGCCGCAGTTTCTTGGCGGTCTCGACGAAGGTGAGATATTGCCGGGCCAGTTGCAGCACGGAAATCTTGCGCAGATCGACCTTCTGCGTGCGCCCGAGCGTGAGCAGCAGATCGAGCGGGCCCTCGAACCCGTCCACATCGACGATCAGCGCCTCGGCGGCGAGCCGTTCGGAAACGGAGATCGTATCTTCCTGAAACTCGTCGCTGTCAGACATGAACCGGCCCACTGAGAAGCGCTTCAAACTCGGCTTCTGCGGCGGGAATGTCAATCTCAAGGGGCGGTTTGCGCTGCGCCAGCGCCGTCTCGGCGCGTCTTTGTGCGGCCTCGGACATCTGCCCGGAAGCAGCGGCGATCTCGGCGCGGGCGGCGAAATCGTCATTGCAATGCAGCACCACATCGCAACCTGCCGCCAGCGATGACTGCGCGCGCTCGGTCAATGTGCCGGAGAGCGCGCCCATGGAAATGTCATCGGTCATCAGCAGCCCGTCGAACCCGATATCGCTGCGGATCAACTCGATCACCGGGGCCGATTGCGTGGCCGGTGCCGCGTCGATCTGCGGCAGGACCACATGGGCGGTCATCCCCAGCGGTAGATCGTGCAAGGCACGGAACGGCGCAAAATCATGGGCTTGCAAGGCGTCCTTCGTGCGCTCCACCACCGGCAGTTCCGCATGGCTGTCCGCCTGCGCGCGCCCATGGCCCGGCAAGTGCTTCATCACCGGCAGCACGCCCCCGTCCAGATGCGCCTGCGCCACCGCGCGCCCCAGACGGGTCACGGTTTCGACGTCGCGCCCATAGCAGCGGTTCAGCAAGAACGGATGCGTGGCGGCCTCGGCAATGTCGAGATTGGGCGCGCAATTGCTGTCAAGCCCGACCTGCCGCAAGTCCTCCGCGATCAACCGGTAGCGCAGATACATCGCCCGCTCCGGATCGCTGGCAGCTTCCGCATCCTCGAGCGCCGGACGCCACGCCCGCCAATGGGGCGCGCGCAAGCGCTGCACGCGCCCGCCCTCCTGATCCACGGTGATCAGCGCGTCATGCCCGGCGGCCTCCCGCATCTCGTCGCAGAGCGCACGGACCTGATCGGGGGTCTCCACATGGCGCGCAAAGAGGATGAACCCAAAGGGCCGCACGTCCCGGAACAACGCCTTTTCGTTTGCAGTCAGGCGCGGAGCGTCAGAGGACAGGATGCACGCGCCGAACCGGCTCATCGGGTGCTGACCGGGATGCAGTCCGCGCCTTCCGCTTGCAGCGCCGAGCAGAAGCGGCGTGCTTGCGACAGATCGTCAAACCCCATCGCGCGCAGCCTGTAGAACGTGCGCCCGCCAGAGGAGGCCTGCTGCACGATCTGCCGCTTTCCCGCCATAAGCTCTTGGAACCGGGCGGAAAACTTCGCCCATTCCACTTGCGCGACTTCGATGCTCTCATAGGCGCCAAGCTGCACGAGGCGGGTGCCTGCGGGCAGGGTGTCCGGATCGACCGGGGCGGCGACGTCGGGCGCGGGCGCGGCCCGGCTGAGCGCGGCCGGCACGAGTTTGGCCGGGCGCGGCTT
>CBFHJA010000095.1:0-8611 GCA_965656085.1 uncultured Aliishimia sp. | reverse complement strand
TGGGGCGCATCACTTCACTTTGCAGAAGGATGCAACCTGATGACCACAGCGACACAGACAAAGCCGCAGGCCTCCGCACGCGGTCTACTGGACGGATACGTCACCCGCGCCGAACTGGCCGCAGAGTGGAACTGCCACGAGCGCACCATCGCCCGCTATGAGGCAATGCCCGATGGCTTGCCCTTCCTCTACATCGGCGGACGTAAACTCTACCGGATCGAGGACGCGCGCGCCTTCATGGAGCGCCGCATCACGACGCCGAACCCTGTTCGCAAGGGGGCCGCGTGATGGATCACCACCGCCGCTTCACCCGCCCCTTGCTGACCCGGATCACCGATCACGGCAGCGCCTTTGCCGAATTGCTGGCCGACCGCGCAGAGCACCACCCAGGCCTGGCCAAGCACATGCTGGCCGCGCTGGTCGATCTGGAGATGGCTTTTCCGGATCTGCCTGCCGATGACGCACCACGACCCGTCACCACCCAATAAAGAAACCCGCACCGAGGCGACGGCGCGGGCTTCCAGATATTCACAAAGCGGGACAGCTTTGGGGTATCATAGCACCGCCGCGCCGATCGGGCAAACCGAAAGGCACGAGCAATGACACGACCAAATCGACAGGCACGCCGGGCATGGGCTGCCGCCCGCCGAAAGCACATCAAGCGCGGCAACCTTTATCACGTGGAATTCCGCCACGACCATTCCTGCGCGATCTACACGCCGACGCGCCTTTGCAACTGCAATCCAGATCGCGTCCTCAAGGATGATGAGGGCCGCGTCCTGGCCCGAGTTGAGGGCGCAGGCCCTTACGATCCACTCGAAATGGCGGAGGACCTGCTATGACTGACGCCGCAACCCTCACCCATGATCTCGGCGGCAAATGGCTGCGCCGCTATGGCTGCGCGCCCTGCCCATGTTGCCAGCCCGAGCGCCGCAAGGGGCAGAACGCCCTCACCCTGGCCGATGGCCGCGACGGGCGGCTGCTGCTGAACTGCAAAAAGAGCGCCTGCGCCTTCGCGGATATACTCGCGGCGGCTGGTGTCGCGCCGGGCAGCTACACCCCGCCAGACCCCGCCACCATCGCGCAGCGCGAACGCGAGGAACGCGCGCAGGCCGAGAAACGGGCACGACAGGCCGAGAGGTGCTGGCAAGAGGCATTGCCGATCGGTGGCACCCTCGCGAAAACCTACCTGCGCGGTCGCGCGATCACCTGCGATCTGCCCGACGCCCTGCGCTTTCATCCCGACTGCTGGCATGGCCCGACTGCCAAGCGGCACCCGGCGCTGGTCGCAAGGATCGAGGGCGCAGACGGCTGCGCGGTGCATCGCACCTATCTTCGCCCGGACGGCACCGGCAAGGCCAGTCTCGACGGTGGCAACAAGCTGATGCTAGGCAGCACCACAGGCGGCGCGGTGAGGCTCACACAGGCGCAGGGGCCGCTTGTGGTGGCCGAGGGCATCGAAACCGCCCTGAGCCTCGCAAGCGGGCTGTTGGGCCACCCTGCGACGATCTGGGCCGCGCTTTCGACAAGCGGGATGCGCGGGCTGCGCCTGCCAGCATCGCCGGACCGGTTGACCGTCGCGACCGATGGCGACCCCGCCGGGGCCGATGCTGGCCGCGATCTGGCCGAGCGCGCGCATGGACTCGGCTGGCAGGTATCAATGTTGCCCGCGCCTCGGGGCCGCGACTGGAATGATATTCTGGTCGGAAAGGCGGTGATGGCATGACCTATGTTGAAGCAACGCCATTCACGCCCGAAGGCCCGACGCCCTTGATCCGCGACATGCCCGAGGCTGCGCCCTTTCCGGTTGCGGCATTGGGGCCGCTGCGCGAACCGGCAGAGGCAATCGCCCGCGCGACCGAGGCACCCGTTGCCATGTGCGCGGCATCCGTCCTGGCATCGGCGGCACTGGCCGCGCAGGGGCATCGGGACGCGGAAACACTGAACGGCACCGCGCCCGCAAGCCTGTTTCTGCTGACGGTGGCCGAGAGCGGCGAGCGCAAGAGCACCGCCGACCGCCTCGCCATGAAGGGCGTGCGCGACTTCGAGGCTGATCTGCGCACCGACTACGATATCCAGCGCGACCTTTGGCGCGATCAGCACGAGGTATGGAAGGCCACCCGCGCGAAGATCGTGGGGGACAAGAAGGCCGACAGCGCCGCAAAGCGGGCCGATCTGCAAGCCCTGGGGCCGGAGCCGCCCGCGCCGCTGAAACCGCACATCGTGGCAAGCGCGCCGACCATCGAGGGGATCACGAAACACTTGCCCGAACTGCGCGCCAGCCTCGGGATCATGACCGAGGAAGGCGGCAGTTTGATCGGCGGGCATAGCATGAAGGCCGAGAACAAGTTAGCGACATGCGCCAGTTTTAGCGCCATGTGGGACGGATCACCGCTCGACAGGTGGCGCGCAGGCGATGGCGTGGAAAGCTACACGGGGCGGCGCTTCTCGGCACATATCCTTGTCCAGCCGGTCGCCGCCGAGGCGCTGCTATCGGATCCGATGGCCAACGGGCAAGGGCTTCTCGCCCGCTTCCTGACGTGCCGCCCGGCCTCGCGCATCGGCACCCGCCTGCGCATGGAAAAAGACGCCGCCGCAGAGGCGGAGATTGCCAGCTTTGCCGCGCGCGTCCGGTCGCTTCTGTCTCGCGATCTGCCCTTGGCGGATGACAAGCGCAACGAACTCGCGCCGCCGGTCCTGCCCTTGGCCCGAGACGCGCGGGACGTGCTGACCGCCTTCGCCCGCGAGGTGGAAAAGGCGCAGGGGGCGGGCGGACCTTTCGAGGATGCGCGCGCCTTTGCCAGCAAGACCGCAGAGCACGCGGCGCGCCTCGCGGCGGTGCTGACCATCTACGCGGACCCGGACGCGCCCGAGGTGAGGGGCGAGACGATGGCCGGGGCAATCGAGATTGCGAGCTTCTACGCGAACGAGGCCGCGCGCCTCGCGGATGCTGCAATCGTGCCGCCCGAGGTAGCCGACGCGGAACGGATGCGCCTTTGGCTGCTGGGATCATGGGGCGAGCCGCATATCTCGGCCCGCGCGGCGGCGCAGCGTGGACCCTTCAAGGTAACAGACAGAGCACGCAAGGCGCTGCGCAAGCTGGAAACTCACGGCTGGCTGATCGAGGCGAACGGCGCAGAGGTGGAAGGAAAGCCGCGCCGCGAGGCATGGCGGATCGTGCGCGAGGTGCAGTCATGACCGGCTTTGCCTTCGACGCCAAGGCGGCGCTGCATCAAGCGCGAGAACGCCGCGTCCTTCCTACACTTCCTACACTTCCTACAGATCACCCCGCCGAAGGCGAAAGAGTAGGAATTGTAGGAAAAGTAGGAACGGTGCGCGCTTCTGATCCTGAAATGACGCCCGACGATCCCGCCCGCGACCTGGACTTTCACGCATCCCGCATCGCCGCGCTTGCAGACCCGGACGGGGTAGCGCGGACGCCCGAGGCGATTGAAGCCGTCTGGGATCACGCCGAGGCTCTGGCCCGACAGACCCATCAAACATGAAAGGGACCATACAATGCACGACGAACTCCGAGAACTATTCGCGACCATCACCGACGAGGAAAAGGCCGCCGCGTCGGCTCACATTCGAAGCCGCATTGACGGCATCCGCGAACAGGGGGACGGCCCGATCCGCGCCAGGATCTTCGCCGGGTGCACGCTGGTGGCGGGGGCAGAACTCTATGCCGAACTCGACAGCCCGACTGCGGTGGCCGCCCAGCTGCGCCGCCTGGCCGATCGGATCGAGGCACGGCAAGCGACCCGTCATTGACGACATCACAGATGTTGTGGTATTTATGTCACATGGTCAAGGCGCGATGCGCTGGCCCGACATACCGTCTCGCGGATGCGATGCACCGCCTGACACCCGACCTTGCCGCGATGCGGAGAAGCGACGGATCGAACCCCGAAATGCCACGGGGCGCGTGACCGTTTCGCTCGCCCCTCATCGACAAGGATCATTCACATGACCCCCAATACCCTGCTGGTGCGCAAGCACGCCCAGCCCTTTATCGCGACCCTTCGCAAAGCCGGTGGCGATCTCGATCACTTCGAGCCGCATACCCTGACCTGGCAGGATCTCTGCCGCGTTGAGCGGGACGCCCGGTCGACTGCGAAAGCGTTGATTGAAGGCGTCGCAGACGGCACTCCCGAGGCCCGAGCCGCCGAGATCGAGGCCGCCTTCGATGCGCTTACCGCTATCGCTGACGATTGCGCCAGCGACAAAGACGCCCGCAATGAGCGCGGCGATCGTGGCCCCTGGGCTGGCGTGGACCTCGACAAGCGCCCCATGTTCACAAGCGGTTCTTCCCCCGCCGTTGATGGCGGTGACAATGGCGACATGCCCGCCGCATATTCGCTGCGCAGCGGTGAGCCGATGCGGCAATGGGCGCAGGCCCGTAGCCATGACGATGCCATCACGCCTGGGGCTTTCCTGCGCGCTATCGTGACCGGTGCCAAGTCGGAAACGGAACAACGCGCCCTCGCAGGCGGCACAGACGCCGCAGGAGGCTACACAGTCCCTACCGTGACCAGCGCCCAGCTGATCGACCTCGCCCGCGCCGAAATGGTTTTGGACGCCGCTGGTGCGCAGACCATGCCGCTCGACAGCGCCGAAAACGTGGTTGCCAAAGTCACGGCAGACCCGACCCCGGCATGGCGCGTTGAGAATGCGGCTGTCAACGAAAGTGATCCGACTTTCGGTGGCGTCATTCTTAAGCCCAAGTCGATCGCGGTGATGGTCAAGGCATCCGTTGAATTGATGAACGACAGCGTCAACCTGGAAACGGAACTGCCAAACGTGCTTGCCAAAGCCATGGCGCAGGAGATCGACCGGGTTGGTCTGATCGGCAGCGGCACTGACCCCGAGCCGACCGGTATCGTCAACTATAGCGGATTGACCAGCAACACCTTCGCAGGTGGCGCGCTGACAGGCTATGGCCCGCTTATGACCGCCCGTGGTGCGCTGCACGGGGCCAACGAGCGACTGGGAGCCTTCATCATGGCATCCCGCGACGAGAACGACCTAGCGTCCCTCACGGCCTCCGATGGCCAGCCGCTGAACATGCCTCGCGTTCTGGAGCAGGTGCCAATGCTGCACACCTCGGCAATTCCGACCGATGGCGGCGCTGGGTCCGATGAAAGCCAGATCATTGCAGGCGACTTTAGCCAACTGCTGATTGGCGTCCGGTCTTCGATCCGCGTGGAGATCCTGCGCGAACGGTTCATGGACTCCTTGCAATTCGGCCTGATTGCCCATGCCCGGATCGACTTCGCAGCGGCGCGTGAAAGCGCCTTCACCGTTCTGGATGGCGTGACGGGTTAAGACGTCGGCAGGGCTGGCGATCTGCTGGCCCTGCCACAACCTAGACGGGAGGGCCGTCTATGGCCCTGGCCGCACTTTTTCCATACCGGCGCGCGAACCTTTCTGTCATCGCGCCTTTACCCCATTCAACACAAAAAGGGACCGACATGCAGACAGCCGCCCCAGAGCATCTTTCCGAGGACGCCGCCCGCTGGTGGCGGTCCGTCAATCGAGAATTCCAGCTTGAGCCGCATCACGTCCGCCTTTTGACCTTGGCTTGTGAGGCGTGGGATCGAGGCCAGCAAGCCCGGGCGATCCTGGACATTCAAGGCTTGACCTATCTCGACCGCTTTGACGCCCCCAAGGCGCGCCCAGAGGTGGCCGTGGAGCGCGACAGCCGGGTCGCCTTTGCCCGCCTACTGCGAGAACTCGATCTGGATCTCGACGGCCCCACAGAGCCGCCCAGAGCGCCTGCAATACCGTCTAATCGAGGTTAAGCCATGCCAGCCAAGCGACGCCGCGCAAAGGTCGCCCGTAAGAACGTATCGGTCCGCGCCTACGAAATCTTCCAAGCCAACCCTCAGGCAATCGTGCCGCCCGTGATCGTGGATGAGGAACTTGCCCGAGAACTGGAACGACCGGCGCTGCTGGCGCAGGCGGACATCGAGGATCTGATCGAACAACTTTCGGCGGGTAGACCCGCCTGACAGGATCGTGGGCGGGGGAGAAGCACCGCCCATTGAGAGCGCGGCCTGGCGGCCTGGACAACCCGCCGGGCCGCGCGCCGTTTTCACGGACAGGGCGACACAGATGGACGAGCGGGCTTTGTGGCTCATGGTTCTAAAAGTCGGTTTGTATGACGCCCGCCAGTCAGACGAAGGCGAGGCCTGGATCTGGTCGGATGACTTCGCCATGGTCTGCACCCTGGCTGGCGTGGATCCCGAATGTGCTCGACGGCGCTTCTACGCGCGGCAGGACGCGGCAGCATAGGTTGATTCCGAGGGGTGCGGACACGGCTTCCCAATGTGCGGACATGGTGCGGACACAAGAAAACAGGAACACAAGCCACTTTCGCCGCTTTACTGTAAATTCCTGATTTATTTGGGTTTTTTGGCTCCGGCGGTAGGGATCGAACCTACGACCAATTGATTAACAGTCGTTTTTTGGACCATTTTCCAAGCCCTTGAAAACTCACAAAATCACTAGGTCGCGCGCAATAAATGCCTGTTTTACATGGAATATAAAAAGACAGCGCTAGACAATTGCGGACACGGCCCACATACTAACTGCACATGATTTTACGGACACAGTGCGGACACAGAGGGCCAAATGAAAAATTCACAACGCCTGGGCGACAAGCTGGTGAAGGAATTGCCCCTGCCTGATCGTGGCGCAAAGATCACCTATGACAGCGACGTGTCGGGCTTTGGTGTTCGCGTCACAAAGGGCGGCGCGCGCGCCTACATCCTCAACTATCGCATCGCTGGCAGGGAACGCCGCTACACGATCGGCAGCGCGACAGAATGGAAGGTGACAGCGGCCCGAAAATTCGCCGCCGACATGAAGGCCAAAATTCGCCTTGGGCATGATCCGCTTGCAGAACTGGAGGAGGCCCGGAACGCCCGGACGGTTGCAGATCTTTGCGACCGCTTCGAGGAAGATCATCTGCCACGGTTGCGCCCGGCAACACAAAAGCAATACCGGCAGTCAATTCATGGCAGCGCCCGACGCAAAGGCATCCGGGATCACTTCAAGCACTACAAGGTCGAGGATCTAAAACACGCGGATGTTGAGGACTATCACCGCAAGGTCAGCCGCACCGCGCCGACGATGGCAAACCGCGACCTTTCGGTTATCTCGCGGATGATGGGGCTGGCCGTCCGCTGGGGGTGGCGATCTGATAATCCGGCGGGAGGCGTAGAGCGAAATCAGGAGGCCAAGCGGACGCGGTATCTATCGCAGACTGAAATCAGCGCCTTGACCGACGCCCTGCGGGATCTGCCCGATCAACAAGCCGCAAATGTCTTTCGCCTGATGCTGCTGACCGGATGCAGGAAGGGTGAGGCGCTTGCCGCCCGCTGGGATCAAATAGACTTGCAGGCGGGGCGATGGATTAAGCCCGGATCGACCACGAAACAAAAGACCGAACACCGCGTGCCATTATCGGCGGCGGCGGTGGCGCTGCTTGATGGGATCGACCGCGAAGGCGAATTCGTCTTTCCGGGGCAGACCGAGGGCCAGCACCGACAGGAAGTCAAGAAGCAATGGGAGAATGTCTGCGCCGCCGCTGGGCTGGTGGACGGTGATGGCAACAAGACGGTGCGGATGCACGACCTGCGCCACACCTATGCGTCGGTGCTGGCATCGGCGGGGCTTTCCCTGCCGATCATCGGTGCGCTGCTGGGGCACTCACAGCCTGCCACAACGGCCCGCTACGCTCACTTGATGGACGATCCACTACGGCAGGCAACAGAGCGCGCTGCTGCGCTTGTGACCGGCGCAGAGGACGTAGAGGTCATCGACATGAAAAAGGCCACCTGATGTCGCGCTGGTTTGATGAATACTGCGGGAACGCCGAACATGAAACAGGTGAAGATGGCTGGCCCGTTCCTATCCCGCTGCTCATCGCCAACGCCCTGCGAGAGGCGCTAGGCCACCATAACCCATGCGAGATAATTATCGAGCAAGCCGCCGCGCGCATTTATTCGGCTTCCAAGCAAGGGCAGGGCGAGGAACAGCCTCGTAACAGGCCCGCATCGGGTAAGGCCAGCGTGGCCGAACTGAGGAAGATGCAGGATTTGGCTGCAAGGCTGGCGGACCATATCGACGGTATGCACGCGCCCGCGACCAGCCAGCTTATGCGCGAAGGCTTAATGGCGGGAGAGTTTGTGCAGAGATTGCGCGAGGCACAAGAAACCGCACAGCACGCGGCTTCCATGATCGAGGACGCACCCTCACCGCGTGGAAGGCCGCCGTCGGTTGAGGCCGCTGCGGTGACGGAGTGCGCAGCCAACTTTTTTCACCAGATAACGGGAAAACCGCCGACCCGCAGCGTTGACGGCGGGGAATATGGCGAATGGATTGACACGCTTCGTAATATCTTTGCGGTGCTGCGCATATCGGCAAGCCCTGAAAAGCAGGCGCAGGTGCACAGGACGGAAATAGGCAAAAGACAAGCCATTTAACGCCATAGGGATCTTTGGACACAGCTAAAAATGTGTGAATATTGGGGCGCATCACTTCACTTTGCAGAAGGATGCAACCTGATGACCACAGCGACACAGACAAAGCCGCAGGCCTCCGC
>CBFHJA010000094.1:0-8663 GCA_965656085.1 uncultured Aliishimia sp. | reverse complement strand
CTCGGACGCCCGCATCCGCGAAATCCGCGATGCCCAAGGCACCGAATCCCTTGCCCAGGTCGTCGAGACAGCCCTTGCCGAGCGCGATCCGGCCTCGGAATCCGCCACCACGGCCGTGCAGGCCATCGTCGACCAGATTCAGAGCGACCGCGACGCCTTCGACCGCGCCCAAGGCGCGGGCATTGTCCCCCGCGCCGACCGCACCCGCGATGGATGGACCGTCACCGATCCAGACACTGGCGAAACCATTGGCACCGCGCCAGATTTCGCCGCCGCCACCCGCATGGCCCTCGATTGGGCAGGCCTCAAAGACTCCGACCAAGCCGACGAAACGGCCTACCTGGCCACGCTCCTTGAAGCCGGCGACGTGGTGGCCGCACAGGCCACCGACACCGACCAGACCACCCAGACTTTCCGCCCCGGCGAGGAACGCACCGCCACCGAGGAAATCGCTGAGTTCCCCGACAACGAAGAACGCCTCATGGCTCAAGTCACCGCCGCTGGCCTCGACCCGGCGCATGTCGCCGTCTTCGGCAACTCCGCCACCGAGTTCAAAAAAGACGTGCGCGAGACCGTTAACCGCATCTATCGCGGCGCGTCCGTCCTCGACGTCTTCCACGAGGACGTTCACGGCAAGTTCCGCCGCGCCATCCAGTCCGGAGCCGTCAGCCAGGCCGAGACCGTCGCCCTCCTCCGCGCGCTCGACACCGCCCGCACCCGCAACCAGCGCGACCGCGGCGAGCGCCTGCTTCCCGAGGACGTGGCCGATGCCGACCTCACTTTCGGCCAGATCGAGGAAGGCGTCGCCATGCTCATGGAGTCCGAAATTCTCCGCACCCGCAAGGGCGGGGGCCGCTACAACCTCCCGCCCTCGCTGGTGTCCCGCAACCTGTCCGCGCTGGGCAAGATGCAGGAAGGCGGCAATCAGGGTTTCATGGGCTTTCTCCGCGCCATGCGCGCCCGTTTCGGGGCCATCGTCCGACGCGCCTTCCAGCTCAAGCGAGCCATTGCCACAGGGGCTGTCACAGAGGCCGAATACGAGAGCTACCTCGACCGCGTCATGGGCATCCGCGAAGAACTGGACTTCGACCAGATGGCCCGCGAGGCCGAGGCCGCCGTCCTCGACGGCCGAGAACCCGCACCGATCGACGCTGACAATCCGTTTTCGCTGGGCTACCCTGCCTATGACCAGCAAGGAACCGTCAATCCATGGTCCACCACCGGTCATCGCCTGCCCAACGATCATGAGTTCCACACCGAACAACCCCCGCCCCGTGCGCTACTCGGCCGGGCAAGAGGGTTTGAAGACACCCTCAAACAAGGAGGACGACGCGAGCTGCTACAAAACCTCACCGAAGACCTCCCGGACTTCGACGGGCTCACCGACCCCAAGCTCGAAGGAATCGCCAACGACATCCGATCTGCCGAGCCCACCACACCCGCCCAATTCTGGCGCGGACTGCTAGCCGCCTTTCGCGCCCGCCTTTCACGGGGCGACGATCCGGTCGAATACCTTCAACTCGCCCTCGACCTCTTTGGCACCGAGACTGGTTCCAACCGCGTCATGCAGGAAGTCGAAGGCGCTCCGCGATTCTCCTACGTCGCCATCGACGATTCCACCATCCTCTATTGGGACAGCCAAAACCAAGATTTCGCATGGGGCCGCATGCCTGATAATGCCGTGCCGCCATACTCTACCATCGCCCCGGGTGACTCCCAGTATTCCCTTGGCTCGCGCCCTCTTAATCCACTACCTTCTGAATACCGTCATGAAAGTCACGCTGATCTCCTCGTTCTCGACGCCGCCCGAACAGCTCGAACAGCTCGAGCGCGAACGGAGGGAGGGCCGCGAGCGGCGAGCAAGGCGGACGCCCGAGGAAAAAGCCGAGATCGAGCGCTCAAACTTGGAGAGGGTGAGGAAAGCAATATCTATCCTCTACCCGACGGGCGGGCGCTAAAGCTCATCAAGGAATCGGGAATTTACGTGCACCGCCGCGACGGTCGCCTCGACCGTTCGACGGAGGCTAAGGATATCGCGCTAAAAGCCATCGCGATCAACGCGCTCGACGGTCTTCCCACGTCCGCCGTAAGTCTGGGAAATGAAACCGCTTTGGTTCAAGACCGCGGCACGCCCGTCACGGAAGACGAAGTGGCGGACCTCCAATTACCTTTCAACATCCGCCCAGGCTCAGGTCATTCCCACCGACTGGAACTCGACGGCCGTCACTTCCTGGTCTCCGATCTTCACCCGCGCAACTTTTTGCGCGACTCCGAAGGGACCATCCGCATTGCAGATCTGATTGTCGGTGAGATCGATCCCGAAGCTTCTGCTCTTCCAGACATCCCGACGTCGCAATTCTCCCTCGGACCCTCCACCCTCGCCGGGCCGCTTGCCCGCGATGCCGAGGGCCGCGCCACCGCCACCCCGCGCCGCCGGCTGGAAATCCTTCGCCGCATCCAGCGCAACCTCGAAGCCCTCCACCTCACCCAAGACCGGCTCAACCTTCAGCGGACTGCCCCCCGCGCCTCCAAGTCGCTGCGCAAGGAAGCCGCCATGCGCCAGGCCCTGCGCACCGAGGAACTCGAGAATCAAGCCTACGCGACCCACTTTGCCATTCTCTCCGACGAGTCGCTGGCCCAGCTCTCCGCCCAACCGCTCCACGGCTACTTTTCCAAAACCCGCAAAGACGGCCGTCCCGATCCACTCCACGGCCGCATCATGTCCCGCAGCGCCGCCGCCAAGGCGCATCCGGACATGTTCCGCGACAACAACCCCGGCGACTACGACGGGGCCGACGCCGTTTCGCCGACCGTCTTCGGTGGCAGCCTCATGCCCGACCAGGCAGCCCAAGAAGCGCATGACGCAGGACTGATCCCCGCACCCACCACCGATGCCCTCTGGCAAGCCCTCACCCGCGAGGCCCAGACCGTCGCCCAGATGAAAGAAGCCCTCGCCGGGGCCAAAGCCGACCTCCGCGCCGCCCGCGAGACCGCCAAGCGCGAAACCACCGACTGGCTCCGCGAGCAAACCGCCGACCAGAACGAAGCCGCCAAGGTCAACCCCAAGGCCGAAGCGCTCGACGCGCTCGCCACCCTCGACGGCATCCTCAAGCCGCTGCCGCCCGAGATCCGCGCCAAGGTCGGCGGCTACACCACCATTGCCCGCCTCACCACCACCGAGGCCCGCTTGAAGGAGCTCCGCGCCCGCCTCGCCAAAGCCGATGCCGAGCTCAAAAAGTTCCTTCGCACCGAATACGACCGCGAATTCAAAGACATCCTCGACCGCACCAAGCCCGAAAACCCCGACGCCGGCGACAAGCCACGCGGCAAGATCGACGCCGACGCACACGCCCTTTTCGCCAAGGTCCGCGAATACTTCACCCTCTCCGTCGAGGAAGTCGAAGCCGAAGCCGTGAAGATCGAATCCCTCGCCGCCGACGAAGACGCCGACTTTGACGAGGGCCAGCGCGCCAACATGGAGATGACCGCCAACATGGTCCGCCTTGCCGGCGCATGGCACTCCGCTGACCTCGGGCGCAAAGAGCAAGCCATCGACGAGGCCCTTCGCATCTACGACGACGGGCTTCAGAAGCACCTCGAATGGCTCCGTGCCAAGCGCGACCGCTACCGCGCGGAACGCGCCCAGGCCATCATGGATACCGGGAAGGAAGGAACGATGTTGGAGCGCTCCCGGCGTCGCCAAAAAGACCGCACCACCAAAGGAGCCACCGACGCGTCGAGCCGCAGCCTCTTCTCTTTCGACCAAGCCCTGCGGAACGCATTCGGCCACGACTCGACCACCGCCGAGATGTTCACCGAGTGGGAAAAGCGCGCCGCCTACCAGAAGCACGACGCTCTCATGGCCAAGCACAACCTTGTTGACGAGCTCTTCAACGGCATCGCCCGGGGCCCCGTCGCCGGAGCGCAACTCCGCTGGCGTCTTTCGCAGGATTATCACACGGTGAAGGCTCCCGGGGCCACCCCTCTTGAAATGACGGAGCTGGAAATGATCCAGGCATCCCTCATGTGGGACCAAGAAGACGGCCGGCGCCACATGGAAGGCCACCTCGACGAGGCCGGGAAACCCGTCGGAGATTGGCACTACAACCAGGCCTTCATGGACCGCATCGAGGAACTGCTTTCCGACGAGGCAAAGCACGTCCGTCACCACATCCGCGAGCAATACGCCGCCGAGCACGCCCGCCTCAACAAGGTCTTCCGCGCCCTCTACGACCTCGACCTCCCCCGCCACGACCGATACGCCCCGCTCACCGTCGAGAACCAGCAAATCAAACCCGGCCAGATGGTCGACCCCGTCACCGGCTTTGCCGTCGCCGATGGCCTCATGACGCCCGGGAGCCTCAAGTCCCGCTCGCCGTCCGCCATCGCAGAGCCGCGTTTCCGCGACGCCCTCCAGACCTACCTGGGACACTCCACCCAGATGGAGCATTGGATGGCCTACGCCCCTTTGGTGTTGGAGTTGCTCGCCGTCACCCGTCACAAATCCGTCAAAGACTCCATCGTCGAAAAGATCGGAGAGGAAGGAGATTCGGTCTTAGGACGCTGGGTGGAATATTGGTCCCAAGGCGGCAACAAAGACGTCTCCGCTCAACTGGAAATCAACCGCAAGCTCAACAAGACCGTTTCTCGATTGGCAGCCGCGGCTCTGTTCGGTCGCATTTCCGCGATCTTGATTCAAAGCACCCAGCTCGGTGCCGGTCTGGCCGAAATGCCCACCGGGGCTTTCCTCAAGCGCTTTGGAATGCTCATGTCCGGCCGGCTCGGATGGGGGAAGGCCATCAAAAGCGAGTTCATCCAGCGCCGCATGCAGGAAATGCCGCCGGCCGTGCGCCTCGCGCTGGAAGGTGTGGACTCCCATAAACCAAACGCCGTCAAATTTGCCGCTCACGGACTCGGGCGGGCCATCGGTGGCATGGATGCCCTCATGACGGCCGGCACTTACGCAATCACCTACGATTACCACTTCACCCACGCCCCGGAGGGCATGACCCAAGCCCAGCGGGAAGCCTACGCCACCGCCGCCGCCGAGCGCGCCACCGAGCGCGTCGCCCAGCCGGTGCGCCCCGGCATGAGGTCTCTCTGGGAAAATACCGCCACCAATCCCGGTGCCCGACTTCTCTTCGCGTTTGGCTCCGAAGCTCGGCAAAAAATCATGCTCACGGCTTATCAGTTCTACGCCGACCGCTCCGCCTCAGAGAAGGCCCGGGCCATCGCGGTCACGTGGTTGATTGGAGGAGGCGTTGCAACTCTGATCAGGAACATCATGGCCGATGCCCGCTTCGACGACGATGACGAAATCTTCGACGCCAAATATTGGGACCCAAAGCGCATGATGGTGCAAACATTGCTCGGGCCCCTCTACGGCATCCCTGTCTTGGGCTCCGAGCTGGAAGCTATGGGAATGACCGCCGCCGGCGAGCGTCCTTTTGAAGGCTCTTTGATCGAGGTCGGTGGAGATGTGGGACGTGTCGTCAAAAACTTTCCCGACTACTTCACCGGCGACATCGAGGACCTCGACCGCGCCTTCCGCGATGCCCACACCATGACCAATGCCGTCGCCGCCTTCTCCGAAAACGCCGCTGCCGCAACTGCGATTCTCAACGCGATCCGCGACGTGTTCCGCATCGCCGACAACATCGAAGGCCCCGACTGACCCGAGCAGCCGGCAAAGAATCCTTGACGGTTCCCCCCCGCGCCATGCCTGCGACCACCGATCTGTCGCATGCTTTGACCGCAGCGCATGGCCATCTCTGTCGAAACACCCTTCAAAGAATACACCGGGAACGCCTCCACGGTGCGCTTCGACTTTTCGCCCCACTTCTCGCTAAGTGCCGCCGACCACCTGGAAGTTTTTCTCGACGGCGTGCTTCAAGAAGCCGGCTACACCCAAGACAGCACCGGCGTCGTGTTTGGCACCGCACCAGGCACCGGCGTCGTCGTCCGCCTCGCCCGGGACACCCCACTTGACCAGCCGACCACCATCACCGGCTTACGATCCTTTGGCCTCTCAGCCATCACCGACGCTCTCGACCGCGTGGCCCGCGTCTTCCAAGAGATCCGGCAGACCCTCACCCAGAAAGCCGACACCGGCCACACGCACCCTGTCACCGACCTGACCGGCACCGCCTCCACCTCCGGCCTCAAATTTGTGCCCAACGAAGACGGCGGGGTCGACCTCGCCCTTTGGGACCAAAGCACCAGCGCGTACCGCCGCGTGCGCCTGGTCGACGGGGCCCTCGTCGTCATCGCTGACCCCGCTTGAACCAATCCCCTACTACACCATGACCAACATCCGCATCATCACCACCCTACTGCTCACCGCATCGCTCTATCAATGTTCGTATGCCAATCCGTCCAGCGGCACCGTCGAAGAAACCTCGGCGCTCCAAAGCGACTTTGCCGACTGGGCAGGCGTCTCGACCTTGCTACTGCCCAACGACACCACCATTTCCGACTTCTGGGCCACCGTCCTCGACGATGCCGACGCTGGCACCGCCCGATCCACCCTCGGACTATCAATCGGCTCCGATGTCCAAGCTTACAGCGCCACCCTCGCCGGAACCGAAGAATCATTCACCTCTGCCCTGCTGTCCAAGCTCGACGGCATCGAGGCCAGCGCCGACGTGACCGACACCTCCAACGTCACCGCCGCCGGGGCCCTCATGGATTCTGAACTGACCAGCTTGTCCGGCGTGAAATCCCTGACGGTCCCCGACTCGACCACCATCACCAGCTTTGCAGCCACCCTCCTTGACGACGCTGACCAGGCCACCGCCCAAGCCACGCTGGGCCTCGACGCCAAAGCCGACACCGTTGATACAATTGTCGCAGACCCCGCCATCCCCTTTGTTTTCGGCGGTGTTTCTTCCTTGGATTCCATCCCCACGACCACCCTTGCCGCTGGACGCATCCAATGCGTCAACACCGTCAGTGGAGTCTACGTCTATGAACTACAAAATTCGAGTGCTCCCGAATTTTTCCCGTGGGTAATACGTCCCGATGATTTCGACGCCAGCTCTAACGCCAAAGCCTGGTTCCTAGCTGAATTGGAACTCTTCCGCGCCACGGCCGGAGAAATTGATGTTCAAAACATCAACAACGCCGCCACCACAACCATCCGATCCGACAACCTGACCGCCAGCCGGGACTTGGATACACCGAACGCCGACGGCACCATTGCCCTAACCTCCAGGGCCGACGGCTCCCTTGGCCCGTCCGAGCTTGGCATCCCCTCCTACGCCGACGAAGCCGCCGGCAATGCCGCCGAGTCTGCCAACGCCGTCTATTTCAACGAGGCCACCAACAAATACCAAATCGGGACGGACGTAGCCGAGCACGTTTTCCAAAGGCGGGAACTGACCACCGACACAACAGTCACCAACGATTTCCACGGCGACGACGTTAAGCTGACCACCGCAACTTTAACGTTTCCCTCAACGGCTGTCGCACCCATGCGCTTCACGCTGCACGCAGAAGGCGACTGCACGTTGTCATTTAGCGAAGATTACCTTTTTGTAGGCGACAACGCAGCCAACGGCACAACGTCCGGGGACTTTGGGCAAATAGCAACCCCACCGCTGGTGGCCCAATCATATTATGTTTGTCAAGTCATCGATGGGACGTGGGTCATCCACCGTTTGGCAAATTATGATAACTAGCGACACCGCTACTCCGACGATCAAATCACCACGTCCTGTTGCCCCATGCTGCGCATCTACTCCATCAGCGGCTTTCGCCAGAACAGTTTGCGCGAAAACGGCAGCGAGCTGATCCAACGCCACGTCTTGGCCCCACTGCGAACATTGCCTGGAGTGGACGTCCAGCCAGTCCGGAATTGGTCAGATGACTGGATTGGCCTCGCCGCACGGGCGGCACGTGACGGCGTAACCCGCGCCATCATCTTTGGCTATTCCTGGGGCGGCGGCTGGGGAGCGCCAAACCTCGCCAAACACCTAGGGAAATTCAACGTCCGCGTCATCCACATCGGACTTTGCGACGCCGTCTATCGCCCCACCTGGCTGCCCACCTGGCTGCCCGCCAATATTTTTGCCTTTCGGGCGCTGGTGCCCTCGTGGCCCAAAATTCGCATCCCCGCCCATGTCGAAGAGATTCGGGCCATCCGCCAAAACACGTCGCTGCCAGCGGGGCATCGCCTGCAATGGCGCGGCCAAACCTACGCCCCAATCCTCATCGAGTCCACCCACCAAGCGATCGATGAAAGCGCCGCTTGGCGGCGAATGGTCATTGGCGCCGTGACCCGCCACCTTCCCCGATCCGCCAGTGCAGCCTTCCTTGCACCCTGACACACTGCAACCATGCAAGCCATCCAATCCGACGCAACCGGCGACATTTCTGAAGACATCCCCGTCCACCCGGGCATGATCCTAGATATTTACATCGCTGCCGACGACGACAGCGATGCGCCCACCGGAGGCACGCTGGCCGTCCAACACTACGACAGCACGCTCGACCATGCCCTGCCCGCCTATGACGACGCCGGCAACGCTCTGACCATCACGTTCGACGGCAACCCCAAGGGCTGGCAAAAAACGATTGTTGCCCACGGCGACGCCCTGCGCCTTGTCGGCACTAGCCTCGGCAGCTTGTCGAGGGCTTACATCAGCATTCTCGGCATCTGACCC
>CBFHJA010000093.1:0-8758 GCA_965656085.1 uncultured Aliishimia sp. | reverse complement strand
ACTCACTTTTTAGCGCGTTCTCGGAATCTTATGGCTGATAAACGTAAAACAAAGCGCATTGATTCCAATTCGGTCTATACCGAAGCGGAAATGGCGCAGGCAAAAATCCCTGATCCGCCCGCTCACATTATGCTGCGCGAAAGCGATCTTCCGTTTTGGCGTTCGGTCGTGCGCGCGCGCGAATATAACGCATGGACCGAGCCGGATTTGGAAAATGCCGCGAATCTTGCCCGGTGCAAGGCGGACATTGAACGCATCCAGCGTGAGATCGACGTCGAGGGCGACACGATTGAGAACAAGCGTGGCACGCCGGTCGTCAATCCAAAGCACACGCTGCTGGAGACTCTGATGCGTCGCAGCGTCGCCCTGTCGCGACTGTTGCATGTGCACGCCGAGGCGACCGAGGGCGAGTCGCGCCACCAGCGCCAGCGCAGCACCAAGCAGCGCGAGACGGCGCAGAGCATTGAGCAGGCCGCGCAGGAAGACGATGGTCTGATCGCGCCGCCGGTTCAGCACTGATGGATCGCGCCGAGCGGGTTATCAAGTTCATTGAGTCTTACTGCCGGGTGCCGGAGGGTGCGCGTGTCGGTGAGCCGCTTGAACTCGCGGAGTTCCAGAAGGCATTCATCCGGGACACTTACCAAGGTGGTGTGCGGCGGGCGTATCTCAGTATCGCCCGCAAGAACGGTAAGTCGGCGCTGATTGCCGCGCTTTTGCTCGCGCATCTGGTCGGCCCCGAGGCGCAACCCAATACGCAGATCGTGTCCGGCGCGAGAAGTCGGGATCAGGCGGCGCTGGTTTTTGAGCTGGCCCGCAAAATGGTCGACCTCAATCCCGACCTCAAGGAAATCATCCGGATCGTCCCATCGAAAAAGATGCTGGTCGGCCTGCTGCGCAACGTCGAGTTCAAGGCGCTGGCGGCTGAAGGGAAAACCGCGCATGGCCTGTCGCCGGTGCTGGCCATTCTCGATGAAGTCGGCCAGGTGCAGGGGCCTCAAGATGACTTTGTTGATGCGATCACGACATCCCAGGGCGCGCATGAATCACCGCTACTGATTGCGATCAGCACGCAGGCCCCAACCGATGGTGACCTGTTTTCAATCTGGCTGGATGATGCGCAAAGCTCTGGCGACAGCCGGGTGGTCAGCCATATCTATCGCGCCGATGAGACGGCGGATCTGGACGACCCGGCAGCGTGGTCGGCGGCCAACCCGGCCCTGGGGCTTTTCCGCTCCAAGGCTGACGTCGAGGACCAAGCCGAGCAGGCAAAGCGCATGCCGGCGCAGGAGAACACATTCCGCAATCTGGTGCTGAACCAGCGCGTGAGCACGGTGAGCCCGTTTGTCTCGCGCGGCGTCTGGCAAGAGTGCGCAAGTCCTGTCGAGTCGCCGGTCGGGCATATCGCTTGGGGTGGGCTTGACCTTTCCTCTCGCACTGACCTTACCGCCTTCGTTCTCGTCTTCCAGGACGAGGATGGCGTGTGGCATGCGGTGCCGAGATTTTGGGCGCCGGAGCAGGGGCTGAGAGAACGCAGTCGCAATGACCGCGTGCCTTATGACCGGTGGGCTGCTGATGGGTATCTCATCACGACACCAGGCGCGACCGTCGACTATGAGCATGTTGCCCGCGACATTCTGGACCTGATCGACGGCGTAGAGCTTCAGTCCATCGCGTATGACCGCTGGCGCATCGACCTGATGCGTCGCGAGTTCGAGCGCCTTGGCGTTGATCTTCCGATGCAGCCCTTCGGGCAGGGCTTCAAGGACATGGCGCCCGCGCTGGACACGCTTGAAGCGGATCTTCGCAACCATCGAATCGCGCACGGCGAGCACCCGCTGCTGACCATGTGCGCGGCGAATGCGGTGGTGAGCCGAGATCCGGCCGGCAATCGAAAGCTTGATAAAGCCAAAGCCAACGGACGCATCGACGGCATGGTCGCCCTCGCCATGGCTCGCGCCATCGCGCAGAGCGAGGACGAGGCGCCGGTGTCGCCCTGGGAAGATCCGAATTTCAGCATGGTGGGATAGTGCATGTGGCCATTTAGTCGGAACAAACAGGAAGAACAGCGAGGACTGGAGAACCCGTCCGTCGGGCTGGGCGACGCTGAGGCGTGGGCCGAGACGTTCTCCGGCGAGCTATCCGGTGCGGCCGGCGAGACCGTCAACAGGGAGACCGCGCTATCGGTGCCGGCGGTTTGGGCTGCGGTCAATGCGCTTTCCAGTGCGATTGCCAACCTGCCGTTTCATGCCTACCAGCGAAGCGGTGACGACCGGGAGCGACTGACAGGCCGAGCGATTGACCGGTTAATTTCAACCGCCCCGAACCCACGCTGGACGTCGTTCCGGTGGCGCAAGTACATGATGCAGTCGGTCCTGCTGTCGGGTCGCGCCTATACATGGATTGACCGCCCGCAGGCTGGTGTTGTGCGCGCGCTCTGGCCGCTTGATCCCGAGGCGGTGACGCCGCGCTGGGATTCGGCAAACAACGAGATCTTGTATGACTACCGCCCGGATGAGGGGCGGCCGCAGACTTATCGCGAGCGGGACATGATCGACGTCCCGTGGATGCTCGACTTTGACGGCATTAACCATATCTCGCCGCTCTCAAAGCTAAAGCGGGCCGTCGGTCTCACCATTGCGCTTGAGCGATACGCAACCAATTTCTTTGAGTCGGGTGGTGTGCCGCCGCTACAGATGACCGGGCCGATTCGCTCCGCGGGCGCGGCGCAGCGGGCGTCTGAGGAAATCTGGCAGCGCCTTATGCGCCGACGCAACCGAAACGTCCTAGTCATGCCCGACGGCCATGAACTCAAGCAAATTGGCTACAACCCGGACCAGTCGCAGTTGACCGACGCGCGGCGCTTCCAGGTTGAGGAAGTGGCCCGCGTCTACGACATCCCGGTCATCATGCTGCAAGACCTCACGCATGGCACTTACTCGAACACCGAGCAGCAAGACCTCGCGTTCGTGAAGCACTCGCTCGCGCAGTGGGTGTCGGCCATTGAGCAGCAGTGCAATCTCAAATTGTTCAGCCAGAGCAGCGACCGCTTCGTTGAGATGAACGTCGATGGGCTGCTGCGCGGTGACTTCGAGACTCGTATGAACGGCTATGCGCAGGGCATTCAGAACAGCGTGTACACGCCGAACGAAGTGCGCCGGAAGGAAAACCTGCCGCCGCGCGAGGTAGGCAATGACCTGATGATCCAGCAGAACATGTCAGAACTGAACAACCTTGGTAATGAGGGAGAGGCGGAATGATTGAACGCCGACTGAGCGCATCCGGCCTTGAGGTGCGTGCCGAAGATGATATGCCGCGTATGGCCGGATATGCGGCGGTATTCAATTCCATGAGCGAAGACCTGGGTGGTTTCCGCGAGCGTATTGAACCGGGCGCATTCCGTGGCTCTCTGGGCAAGGACATCCGCGCACTCTGGAACCATAACTCCGATAACGTCATTGGCCGGACCACGGCCGGCACGCTTCGGCTGGAGGAGGACGAGCGGGGGCTTTACTCCGAAATCTTCCCGCCCGAGAGCGCCGGCAATTACATGGAGTCGGTGCGTCGTGGCGACGTCAGCCAGATGAGTTTCGGCTTCATCGTCAATGAAGATGTGGTCGAGTACATGGACGACGGCACGCTTCTGCGTCGACTGGTGGACGTTGAGCTGATGGAAGTTTCGCCGGTGGCTTTCCCGGCCTATCCCGAGACCTCAATCAACGCTCGGTCGATTGATGAGCTTCGAGAGCGTGCCATGCCATCGGCAACGCCGGGTCAGATTGCCCGCGCCCGTGTTCGGCGGAAATTGCTTGAGCGTCTCTATGGCTAAGATGACTGAGCAGAGAAAGCGCCTGGAGCGCACTCAGGTCGAAGCGCTGGTCCGTGATTATCAGGAGCAGCGGCGTTTCGGCACGGTCACGGTGCGCTTTCAGGACGGCGTTGTTCAGACAGTCGAAAGAACCGAAACGATGAAGATGTAGGTCTTTTATCGCGAAATGTTATAAGGCATAATCCGACATAGAGTAAGAGGTACTCGAACACCGAGGCCGTATCCCTTTCGAGGGGTGCGGCCTTTTTTTTGGATCGAAGATGAGGACAGAGCAATGGCAGACCTGATGGAACTGCGAGAGCAGCAGCAGGAAAAGATCCACAAGGCCCGCGAGGTTCTGGATCAGATCACCGACGACGTCGACGAGACTCGTGCCAAGGAACTCGAAGCGCAGTACGACGGCTTCATGAACGAGTATGACTCGCTGGAGCAGAAGGCCGAGCGTCAGCGCAAGGTCGAGGAAGCCGAGCGGCGCCTGGCAGAGGGGCACGTCCCGGCACCTTCCGCGGGTCGCTCGCAGGATCAGGGTGCCCGTGAGTACCGCGCCATCTATGCCGACTTCCTGCGCGGTGCGGATCTGAGCGCCGAGGAAGTTCGGGAGCTGCGTGCACAGGCCGCCGGCACCGACAACAAGGGTGGCTACACCGTCCCGACCGAGTTCTTCGATGAGCTGATGGAGAGCATGAAGCTCTTTGGCCCGATGCTCGACCCGGGCGTCACTCGCCAGATCACCACCAGCACCGGTGCGGATCTTGAGTGGCCGACGATGGACGACACGGCCAACAAGGGCTCGCTGCTCGCAGAGAGTGCGCAGGACACCGCAACTGACGTGACCTTCGGTCAGAAGATCCTGAACGCGTACAAGTACACGTCGGGCATCTTCCAGGTCTCGGAGGAGCTGTTGCAGGATTCTGCGCTGAACGTCGAGCAGATCATCCGCGACGCGATGGCCGAGCGACTTGGCCGGATTGCCAATGAGCACTTTACGGTCGGCACCGGATCGAACCAGCCGAACGGAATCGTCACCGCTTCGACGGAAGGCAAGGCCGCATCGGCTGCATCGAGCATCGACTCGGACGAAATCTTCGATCTTCTCCATTCGGTCGATCCGCGCTATCGCCAGCAGTCGAACGTCGCCTTCATGTTCAGCGACTCCACCTTCAAGGCGCTTCGCAAGCTGAAGGACGGCGACGGTAACTATATCTGGCAGGCGCCGGATATCCGCGTCGGTGCGCCGGGGACGATCCTTGACTACCCGTATGCGATCAACCAGGACATGCCTGAGATCGCCACGGGCGCCAAGCCCATCGTATTCGGTGACATGAATCGCTATGTCGTCCGCCGGGTCCGCGAGTTCGCGGTTCGCCGTCTGGTCGAGCGGTATGCCGACTACTACCAGGTGGGCTTCGTCGGGTTCGGCCGGTTCGATGGCGAGCTGATCGACACCGCTGCGGTCAAGCATCTGGTGATGGCCTAAGGGGGTGAATGGTGAAGGTTAAACTCACCATGCCTCGCACTGGCCCTGGTGGGTCCGTGGGCGCCGGGGAGGTCGTTGACCTCCCTAGCGCCGAAGCGGAATCGCTTGTTGCCAGTGGCAAGGCTGAGAAAGCAGAGCGCACGAAGCGCACAGCCACCAGCGGTCCTAAAGAGGTCCGATGATGGACTGGCGTCTTGAGCGCACGCAGATGCCGTCGGATGCGGTCACGGTGCAGGAGGTCAAGCAGCAGCTTCGCGTGGACTCCACGGCAGAGGATCAGCTTATTGGCCGGTATATCAGCGCCGCGCAGGAGTACCTCGAAGGGCCCTATGGCATCGGGGTGCTGCTCGGTACGCAGAAGTGGACGGCGTACTTTGATCGCTTCTACGGCATTATCCGCCTGCCGCTCTACCCCGTGCAGTCGATTGACGAAATCACCTACGTCGACCAGGACGGCGCGACGCAGGTATTGGATTCGGGTGAGTACCGCGTCGATCTGATCGGCAACCCGGCGCGGATCACGACTGAGTACAACGTGACCTGGCCGGTCACCCGGGCGCGAGAGCCAAATGCCGTGGCGATCAAGTTCACCGGCGGCTGGTCCTCCATCCCGGAGGATCTTCGGCAGGCCGTGGTCCTGCTGGCCTCGCATATGTATGAAATGCGCCAGCCGGTCGTGACCGGAACGACCACCATCCAGGTGCCGCTTGGCCTTGAGGCCATCCTTGGCAAATACCGCGTCGTGGGGATCGGTTGATGTACCGCGTGAGCGAACTCTCCGAGCGCGTGACCTTCCGGCGCCAGCAGCAGAGTCAGGACGAGTATGGCTCGCTGGTGGAGACGACGCAGGACTATGCAACGGTCTGGGCTCATGTGCGGCCAATGTCCGGACGCGAGACCGAGTTCGCTGATCGTGTCGAGGATCGGCGCGTTTACCTGATTGTTGTTCGCTATCGCTCCGACGTCTCGCACGACGACGTCGCAATCTGGCGTGGCGAGCCGATGAACATCCGGCTGATCAAGGATCGCGGCCCGCGCAGCGAATTCCTTGAGATTGAGGCCGAGGCTGGGGTGACGCTCTAGTGGCATCAAGGCTGACCGGTGAGAAGAAACTGCGCCGCACGCTGCGGCGTATTGAGCCGGAAATGACGCAGGGCGTGCGCAAGCAGATTGAGGACACCGCGCAGGCCGTCGTCGCGGATGCGCTCAACAAGGTGCCGATTGATGAGGGCGACTTGGCCCGCTCGATTGACTACAAGCTGGGTCGTGGTGGATTCACTGCGGTGATTGGTCCGGGCGCCAAGGCGGCCGATATCGTGCGGCGGCGCAGTCGCTCGAAGTCGGTCTTCGGTCGGCTCGACAAGCGCGGCCGGCGCATCAAGCTCTCGAAGAAAAACCGCGACCTGTACTGGGAGTTCTTGAAGGGCGTGTGGATCGAATTCGGCACGAAGGGCAATGCCGAGAAGAACATCCCATCGCGGCCGGGCAATCCATTCATGGCACCAGCCTGGCAGCTCAATAAGGCGTGGGCGCAGCAGAGAATGCGCCGCGCGCTGCGCACCGCACTAAGGAGGGCCTCCGGTGGCTGATGGCGGACTGTCGGTTCAAAAGGCGCTGCTGGCAAAACTCCAAGGCGCGCTTTCGTGCCCCGTTTATGACTCCGTCCCGCAAGACGCGGGCTATCCCTACGTCACGTTTGCTGGCACGGATGTGGCGCAGGAGGACGCGATAAACCAGCGCATTGAGCGCCGGGTGGTGAGCTTTTCGGTCTGGTCCAACTACAAGGGGCAGATCGAAGTCATGCAGATCATGAGCGACATGCACGACGCATTGCACCGCGCTGATCTGGAATTGGATAGCGGGCGCGTGGCTGGGTGCTATGTCACCCGCAAGGCGACCAGCCGCGAGCCTGATGGCGAGACGTATCAGGGGCAGCTCATCGTTGAGTTGTTGCTGGAACTGTAACTACTGAGGGAGATAGATCATGGCCTTTAATACTGCAAGCGGTGCAAAGATCAGCATCGGCACCACCACTGCCGCCGCGAGCATCACCGAATATGAGGGCGATACCTACGACCAGGTCGGCACCATTGAAGACCTGGGCGAATTCGGGGATGCCTACAATGCAGTCACCTTCACCTCGCTCTCTGACTCGCGCGTGAAAAAGCGCAAGGGCTCAGCAGACGCCGGCGAGATGAATCTGACCGTGGCCTTTGACAGCGGGGATGCTGGTCAGGTTGCGCTCAAGGACGCGCTCGATGACACCGGTGGCGTTGGCTACAACTTCAAGGTTGAGCTGAACGACTCACAGGGCGTTGCCCCGACGACGTTCTATTTCAAGGCGCTGGTCATGTCGCGTCGCATTCAGGTCGGTTCGGCCGACAACGTGGTGCGCGCCAACATCACGCTTGGCATCGACACCGAGATCCTTGAGGAGGCCGCAGCGTAATGGATATTGACAGCGGAAAGGTGGAACTGACTCTGAACGGTGAGACCTACACGCTGGCTCCAACGCTTCAGGGATTGCAGCGCATTGACCGTCAGCTCGGATCGCTCCGGGCGGCGGTCGAGCGCTGCGGGTCGATGAGCCTGGATGCCATTGTCACCGTTATCGCCGCGGGTGCTGGCCTTAGCAAGGAGCAGGAAAAGGCGCTTCCCGAGCAGGTGTTTCAGGAAGGCGTTGCCAACGTGGCCCCGTCAGCCGTGGAGTTCATCACCACATTGCTCAACCCGACTGGAAAGAGCGGTGATGGCGAGGGAAAAGCCTGACGGTCAGCGAGTACGTTGCCGACCTTTTCAAGGTGGCGACCGGCTGGCTCGGCTGGTCGCCCGACGTCGCGCTGACCACTCCCATTCCGCAGATCATTCTCGCCCGCGATGGGCTTGTCGATTGGCATCGCCTGCTCAATGGCGAGAAACCCGAGAGCATGAAGGATCAAAAGCCGCCCGTCTCTGAGCGGCTGGTGACGGCATTCCGCGCCCTGGGCGCTAAAAAGGCTGGAGAGTCCAATGGCGACGACTGAAGACTTGCTGGTTCGCATTGATGCGACGACCGAGCAGCTACGCCGCGAAATGCGTCGGGCGGACCAGACTGTCCAGACGTCGACACGCAAGATGGACCGGCATTTGCAGCGCGTGGATGGCGCGTTCACTCGACTCAACAAAGCCGCCTCGACAGTCGTCAGATCCATGGGGGCCTTGGGGATTGCCTTTGGTGCGCGTGAGGTAGTTCAGTTTGCAGGCCGCACCATCCAAAACGCTGAAGCCATTGAGCGTCAGTCGTCAGCGCTCGGCGTCACCGTCGAGCAGTTCCAGGAATTGCAGTTCACGTTCCGGCAGTTCGGCCTCGACACGGACGATATTTCGGACGCTCTGAACACGCTTGCTGACCGGGCGCAGGACGCCAAGGATGGCATGCAGTCGTTCATTGACGACTTCGGATTGCTTGGCATCGA
>CBFHJA010000092.1:0-8858 GCA_965656085.1 uncultured Aliishimia sp. | reverse complement strand
CGCGCGCCACGTCCGCGCCCGCCTCGGCCAATTGCGCGGCACTGGCCGCCGCCTCGGCGGCCACCTTGTCCGCCTCCGCCGATTGCGCCGCGTCATCGATGGCCGTCTGAACCTCGACATCAAGATCGCCCAGACCGGGGCGCACATCCGTTGTCGTGACATCCACCCAATCCGACCAGGTGGAATCGAACCCCGGCGCGATGAACCGCGCGGCGACCTGGTATTGCGTATCAGGCAAAAGCCCGTCGATCAGCACCGCCCCCGCGCGCGGATCATCGGCCCGCCCGTCGCGCACCACGTCCCCCGTCGCCGTGGACCGCATCCGCCAGGCCAGCCCCGTGACCGCGTTCGTGTCGGGGATATCCCACTCGATCGCCACGGCGGGGCGGCGCTCTTGCCCGGCATCGTCACGGGCCACGGCGGTTTGCGCGATGATGCCCGAAACCGTGATCGGGTTCGGCAGGGCGTTCGAAATGACGCCCGGCGTGGGCGGCGTGTAATTCACGGCGGGCTGCCACCCGTCATAATCCGCCGGATCGACTTCCGACAGACCGACGATGACATCCCCGTTCGCCTTGTCCGCCGCCAGGTCCACCCGGAACAGCTTGTCGGAAAACCCGTTGCGCTCCGACGACCAGGCCACGAAATCGAACGGCTCCAGCCCGGAAAACTGCGGCGGCAAGGTGCCGTTGAACTGCCGCGACCGGCGCGCCTCATCCAGCGCGGCCTGCATCAGCCGCTGCACCTGTTCCGCGTAGGGCACGGAATCGAATTCCACGGTCGTGGGCAAACGCCGGTTGTCGTCCTGCGCCTCGTAATCGGGGTTCAGAAGAATGGGCGCGTCCTGCACCTGCCATGCCTGATCCGGGTCGGGATAAACCGCCGTGACCGCGTTGACCGATTCCGACAGCGCCTTGAACGGATCGAAGGTCTGTTCGACATCGACCCGGAAATCCGCGTCCACGATATTGACCACCGCCGCGCGCGGCTCGCCCACCTGGATGCGCATCCGCGTGCCCGCATCCGCGAACCGCCCGTTGCAGGCAAGGATCAGATCATCCAGAATATCGGCGACCTTGGTATCCGCCGTCACCTCCAGCCCGCACCGATAGCGCGCAGGCGCGGTAAGCTGGCCGAAAACATCCTGCTTTTCCTGATCGGTCATCGCATCCCACCCCGGCGGGGGCAGGTCGCACTTGTCCATTTCAGGGATCAGATCGGCATCATCGATCGGCAAGGCCCGTTGCGGCCCATAGAACCACTGACCGTTATAGGCGAACCCGTCCAGCACGCGCCGCGCCAACAGGATCGGGTTCTGCGTCGGCACCAGCCCGCCGCCGCGCGGATCATCCACGGGCAGGCCGTCAACCTCGAACAGGGCTTGCGGGATGCCCCGGAAAAACGCCTGGTCGAACTTGACGGTCAGCACGGCATAGGCCACGCCATACCCGATCCGGTCCGCGCCCCATGGCCGTTCACTTGATGAAACCGTATTGACCAGGAAATCATCGGCCTGCGTCTGCGTGCCGTCATGGAACCGCACCCAGGCGCGATCGCTGGTAATCGTGCGCGTGCGCGTCTCGTAAAGAAACTCCGCCTTTGCCCCCGGCGGCGCGGGCACGGCCTCGTAATAGATTTCATCGCGGCTGGCACCGAAGCCCGGCAACGGAAATCCCTTGCCGCCCGGATCAGGGTTCAGCCAATCGATATCGCTGCGCTCCCCGTCCAGGTAGACGGCGCGCAACTGTGCGACCTGCAAATCACTCAGGGCCACAACGAACGTGTGATAATCGTTCGCCGCCCCGCCCCACTGGTTGTGATAGACCAGCGAACCGGACGTGGCGACCCGGCCCAACAGCACCGAACGCGGCACTTCCGCGCCAAGCTGCATTTCCGAAACGATCCCGACACGCTTGCCGGGCCGGGGCTTTTTGCCGAACAGCTTCTTAGTGATCGCATTCAAAAGAAGCGATGCGCCGATCTTGAACAGCGCGGTGACGATCGGCCCCGCCGCCGCAAGGAAGGTGGCGACCGTGGCAACGATGGCGGAAATGAATGCCACTTGTCAGACCTCCTTGAAATACATGTGTTCCGCCGGGGCATAGCCCCACCGCCGATAGGCCCGGTCTGCGATCCGGCCCGTCTGGCTGACCCCGCACAGGCCCGCGCCGATCGACGCCGCCCAACCCTCGAACGCCCCGATCAGCAACGCGCCCCACCGCCCGCGCTCGGCAGGCGTGACCCACCGCAGCGCGCAATGGGCCACGATCCCCGGATGCCACAAGGCCGCGCCCGCATGACCCACGACCAGCCCGACAACCGCCCCGTCACGATCCGCCACGCCGACAAATCCGCGCGCATCGTCCATCAACCCGCGCAGCGTGGACAGACAATGCGCAGGATGATGCGCGTTGCCCGGATGCAGCTCCGCGCGCGCCGCGTTCAACATGCCCGGCAGAACGGACAGATCAACCGGACGCGCCGGGCGAACGTGGCGCGTCATCCGGGGGCCTGCCCCCACCAGACTTTCCACGTCCGCACGACGCCCACATCCTGGAAAAACGCATCCCCCGCGTTGCGCTGCCGCTGGCTGGCATCGCTGCGCCGCTCCGATGATGCCCGCGTCAGTTCCTGCGTGTAGGATGCGCACTTGATCTTGATGCTGCCCACGGCCCCGGCCTTGGGCGTGGTGATCGGGGCCTCATCGACAAAGCCGGTGAACCGCGCGCGGGCAGGTGCCACCATCGTCATGCCCACCGGATCGAACCAGCCCCGGTAAATCTCGACCGGCGCAAGGCGCAGATCATAGGTGCGCACCACGGTTTCCGCCGTCACGTCCAACTGCCCAAGCGTGATGCTGACCGTCTGCACCGTCAGGCCCGAAGATCGCACCACGTCGCCAACCTCGATGAACCCGCCGCCACCCGAAAACGCGCGCGATTCCACAAGCCCCGTGACAGGTGAAAGAACCTCCGCCGTGACCGCGCCCGTGTCCGACCAGAACCCGCGCCCCACGCGCGCGCCGGTGTCGCGATCCTTGGGTTCAAGCCAAAGGAAATCGCGCACCGCCACTGTGCCCGCACTTATCATCGCCTGAACGGCGGGATCATATTCGATCATCGGATCACCTGCACGGCCTTGAAAACGACCCTGCGATGCACAAGGCTCAGTGTCGGATCATCCAGCGTGTTCGGCTCGATCCGCATCTCCAGCGGGGCCGCGACCAGCGACACCGAATTGCCCACCACCACCGCTGGGCGGATATGCGGCTCGACCTCCAGTTCCGCAGACACGCCCGCCGTGACGTTGCCGCCCGACCGCAGGCGGAAATATTCACGCCCGCCCGCACTGGTCAAAACGCTGATCTTGTCACCGGCCAGGAACACCAGGTCATTCGACAGCCCGCCGATCCGCAGCGCCGCCCGATCCGCCCGGATGTTCTGCACCGTCGCGGGCAAGGCCGCCGCCGCCGCGATCGATGCCGGATCGACCAGGCTCGACAGGGCCGGGCGAAAAGGATCATTCGCAAGAAAGCTGAACATGGACCCGCGCAACCGGCCGAAATTGGCCATCATCGCGTCGGCGGCCTCGATTTCCATCGGCGGCGTCTCGGCATCGCACGTCCAGACCGCCGGGCCAAGATCGCGCGCCGTCACCTGCCCGCCCGCAACAGGACTCAATTCCTGCATGTAGCGCAGGCGCAGCGAAAACCGACGCCACGGATAAGGCGTCACCAGGTCCACGGGCTGCGACATTATTCCCCATCCCACATCTTGTTAAGGCCGGTGCGTTGCGCGCCGACCATGAATTCCGCCACTTTCGCGTCGAACTCGCGGGCCATGTTTTCCTGCGCCGCCTCAAGCCGCGCGACGGTTGACGGGTCCGCCCCGCGAAAATCATTGACCGGCGCGTAGACGAACTGCGCGCTTCCCCCGCCCATCATCCTGGCGGTGTCCTTGCGGCTGACCACACGGGCCGGGCCGCGCACCACCTCGGGGCCATATTCGCCCGCGATGCCGAACTGGCCCGCCGGGATCGATCCGCCCTTGTCGAAGAACCCCGCGAACAGATCGCCGATCCCGAACGCGCCGAACAACTGATCCAGGCCCGCCGTCAACAGCTTGTCGGCAAGGCGGCCCAGAACATCGGACATCGACGTGGTGCCCGTGATGACCCCGGCGACCATGCGCGCAAACCCGCTTTCCGTGCGCTTGATGCCCTGCTGAAACGCATCCAGACCGCTGGACAAATTCCCCGCAACGCGCTGCAAGGCCCCCTTGGGCGCACCGCTGCCCTGCTCGATCCCGATCCCCAGGCCCTGCATCAGGAACCGGCCAATCTGCATGAACACCCGCGACGGCGACCGCACCTTGAACACGTCCCGCACGGAATCGCTCAATTCATCGAACCGCGACCGCATCCGCTGCTTGAACGATTCCCACCGTTCCGTGATCCCGGCACTGATACCGGCGACGATATCCCGGCCCACCTGCTTGGCGGCCTCGATCACATCCAGCGCGGCATCCTTGATGCTCTGCACAAGGTCCGCGCCGAACTGCTGCATGCGCGCCCACAGCGCCGACAGGCCCGAACCGATGCCGTCCACGATCCCCGATCCGACCCGCAGCGCCTCGGCACTGACGCGGGGAAGCGCCTCGGCGATACGATCGGCAATCCCGGTCCAGAACTCCGGCTTGTGCCAGGGCGCGGCCATGATCGTTTCCGTGACCCGCCGGAAAGCGGATTCGAAATCGCCCATGGCCACATCCTCGGCCAGCGCCCGCAACCAACGCGCCGTCCCGCTGACGATCGGCATCAACCAGTTATGAAACCCGCGCGCCGCGCCGCCGATCCGCTCAAAGGCCGAAACGACGCCCGGTGCCTTTTCCTTGATCCGGTCCCAATTCGCCGCGATGACCACACCCGCACCGGCCAGCGCGGCAATCCCCAGGACGACCGCGCCAAGCGGCGACAGCAAGGCACTGATCCCGGCCACGACGAACCCCAAGCCGATCGCCACCGGCCCCAGGGCACCGGCGACCGCCGCGCTGATTCCGATCATCCACTGCATGCGCGGCGACAGGTCGGCGAACCAGCGCGACACATCCGCGATCCCCTCCGCGATCCGCTGCAATGTCGGGGCCAGGGCCACCGTCAATTGATTGGCCAGCCCGCGCGTGACCAGCCCGATCGCTGACATCGCATCATTGGCCGCCTCGACCTTGTCGGCATCGATCTCCGTCAATGCCACGCCGAACTCCTCGACCTCGCGGGCGGCCCGCGCCAGCGTGTCGGAATCCAGCCGCAACATGGCAAGGCCCGTGCGATCCCCGAAAATCTCCGACGCGATCCCGGCCTGCTGCGCCTCGGGAATGAACTTTCGGATCGCGGTCACGACCTTGTTGACCCGCTCATCCACGGGCAAATCCGCCAGGTCCGCCGCCGACAGGTTCAACTTCTCCAGCGCCTTGACGGCGGGGCCGGTGCCTTTCTCGGCCAGCGACACCCGCCGCGTCAGGCGCAGCAAAGACCCTTCCAAATCGCCCTGCGACACGCCCGCCAACTCGGCGGCGCGGTCCATGTTCTGCAAGCTGACGACCGTTGTATCCAGCGACTGCGCCATCTTGGCCTGCGCGTCGATCACGCTAAGAGAGGACCGAACGGCACCGGCCCCGATCGCCGCCATCGGCGCGGTGATGCCGATCGACATTTTCCGGCCAAGACCGGTCAGCTTTCGCGAATAGCTTTGCATCCGGCGATGAAACCGGTTCATCCGCTTTTCGGCCCGCGTGGCCCCCTTGTCGAAGGCGGCCGACTTCATACCAAGAACGACGCGCAGCGCGCCCACAACTGCACTAGGCATCTTTTGCAACCACCTTTCCACCGGCGGCAAGGACATACGCCTTGATCCGTTCGGTTCTCTGTTCAGGCGTCAACACCGCCTTTCGCGCGACCTTGCCGCGCGGCGGAAACACCGCCTTGAACTCGGGAAAATCCTTGGGCTTGTGATGACCCACCATCACCATCTGCGCATGCGCATAGGCCAAGACCTCGGATTGCTGGAACTGCCGCTCAAGGCCGCGCGCGGCCCCCCGGATGATATGTGCCTGATACCGCAATGTCAGACGCCAGAACCGATCCGGGCACTGGCCCCACGACACCCATTCACGAAACAGGCCCGCCCAATCTATCCGGTCCTGGCCGGCACCTTTCCCGGCGCGTCATCCTGACCCGCATCGTCCGCATCGTCACCATCGGGAAACGCCAGCATGAACGCTTCCATGACCTTCGATGCGGCCTCGACAAGGCCCATCCGGTGCATGATCTTGCCCGCGCCCTTGCGGTCGATATCGGGATGATATTCCGACAGGCCCACATGAAACAGCAAGCGCAGATCGCGAACGCTGATATCTTCACTGGCCACAACAGCCTCGATATCCCGCGCCCATTGCACAACGGTCTTGCCGGTTTCTTCCTCAAGATCGCACAGCGCGTTCGGCGTGAATGCGAGGGTGAACGCCTCACCCTCGACACTCAGGGCCAGCTCGCCCCTGACATCACCAGACCCCGCCATCAGGCCGCCGTGATCGTCTGTTGCCCGCTCGGGGTGAAGTCCACTTCGACTTGCATCAAATCCTCGCGCGGCACGGTCACCCCGATGCCCGACACAAGCGCGCTGAACGCCCAGGTCGTGCCATCGGACAACGTGGCGATATAGCCATCCGGCTGCGTCTCGTTGATCTTGCTCAACAGCATCGTCATGCCCGCGCTGCCCGGTTCATAGATCAGGGTCAGGCTGAACGGCTCAAGCCGACCGAACCCGTTGATGACCTCATCCATGCGCCCCGGTGACGCCGAATGCGATGCGTTGACGGCATCGCGCACGATCTTGGGCAACGCTTCTTCGCGCACCTTGCCAACATCGATCGGGCTGCCCGTCCCGTCATCCGCCAGGGCAAACGTGAACCCCGCTCCAATATCCGCCATTTCAGATCCCTTTCCATGTGATTATGACATCATCCGTGCGGCGGAAATACGTGATCCCCGCAACATCTGCGCTACCGTCGCGGCCACCCTCGAAGGTGACATGCCGGATATCGCAGCCATGCAAGACGCCGCGCAGCGGCGTCAAAACATCCTCGATCCGATTACCCAGGGCCAGGCGCGCGCCATAGGTTTCGGAATAATGGTCGATCTGCACCCGCGCGCGGAACACGTCCACGCGGCCCGTGGAATGATAATCGCGCGGCGCGCCCAAATCCTGCAACGTCACGAACGGGGCTTGCGCGGCGCCCGGCGGCACCCACCCCCAGAACACCCGCGCGCCCACCAGCGCCGTGATCTGCGCATCCTCCAGCAACGCGCGCTCGATCCGCTCATGCATCAGCCGCGCCCCGCCTTGGCCATCTTGCGCGCGTGGCGCGCGACCGTCTTTTCGATATCCGCCCACAACAGCTTTGCCAGGTCCGGCAGGATCGACGCCTTGTGCGAATCCCAGGCCGGGCGCAAATGCGGCTGCGCGGCTTGATGTTCGTTCCCGAATTCCGTATGCGTGGCCGCTGGATCATCTGGCCCCGCATAGACTTCAACCGGGGCCTGTTTGCGCGACACCCGCCGCTGACGCTTGGTCAACCGTGTGCTGACCGCGTAGCTATCCGCAAGATTGCCCTGATCCCTCGGGGCCAGCGCGGCCCCACGATCGGCCACCGGCTTCAACACCTTTTTCAGGGATCGCCGCACGCTGGCCGTGGCCGTGGCTTTCGGCAGATCGTTCAGCACCCGCCCCGCGTCGGCAAACCCTTCCAGGTCACAACTCAGACCATCCCGCCTAGACATCGCTGCGCGCCTCCGCCATGACCTCGAACCCCCGGCGCAGGCCGGGCAGTTCCGTCTTTCCGATAACCTCGAATTCCCCGTCACCTGTCCGGGCCAGATCGCCCACCTTGACCGATGCGGTCACGGCATCATCCCGCACCCGGAACCTGACAACGGCGCGGCCATACTCGATCCCCGCCGTTTCGCGATCCGCATCGCTGACATCCATGCGCCGCGCGGGCACCGTGCCCAGGTCAACAGGCCCGCCCGCCGCTGCGCTCAACTGGTGACGCGCCGCGCGATCCTGCCGAAGAAACCGCACCAGCACGGGCCGCCCCGGCATCAGGCCGTTTCCTCGAAAACACGGGGGCGACGATAGACGCTTTGCCGGATCAGGCGGCGCGCACCCATGGTCAGCCGCGGAGCCTCGACCGTCTCATCCAGCGCCAGCCCCGCATCGAACCATTCTTTCACCATCAGCTTGATCGCCTGCCGCATCGGCTCGACCGCGCGATCCCCCAGGTCATGCCCGGCGGTAAAGCGCAACACCATGTCCGACGCCACCACCGACAGACCGGCCCAATCATCCGCGATGACAAGCTGCGGTTCATCCTGACCCCGCGACAGGCGCAGCCCGTCCAGCGGTTGATCCAGTTCCTGACCATCCGCGTCGATCAGGATCACCGCGTCGATCGACGCAACCGGCCTGCACGGAAACCAGAACCGCCGCCATCCGGCCCACGGAACCGACAATTCAAACTCCCCCGCGCCGATGGGGCGACCCGTTGCAGTCTCGATGACCTGCTGCGCCGCCGACAGCATGACGGAAATATGCCCGTCATCCTGCAGATCGCCCTCGCGGATATGAACCGACGCCTTGAACGCCGACACCGCAACCGCGTCCACGCGCGCAGCCTGTCCGATATATCTCAACGGATCGCCCCCTTGTCGCTTACTTGGTGCCGCCGCCCTGCACGGGCGGCTTGCCCGGCGGCGTGTCGCCCGCGCCCGCCTCGGCCAGCGCGGCCTCGCGCTCGGCCAGT
>CBFHJA010000091.1:0-9091 GCA_965656085.1 uncultured Aliishimia sp. | reverse complement strand
CATGACCGCTGAGACATAAACAAGGGCGGGTCAAATCTCGGTGAAAATACCGGGTCACTTCTCAGCGGAAATCAACAGAACAAGAACAGACGGAGAAGCAGAGCGGTCAATGAGGTGGTTGGAGGACCCATTGACGCTCCAACGCATGAGCATCCGGCCTTGCTTCAAAGTGGTTTGGATTTCGAGGAAAGGTGGCATCCACCTAGCAGGTAAATCGTTCCACAGAAACGGCAGGATGAGGTTCACATCTTCTTGCGGTGGAGGATCAATGGGTCTTACTGCTAAGCGGGTCCGATCAACTATCTATAGGCACGACGACCAAAACAATAAAACCTTGACACTCTACCTATACACTTTGGTATAAGCCTATGATATAAAATACGTGTATAAGGATTGCACAGCCGTGTCGCTCAACTTGGCGGTGTTGTACATCGGGTCGCTTTCGAACGCATTGTTCGGCAGCAGGAACGTATCGCCGTTCTGCATCTGCACGACCCACATGAATTTGCTCTCGGTCGTGCCATCCATGTAGACGATCTCGACCGCGACCTGATCCATGTAGTCGAGCTGGCCGTCGTAGTCGGGCGTGCCATCGCCGGTCAGGTCGTAAATGAACCCGTCGCCGGTCCCGGCGTTGGCATCGCCATTCGCGCCATCGGGGTAGTGGTCCGCATGGACGAAGTTGCCGTCAGCTGCGTCATTGTAGGAGGTAAGTTCGGTCACACTGCGTGCCAGCGGATCCGCGACACTGCCATAGGTGCCGTAGACAACGGATGTGTCCGCGGCTGAAGCCGGATCGCCCGAGGCCTCCTGCGACGGGGTTCCGGGCTGAATGAGATTTAGATTGCCAAGATAGAAGGCGTTGGTTGCAAAATTCGCCATGACGATCCGGTGTCTGTCTGGAGCCCGCCGCACCCGGAACGCAAAGACGTGCCGCGATCCGGGCTCGGGCGACGCAGCGCGGGCACTCTTGGAGCCAAAAGGTTGAAATTGTGCTAAATCCCGGCGCTAGGGCGAATCCACGCCTTGCGTCCACCGCCCGCACGCCGCGCACCGCCCGCACAGACCCGCTGCCCATCCGGCGCGACCCGCCCTTTGGCGTGCGCGGCAGGCAGGGCAGGGTATTTTCTTCTTGCCAGAGCCGCCATCCCCGCGCAGCCTAGGCCAAAACAGGCAGAAGACTGGGGGACCGACATGGCACAATCAGGCACACGCAGCGCCGACGACATGGTGGCCGAGGCCGATACCGGGGCGCGCAACCCGTCCTCGGTCTTTCAGGCCCGGCTGATCATCGGCACCTGCATCGTCTGGTCGCTCTTCCAGCTCTACATCGCCTCAAAAGTGCCCGGCGTCATCGCACAGGCCACCGGCATCAACATGTTCGCCAACATCGTCGCGCAGGCCCGCTATGTGCACCTCGCCTTCGCCATCATGCTGGCCACGCTCGCCTTTCCGCTGTTCAAATCCTCCCCAAAGGACCGCATCCCGCTTTATGACTGGGCGCTGCTGATCCTCGGCGTGTCCTCCTGCCTCTATCTGGTGGTGTTCCGTTTCGAGATCGCCGACCGCCCGGGGCTGTGGAGCGGCACCGATATCACCATGTCCTGCATCGGCATGATCGTGCTCTTCACCGCAGTCTATCGCTCCCTCGGCCTGCCACTGGTGATCATCGCGGGCGCGTTTGTGGCCTTTGCGTTCTTCGGCGGCTACTCGGAATGGGCGCGCAACATTACCAATTACGGCGGCTCCTCGCTCTCCAAGGCGCTCGGGCATTACTGGATGCAGACCGAGGGCGTCTTCGGCGTCGCGCTTGGCGTCTCCACGACGATGATCTTCCTCTTCGTCCTCTTCGGCGCTTTGCTCGACCGCGCCGGCGGCGGGTCGTGGTTCATCAAGGTCGCCATCGCGCTTCTGGGCGCGCTGCGGGGCGGGCCGGCCAAGGCCTCGGTGCTGTCCTCCATGCTCACCGGCATGATCTCGGGCTCGTCGATCTCCAACACCGTCACCACCGGCACCTTCACGATCCCCCTGATGAAGCGCATCGGCTTTCCCGCCGAGAAGGCCGGGGCCGTGGAGGTCGCGTCGTCCACCAATGGCCAGCTCACCCCGCCGGTGATGGGCGCGGCGGCCTTCCTGATGGTCGAATATGTCAACATTCCCTATATCGACGTGGTCAAACACGCCTTCCTGCCGGCGGTGATCTCCTACATCGCGCTGCTCTACATCGTGCATCTCGAAGCGCTGAAGATGCAGATGCAGGGGCTCAAGAAGCCCGGTCGCCACATTGGCCCGGCGCTGATCCTGATCCTGTTCATCTCCGGCTTCCTGTTCCTCGGGGTCTGCACCTATCTGATGATCGGCCTGCGCTCCGTGCTCGACGGGTTCATGGCTGAGAGCGTCTATGGCGCTTTGGTGCTGGTGGCAGTGCTCTATCTGGGGCTTGTCTGGCTGGCTGCGCGCTACCCGGATGTGGCGATGGACGATAGCGATGGCCCGCTGGAGGCCCCGCGCCTGACGCCGACGCTTCTGGGCGGGGCGTATTTCGCTTTGCCGATCTTCATTCTGGTGTGGAACCTGATGGTGCGCACCGACAGTCTCGACCGCTTGTCGCCCTCGCTCTCGGCGTTCTGGGCGACGGTGTTCATGATTGTCGTCGCGCTGACCCACCGCCCTCTGAAGGCGATGTTCCGGGGGCAGGGCTTTGCCGGGGCCACGGTGCAGGGTTGGCGCGATTTCATCGACGGGCTGATCCTCGGCGCGCGCAACATGATCGGCATTGGCGTCGCCACCGGGGCGGCAGGGATCATCGTCGGGACGATCTCGCTGACCGGCGCGCATCAGGTGATCGGGCAGGTCGTGGAGGTGATCGCGGGCGGGAATATCTGGATCCTGCTGATCCTTGTCGCCGTCATGTCCCTGATCCTCGGCATGGGCCTGCCCACCACGGCCAACTACATCGTCGTGTCCTCGCTCATGGCCCCGGTAATCCTCACCGTGGGCGCGCAGGCGGGCTATATCTTCCCGCTGATCGCGGTGCACCTGTTCGTGTTCTACTTCGGCATCCTCGCCGACGACACGCCGCCCGTGGGGCTTGCGGCCTATGCGGCGGCGGCGATCTCACGCGGCGATCCGATCAAGACCGGCGTGCAGGGCTTTGCCTATGACATCCGCACCGCGCTCTTGCCGTTCCTGTTCATCTTCAACACCGATTTGCTGCTGATTGACGTGGGCTTTGCCAAGGCGATCCTCGTCTTCTTCATCTCGCTCATCGCGATGCTGCTCTTTGCCGCCGCCACACAGGGCTATTTCATCGCCAAGTCGCGACGATGGGAGACAGCGGCGCTGCTGTTCATCGCGTTCATGCTGTTCCGGCCAGACTGGTTCCTTGATCAGGTCTCCGACCGTTACCGCGAGGCGGCGGGTCCGGCGGCGCTGACGATGATGGCGGAGGCCGACACGGGGCAGGAGGTGCGGCTGGTGATCGAGGGGCCTGATTTCGACACCGGACGTATCCGGCCCACGACGATCGTGCTCCCGGCGGTGTCGGGTGACGCGGAAGGCGCGCTGGATGCCGAAGGGCTCATGGTGCTGCCCGATGGCGATGTGCTGGCCATGGATGAGCCGTTCCCCGGCACGCCGTTCTTCGAGAGCCTCGGCAACGAGTATGACTTCTATGGCGACAGCCCGGTGCAGATCACGGCGGTGCAGATCGAGAATGAGCGGATGCCCAAGGAGGTGTTCTTCCTGCCGGCGCTGCTCTTGCTTGGCGGCATTGTCCTGATCCAGCGCCGCCGGGCCACGCAACCGGCGTTCTGACGAGGAGGAAAGCGGATGTTCGAAAGTTTGCTTCTGGCGGTGGACGTGAACGATCCGGGGAGCGCCGAGCGCGTCACCGAAGCGGCCTGCCGTCTGGCCCGCCATGAAGGTGCGATGCTGCATGTGCTGAACGTGGTGCCCGATGATGGCATGGCGATGGTGAGCGCGGCGCTGAGCGCCGATCACTATGGCGAGGCGGTCGAGGCCTCCAAAAAGCTGCTCGCCGAGTGGGCGGGCGCGCAAATCCCCTCGGGCATCAACACCCGCCTGCATGTGGCGCGCGGCACGGTCTATGACCAGATCATCCGCATGGCGCGCGAGCTCGATGTGGACGGCATCTTCGTCGGTGCCCACCGCCCGGCGCTGTCGGACTACCTCATGGGCCCCAACGCCGCCCGCGTCGCGCGCCACGCGCCGCAGTCGGTGTTTGTCATTCGCTGACCTTCGGTTTCGCGAGCGCCTGACGCGCCGGTTGGCTTGTGGCGCACAGCGGGGCTGGGTAAACTGCACGACATGACCGCTTTGCATCAGAGACACGCGCGGCCCGTTTGGGGTCGAATTACCCGCCCGGCCTGAGCGCTCGGGCCGGGTTTCGCCGTTTTTGTCTGCAACGCGCCCCGGTATGGGCGCATCCTAAAGGTCACTTCTATGACAGGTCACACACCCACCCTGCACATGCTCTGCGGGAAGATGGCGGCGGGCAAATCCACCCTTGCCGCTCAACTCGCCACCGAGCCGCACACGCTGCGGCTCACCCAAGACGACTGGCTCGCCGCGCTTTATGGTGACGACTTGCGCACGGGCAAGGATTTCATGACCTATTCGGCGCGTCTCGAAACCGCCCTCGCGCCCCATGTCGCCGATTTGCTCCGGGCCGGGCTGTCGGTGGTGCTCGATTTCGCCGCCAACACGCCGGGCCAGCGTGCGTGGATGCGCGGCGTGCTGGACGAGACCGGCGCCGCGCATGTCCTGCACGTGCTCACCCCGCCTGACGCCGTCTGCCTTGCCCGC
Organism: uncultured Aliishimia sp.; assembly: GCA_965656085.1. Taxonomy (GTDB): domain Bacteria; phylum Pseudomonadota; class Alphaproteobacteria; order Rhodobacterales; family Rhodobacteraceae; genus Aliishimia. The sequence goes on along the minus strand of CBFHJA010000091.1, from coordinate 4,264 downwards.
CTCAAGGCCCGCAACGCCGCCGGAACCCATGCCTTCGCGCCCTCCGAAGCCATGTTCCATGCCTTCTCGAAGCATTTCATCCCCCCCACCCCCGAGGAAGGCTTTACCTGCCGTTGGCATGACGCCTGAGGCGATGGACAAGCCGGGCCGGGCGCGCTAGAGCATCCGCGCGCCTCCAATCAGAAGGGTTCCGCCCATGAAAGCCGCCGTCCTCGTCTTCCCCGGCTCCAATTGCGACCGTGATCTCGCCGTGGCCTTTGAACAGGCCGGGTTCTCCGTAGACATGGTTTGGCACAAGGATACCGGGCTGCCGGACGGCGTCGATATTGTCGGGGTTCCGGGCGGGTTTTCCTATGGCGACTACCTGCGCTGCGGCGCGATTGCCGCGAACTCGACAATCACCGCCTCGCTCAAGGCCCATGCGGACCGGGGTGGCTATGTGCTGGGGATTTGCAACGGCTTCCAGATCCTCACAGAGACCGGCCTGCTGCCCGGCGCGCTCCTGCGGAACGCCGCGCTGAAATATATCTGCAAGACCGTGCCCCTGAAAGTCGCGACCTCCGACAGCGCCTTCACCCAAGGCTATAACGCGGGCGATGTGATCGGCATCCCGATTGCCCATCACGATGGCAATTTCTACGCCGATGACGACGTGATTGCCCGGCTGCAGGGCGAGGACCGCGTGGCGTTCACCTATGAGGACAACCCGAACGGCGCGATGGCCGACATTGCGGGCATCCTGAGCGCAAACCGCCGGGTGCTTGGCATGATGCCGCATCCCGAGCGGGCGGCAGATAGCGGCCATGGCGGCACCGACGGACAGGCGCTCTTCCGCGCATTGGCCGGGGTGCTGACCCCGGCGTGACTTGAGCGGGCCGGGCCGGGACGCTAGACTCTGTCCATGACAGGTGCCGCAGATCAAACCCTCAGCAAGATTGACACGTGGCGCGTGCGCGCGGCGCTGAGCGTGTTTCTGCTGGTGGCGGTGGTCACGGTCGTGGTGACGAACTGGCTTTTGACAGCGCGCTTCACCGAAACGACGCGCAATGATGCGGAACTGGAACTGGCGCGCCATAGCGGCGCTCTGACCGCCGAGTTGCGCCAACAGCGCGTGGTGCCGCAATTGCTGGCGCGCGATGCGACGCTGAGCACAGCGCTGGCGAGCGGCGATCACGCCCAGTCCACCCAGCGCCTGTTTGATTTCGTCGATGAGATCGGCGCGGCTTCGCTGATCCTGCTCGATGAGACAGGCCGCGTGGTGGCCTCCACGAACCGCAGCCTTCTGGGCACGCCCTACGCCGACCAGACATTTTTCCAGCAAGCCATGGACACGCCGGACACCTTGTTCACGGTCGCGGCCCATGAGACCCGAGGCTTTGGCCATTTCTTCGCCCGGCGGATCGCGGATGGCCCGGAACGGCTGGGCGTGCTGGTGCTCGAACTCGATCTGGCGCGCTTCGAGCGGACGTGGGCGGGGATTGCCCATGCGGTCATGGTGACGGATGCGGACGGCACCGTGCTGCTGGCCACGGAGCCGCGCTGGCGCGGCCAGACGGTCGCGGAGGCGCTGGCGCTTGAATCGCCGCAAAGCGCGATCCAGCGTGCGGTGCAGACGACGACCGGGTGGACGGCGCTGCCCGCCGATGCCTTCGTGCAGGGCGAGGCGGTGATGCGCCAGCAGATCGGCTTGCCTCATGAGGGCTGGCAGATGCACTCGTTCACGACCTATGCCTCGGTGCGCGACCGGGTGAACTCGGTGCTGGCAATGGTCATCATGGGCTTCGCGATTCTTCTGGCGCTGGCCTTCTACGCGGTGTCGCGCCGCTCGGCGCTCAGGCTGGCGCTCTCGGCGCGTGAGAAGGCCGAGCTGCGCCGGGTGAACGCCCGCCTGCAACAGGAGATCGCCGAGCGCGAGCGGGTGCAGGAGAACCTCGCGGTGGCCGAGCAATCGCTGGAGCAGTCGAGCAAGCTCGCCGCACTCGGCGAGATGTCGGCGGCGGTCAGCCATGAGCTCAACCAGCCGCTCGCGGCGATGAAGACCTATCTTGCAGGCGCGCGTCTGCTGCTGCGCCGCAACCGCCCCGACGAGGCGCTGGCGGCCTTCGGGCGGCTCGACGAGCTGATCGAGCGGATGAGCGCGATCACGCGGCAACTGAAATCCTACGCCCGCAAGGGGCAGGACGATCTGACCCCAGTGAACCTGCAAGACAGCCTTGCCGCGTCGCTGTCGATGATGGCCCCGCAACTCCGGGAGCGGCAGGTCACGATCCTGCGCAACCTGCCCGACGGCCCTGTGGAGGTGCTCGGTGACAGCCTGCGCATCGAACAGGTGATCATCAACCTGCTCCGGAATGCGCTCGATGCCACGAAGGCCACGCGCGATCCATGGGTGGAGATCATGCTGGCTGCCGGGGAGACCACGGCGACGCTGACGATCCGCGACAATGGCCCGGGCATTGCAGATCACAGCGCGCTCTTCGAGCCCTTCTACACCACCAAGCAGCCCGGCGACGGGGTGGGGCTCGGCCTTGCGATTTCCTCGGGGATCGTGGCCGAACTGGGTGGCCGCCTCACAGCGCGCAACGGACAATCCGGCGGCGCTGTGTTCGAGATGCAATTACCCCTCCTGACCCGCAAGACCGCGGTTCCGGACAAGCCCGCAGCGGAGTGACGAGCAATGGCCCAAGCCATGAAAATCGCGATTATCGACGACGAGAAAGACATGCGCCAGTCGATCAGCCAATGGCTGGCGCTTTCGGGCTATGACACCGAGACCTTCCCCAGTGCCGAGGAGGCGCTCAAGGTGCTGGGCCCGGACTATCCCGGCATCGTGATCTCCGACATCAAGATGCCCGGGATGAGCGGGATGCAGTTTCTCAAGAAGCTGATGGGCACCGACTCTGCGCTTCCGGTGATCATGATCACCGGCCATGGCGATGTGCCGATGGCGGTCGAGGCGATGCGGGTGGGCGCGTTCGACTTTCTCGAAAAGCCCTTCAACCCCGACCGCATGTCCGAACTGGCCAAAAAGGCCACGCTGGCGCGGCGCCTGACGATGGACAACCGGATGCTGCGCCGGGAGCTCGCAGGCGGGGCGCAACTGATGAAGAAGCTGATCGGCGCGAGCCCGGTCATGGAACGGCTGCGCGAGGATATTCTCGATCTGGGGCAGGCCGATGGCCATGTGCTGATCGACGGCGAGACCGGCACCGGCAAGACGCTGGTGGCCCATGCCTTGCATGCGGTGGGCAGCCGGGCGGGCAAGCGCTTCGTTCTGGTGCCGTGCTCGGCGATGGGCGAGGAGGCGCTGGCCAAGCGGCTGTTCGGCCCGATGCAGCCCGAGGATGCGCAGCTTCCGGCGATCGAGGAGGCGCGCGGCGGCACGCTTGTGCTCGAAGATGTGGAGGCGCTGCCCGATACGTTGCAGGCGCGGCTGCTCTCGGCGCTCAACGAGCAGGGCACGCCCGCCGAGACCCGGATCATCGCGATCTGCAACATGCAGGAGCAGGGCAAGACCTGCGAGGACGCGCTGCGCCCGGACCTGTTCTACCGCCTTGCGGCCCTGCGTATCACCGTGCCGCCCCTGCGCCAGCGCGGCGAGGATATCCTGACGCTGTTCACCCGGCTTTCCGAGCAGTTCGCGGACGAATATGGCTGCGAGGCCCCGAATGTGACCGCGCAGGAGGCGGCACAGCTTATGCAGGCGCCGTGGCCGGGCAATGTGCGCCAGTTGATCAACGTGGCCGAACGCGCGGTGCTGCAGGAGCGCCGGGGCTCGGGCACGATTGCCTCGCTGCTGATGTCCGATCATGAGGAGATGCAGCCGGTGATGACCACCGAGGGCAAGCCGCTGAAGGAATATGTCGAGGCGTTCGAACGGATGCTGATCGACAACACGATGCGCCGCCACCGGGGCTCGATTGCAAAGGTGATGGACGAACTGTGCCTGCCGCGCCGCACGCTGAACGAGAAGATGACCAAATACGGCTTGCAGCGCTCCGATTACCTGTAGCCATCGGGTGTGGTGGGCCTCGCGGCAGCTTTTCGTCCTGCGACAAGCACGCTTCCATCGTGACGAAAAGCACCTGAAGACCCGCGCCCTCTGCAGCACAGTAGGCCCCCGGCAAATTGCCCGCCCTACAAGGTCTTCCTCCCGGCCCCCTGCTTTAGGGTCAAAAATACCCTCGGAGAGCGCGAGAGACCCTCTTGTCTTATGGTTTGGGTGGCTCCCGTTGTATGATGGGAGCCATCACGCTGATCGCGC
>CBFHJA010000090.1:0-9092 GCA_965656085.1 uncultured Aliishimia sp. | reverse complement strand
CAAGAGCATCGCCACCCGGTCGCCGCGCCCGACCCCGAGCGCCGCGAGGCCGCCGGCGACGCGTGCAACCTCGGCATCGAGCTCGGCGTAAGTCAGGCGGGTATCCCCGTCGATCAGCGCCATGTTCGATGGATGTCGGCCGACCGCCTCGGCCAGCATCGCATCGACGTTACGCGGCCTGTCGGCGTAGCACGCGATGACACGGTCGCCATAGTGGTGTGCGGTCCATCGCCTACCTCACGAAGGTCGCCCGCTTCCCGGCCTACAAGGACCTGGCAGGCTTCGATTTTGTGTCCAGTGAGATCAACGAAGCAACAGTGCGGCAGCTGCACCGATGCGCGTTCATTGAAGCGGCCGAGAATGTCTTGGTGATCGGTGGTCCAGGCACAGGTAAGAGCCACACGACCACTGCAATCGGCGTGCAGGCGATTGAACACCACAGGCGCAAGTTACGCTTCTACTCCACAGTCGAATTGGTCAATGCCCTGGAGCAGGAAAAGGCCCTTGGAAAGGCCGGCAAGATGGCCGAGATGCTCACCAAGGTCGATTTGGTCATCCTGGACACTTCTCTTCCATCTGTTGAGCAAGCTCTACGAGCGCACCAGCGTGATCATCACAACCAACCTCAGCTTCTCAGAATGGGCACAGCTCTTCGGCAACGCGAAGATGGCAACAGCCCTTCTCGACCGGCTCACACACCGCTGCCACATTCTGGATAGCCGTTCTTGGCGAATGAAGAGGACCGGGACCCGATAAGCGCGGGGACCGCGGGAGACGCCGGACTGTGGGCCGGATCGAGCGCGGCGGTGGAGATGGCGGCGAACCTGCTTGGAGCCCACCGGTCCGGCTCGAGTTTTCGCCGGCCGCGCGGCCGCGCCTGCGTCTCATTCGGGGCGTGTCGAAGATCGGCCACTCCGGCACGCCCATGTTCCGAGGCCACCGACGTCAGCGGTGCCCGTCGCGCAGCCGCTCAGCCAGATCGTCGCCAGACCAAGGAAGAATCGCCATGCCCGCGTGACCGATGACAGAAGTTGTTGTGGGAATGCTGCGTAACAGCTGCTTTCCTGAGCAATTCACACGCCCGACGACCGCCAAAGCGTTGGTTGCGGTCTGCCAAACAGCCATGCGTGTTGCCATTTTCCGCTTCAACCGTTATGCGGCACCGCAGAAAACTAGGACCTGGAAGCGATTCCAGGTGGCTCTTCCGGCCGCCGATCCGCCGGACAACCACAAGAAAACGGTGCTCTTGCACGCCGAATTTCGCGCAAGCCGCAGGACCGGTATCGGAAGAATTTACATGATTTCACTCGACGCTTACCGCGCCCAATGGCTCGGCAATATCCGCGGCGACCTGCTCGCCGGGCTCGTCGTGGCTCTGGCGCTCATTCCCGAAGCCATCGCCTTTTCCATCATCGCAGGGGTCGACCCGAAGGTGGGCCTGTATGCTTCCTTCTCGATCGCCGTCATCACCGCCATCACCGGCGGACGGCCCGGCATGATCTCTGCCGCCACCGCCGCGACCGCGGTTCTGATGGTGACGTTGGTGCGCGATCACGGGCTGCAATACCTGCTGGCGGCGACAGTTCTGGCGGGGCTCATCCAGATTGGCGCGGGCGTCCTGAAGCTCGGCTTCGTCATGCGCTACGTTTCGAAATCGGTGATGACCGGCTTCGTCAACGCGCTCGCGATCCTCATCTTCATGGCACAGCTGCCGGAACTCGATCCGCGGGAAGTGACGTGGATCACCTATGCGCTGGTGGCCGCCGGGCTCGCCATCATCTACCTCTTTCCGCTTCTGACCACGGCCATTCCCTCGCCCCTCGTGACCATCGTGGTGCTCACGGGTCTGGCCGTCGCGCTCGGGCTCGATGTGCGGACGGTGGGCGACATGGGCGCGCTGCCCGACACGCTGCCGGTCTTCCTGATCCCGCAGATCCCGCTCAACCTCGAGACCCTCATGATCATTCTGCCCTATTCGGTGGCGGTGGCCGTCGTGGGCCTGCTAGAAAGCCTGATGACACAGAACATCGTCGATGATCTGACCGACACGAAGTCAAACCGGAACCAGGAGTGCATCGGCCAAGGCGTTGCGAATACGGCGACCGGCTTCATCGGAGGCATGGCCGGATGCGCCATGATCGGCCAGTCCATCATCAACGTGAAGTCCGGCGGCCGTGGGCGGCTGTCCTCAGCCGCGGCGGGTGTGTTCCTGCTCATCATGGTGGTGGGTCTGGGTGACCTCGTCAGCATCATCCCGATGCCTGCGCTGGTCGCAATCATGATCATGGTCTCGATCGGGACCTTCTCGTGGTCCTCGATCAAGGCCCTCACCGTGCATCCGCGATCCTCGTCCGTCGTGATGATCGCGACGGTGGTGACCGTGGTTTACACACACAATCTCGCCATAGGCGTGCTGGTGGGTGTGCTCCTTTCGGGGATCTTCTTCGCCGGCAAGATCGCGCAACTGTTCCGCGTGAGGTCGGATATCAGCCCTGACGGGCGGGTACGAACGTACCGCGTTGAGGGACAGCTCTTCTACGGATCGGTGGAGGATTTCATGGACGCCTTCGACTTCAAGGAGGCGCCGGAACGCGTGGTGATCGACGTGAGCGAGGCCCATATCTGGGATATCAGTTCGGTGCAGGCCCTCGACATGGCGATCCTGAAGTTCCGCCGCGACGGCGCCGAGGTCGAGGTCGTGGGCATGAACGACGCGACCGAGACCCTGGTCGACCGGCTTGCCATCCATGACAAGCCTGGTGCCATGGACAAGCTGACGGCGCATTGAGGGAGGAGAAACCCATGACAGACAAGATCATTGCCCTCGTGGACGGTTCCACCTATTCGGAAAGCGTCTGCCACCACGCCGCCTGGATTGCGCAGCGCACGGCCGCACCAGTCGAGCTGATCCACGTGTTGGGCCGCCGCGAGGCGCCTGAAAATACTGACCTCTCTGGCGCGATCCGGCTAGGCGCGCGGACGAAACTGATGGAGGAACTGGCCGAGCTCGACGCGCAACGCGCGAAGCTCGTCGGCCATCGCGGCCGCGCGATCCTCGAGGATGCCCGCGTCATCGTGGACCGCGATGGCGTGACCGAGATTACCACCCGCCTGCGTCACGGTGACATCGTCGAGGCCATCGGCGAGATCGAGGGCGAAGCCCGAGTAATTGTCATCGGCAAGCGTGGCGAAGCGGCGGATTTCGCCAAGGGACATCTGGGCTCGAACCTCGAGCGCATCGTGCGCGCGGCGCATCGACCCGTCTTCGTCGCCGCGCGTGCCTTCAAGCCGATCGAGTCCGTGCTCGTCGCCTATGACGGAGGGCGCTCGGCGATGAAGGCGGTCGATCACATCTCGCGCAGTTCTTTTTTCGCGGAGTTGCCCGTCTCCGTCGTGACTGTCGGAAACGCGACGCCGGAGGTCAAAAAGGGCCTTGCCGACGCCAAAGCCTTGCTTGCGGCTGCCGGGATCGAGGCGCAGACGCGCATCGTGGCCGGCCAACCGGAGGAGGAACTGGGCAAGATGGTCGAGGCTGACGGCTTCGGCATGCTCGTGATGGGCGCCTACGGCCACAGCCGCATCCGAAGCCTGGTAATCGGCTCCACCACGACCGCGATGATGCGGTCCTGCAAGGTCCCTGTCCTGCTCTTGCGGTAAACACCATGCCGGATCCTACTCCTGAAGAGCTGAAGACGGCGTTTCTGCCATGGCTCCGCGACGAACTGGATACCTTGCGGTCCGAGTCCGTTCAGACGGCGGCGGCCCGCAGACCTGTCGAACTGGAACAGCAGAGCGTCGGCCGAGACAGCCGTATGGACGCGATGCAGCAACAGGGCATGTCGGCCGCTCAGGGAACCCGACGCCTTGGTTGGGCCAAGGCTCTTGCGGCAGCGATTCGTCGACTCGATGCGGGGGAGTTCATCGGCATGCGTCGGCTGGAACTCGAGCCGACCGTGATGCGGTGTCGAAACTGTGCAGGTTGACGGGGTAAGCAGTGCCGCGCGCATGGCTCGTGCACCTTGAAGACGAAGCGCTCTATGGTCCCGACGATCCGCTCTTCCCGGCAACGGCCATCGCGCCGCAAGCCAATACCGGTTTCAAGGCCGAAGGGTTTACGCGCTGTCCGTGGAAAGGCACCGAACCGGCGCGCAAGATCGTCAACGGGGCTTTCACCGCCGCTGGGCTGCCCACCTTCGGCCCGCACGCCTTCCGGCACATGCTGGCACGCCATGCGGCCAAGAATTGTAAGTCCGTAGCCGAGATTGTCGCCACGTCGCAAAACCTCGGTCACACCGACGTTCTGACGACTTTGCGCAGCTACGGCCAAATCGGTCGTGACCAAATGCGCGAATTGATGACCGGCGAGTCAGAGGATGATGTTTTGGAGGACTGATCAAATCGGGTTCAAGCGCCGCAGCCGCGTGGAGGCAAGTTTGGGAGCGCTTGCGTATTTTTCGAAGTAAATATATTGAAATCAACTACCAAAGGATGTCGGGTGACGGAGGGGATGGGCCGCGGATCGGACGTTCTCCAACCTATAAAACGTGGTTATAAAAACTCTTTTCAGTTCACAAGAAGCCACCCGGATCATTTGCGACTGGCGGCGAAACGGATCAACCACGGCAGCGGCAGCAACTTACGGCGCAGTACGGAGCCGCCTGCCGTCACACTTTCTAACTGAGGCGGTTCTGCCGAGGCTGAGGCCTCGGACGTTCTGACAGGCGGGCTTGATTCATATCAGTGTGAAAATCTACGCAGTTTTCGATAGTACTTAAAGTTCTTCCGAAAAACTCAGGTTCCAACGATGCTCGCCCGACCAAGCGTCCCATCTGCCAAGATGAAACCAAGCTCTGCCCTAGTGCTTTTTCTCGTCATGACCTTCCTGATCACATGGGGAGTGATCGGAGCCTACATCATCGCCCACGACATGGCAGTCAGCACGTTCGGCGAGATCAGCGGCTCGCACCCCTTGTTCTTCCTCGCCACCTGGTCGCCGGCCATCGCGGCGTTCGTCGTGATCTACCTGCATGGCGGGCTACCTGGCATCCGCGCCTTCCTTGGGCGGCTGCTCATGTGGCGTGGTACGTGGGGTTGGGCGGCATTCATCCTGCTCGTCATCCCGTTCGTTTTTGTTGCGGGCTCGCTGATCAAGGGCGGGCCGGTCCTGGCGCCCCTGCCGCCCGAAGGCGCCGGCGCGGTTCTGGCGGTATTGTTCATGATGCTTTTCCTCGGCCCGATCGAGGAGTTCGGCTGGCGTGGTGTCATGCAGCCGCTGCTGCAACGTCACGTGCCGCCGGTCTGGGCGGGCATCATCATCGGCGCAACTTGGGGCTTCTGGCACCTGCCGGCCTTCTTCCTCGCAGGCGTGGTTTTCGCCGGCTGGAATTTCCTGCCGTTTTTCGTCGGCAACATCACGCTTGCGCTTCTGGTCACGCCGATCTTCAACAGCGCGCGCGGCAGCCTGCTCTGGCCGATGCTGTTTCACTGGCAGCTGATCAACCCGTTCTGGGCCGATGCGCAGCCTTGGGATACGTGGCTCCTCGTCGTCGTGTCTGTGGTCGTCGTCTGGTGGAACCGCGACACCATGTTCTCGCGCGACGGCGCTGTGACCAAGGTTATCCCCGCCGCGCTGCAGAAGACGGATTAGGAGCATGGGTTATCGCCTCGTTCTCGCCTGCTGGCTCGCCCTCGCCTTCCTTTCAGAGCCCTCGGCCGGGCAGGAGCATCGGCTGGCCGACGTGCTCGAGGACTTCCGCGCACACTACGGTTTTCCGGGCGCCACGGCGGCGATCGCCCTGCCAGACGGCACGGTGACGACGGCGGCCACTGGCCTTGCCGATGTGGAGGCAGGGCGCCCCATGACGCCTAGGACGCCGATGCTCGCCGCGAGCATCGGCAAGAGCTTCGTCGCCGCTGCGGTGCTGGCGCTGGAAGACGACGGGCGGCTGTCGCGCGACGATCTTCTTTCCGTCCATCTCGGGGAGCGCCCGTGGTTCGATACGCTCCCCAACGCCCAAAGCATCACCGTCGATCATCTTCTGCACCACACTTCCGGGTTGCCGGACCACGTGCATCTGCCGGAATTCCAGCGGGACTGGACCCGGCTGACGACGGATGAGGGAGAGTTTGACCCCGAACGGCTCATGGCCTTCGTGGCCGGACGGGAGCCGCTCTTCGAGGCAGGCGCGGGCTGTGGGCCTACAGCGATACGGGTTATGCACTGCTCGGCCTCGTGATCGACGAGGTGACCGGACAGACTTGGCACGACGCCGTCCGGGTGCGTTTTCTCGAACCGCTCCACCTGATCGGCACGTTCCCCTCGGACCGCCGCGCGCTGCCGGAGCTTGCGGTGGGTTATGTCGCGCCCGACAATCCGTTCGGCCTGCCGGCGCGCACCGCCGATGCCGATGGGAGGCTCTTGTGGAACCCGGCGGTGGAATCCGCGGGCGGCGGTTTCGCCTCGACTTCTGCCGATCTGGCGCGCTGGGGACATCTCCTGTTCGGCGGCAATGCGATGGACGCCCCCTATCTGGACCGGTTGCTCGACGGCGTGCCGGTGGACCCGGACGCGTCCGGCATCCTCTACGGCTCGGGCGTGGCAATCTACGCCGACAAGCCGCGCGGACTGGTCTGGGGCCATGGTGGCTGGATTCCCGCGTATGTTTCCAGCCTGCGCCACTATCCCGATCACGGTGTCACCGTCGCCTTCCAGATCGACACCGATATCGGCATCGTGGACGACACAAGCGATCTTGTCCCGGCGCTCGAGACCGCGCTGGCAGACCTTGCCATGGAGGCCGTCCGATGATGGCGCGCCGCGCACTGCTGACCGGCCTTGCCGGCATCGCGGTCGTAGGCGGAGCATGGGGCACGGGTGCCTTCCGCGCCACGATGGCGGGGCCGCTCGAATACGCGATCGCGGGGGGCGGGCCGCCGCTGATGATGATCCACGGCACCGGCGGCGGGTTCGATCAGGGCCTTCTCTTTGCGCACGGGCTGCGCGACGCAGGATTCCAGATCGTTGCCCCGTCGCGTTTCGGCTAACTGCGCAGCGGCTTTCCCAACGATGCCTCGCCAGCTCGCCAGGCCGATGTACTTGTCGACTTGCTCGACCATTTCGGCCTTGAGCGGACCGCCATCGCGGGTGGCTCGGCGGGGGCGCTGACGGCGGCCGAATTCGCACGGCGCCACCCGGATTGTTGCGCGCAACTCGTCCTCATCGTGCCGGCAGCGAACCTGACGGGGCGCGATCCGGTGGAATTGACCGCGATGCAGCGTGTGGCGGTGGAGCGCGTCCTGACCTCGGATGCCTGGTTCTGGGGCTTTGCGACGTTCGCCACCGACATTCTGCTGCCCACGCTGCTCGCGACGGACCCGGCCCTGCTCGACCGGGTTTCGCCGGAAGAACGGCGGCGGGCCAACCTGATCCGCAAGGGTCACATGCCGATCAGCCGCAAGGCCGACGGATTGCGCAACGATGGCTTCTGGGTGGGAACGCCGACAGAAACGGCGTTCGAGACCATTGCTGCGCCGACCCTGATCCTGTCCTGCGAGGACGATCTCTTCGGCACCGCCGAGATGGCGCGGTTGCTGGCCGACCGCATCCCCGGCGCGCGCCTCGTGGTCTATTCCGGTGGCGAGCATATCTGGCTTGGTCATGACGCCGACCTGACGCGGGACATTGGCGCGTTCATCACCGGGAGTCCCGACCCCTGAACTCTTCGAGGAGAGGTCCCATGCCCCATACCCGCGTCACCCTGCAGGCCTTCGGTGGTCCCGAAAACCTCGTGCTCGAAACCGTCTCCGACCTGCCAGAACCCGCTGCGGGCGAAGTTCGGGTTCGTGTGCTGGTGACGGGCGCGGCCTTCACTGACGTGATAATCCGCAAGGGCACGTATCCGGACGTGAAGGAGAAGCCGCCCCTCACCCTTGGCTACGACATGGTGGGGACCGCCGATGCGACCGGTCCGGGTGCCACGCGTTTCGTGCCGGGCGACCGGGTGGCGGACCTGACGACCATCGGCGCGTATGCCGAGTACATCTGCCTGCCGGAGGACAGGTTGACGCTGGTGCCCGAGGGCGTGTCGGATGTCGACGCGCTCGGTATGATCCTGTCTGTGGTGACGCCCTACCAGATGCTCACTCGCGTGGCGAAGATGCGAGAGGGCCAGAGCCTTCTGATCCAAGGCGCGGGCGGAGCGGTCGGCACCGCCATGCTGCAACTGGCGCGCGATGCGGGGATCGCGGCCTTCGGCACCGATGTTGCCGCCAAGCACGACCTGATCCGCAGCCTTGTCGCCACGCCGCTGGACCCGGACACGCCCGCGGCGGCACTGCTCGAGGCAACCGGCGGCGGGGTCGATGCCGCTTTCGACCCGCTGGGCGGCGAGAGCCTGTCGCGGTCGCTTCATGGGATCAGGTTCGGCGGCATGCTGGTGGCCTTCGGCTTCCAGAACGCGGTGCTGGGGCGCGGCGGCTCGATCCACATGGATTTCGTTAAGCTCAAGCTCTGGGACTGGCTGGCCAACGGCCACGCGACCGTGTTCTATTCCATCGGCGCCATGCGGCGCAAACATCCTGACTGGTTCCGCGAAGATCTGGCGACGCTCTTCGAGATGCTCTCGGCGGGCCGGCTTGACCTGACCCGCCCCCCATGCTCCCTCATTCATAAAGAGAGTCTGCGGGTGTGGTTTTCATAATCGTCGTCGTTGGTTCGGGCAAGCGCGTCGGGCGCGGAGCCCGCAAATTGCTCAAGCGTCCGGCGCGCTTGTGCGGGTGTCTGGTTGCCGAGCGATGAGTGGGGCCTGGGGTTGTTGTAGTCGTATCGCCATAGCGCCAGCTTTCTGCGGGCATCGTCCAGACTGTCGAATATCTCCTCGTTCAGCAGCTCATCGCGCAGGCTGCCATTGAATGACTCGATGAAGGCATTTTGCTGCGGCTTGCCCGGATCGATGTGGTGCCAGTCCACGCCGTTATCGCTCGCCCATTTCAGGATCGCACGACTGGTGAACTCTGTGCCATAGCACCTTCGGAATGGTGCTGGTTTAAAGGCTATGATTGCCTGCGCAGCCCCCAAATAGCGCAGCAGGTGA
>CBFHJA010000089.1:0-9326 GCA_965656085.1 uncultured Aliishimia sp. | reverse complement strand
CAAGAGCATCGCCACCCGGTCGCCGCGCCCGACCCCGAGCGCCGCGAGGCCGCCGGCGACGCGTGCAACCTCGGCATTGAGCTCGGCGTAAGTCAGGCGGGTATCCCCGTCGATCAGCGCCATGTTCGATGGATGGCGGCCGACCGCCTCGGCCAGCATCGCATCGACGTTACGCGGCCTGTCGGCGTAGCATGCGATGACGCGGTCGCCGTAGTGGTGTTCCCTGCGCAGACCTTCCATGTTGTCTCCCCCTTCTGTTTGTTAGCCCGCGGTCAGTCGCGAAGCGGCGGCACGAAATGCAACATGTTGCGGCCCATCGCGGCCTTCGCGCGCTTGAGTTCTTCGCGCGCGATGACCTTGAGATGCACTTCGTCCGGCCCGTCCAGAAAACGCATCGCACGGCCCCATGTCCACAGATAGCTGAGCGGGGTGTCCGGTGTGATCCCCGCCGCGCCGAAGACCTGGATCGCGCGATCGACCACTGTGGTCTGCAATCTTGCCGCCAACACCTTGATAGCGGACACGTCAACCCTTGCTGCTTTTGCGCCGTCGCGGTCCATCTTCCACGCGGTCCGCAGCATCAACAGCCGGGCGGCGTCGATCTCCATCCGGCTTTGAGCGATCCAGTCCTGAATATTGGCGTTGTCTGACAAGGCTTTGCCGAAGGTCTTGCGTTCAAGTCCCCGTTCGCACATCAGCTCCAGCGCCAGTTCGCATTGACCAATTGTGCGCATGCAGTGGTGGATGCGCCCCGGTCCAAGCCGCGCCTGCGCCAGCATGAAGCCGTCGCCCGCGTTGCCCAGCATCGCATCGGCGGGCACCCGCACGTTGCGCATGACGATCTCGCAATGCCCTTCGGGTGCGTGGTGGTGCATGATCGGCACGTCGCGCACGACCTCGAAACCGGGCGTGTCCATGGGCACAAGAATGAAGGAGTGTTTCTTGTGCCGATCGGCGTCGGGCGACGCATCCGACACGCCGAAGACGATGCACAGGTTTGCGTTCGGATGTTTGGCCCCGGACGAGAACCACTTGCGCCCGTTGATGACGTATTCATCGCCTTCGCGGCGGATCGTGGTAGCAAGGTTCGTCAGGTCGGACGACGCTGCGTCGGGTTCCGTCAGGCCAACCACCGAGCGCAATTCACCGCGCAGCAGCGGATCGAGATAGCGCTGTTTCTGCGCAGGCGTGCCGAACTGCATCAGGATTTCCATGTTGCCAGTGTCGGGCGCGTTGCAGTTGAACACCTCGGGGCTCCAGGGCACGCGGCCCATCGCCTCGGCCAGCGGGGCGTATTCAAGGTTCGTCAGCCGGGTGCCGGGTTGGTCGTCCTCAAGCTCGGGCGAGAACATGTTCCACAGCCCCGCCTCGAACGCCTTGGCCTTGAGCGGCTCGACCACGTCGGTGGGGTAAGCGCCGGTATCGGCAATCTCGTGAAACCGGCGGTTCGCGGGCAGAACGTGATCCTCCATGAACGCGGTCAGCCTGGCCAGCATCTCGCGGCTTTTGGCGGAATATTCGAAATCCATCGTCGGGGCTCCTTCAGGTAAATCCGGGGGTGTCGGTGGCGAGAACCTTTTCGGCCAGCCGCGCCAGATCGGGGGCCAGCGCGCCCACGGCGCGGGCGTCGTCGCTGGTCGATTGCCCGGCGCGGGCGCGGGCTGTGATGCCATACAGGATCACCGAAAGACGGTAGAGCGCGAAGGCCCGGTGAAACGCGGTCAGAGGCGCTGGACAGCCGCCCGCGTTGCGGTAGGCGTTGAGGAAAGCGGAGCGGTCGGGGAGGCCGAGTGCCGTCAGGTCCAAGCCGGCCAACCCACCCATCTGGTCGGGAGCCATGTCGTAGAACATGGCCCAATGCGCCAGATCGGCCATTGGATCGCCCAGTGTGGACAGTTCCCAGTCCAGCACACCAGTGATGCGGCCCGGGTTGGTGGCATGTAGCATGTTCCCGATGCGGAAGTCGCCGTGCACGATGGCCGCCGGGTTTTCCACCGGGATGTTCTCGGAGAACCAGTCTGTCATCTCGTCGATGCGCGCATCCTTGGCCCCGGCTGCGTGCCATTGCGTGCGCCAGCGTCGGACTTGCCGGCGGTAATAGCCGTCATGCCGACCATAATCTGCCAGCCCGAGCGCACGCCAGTCCAGCCGGTGCAACGCCGCGAGTATCTGCGCGGCGTGCAGGTGGACCTGCGTGCGGGACTGTGGCGCCAGCGCGGGAAGGGCGGTGTCGGCCGAGACCTCACCCTCCAGCCGCTCCATCAGGTAGAACGGGGTCCCGATGATGCCGGGGTCCGCTTCCATCCACACCATGCGCGGCACCGGTACACCGGTATCTTGAAGCGCCGACATGATGCGGTATTCGCGGTCGATGGCGTGGGCACTGTCGGCGGTCGCGCCTGATGGTTTCTTGCGCAGCACCAGATCGCGTCCACCGCAGCGGACGAACCATGTCGGGTTCGACTGCCCACCTCCGCTGACGGGCGCGATCCGCACGGGCCCGCCAAGCAGAGGCTCCAGTTTTTCAGGATCGAAATCAGGCTCTATGGCCATGTCTCGGCTTTCGCGTTTGGCGCCGGCAAGACCCGTTCGGTCCTGCCATTCGATGGGAGGGTAGCGTTTCGGTTAGTGTCCGACAATAGGGCATAGTCGAGCTGTGATGCCGCGTCAAAGGATTTGAACGGTACATTCCGGGTGCGACTATCGGAGGTGATGTTTAAGTAACTGATAAGTATGTACTAATAGAAATTTATGGTGATGTGTGTGTTGGTTTTCTGGTGAGATGGCCGCAAATCGCGAAATAAAATTGCGTCCAACTCTGGTTGACAGACTTAAAGATTTCCTTTCAGATTGCGTACTGTCAGACGTTAATTTGCGCCGAGATAACTTGTATGCTGCCCGATGCTTCTTTGGCGATCTGCGCCGTGATGGTGCCTCAGTCCTCGTCGGCGACGCGGAGCAAAGCGTCATGACGTTGACGCCCAAGACGATTCACACAAACTATGCCTACCAGCAGATCGCTGAGGAAATCGAGGCTCAGATCCTGCGTGGAGATCTCAAGCCGGGTGACAAGCTTCCTGGCGAGGCTGAGCTTGCCGCGATGTTCGGCGTGACCCGTTCGACCGTGCGCGAAGGGTTGCGGCAGGTGGAAAGCGATGGGCTGGTGCACCGCCCTTCGCCACGGCGGCTTGAAGTTACGGTGCCGCAGGCCACTCAGCTAACAACGCAATCAGGGCGGGCGATGGCCCTGATGAAGGTCACGTTTCGCGAACTTTGGCAGGTCACGATGGTCACCGAGCCATTGGCGGCAAAGCTGGCTGCCATACATGCGACCGAAGAGGATATCGCGCAGGTTCAGAGCATCCACTCCAACATGATCACAGCTGAGGGTGAGATGGATCGCACCATCGCGCTGGACGAACAATTCCACACCCGAATCGCGGAGATGGGCCGGAATCGCGTATTGGGGCTTGCACGCGAGCCGATTGCCTTGTTGCTGTTTCGGGGCTTTTCCCAAATCGCGCCCTTTGCGCCGAACTTTTACAAGCGTCAGATCGAGGCACATTCCAACGTGCTGGCTGCGCTGCGTGACCGCGATGTGGAGCGTGCGGAAAAATGGGCCCGTATGCATATCGAGGATTTCTGGCGCGGCGCGCAGATCGCTGAGCTTGAAGATCAAATCGCGCTGAACGCCGGTGCGCTGTCGGGGCCGCACCGATGAGCGGGCGAGTAATCCGCACCGACATCGCCGATGGGGTGATGACCATCACGCTGAACCGGCCCGATCGGCTGAACGCCTTCACGCGCGGTATGATGCACGAGATGATCGCAGCTTTTGACGCGGCGGACGCGGATGATGCGGTGCGCGCAGTGATCGTCACGGGTGAGGGCCGCGGGTTCTGCGCGGGTGTCGATCTGGACGACCCGGACGCCTTTACCGACGCGCGGCCTGACCCCAAATCGACCGATCCCGCTGTGTGGGCCGATGAGAGCAACCGCGACATGGGCGGGGTTCTTGCGCTGCGCATTTTCAACTGCCTCAAGCCTGTGATCGCCGCCGTGAACGGCCCGGCGGTCGGCATCGGCATGACGATGCAGTTGCCGATGGACATTCGCCTCGCGTCCGACACGGCAAGGTTCGGCTTTGTCTTCGCGCGGCGTGGCATCGTGCCTGAAGCGGCATCGTCATGGTTCCTGCCGCGGCTCGTGGGCATGTCTCAGGCTCTGGAATGGTGTTATTCCGGTCGAGTGTTTGATGCTCAGGAGGCATTGGCAGGCGGGCTGGTGCGCTCGGTGCACGCTCCGGGTGATTTGCTGCACGAAGCCCACCGGATCGCGCGCGAGATCGCGGACAACACCGCGCCGGTCTCCATCGCCCTGACCCGCCAGATGATGTGGCGCATGGCCGGGGCCGACCACCCCATGCAGGCGCACCGGATCGACAGCCGGGGCATCGCGGCGCGCAACGCGTCCGGCGACGCCGCCGAAGGTGTCGCCAGCTTCCTCGAAAAACGCGCCCCGTGCTTTGCGGACCGGGTGTCGACCGACATGCCGGGCTTCTATCCCTGGTGGGATGAGCCTTCGTGGGCAGAACCGGAAGGTAAGACATGACGGACAGGATATTGACCGAGCGTCACGGCGCGGTGAGCGTCCTGCGCTTCAACGATCCGGACGCGATGAACGCGCTGACGGCTGAGGTCGTGACCGATCTGCACGCGTTGCTGAAATCCGAAGCGGTCCGTGCCCGCGCCATCGTTCTGGCGGGGTCCGAACGCGCGTTCAGCGCGGGGGCCAACCTGAATGCGGCGGTGCCTTCGGGCGACGGAGACCTCGACGTGGCGTTCGATGCCGGGGCCACGCTGGAGCAGCACTACAACCCAATGATGGAGACGATACGCGATCTACAGGTGCCACTGATCTCGGCAGTGCGCGGTGCGGCGGCGGGGGTAGGGGCGTCCATCGCACTCTCCTGCGATCTGATCGTCGCGGGCAAGAGCGCCTATTTCCTTGAAGCCTTCGCGCGGATCGGGTTGGTGCCCGACGGCGGGGCGACGTGGTTGCTGACCCGGGCCGTCGGACGGGTTCGGGCGATGGAGATGATGCTGCTTGCGGAAAAGATCCCGGCACCGCAAGCCCATGACTGGGGCCTTGTGACGCGGCTGGTCGAAGACGATGCGGTGGAGGAGACCGCGCTCGCCCTCGGGCAGCGCTTGGCCGATGGGCCACGCACCAGTCACGCGCTGATCCGCAAGGCCGCTTGGCACGCGGCCGATAGCGACTTTACAACTGCGCTTGCCACCGAACGTGCCTTGCAAAAGCAAGCCGGTGCAAGCCCCGACTTCGCTGAAGGCGTCGCCGCTTTCAGGGAAAAACGCTCTCCGCAGTTCAACAGATGAGCCGCCAGGGAGAGCAAATCGACATACGGCATCCGATATGCCGTACGCTAAGGGAAGACCACATCCGGACGCTGTAATGTCGGCAGGATGCGTAAAAACAAATCAAGTTCCAAATGGGAGGAAAGACATATGAAACTAGGTATGACAACAATTCTGGCGGGCGTTTCCGCGCTGGCATTGTCCGGTGCGGCAAGCGCGCAGAGCCTGTCCTTCGCGGGCGGCTGGCCGCCGAACTCGGCTCCGAACGCAAAGCTGGAGAGCTACGCCGCCGCTGTTGAGGAATACACCGATGGCGAGGTGAGCATGCGTGTTTTCCCGCTGTCGCTTCTCAGCTTTGCCGAAGGCAACGCCGGTGTGCGTGACGGCATCGCGGACGCGACCGCGAACCTCGTCGCCTATTTTCCGGCGGAGTATCCGAACCTCAACATGTTGGCTGAGTTCTCCGAGCTGGTCGAGCTCGAAGCCTATGCCAGCGAGATCAGCTCCACCGCGTTCGCGGGTGCGATCACCGAATACGTGATGCTCAACTGCCCGCAATGTCAGGACGAAGTCGCGGCGCAGAACCAGATCTATATGGGCTCGGCCTCGACCACGTCCTACGTGCTGCAATGTATGGTGCCGCTGAACACAGTCGCGGACCTTGAGGGCAAGCGCATCCGCGCGGCCGGTGCCTACTGGGCGCGTTGGGCCGAGAGCGTGGGCGCGGTTCCGGTGTCCATGTCGATCAACGAAACGCTTGAAGGTCTGAACCAAGGCGTTGTCGACTGCACGGCCAGCAACACGGCGGACTTCGTCAATTTCGGCTTCATCGACGTTGTGAAGCACGTCTATGTCGGCCTTCCGGGCGCGCAGTTCAACGTGCCGATCACGATGAACCTCGACAGCTGGAACAGCCTGTCCGACGACAACAAGGCGGACCTGATGCGTGCAAACGCCAAGCTGATCGCGGACATCACGTGGATCTATATCGAGGAAGCCCGCGCCGGTAAGGAACGCGCACCGGGTCTGAACATCGAGTACGTCACGGCGTCCGATGAATTGGTGGCCGCGAACCGTGCGTTTATCGCGCAGGATAAGGACGCCATCGCGGAGATCTACAAAGAGCGTTTCGGGATCGAAACCGGTGCGGCCTCGGGTGCGAAAATCGAGGAGCTGCTCGCCAAGTGGACCGATCTGACCAAAGACGTGGACAGTGCCGAGGCTCTGACCGCGCTCTATGAGGCCGAGATCTACTCCAAGATCGACGTCGCCAGCTACGGCAAGTAAGCGCGGCGCAAGTCCTATCGGGCACCGGCCATGTCGCCGGTGCCCGACCCTTTGACCAAGGCACCTTGAGGGAGGTCCCCATGTTCAAGATCGGCAGGGTCCTGTCGTCATTGGCGAAACTTGCGTCCGTCATCGGCACCGTCTGCGTGGTTCTGATGATGCTGCATGTCACCGCCGATGTCGCCGGACGTTATCTGTTCGACGCGCCCGTGCCGGGCACGATCGTCGTGGTGGCCAACTACTATATGGTCATCCTTGTCTTTATCGCCATCGGTGTCGCCGAAGAGAAAAAGGCGCATATCTCGGTCGAGTTCCTGACCGACCTGATGCCGCCCCGCGTTCAGGGCGGGTTTGCGGTGCTCTCCGGCATCCTTACGGTTGGCGTCATAACAATTCTGATGATCGCCGGGTATTCCGAAGCGGTCAAGAAAACCAACGTGGGGGCCACGATGGAGCAGGGATCTTCGATGATTCAGGTCTGGCAAAGCTACTGGGCGGTTCCGGTCGGCGCGGCGCTCATGGCGCTGATCGCGGCCTACCGGGTCATTGCCGCTCTCACTGGCTCAGAAAACGGGCTGAAGGAAACCGATGCGGATGCGAAATTCATAAATGACTGATGTTGGTATCGGCCTCACGGGTCTGGCGACGCTGATCGCTCTCATCGCCGTTCGAGTGCCCATCGGCATCGCGCTGATCGGTGTGTCCTTCGCGGGCCTGTGGGTGCTCATGGGACCCCGCGTGGCGTGGGGCGCGATGAGCATCGTGCCCTATAAATTCACGTCGAGCTGGATCCTCAGCTCTATCCCCATGTTCCTGTTTCTGGGGTTCATCAGCTATCACACGAACCTGACGCGGGGCATGTTCAACGCCGCGCGGATCTGGCTTGCGGCGCTGCCCGGCGGTCTTGCCATCGCTTCTGTCCTCGGCTCGGCGGGGTTCGCGGCGGTGTCGGGATCGTCCATCGCCTGTTCCGCCGCGATGGGCCGGATCGCGATCCCGGAGATGATGAAGCACAAGTATCATCCCGAATTGGCGACGGGCACGGTCGCGGTCGCGGGCACCATCGGCGCGCTGATCCCGCCGTCGATCATCCTCATCCTCTATGGCGTGATCGCGCAGATCTCGATTACCGACCTGTTTCTCGGGGGCATCACCGCCGGTCTGCTGACCGGGGCCGGGTATGTGATCGTGATCCTGATCCGCGTCTGGCTGAACCCGGCGCTTGCGCCCGAACGGGACACCAGCGTGCCGCTGCGCGAAAAGCTGCTTGCCCTGCGCGAGACATGGCCGATCCTTCTGATCATGGTTGGCATCTTCGGCGGGCTGTTTGGTGGCATCTTCACCCCGACCGAGGCCGGTGCCGTAGGTGCGTTTCTTGCTTGCCTCGTGGCACTGGTGAGCGGTCAGATGACGCTGGACCGGTTCCTCACGGCGGCGCGGGAGACACTGATGACCACGGCGGCGCTGCTGATCATCGCGGTCGGTGCCAGCCTGTTGACGCGGTTCCTCGCGTTGTCGGGCGCGGGCGATTATCTGTCCGAAGGCATCCTGTCGATTGCGAGCAGCCCGGTGCTGCTGATGATCGGGATTGTCTGCGTCTACTTGCTGATCGGCATGTTTCTTGAGCCTATCGGGGCGATGCTGCTGACCCTGCCGATCATACTGCCGGTAGTCGATGCGTCCGGCTGGAGCCTTCTGTGGTTTGGCGTCGTGCTCACAAAGCTGCTTGAGATCGGGATGATCACGCCGCCCATCGGGATGAATGTGTTCGTGATCAAGTCGGTGGTCGGCGATCTGGTGAAAACCTCCGCGATCTTCCGCGGTGTGATCTGGTTCATCGTGATGGACCTGCTTCTGGTCGCGATCCTTTGCGCGTTTCCGGGCATTGTGCTCACGCTCCCGGAGCTCATGAACTGACCGTTAGCGGCCCGTGCTATGCGGGCCGCTTGCCCTGCACGAAAGGAAGAACGGTATGACAAACGATGATTTGGTGCGCCGCGCGCGCGGACAACAACTGGGCGATTTGCTGCGCCGCTCGGCGGCACGCATGCCGGACAAGACTGCGTTGGTGTTCCGAGGTCAGAGCGACAGCTTCGCCGAACTGGACCGGGCCGTGAACTGTGCCGCCAATGCGCTGGCGGCGCGCGGTGTGGCCAAGGGAGACCGGGTGGCGCTTCTGACGCATAACAACCGCGCGTTCGTGGTGCTGCGGTTCGCGCTGTCGCGTCTGGGCGCGATCACGACGCCGGTCAACTTCATGCTGAACGCGCAAGACGTGGCTTACATTCTCGATCATTCCGGCGCGTCCGTGCTGGTGGCCGAGGATGCGCTGTGCCCGGTTGCCGACGACGCGCTGGCGGCGCTGGGAAAGAAGCTGCCGAAGTTCGCCATACCGCACGCGAACGCGCCGGTGCCGGAGGGCTGGGCCCCGGTCTCCGAGATCCTCGATCACACCGATGACAGCCCGGTCTGGCAGGACGTGGCGACGGACGATCCGATTCAGATGATGTACACCAGCGGCACGGAATCGCGGCCCAAGGGCGCGCTGCTGTCATCGGGCGCGCTCTATGCGCAATATGTCAGTTGTATCGTCGATGGCGACATGACCGCCGACGCCGTGTCACTGCATTGCCTGCCGCTGTTTCACTGTGCGCAACTCGACTG
>CBFHJA010000088.1:0-9614 GCA_965656085.1 uncultured Aliishimia sp. | reverse complement strand
CGCCAGCCGCGCCCGCACCGAGCGTACGCCGTCGAGCGCCGCCATCGCCGGGCC
The DNA here is from genome assembly GCA_965656085.1 of uncultured Aliishimia sp. Lineage (GTDB taxonomy): Bacteria > Pseudomonadota > Alphaproteobacteria > Rhodobacterales > Rhodobacteraceae > Aliishimia. The sequence continues at coordinate 9,560 of CBFHJA010000088.1, read as the reverse complement.
GCGCTCGCCGGCCTCCCAATTTGCCACCGCCGCCTCACTGCGCGCGCCGCCCCACAGACCCAGCCGCGCCATCTGCCACAGCTTCCACAGGATGATTGTCAGCGTCACCACGCTCAGCCCGGCAATGAGCCACAGCACCGGGCCGCCCCGGCCAAGCGCGCCGATCAGGGTCTCAATCATCCGCTCTCTCCTCTGGCCAAAGCGCCGCGAGAATGGCGTCCAGCCCATCGGTCAGCGCCGCAGGGCCCGGTTGCAGGATCAGGGGGGACTTAATCTCATGAACCCGCCCCGATGCAACCGCCGGAATATCGCTCCAGCCCGGGCGCGCGGCGATTTTCTCGGGCCGCACCTTCTTGCCACACCACGAGGCGAGGATCACGTCGGGCGCGGCAGCGATGACCTGCGCGGGGTCCAGAATCCGCGCCTTCGCGCCCTGCTCATGGCGCAGGTCCGCGAACACATCGACGCCGCCCGCGATCTCGATCAGCTCGCTCACCCAGCCGATCCCGGCGATGGGTGGCTCGTCCCATTCCTCGAAATAAACCCGGGGCCGCGTGGCCCGCTCCTGCGCACGCAACGCCGCGATCCGCGCCGCATAGCCATCGGCCAAAGCCTCGGCCTCCTCTGCACACCCGGTCAGCGCCCCGAGCGTGCGGATCATGTCGAGAATGCCGGCCACCGAGCGCTGGTTGAACCCATGCACCGCGATCCCCGCCCGGATCAGATCGGCGGCAATATCGGCCTGAAGATCGGAGAAGGTGAGCACCAGATCGGGCGCGAGCCCGAGGATTTTCGGCACATCGGCGGAGGTAAACGCCCCCACACGCGGCTTCTCGCGCCGCACTTGGGGCGGGCGCACCGCGTAGCCGGTGACCCCGACGATCCGGTGCTCTTGCCCCAAGAGATAGAGTGTTTCCACGGTCTCCTCGGTCAGGCAGACGACGCGCTCGGGCGGGTAAGCCATCAGATCTCGCCCTCCCGCTCGACATACGCCTTCCAATCCCGCGCGCCCTGCGCCACGGCCTCGAACACCGCGCGCCCAACGGCCTCGCCGATCTCCGTATGCATCCCGGCATAGAGCGCCCCGCCCTCGGGCGCGGCCACGGCGATGCAATCGGTTCCGGTCCCGGTGGCGCGCCCGGTGGGCAGATCGTGGCCCACCGACATCACGGCAGCGGTGCGCGCGGAGGCCGCGATGGACAGCATTTCGATGAGCGCCGCGTCCTGCATCCCGCAGGAGACATGCACCGCGATGTTGATCGTGCCCCAATCCTTGCCCGACCGGTCGAGCCGCGCGCCGATGGCCTCGGCATTGGACAGCCCTGTGGTCGCCACGCAATACGCCTGCGTATCTCCGACAGACACCTGCCGCGCCACATAGGCGGTCACGTCGCGCGAGGTCAGAAACCCCACATGACCCGCCACGCCGCGCGCGGCGAAGGCCTCCGGCATCCAGCGCGCGACGTCAAAATCCTGCGGCAGATCGGCATTGCGCACTTCGCGCCACGTCACCGCCTCGGCGGTCACGAAGCCGGGCCGGTGCAGCGCCCAAGACAGCACCCGCGCGGGTGCGCCGAAGGCGAAGCTAAGCCATGGACGGTCCAGCGTCACCCGCATCACACCACCCCCATCGGCTGAAAGACCAGCCCGCGTGCGGTCATCTGCGCATGGGCGTCGATCCCGAACACGCCGCGCATGTTCTCGGCATTCAGCACCGCCATCGGCGCGTCATCGGCCACGATCCGTCCCTCCTGCATCAGCACCAGACGCGAGCAATGGCGCGCGGCGAGCCCCAGATCGTGCAGCGAGACCAGCACCGCCTTTCCGGCCTCCGCCAGCCCCGCAAAGAGCGTCATGGTCGCAATCTGATGCGCGGGATCGAGCCCGGCGATGGGCTCATCGGCCATCAGAAGCGGGGTTTGCTGCGCAAGGGCGCGCGCGATCAGGACCCGCGCCTGCTCGCCGCCCGAGAGCGCGGTCGCGCTGCGCGCGGCGAAATCGGTGAGGCCGGTGGCGGCAAGGCTGGTCTCCACCGCCTCCCGGTCTTCGGGCCTGAGCGCCGCGCCGCGCGGCAGGTGCGGGATGCGCCCGAGCGCCACGACCCGTGCCACGCTCATCGGCCACGCGATCTCGCGTTGCTGGGGCAGCCATGCCACGTGCTGCGCGCGCAGGGCAGGGGCCATCTCCGCGAGCGAGGAGCGTCCCTCATGGGGCAGCAATCCCAGCGCGCCGCGCATCAGCGTGGTCTTGCCCGCCCCGTTCGGGCCGATCAGCCCGACACATTCTCCCGGCGCCACGCTCAGATCGGTCTCGTGCAGCACCGGGGTGCCTCCACGCAGAACGCGCAGCGCGTGCAGGTCGAGCGCGCTCATCGGATCTCGCCCCGCGTCTTGTAGATCAGGTGCAGGAACAGCGGCGCGCCCACCAGCGCCATCAGCACCCCGAGTTTCAGGTCCCGGTCCGGCATGACCACCCGCACCGCGATATCGGCCGCGAGCACCATCACCGCGCCGCCAAGCGCCGAGGCCCAGAGCAGGCGCGAGGGCTGCCCGCCCACAAACGGGCGCAGGATATGCGGCACCACCAGCCCGACAAAGCCGATCGCGCCCGCGACAGCGGTGCCTGCGCCGACGCAAGCCGCCGTGCCCAGCACCAGCAGCAGCCGAAGGCGGGTGAGGTTGACGCCGAGCGAGGCCGCGGCATCCTCGCCAAGCGCCAGCGCGTCGAGCCCGCGCCCGAGCCCGGCCAGCATCGCCCAGCCCGCCGCCATGAAGGGCAGCGCGATCCAGACATGCTCGAAGGAGCGGTCCGAGAGCGAGCCCAGCATCCAGAAGACGATCTCGGCGGCGGCGAAGGGGTTCGGCGAGAGGTTCAACACCAGCGAGGTGAGCGCCGTGGCCAGCGCCGAGATCGCGATGCCCGCAAGGATCAGCGTCAGCGACGCGCCGCGCGGCCCCGCGAGCAGGAGCAGCAGCAGCACCGCGATCAGCGCCGCGCTGAGGGCCGCCAGCGGCAGGGCGAGCGCAAAACTGGCCGCCAGCCCTGTCTGCAGCGCGAGCACCGCGCCAAGCCCCGCCGCACCGGTCACGCCGATCAACCCCGGCTCCGCGAGCGGGTTGCGCAGATAGCCCTGCATCGCCGCGCCCGACAGCCCCAGCGAGGCCCCGATCATCGCCGCGAGCAGCGCGCGCGGCAGGCGGATTTCCTGCATCACCACGGCGATGGGCGTGCCGGTCTCGGTGAGCATCGCGCGCAGGCTGTCGGTCGGGGAGACCGGCAGCGCGCCGGTGACGAGCGAGCCCACGAACAGGACAGCGATCAGCGCGCAGAGGACCGCTGCGAGCCTCATTCCGCCGCCTCCGCACCGCGCTGCAGATCGGCCATCGCCCGGATCGCCCGCAGCACCGTGGGCGTGCCGCAGATCCAGTCGCGGTCGGTCAGCTCCCCGGCGTGATACGTGCCCGCCAGCGCCCGCAGCGCCGGATGATCGAGATTGTCCTCGGCCCGCGCCGCGCCCTCGTAGTTGCGCCCGGTCACGATCACGTCCGGCGCGAGCAGCACGAGTTGCTCCAGCGAGAGCACGCCCACCGACGACAGCCCGGCCTCGCGCGCCACATTGTCGAACCCGGCGGCACTCAGGATGGCCCCGGCGAGGGTCTTGTCGCCCGAGGAGTAGCTGTTCACATAGGTCAGCGCGGCGCGCGGGCGCGCGTCGGGCGCGGCCTCGCGCAACGCGGCCAGATCGGCCTCGAACGCGGCGACCTGCGCCTCGGCCTCCATCTCGCGCCCCAGCGCCGCGCCCATCTTGCGGATCAGGCGCGGCACGTCAGCGAGGCTCCGCGCAGGCGAAAACTGCGCGACCTCGATCCCGAGCCTCTCCAGCATCGCCACGGTGGCGGGCGCGGTGAAGGTCCCGGCGAGCACCAGATCGGGCGCCAGCAGATAGACCTCCTCGGCGCTCGAATTGTTGACCGGAAGCGCCTGCGCTTCCTCCCACATCGCACTGGAGCGCGGATCATGCGAGAGCGCGGAGACCGAGATAAGCTGCCCCGGCGCGGCCAATTCCAGCGCGAGCTGATCGGTGCACAGATTGACCGACACGACACGCTCGGGCCGCGCGGATGGCTCCGCCTGCACCGCCGCCCCTGCGAGCACAAGGGCGGCGGCGAGCGCTATGGGCCTAGAAAGACGCACGGATCCCGACATAGGCGGCGCGGTCCGAGGTGCCGTAGCCGGCGGAGGTCTGGTATTCCTCGTCCAGCAGGTTCTCGATCCGCAGATAGGCCTCGGCGCTGTCACTGATCGCGTAGCTGACGGCGGCGTTGACGAGGTTGTAATCGCCCATCGGCGCGGCGGGGAAACCGTCATCGGCGCGGTCCATCACCCTTTGCCACGACAGGCTGGCCGACAGACGGTCGGTGATATCGGCATCGAGCCCCAGCACGATGTCATGCAGCGGCACCCGCCGCAATTGATCGCCCTTCGCGTCCTTGGCGTCGGTATAGGTATAGGCCCCGAACAGCGACACCCGGTCGCTCAGCGCGTATTGCCCCGACAACTCGATCCCCTGACTGACCGATGAGCCCGGCACTTGCACATAGCCGTTCACCGGGTAGTCGATCAGGTTGTCGATCTCGGTGTAAAACAGCGTCGCGGCGATCTGCGTGCCGGCCCCGTAGCTTTGCGTCACGCCGAGCTCGAAGCTGGTGCTGGTCTCGGGCTCAAGGCTGGGCGGGCCGGAGAAGTTGAACGGGCCGAAGAGTTCGTTGAGCGAGGGCGCGCGGAAGCCGGTGCCGAGACTTGCGCGCAGCACGGTGCCGTCGGCCGGGCGGTAGGCGACGGCGAGCCGGCCTGTGCTGTGCGTGCCGAATTCCGAGTGATTCTCGATGCGCAGCGCGGCGGAATAGTCGAGCGCCTCGGAGACCTCCTGACGATACTCCCCGAACACGGCGGCGGAATTGTAGTCGAAGGTGCCGCTGTCGAACTGCGCCTCTTCCTCGGTGTAATTGGCCCCGAAGCTCAGGACCTGCGGGCCGAAATCGCCCACCGCGCTATAAGTGAGCTCGGTCCGCGCGCCGTCGAAGGCCCCGCTGCCAAAGGCTGTGCGCGGATCGCGCCGCTCGGTGCGGAAGGTGCTGATGGCGAACTCATGCGCCCAGAGCCCGGTCTCGGCCTGCACATAGCCCCGCACCCCGGTGCGGTCGGTATAGAAGGGCCGGTCGGCATCTCCGCCGGGCCCGGCAAAGGCGTCGATATTGGTGGCCTCGTTCTGGTAGAGGACATCGGCCCCGAGCGTGACGGTATCGCTGAGGGCGTAGGAGCCGGAGAGCAACGCGAAGACGCCGCTATAGGGATCGGCCTCGGTGTTGCCGTCATCTTCCTCGGCGGAGGAGAACCCGTCGCTGTCGATGCTCGACAGGGTCAGGCTGATCTGGCCGCGCTCGCCCTTGGTGGCGATGGTCGTGTCGGCGCGCAGGGTGTTGTAGCTGCCATATTCCAGCCCGATCTCGGCGGTGGTGCCGATCTCCTCGGGCTGCTTTGAAAAGACGCTGACGACGCCGCCGATGGCCTCCGAGCCATAGAGCGCCGATTGCGCGCCCTTGAGCACTTCGATCCGGCCGAGCCCGGCGGAGGTGAGCGAGCCCCAGTTGAACTGTGTTTGCGTGGTCGACGGATCGCTCACGTCGATCCCGTTGATGCGGACGGAGACATATTGCGTCGAAAGCCCGCGAATGCGCAGCGCGGTGGCGCTGCCGAAGCCGCCATTGGCGCTGGCGGACACGCCGGGCAGCCGCGCGAGCCCGTCAGTGATCTTTGTGGGCGCGGAGACGGTCAGATCGGCGGGATCGACGACCTCGACGACGGAGCCGGTGGCGGTGGCTTCGGTTGGGGTGGTGCTGGCGGAAACGATCACGTCGTCCAGAACGATGATGTCCTGCGCGTGCAGGGCAGGTGCGAGGCTGCACAGCGCGAGGGCGGAAACGCTGCTGCGGAATAGAATGTTCATCGGTGGTGTCCCGGGTTGTGCGCAGGGTGGCCCTGCAGGATGTGGGTTGGTCTGGGACACTGCAGGGGCAGGGTCCACAAACGGTGCGAATGCCACCACTTGCGGACTTGGCCGCCGAGCCCTGCGCACCCCGCGCCGGTCTCAGGGTGATCGTTCTGGCAGGTCTCCTGACTTGCGGGTCATCGCTTGGTTGGACCTTCCCGACCGGGCCGAAGCCCGCTCAGTGGTATATGCCAACCGCGCTCGCCGCTTACAGTTGCGGGGGCAGTCGCGGATTTGGCAGGAGGACCTGCCGCACCGCGTTCCCTTTTCACGGCGAGTTGCCTCGCCGACCAGAACACAATCTGGTTACGCGCCAAGCGGTGATTCATCAAGATGCGTTTCCGTCGCATCGCGGCCCATTCCCGTCTTGAAGGGCTGCGCGGGGCCGAGTAGTGCAGGGGCTCCATCCGCAAATCAGGAGCGCCCCATGGACGATGTGATCGACACCCCGAAGCCTGACAGCTACCGCGTGACCGCTGAAGAGCTGCGTCAGTTCATCGAACGTTTCGAGCGGCTGGAGCTTGAGAAGAAGGACATTGCCGACCAGCAGAAAGAGGTGATGGCCGAGGCCAAGGCGCGCGGCTATGACACCAAGGTGATGCGCAAGGTGATCGCGCTGCGCAAGCGTGAGGCCGACGATATCGCCGAGGAAGAGGCGGTGCTGGAGATGTATAAAGAAGCCCTCGGCATGACCTGACACCGGGGGCAGGAACACGCCTTTGGCGCGTGGGGGAGCTCTGCTTCAGCCTGCCGCGTGCAAGCCTGCCGCGACAACGGCGGGCGTAGACCGGCAGCCTATCGGCAGAGCCGATGGGCGAGAGGGGGCGGCATGCGAAGTCCATGTAGGGTGGGCAATCTGCCCACCATGACGCCACGGAAAAGGTTAACGCGCCCCCACCGCACGATGCCCTAACGATTTCAAATCACAGAACGAATCGGGATTTGTATGTACAGGTGCCATACGTTTAGCCATACGCCCCGCCATACACCTGCCATCCCTTGTTTTACTGGCGTTAACGCCCGAAATCACGTTTTTCGTGAAAACGGCGGCGCGCAACGCACGGGGCGTTAACCAAATCCGCGCCTCAGGGCAGGATCAGCCGCACGCCGGGGATCTCCGCGATCCGCATCACGTCGGCGTCATAGCGCTCCGTCATCTCCTCCACCAGCCCGTCCGACCAGCCCGGCAGGTCAAGCTCTTCCTCGATCTCCTCGGCCAGCGCGAACTTGTCCAGAAACGCCGCCATAACACGCCGCTTCTGCACTTCGGTCATCACCGGATGCGAGGCCAGATAGGCCCGGAAACGCTGCATCCCTTCGCCGGACATGATTGCGCTGAGCAAATCGAACCCGCCGATGATCTTCTCGCCCTCGGGCAGGTCGGCCATGTCGCGGATGATCTGCGCCCAGATGAGCGGCGCGTCCTCGTTGCACCAGCAGGTGATCCGCACATCCGGAACCGTGTCCCGAAGACCTGCGATCATGTCCGACCAGCGGATCGTGCGCGGGTCCACATTGCCGAGAAAATCGTCGAATTCCTCCTGCGGAGACTTGTCGAACATGGCCGGCAGAAGCGTCGCGGGATTGCGCAGCGCCATGAACATCTCGATGGTATCCCCTTGAAAAATAGTGCGAAGCAGGCCCAATCGCTCGGGCGCATTGGGATACAGCACGCCCTGACGCAGGCAGGCCCGGGGGGCACCGAAGAAATGCGCGTTCGACAGGATCGCCCGCTCCGGCCGCCCCCCTTCGAAGATATCGTCGAGCAATATGTCCCGGGCTTCTGCCGTGGGCTGATGTCCGCGCAGCGCATTGAGCGTGTCGCGCAGCAGACGCCGGTATTGGCTGGGCCCGGGCACCGCGACGCCCTTTTGCGCAAAATCGCCCTTGTTGCGCAAAAGACATTTCATCAACCGCTCTTCTTCGGTGAAATGCGCGCCTGTGTGCAGAACAATATACATGGATAAGACTGATGCGAACCTGAGGGGCAATGGTTGCGACGGTGTTACACGGGATTGCCCGCCATGCAAAAGCCGAACTTCACGCAATTTGAGCGCCGCGCGCTCCGAATCCCGATTTTTGGTTTGCATCCGGCGCGGATTTCTTGCAAAAACTGCGCGCAGCGTCGCCCCGCCGACGCATTGCCCCTATAGCTCAGCTGGTAGAGCAACTGATTTGTAATCAGTAGGTCCGCGGTTCGAGTCCGTGTGGGGGCACCATTAAAATAACTTAAATTAGTGATTTTTAAGGATAAATACAGAGGATTGAGTTGCTCCATCCCCCTAATTATCCCCCCTCCGTGTGTTGCATGTCAAAGTAAACTACGCTTTGATTTACCTAGGACTCGCTAGCGTCGGGACATATATTGGATGTAGCGTACAACAGGTGTAAGCGTCCGGCCTGACCGCCCCTACGATGCAGTTTTCCAAGGTAGCAGATCATCGACGCGGTTGATCTTGTAGTCTGGGATGCGGGCGAGTGTGTCGGCGAGCCAAGCCTGCGGATCGACGCCATTCAGTTTGGCGGTTTCGATCAGGGAGTAGGCGATGGCAGCGGCCTTTCCACCAGTCTGTGATCCGACAAACAGGTAGTTTTTGCGCCCAATTGCGACGGACCGCATGGCGCGTTCTGCGGTGTTGTTGTCCAGTTCCAGAATGCCGTGATCGAGGTAGGGCCGCAGCCGCACCATGCGCGTCAGGGCATAGCGGATTGCACCTGCCAACGGCGATTTGCCCGAGATGCTAGGAAGTTGGGCGTGCAGCCAAGCCTCCAGATCATCGAAGATCGGTTTTGCCTGCGCTCGCCTGATCTCGGCGCGCCGATCTGGTGGCGATCCCCGTGCTTCTTTCTCGACCGCGTAAAGCTGCGCGATGCGCCCGATGGCCTCGTCAGCGATTGCCGAACCCTGAGCGCGGTGGATGTCCACGAACTTGCGCCTGACATGGGCCATGCAGGCCACCTCGCGGATGTCGCCGGAACGATAGAGATCTTCGAACCCGGCATAGCCGTCCGCATGCATCCAACCTTGATACTTTGCGAGATGATCCTTGGGGTGTTGCCCTTTGCGGTCTGGCGAGAACTGATACCAACTGGCCGGTGGAACATCACTACCCCAAGGTCGTTCATCTCGGCCATATGCCCATAACCGCGCCGTCGCGGTTTTACCGGTGCCGGGGGCCAGCATCTTCACCGGCGTATCATCCGCGAAGATGGCCTGACCGGCCAGCACATGCCGCCCGATAGCATCCGCCAAGGGTTCTAAAAGTGCTGTGGACTTGCCGATCCAATCCGCCAGCGTTGAGCGATCAATGTCGATCCCGTCACGTTCGAAGATGCCGCTTTGGCGATACAGCGGAAGATGGTCTGCGTATTTGTTGACCAACACATGGGCCAGCAAACCAGGCCCCGGCCTTCCGCGTTCAATGGGGCGCGATGGTAGCACTGCCTGCGTGAAGGCTTCACAACCCGAGCACGCAAAGCGTGGACGCACGATGCGGTTCACGATGAACCG
>CBFHJA010000087.1:0-10186 GCA_965656085.1 uncultured Aliishimia sp. | reverse complement strand
CCGACACCGCCCATGCGAGCGCGGCGGCCTGCACCGGCCAGAGCGCGCCCGAGAAGAGGGACAGCCAGCCGGCCAGACGCAACTCGCCCGCCACCGGCGCAATGATCCGCGCCTTGGCCCGCGCCCGCGCGCGCCGCTCCGCCTGCGCGCTGTCTGCCTCGCTCATGCCATCCGGCTCCCGCTGCGCTTCACCGCCCGGCATCCGCGAGGGCCGGAGCGCGCGCCCCGACTGCCTCGGGACAGGAGGGCCCATCGCCCTTGGAGAGGTCCAAAAGCGCCTCCGGCGCGGCGAGATGGATTTCCCCGCGCGCCTGCCGGATCCAGCCCTCATCGGCAAAGCGCCGCAGCCGTCGCGAGACCACCTCGCGCGCGGTCAGCAAGTCCGACGCAATCTCGGCATGGGTCGCCACGACACGGCCTGCCTCGGCCCGGCTCAGCAGCCAGTCGGCAAGGCGGCAATCGAGGCTCACCACGTTCTTGGAGGCGATGCGGGTGAAGAAGGTCGGCAGGCGTTTGGCATGGGTGGCGAAGAGCGCGCGGCGGAACGCCATGTTGCTATGCACGAGCAGAACGAGGCTGGTCGGCGGCAGGTCGATCCATGTGCAGGGCGCGGCGCAGACCGCGCGCACGGTGATCTCGCGGCCCGACAGGATGGCGGCGGTGACCGGCATGCAGTCCTGCCCTTCCGTGGCTCGGCATTCGGCCCATGGCACATGCCGACCGGAGGTGCGGAAATGCACGGTGAGTTTGCCGGAGGTGAGCAGGATGAAGGCTTTCGGCGCGCCCTGCCAGCGGAAGGCGGTCTCACCCTGCGCGGCGCTGTGGGGCATGCCGCCCGCGTCGAGCACGGTTTGCCGGAGCATATCCGGGTCCGGTGCGCTTGAGGCGGGGTGCATCGGCTTGCACGTCATCTGAGTGGCCTCCCGCACCGCCCCGGGGAGGGCCCGCCGGGGCGGTGCGCTACACATTTACTCGGCCGGCACGGCAAGTGCCGCGCTGCGCTTGCCGAAGTGGCGGCGGTTCAGGATCAGCACCAGCACGATCATCGAGACCTGCGCGGCGAGCGCGAGGGAGGTCAGCGACCAGTAGGCAATCCCGAATTTGGCGATCAGACCCGCGCCCACCAGCCCCTTGTTGATCCAGAAATGCAGCATCACGCTCAGCGCCACGCCGGGGCAGATCAGCGCATAGGCGCCTGCCGAATTGCCATCCCCCCGCAGATAGGCATCTGCGTAGTTCTGGCGCTTCAGCACCGCAAGGCCGAGCCCGATGAACACCGCCTGAATGGCGAGGATCGTGGTGGTCAGCAGCAGGTTGTCCGCCACGCCGCCATGGGCCGCGAAGGTCGTGTGCAGGCCGTGTTCCTGCCGCATGGTCATGATCCCGAGCACGGTCAGGATCGGCACGACCACCATCAGCGTCGGCGCGCTTTCCCGCGCGGTGCCGTGGTGCAGCATCGAATTGAACGCGGTCACAGCGGCCACCAGCGCATAGAGCGCGGCGATGGTGCCGAGCATGATCGAGGCCACGAGCGACACGCCCACGGTGAGCGGCACGGTGCTCATTGCCGCCGGGGCCGACATGCCCACCGCCGCCATCGCCAGCGCAAAGGCGGGCAGAAGCTGGGCGAAGGAGTTGTTGGCGGTGACGTCGAACACACCGCCCTCGCTCAGCACGCGTCCGAGGAAATGGCCGATGCGGGCGAAGGCCATGTAGGCGATCAGGCCGAAGGCCATCATCGCCGCCGGGAAGAGATACTCGACGATGCTCCACAGGCCCGGCACGAAGACCAGCCCGACGATGAAGCCTGCATTGACCGACATCGCCAGCGCCAGCGGCATGGCCAGAAGCTGGGTCTCACCGTTGGAGTGGACCAGCTTGGTCATGGCCGCCGTCTTGCGGAATTCAAAGAAGCGCGCGAGGTTCCAGATCAGCATCTTGACGTTGAGAAAGACGAACCCGGCGATCCCGGTCACAGCCACCACGATGGCCGCCTGCATCGGCAGCGACCCTTGCGCGAAGGCCCGCAGGATGTCTTCGAAGACCGGCACCGGCTGATCCGGATGCGGCACCCAGAACATCAGGAACATGAAAAAGGTCACCGACAGCCCGCCCGCGCCGAGCGAGGCGAGAAAGTAGAGCGGGGACCAGGTGTCGGCGGGGCGATGGGATGAGGAATTCATAGCGATTCTCCGTAGTGTTTGGAGAAACCTTGCCATGCCCTGCCGGATTTTACGGTGACTAGGTCACATTAGGCCCAGCAGGCGGCGGTAACGATGATCTCCACCTTCAACTCGGGCCGCGCGAGCTTGGCCTCGCCACAGGCCCGCGCCGGGGCGTGGCCCTCGGGCACCCAAGCATCCCAGACCGCGTTCATCTCCGCGAAATCAGCCATATCCGCGACCCAGATCACCGCCTGCAGCATCTTCTCGCGCGACGACCCGGCCTGTGTCAGCAGCGCGTCGACGCGGGCGAGACAGTCCTCGGTCTGCTCGGTGACGCTCGCGCCCTCGCCGACCTGTCCGCACAGGTACGCAACGCCATTGTGCTTGACGATCTTGCTCATCCGCTGCCCGGTCTCGATCCGTTCTATCTCGCTCATGTCCTGCTCCTATTCCGCCGCGTCCTGCGCGGGATCTGCCATCGCCGCCAACTCGCCCAGTGTCACGGGCTTGAGCGGCGGCCTGATCCGGAAATACCCGGTCTCCTCCGGGCTTTGTCCGTTGGCTTCCGCGAGTAGCGCGGTCACGGTCAACCCGCAAGTGCGCCCTTGGCACGGCCCCATGCCGGGACGCCCGAAGGCCTTGGTCTGGTTCGGCCCGAGACAGCCAAGCCGTGCATAGCCCCGGATATCGCCCGCCGTCACCTCCTCGCAGCGGCACACGATGGTGGCATCTGCCGGGGTGAGCGCGGGGGCGTAGGGCGGATAGGCCGTGTCGAGGAACGGGCGGATGGCGCGCTCGCGGGCGCGGGCTTGGCGGTAGTGCGCGGCGACCTGCGCGGCGCTGCGCGTGTCGATCCGGCCCAGATCGGCGGCGATGCGCAGCGCGGTGATGCGTCCGGCGGCCTCGGCCGCCTTGGCCCCCGCGATACCCGCGCCATCCCCGGCGATATACACACCCGCAACCCCGGTGGCGCCATCGTCATCGACCACGGGCGCAAAACACTGCTGCGCCGCGTCCCAGCGGTGCGGCACGTCAATGGAGCGCGCGGCTTGGGTGTTGGGCACCACGCCGTGATGCAGGAGCACCGTGTCACAGGCGATCTCATGGGCTTGCCCGGCGGCTTCGAAGCGCACTGCCTCGGCCTGCGCGCCCCCGACAATCTCGATCCCCCGCGCGCCCGTGTAGCGCGGCACGCCCGCGCGGATGATCTCCGAGAGCAGTCCCAGCCCCTTCGCGAGGTAGGACCAGCCGCGCAGCGCGCCTATGAGATGGGCCTGTGCGGCGATCAGATCGCCCCGCGTCTGCGTCTCGACCAGCGCCAGCGGCGGCGTGCCCGCCCGCACCATCTGTGCCGCGATCAGGTAGAGCAGCGGCCCGGAGCCCACCAGCACCGCGCGGCGCGCCAGCACGCCAGACCCCTTGAGCAGGATTTGTCCCGCGCCTGCGGTCATCACGCCCGGCAGCGTCCAGCCCGGCACCGGCATGGGCCGCTCCAGCGCGCCGGTGGCGATCAGCAGTCGGTCGCCCATGATCTGCGCCCCGGCCCCGTCTTTGGTGTAGGAGAGCGTGAAGCCGTCCTCGATTGCCCAGAGAACCGCGCCGCAGATATGGCTGATGCCGGGCCGGTCCAGCCCGGCGGTCAGCTTTTGCCTGGCCAGATAGTCCTTGCCGAGGATCGCCGCGCGCGCACCGTCCACCCGGTCCACATCGCGGTAGATCTGCCCGCCCGCGCGGGGTTGTTCGTCGAGCAGCGTCACCGTCAGCCCCTGCCCGGCCGCCTCGGCGGCAGCAGCCATGCCCGCCGGCCCGGCGCCGATCACGATCAGGTCACTGCGTTGCATCGTCCGCTCCGCCTTCATGCGGGCGCGCGATCCGCAGCCCCTCGCTCACCTCCATCATGCAGGCCTGCCGCACCACCCCGTCGATCTCCACAAGACAGTCGAAACAGGCCCCCATCATGCAGAACGGGCCGCGCGGCGCGCCGGAGACGGGGCTGTGCCGAAAGACCCGCACCCCCGCAGCCAGAAGCGCAGCGGCAAGGTTCGCACCATCGGGCAGATCGAGCGTCCGCCCATCGAACACCACCGGCACACGGGCCTGCGCGTCCGGCTCAAGAAACGGCAAAGCGGTCTTCACGGAACACCTCCAGATCGGGCGCGGCCTCGGTGCCTTCCAGCCAGTCGGGCAAGAGCCGGGCATGGGCGGCGGCGAGCGTGATGCCGCTGTGACAGGTCACGAGATACGCCCCCGGCATCTCGGCGCTCTCCTGATAGATCGGCAGCCCGTCGGGCGAGAGCACCCGCAGCGCGCCCCAGCTGCGCACAAGCTGGGCCTTGGCCAGCGCGGGATAGGCGGCGATGGCCTCTGCGGCGAGACCCGACAGGCCCGGCTGCGTCACCCGGTCGTCATGGCCCACCTCTTCATTGGTCGCGCCGATCTGGATGCCGCCCTCATCCACCTGCCGCGCAATCAGCGAGGGGCGGTTGATGAGCTTGGGCAGCTTTTCGGTGATCAGCACCTGCCCGCGCTGGGGCCGGATCGGGGCCTTGAAGCCCATCTTGGGCCCGAGCACCGCCGCGCCGAGACCCGCCGAGAGCACCACCTTGGCGGCCTCCAGCACCGTGCCATCCGCGCAGGCAATGCGGAACGCGCCGGGCTTGGTGACTTCCGCGACGGTCTTGCCTGTTAGCACTTGCCCGCCCATACGCCGCACGTCATCGGCCAGAGCGCGGAGCAGCCGCAGCGGGTTCGCGTGCCCGTCCTGATGGTGCAGGATCGCGCCGACGACCTTGGGGCCGATCGCGGGTTCCTCCTTGCGCAGCCCGTTATGGCCGAGCACCTCGTAGGGGTAGTCGCCGCCAAGCTGTACTTTCAGTTTTTCGTATTTTTGGGCGGTCTCTTGCAGCGTCTCTTCGGAGAAATGCAGGTCATACCCGCCCTTTTGCTCCAAAGGCACCGATTTGCCCGTGTGATCGCCAAGCTCCTCCGCGAACGCCCGCCAGAGCGCCGCCGAGGCTTGCGACCACTGGGCGTAGCGCGGCTGGGTCATGCCCTTACCCTGCACCCAGACCAGACCGAAATTGCCCCGGCTGGCGCGGAACGCTCCATCATCCCCGTCGAGCACCGTCACGCGTTTGCCGCGCTTCAAGAGGCCCCAAGCCACACAGAGACCGACAACGCCGCCACCGATGATCGCGTAATCTGCTTCCATGCTGCCTCTCTTTGGGCTGACCGCGCCGGGACACGGGCGGGCGAGGGTGCGCGCCGTGGCCTGATGGTCGGTATCCGGCTTGGTCACCAAGCCGTTGATCTGGTAGCAGAGCGCGCCTGCGCTGTCGACGGACAGGCGGGCTTCGGTCCCGCCCCGGCGCGCGATCTCGCCCACCTGCACGCCCGCGCCACATACCGCGAGGCCGGTCTGGCGCAGGCATGGGTCCACCCGGCGCCCTGCGACGCGGTCCGTGATGCCGCAGGACGTTCATCTCCTGCAGACAGGGCGCAGACGGCGGGATTTCGGCAGATCACCCCGGCCCGCCGCCGAACCCCTCGAAGATCCGCCGCGTGGCGGTATCCATCGGGAAATAAAGCTCGATCTTCAGCGCATCGAGCGTGAGATCCTCGGGCGTGCCGAATTGCGCAAGGGTTGCGAACATCGACAGGACTTGCCCCCCTAAGCGCAGCCGCGTTGGGATCACCGGCCCGGCCTCGGCCCCGTCCGGCGCAGGCTCTTGCGCCAGATGCGCGGCGGCGCGGTCAAGCTCCGGCACCCCGCCCTGCGCGTGGCTTTCGAGCCGCAGACGGCTTGCCGCGTGATGGGCGACCTCGGGCCAGTTCTCGATCAGCGGCGGCAGGTCCGGCGCACAGATGAGATCGAGCAGGCTGTCGCCCACCGAGACCCCGGGCGCCCCGAACATCGCCGCCGCGCTGGCATTGACCTGCTCGATCCGCCACAGCCGGTCGAGCGCCAGCGCAGGAAAGGGCATGTGCCGCTCCAGCATGTAGTCCAGCGCCTGCCGGATCGGTGCCATATCCACCGCGCCCCAATCGCGCGCTTGGTAGCGCACCGCGAAGCCAGCCTGCGTCAGAAGCTGGTTGCGCGCGTCGAGCGGCAGGTCCAGCGCGGCGCCGAGCCGCAGAGCCATCTCGCGGCTGGGCCGCGCGCGCCCGGTTTCCAGAAAGGACAGGTGCCGTGCGGAAATATCCGCCTCCAGCGCCAGATCGAGTTGGCTGTAGCGGCGCGCGGCGCGCCATGCCTTGAGGGTTTGGGGAAAATCGCTCATGTCTCAGCATATCACGCCACCGGAAGGGTTTCACTTACCTCTGAGGTAATTGCCGGACCGCAGCGCCGCGCGCTAGCCCTGCCTCTATGACACATGCGTTTCGCAAACACTGGCTGAAAATCTCAGCCCTCGTAATTGGCGGCTTCGGCCCTTTGCTCACCCTCGCAACGATGCCGGCCTTGAGCGAACCGGCCCGCTGGAGCCTCGATCTGCTCGCCTACCCGCTCGATGGCTTTCCCTCCTATGAGGCCCCCGAAATGTGGTTCCTGTCGGCCCTGACGGGCGGGTTCCTCGTGGGCTGGGGCGTCATTGTCTGGTGCCTGTCGCTCTGGGTCTATGACGCCTGCCCCGACGGCGTGCGGCGCTGCGTGGTGACGAGCGCGCTGGCATGGTTCGCGCTCGACAGTCTGGGCTCGGTGACGTCCGAACAGTGGCCGAACGCGCTCTGGAACATCCTCGTCCTTCTTCTCGTCATCGGCCCGCTCTGGCGGCCCGCCCAACCGGAGACCACCCCATGACAGCCTTCCGCCTCCTGCTAGCCGCCATGATCGCCGCGCTGACGCTTCTCACCGTCACCGCCATTGCCCAAGACGGGATGAACCTGATCACGCCGTTCCTCGCCCCGATCTTCGCAGGGACATGGCAGGGCCAGTTCAACGCGGATTTCGCCTGCTACCTGATCCTGTCCGGGGTCTGGATGGCATGGCGCGGCGGCTTCTCGCGCGGCAGTGTCGCGCTCGGCCTGCTCGCCCCGCCGCTCGGCATCCTGTTCTTCGCGCCCTACCTGCTGTGGCTCCTCCACCAATCGGGCGGCGATCCCCGGCGGGTTCTGCTCGGGGTGCAGGACCGCCGCTAGGCGTACGGATGTCTGGGACGGCGCCTTTGGTGGTTCCGAACGCTCCCGCGTCCGGTCGGGCGGACGCGCCTGCGGCGCGTGGGGATTTTCACTCCCGTCGTCCATTGGTTCTCGAACCACTGGCGCACCAAGGGAACCGCGGGATATTTCTGGCCAAAGGAAGACAGGGGCGGCGCGCTCAGGAGGCGGCGTGGGACCCTGTCGGGTGGGCCAACTGCCCACAGTTCGCCAGTCCTCCCGGCAGCTTTTCGGCAGTCCCTGCCGTTGTTGCGCGTGGGTAACTGGGGCATGGGCAAAGGGCCATAGCGGTTGATCGTCACAGCAGGAATGGTTAGCATCAGCAAGCCAGCTTTGGAGTTTGAACCATGACCCGTTTCACCGTTGCCATTGTCATGGCGCTGATGCCCCCCCCCCCGCGCTGGCTGACAGCCCGGCAGTTTCGGAGCTGAACAGTAAACTGGGGATTGTCGCTGGCTCTGGCGATGCAGGGGAAGCGGTAGCGCTGGAAGGCTCCTTCACTGTGCCGCTGTCCTACAGTTTCGGCGCGCAGGTGGACGGGCTGGTGGGCGAACTTGGTGGGGACGATGCGCGCGGTGCAGCGCTGCACTTGTTTTGGCGAGATCCAAGCATGGGCATGGCAGGTCTGGTTTTTTCTCGCGTGGAACTTGATTCAGCCATGTTGACCCGTGCGGGGATGGAGGGCGAGGTCTATAGCGGAGACTGGACCTTTGGCGGTCAGATCGGGTGGCAAGGCGGCGATGTTGCCGAGGAGGCTTATGCAAGCCTTGGCGCGGTACGCTATATGGGCGACGGAATGCGTCTGGATTTCACCGTGGAGGGCGTGGGCGAACGAATGACGGCCCGAATGGGTGCGGAATGGGCGCTGGGCAACTCAAGGTCGCTGAGGGTAGCGGCGCTTGGCAGTGAGGACGAGGCGATGCTGAGCGTGGGCCTGCAGGTGACCTTCGGCGGCAGCGCGGCTGGGTTGAAGGCACGCGACCGGCGGGATGATCCGGCGAACGGGCTGTTGCAGACACTGGTGGGGCAGCGTTCCCTTTTGCGCCTTTCTGCACATTGCTCTGTTGACAACTGCTCCGGACGCGATCACGCCGGAACTGTCAACAACGGCGGTGGACGCGATGACTCCGGAACTGCCAACAATGTTGATGGTCGCGATGACGCCGGAACTGCCAACAATGGCGGTGGACGCGATGACACCGGAATTGGCACTAACTGTCCCGAAATCGGTGACGCAGGCGACGATGACTGCAATGGCAGCACTTTGTGAAGCGAGCAGAACCGAAAAAGTAGCGTAGGATGAGCAATCTGCCCACCACCTCCGCGCGGCAAGCCGTAAGGCCCTCGATTCCAACGAAGGCTTGTGCCGCACGCCCGGCTTTGCTTTCATCATGCGCAGAAAGGAGGCGCCATGCCCCGCGATCTCGCCCCCGACACTGTCGTGGACCTCTTGCGCCAAAGCGCCGAGGCCCCCTTCGAAGAAGCCCGCGCCATGCCGCCCGAGGTCTATACCTCCGAGGCCTTCCTCGCGCTGGAACAAGAGCGTATCTTCGCGCGCGACTGGTATTGCGTGGGCCGCACCGAGGCGCTCTCGGCGCCCGGCGACTACCTGACCTGAGATCTCGCGGGCCAGCCGGTCATGGTGATCCGGGACGCGGGCGGGGCGCTCCGCGCGCAGTCCAACGTCTGCCTGCACCGCATGTCCACACTTTTGCAGGGGCGCGGCACCACCCGCACCATCGTCTGCCCTTACCACGCCTGGACTTACGGCCTCGACGGCGCGCTGAAATCCGCCCCGGCGATGTCGAAGAACTCAGGGTTCTGCAAGGAGGCCTACACGCTGCCGCAGGTCCGCTGCGAGGAATGGTTGGGCTTTGCCTTCGTCACCCTGAACCCCGATGCACCGCCCGTGGCCGAGACGCTGGCCGACGCCGCCGAGATGATCGCCGCCTTCGATCTGACAAATTACACCGAGAGTTTCTTCGAGGAACATGTCTGGGACACCAACTGGAAGGTCCTCGCGGAGAATTTCATGGAGAGCTACCATCTGCCGGTCTGCCACGCGGGCACCGTGGGCGGTCTGAGCCGGCTCGACGAGATGGTCTGCCCGCCGGGCAAGCCGGGCTTCAACTGGCATACGATCCTCAAGGATGGCAGCTTGCGCATCGCCAATGCCCATCCCTCCAACACAAGGCTCACGGGCGATGAGCGGCGCATGACGGTGCTGCTCGCGCTCTATCCGTCGCTGCTCATCACGGTCACGCCGGGCTATTTCTGGTACCTGTCGCTGCTGCCCCTGAGTCCCGGCAAGGTCCATATCCGCTATGGCGGCGGGATGTGCGACGACTTCAAGGACGACGTGGACGCGCAGCAGAATTTCGTGGACCTCAAAGCGCTTCTGGACCGGGTCAATGAAGAGGACCGGGGCTGCACCGAGAAGGTCTATCGCGGGCTTTGCTCGGCCATGGCCACACCGGGGCATTTGTCGCATCTCGAACGCCCGAATTACGATTTCGCCCGTTACCTGCTGCTGCGCGTCGGGGACTGAGGACCGGCCCGGACGCTGCGAAAGACTTCCGCGCGCCATGCGATCGGCGGGGGGCGCGCTGCGCGCTTGGGGGCTGTCTGCCCCTAAACCCCAGAGGATATTTTTGACCAAACGAAAGCAGGGGCGCGCGCTCGCCACAAAGAGGGAAGGTTCATGGACCAAAGAGGCGATGCGCTGTGCAGATCGCTCACCGCTGCCGCGTCCATTGCGCCAGACGCCGGCCAACTCATGGCCCGTTCCTGTTTTCCTTTTGATGTAAGTATTCCGGGGTGAGCCGCGCAGCGGCGAGGGGCAGCGCCCCTCTGCCCGGCGCAGCCGG
>CBFHJA010000086.1:0-10204 GCA_965656085.1 uncultured Aliishimia sp. | reverse complement strand
CCTCAAACGCCAGATTCGCCAGGATCTCGGGTTCCTCGACGCTCCCGCGCCGTCTGCCCGCGCCGGATAAGTCGGATGCTTTAAATGCACGGGCCGCCTTCACGGACGGCCCAAACCCGACCTTCGACCCGTGTTCAAGATGCTGCGGTCGCAGCCCGCTTACTAACCATTCGCTGCGCCTGCAAAATTCGGCGATCGTCGAACTCACACTGTACGGACAAACCGACATTTCGATGCGCTTTGACCAATGTCCGGTTCATTGCTCTTCGCCAACCGTCAGTTTGGCTTGTATACGAAATGCAACTTTGAACTGGTTACCCCCTGATTCAGCAGCACAGTCTGTCCACTTCTCCGCGGGCGGCAAAAGGATGTAGCTGTTGCAGTAGTCGCGCTATTTTACATTTTTGGCTCCCCTACGGTCCGTGACGCTCAGTTAGAAAGCTGGCTTTTGCCGCAACATCTACATGCACGTGGAACGTCCCAATGATCGTCAAAATATTGATTTTTCTGTAAGCTAAAGGTGTTACCGGCGCTTTCTTTCTTGCAGGCTGGTGCCCTACATTTTCGACGGCAGCCACAGGGCCAGTTGTGGAAAGGCGATGACCAGTGCGAGGGCAACCAAGCCGGCAGCAACAAAGGGCCAGACCCCTCCAAAGATGGTCCAGAGACCCACGTCCTTGACCACCGATTTGACGACGAAAACTTTCATGCCAATCGGGGGCGTGATCAGACCCAATTCGATCACGATGATCGCAACAATCCCGAACCAGATCAGATCAACTCCGAGAGAGTTCAGGATCGCGGCAAACACCGGGATCGTCAGGAGCATCATCGACAGACTGTCAAAGACGCTGCCCATCACCAGATAAATCGCACACATGACCAGCACGACACCCAGCGGCGACAGGTCCATCGCGCTGATGGTTTGCACGATTGTGCCGGTCAGACCGGCCATGGCCACGAAATTCGAGAAGGCCACGGCACCAAAGGCCACGACAAATATCATGGCCGTCGTCACACCGCATTCGACCAACGCGCTGATCAGAACCGAAAAGGTAAGCCGCCCCCGTCCCCAAGCAAAGAGCATAGCTCCGGCCGCACCTATGCCCGCCGCTTCGGTCGGGGTGAAGACGCCCAGATAGATGCCACCGAGAACGATCAGGAACAGCACCAGTATCCCCCAAACACGCGCAAGCGCGCGCCAGCGCTGGCCCCAGGCTGTCCTGGGTCCGCTGGGGCCCATTTCTGGATAGAAAAAGGTCAAGATCGAAATCGCACCGATGAACAGCACGACCAGCAACAGTCCGGGCACGACCCCTGCAACGAAGAGTTGGCCGATGTCGGAATTTGTCAGGATGCCATAGATCACCAAAGGCACGGAGGGCGGGATCAGGATGCCCAGAGTGCCCCCCGCGGCGATGGATGCTGTCGCCAGCCCGTCGCTGTAGCGGTATTTTTTCATCGGCGGCATGGCGACTTTCGACATGGTGGCCGCTGTGGCCAGCGAGCTGCCGGAGACTGCGGAAAACCCCGCACAGGCCGCAATGGTCGTCATCGCCAGCCCGCCGCGCCAATGGCTGAGCCATGCATGGGCCGCCCCGTACAGATCTTCGGACAGGCGCGCGCGGTGCACGAAGGCCCCCATGAGAATAAACAACGGCAGAGTTGTGAAATTGTAGTTCATCGACAGGTCGATGATCTGTTGCCCGGCCATTTCCATCGCAGGGATCGAGCCGCGAATATACGCAAAGCCGAGCGTGCCGATGATCAGCATGCCGATCCCCAAGGGAACGCCCAGAAAGCAAATCAGGAACAACAGGCCCAAGCCAATGACCGACAAGGTCATTGTGTCGTATCCGGGTCTTGCGGGCGCAGATGATGCCAAAGCATGGCGCATTGGATCATGACGGCCAGCGCCACAAGAGCGACCATCATCAAGGTCAGGGGCGCAATCGGCCATTCCAAATAGCCTGTGACTTGCTGGCTGCGTTGCAATGAGCCGTATTGTCGGAAGATGAGCGCCCCCATGAGGCAAAGGCCCGCGATATTCACCAGCATGATCAGCGATGTCAGAACATGCGAAGCGCGGCCGCGAAACCAGCCGGTGAACAGGGCAACCGATATGTTCTCATCCGCCCAGACCACGATGGGCAAAGATAAAAACACCAAAATGGCCAGCAAGAACTGTGCGACCTCAAAGGCACCGGCCAGCGGCGCGTTGAACAGGTAGCGCAAAAACACGTCGACAAAGATCAGTGCCATCATCGAAAACGCGGTGAGCGCAATAAGCAGCCGCAGCCCTTGAAGCAAAGCGCCGGGAAGTGGAACCTTGCCCAGCACTTCGGTGTCGGTTTCGTCACTCATTGCTCTGCGCCATTCGGGTCGCGCGGTGGGCCTGTTGCGCCTTGAAGACCGCCTCACTCTGGTGCTTCTGAACAGGCGCAGCGCAGGCCGCCGCGATTGCAGGCAGAAACGGATCGGTGACCTGCGTGCGAATGCCGCTCAGGGTTTCGAACACAGCCAGCGCGTAAAACGGAACGGTCTGCAGATGATAACCGCCCTCATGAACAAAAACGATACGCCCGCTGCTGTGCTGATCGGCAAATGCCATCAGCGATCTTGTGATTGCGCGAAAGCTCTCGCTTGACAGCATCATGCGTGCCGTAGGGTCCATGAACCCTGCATCAAACCCGCAGGCCACGAGGATAAGTTCCGGCTGATAGCTCTCCAGAGCGGGCGCAACGATCTGCTTCAAACACGCCAGATAAGCTGCTTCGCTGCTGCCCGCGGGCATTGGAATGTTGAGCGAATAGCCCAAACCGGCTCCCTCTCCGCATTCATCCGCCGCCCCTGCGCGCAAGGGAAACCCGTTTTGCTGGTGGATCGAAACGGCCAGCACGCGGGGATCGGTCCAGAAGATCGATTGCGCCCCGTTGCCGGGATGTGCGTCGATGTCGATGATCGCGATCCGACTCAAACCCAGTACATCCAGCGCATATGCGGCTGCGACTGCGCAATTGTTGAAGACGCAAAACCCCAATGCCTCGCCAGCCTCGGCATGATGTCCGGGCGGGCGTACCAGCGCATAGGCGTTTTGCACCTGCCCTGCTGTCACCGCCTTAACCGCCGTAATGGCCGCACCAGCGGCAAGACAGGCAAGCTCATAGCCACCTTCGCCAATTGACGTCGTCGCCTGTCTGGCAAGATTGCCGCCACCTGATGCACTGACATGCGCCACATGCGCAATGTGCTCGCTCGTATGTGCGCGCAACAGATCCTCTTGGCTGGCCTCGCGCGGGGCGATCTGGGTCAGCTGCGCAGTAAGACCGCTGGCGTCAAGCAGGTTCTTGATACGGCGCTTTGACTCGGGGCTTTCGGGGTGTGCCGCAGGTTCGATCCAAGGGCTGCGCGGGCCAAAATGATTGCCGGCATCGTGCCACATCATCTTTTCGTCCCAGATCAATGCCGTAGCCATTCTGGTGATCCCTCCGCGTGTGGGACCAGGCTCAGACAAGGCCTGGCCTGAGCCGGTTATTCGGCGAGGACTGCGGCGACTTGAGCCATGTAAAAGTCGTACACAGCCTGACCGTCCAAACCAGCCGCATTCGCGGTCTCGATCCAGGCCTCGTGCATGGGCATCCATTTCTCGCTCATGGCCGCGTTGAAAGCATCCGAAGGCTCAATGATCACGCCGCCCTGATCCTTGTAGGCCTGAACCACCTTTTCATTCCAGGCGTCAGTGGCCGAGGACAAGCGCGCAAAGGCTTCGCCCGAAACGGATTCGATTGCGGCTTTGTCCGCATCATCCAAGGCATCCCATGTGCCCTGATTGATCATGATCGCAAAGATCGGTGTAAACACCCCGCCTTTGACCGTGGTGCAGGATTTGGCGTATTGCGCGGTCTTGAAGGCAAAGGAATCGCCGATGGAAATCCCGTTGAACCCGTCGACGGTGCCCTTGGAGACCAGCGCGTACATCTCCGTGGCGGGTCCGGCAACAACGGCCACATCCATCGCTTTCATGGCGTTGGCGGCATAGCCCGGCAGAGACCACATCTTGAGGGATTTGAGCGCTTCAGGTGAATCGATGGGATCTTTCAGCGAACACATCACGCCGCCGGGATTGCTGAGGAATCCGAGGATCTTGACGCCGTCCAGCGTCTCTTTCTCTTCGAGATATTTGGCATAGGTGCGCGACAGAGCAACGGCGTTCGCCTCTGCGGAGTCCGAGATCATCGGCAACATGCTGAGTTGCATCAGTGGAGCGGCCTGCCCCAGAAAGCCGATGAATGTATGAGCGGAATCGATGACCCCTGTACGCACCGCATCATAAAGACGCGGTGCCGGAGCCGCAGCCGTATCCAGAATACGCACCGTCACGCGGCCCTCGGTGGCCTCGGCAACATTGGCCGCCCATGTGCCGAACACCGGATCATTCAGCGGATGGCCGGGGGCGATCAGACTGTACAGCAGTTCCTTTGCGCTCACAGCAGGGGCCATGGTGCCCGCCATGAGGGCGGCCGCGACCACTGTGGTCATCGCCTTTTTCAGCAGTTTTATCTGGAATGGATGTTTCATAGTCATCTCCGTTGTTGGGCACCGATTTTTCGGCCGCTTTGTGGACGTCATGCACGACCCGTCGGAAACGGGCTGCGATCTGCGTGGGTCATCATTTGCCGTGCGAGATGTTCGAACATCTCGCAGCGTAAACCGGCCTGCGCCGGATCGTCATAAAGGTTGTTCATCTCAAGGGGATCTTCTTGCAGGTCATAAAGCTCGCCCCACGCCACGCCGTCATAGACCGACAGGCGGTGCCGCCGGGTAAGAACGGAGCGAACGCGGACCGGCGCATCAAAGCCCATCGCGGGCTCATGTCCATCTTCCTCAATCAACACCGCGTCCACCCCGTCTTGGCAAGGATCGGCCAAGCTGGCCGCCATGTCCGTGCCCTGCATCCCCCAAAACGGAGCGATGCCAGCGCGCGACAGGATCGTGCGGGCAATATCGACCGTGCTGTGCAGGGCTTTTGTTGCCTCGCCGGCATGGGCCTGCCCCGGTTCACTCCAGATGAAGGGCACTTTGATCAGACCCTGGTAATGCAGAGCGGCTTTCAGCATGAGCCCGTGATCGCCCATGAAATCACCGTGGTCGCTCATAAAGATCACGACTGTGCTATCGGACAGCGCCAGATCCTCAAGACGTTGCATGATCCGCCCAACCCCATCGTCGATCATCGAGATCATGCCATAAGTCAGCGCGATGGCTTCGCGGGCTTCGCGGGCGCTGACCGCGAAGGGGAGCGTCCCTTGCGTGTTTGCGGTTCCCTCGCAGCGCTCCCTCCATATATGCGCAAGCGCAGGCGTCGCTGCGGCGCCGCCTTGTAGAGAGGCGGGCGTCGGGATGTCATCGGGATCATACATATCCCAATACGTCCCCGGCGGCGTGAAAGGGTGGTGCGGATCCGGAAAAGACGCCACAAGAAAGAACGGCGTATCCGGATCGGCATGCGCCTCATTGAGGCTCTTCAGTGTCCGGTCCACCACGTATCGGGTTGGATAAAGCTGTTCCGGCAGGCGCGTGCGATAGGCTTGCGGGGTCGTGTAGCGCGGATCGGGCGTGGCGTTTTCCGGACCTATCAGACTTTCTACATCTGGAACTTGCGCTTTGGCCCAGCGTCGCCAACTGCCACCAACGACGTCGCCGTGCATGGTCGACAGGTCGATCTTGCTGAAGCCATAGTAGGGCAGCGACGGTTGATGGGCATCATCCTGCGCCCAGAGTTGCGTGTTTTCCTGCTCGTAATCCCCGTCAGCCCACATGTTCAATCTTGCCTCAGCCGCATCTGCATCCGGTGCGATCAATCCTTTGGTGCAGGGGCGCGGCATCATGGCCTCGCGTCCTGTCATGTTTTGAAGGTGGGATTTGCCGACCAACTCCGTGCGGTACCCCGCGCGGCGCATCAGCTCTGTCATGGTGTTCGACGACAAGCTCAGCGGCGCGCCATTGCAATGCGCGCCATGCAGCGACGGCATCCGGCCCGTGAACAGTGTTGCGCGGTTGGGCATGCAAATCGGGATCGAGACATAGAAGTTTTCGTAGCGGCGGCCGCGCTCGGCGATCTTGTCGATATTCGGTGTCTTGAGAATTGCGTTGCCCGAGCATGACAAATGATCCGCGCGCTGTTGATCGGTAATGATCATGAGGAAGTTTGGTTGCTTGGCGGGCACGCTCTGGCCTCCTGTCAGTTGTGCGAACGTCAAAAAGCCTGCGGACATTCCAGCAATACGGCAAACACAAACGCACCAGATTCCATCTGATGGAATTTTGAATAGGGCTTCCAAAAATATCGAGTGGCGGCGTAGACTGCCTGAAACCTCCTAGAACCGGAGTTGCGCAATGCAAGCTCTAGAGCGCGGTCTGGCCGTGATCCAAAGCGTAATAGAATGTGGCCCCTGCAGCCTGCACCAAATTCACACAGACACGGGCCTTGCCAAACCAACATTGCTGCGGATCCTCGCGGCCCTCGAAAATCGTGGAATTGTCTTCCGGACCATCGACGACAAACGCTATCGGATCAGCTCCAACAGTTTCCTGTTCGGTCAGCAGCGTGATCTGCAACTGGTCTTGCAGGAGGTCTCGGTGCCGATCCTGTCAAATCTTTGCAAAGATATCGCCTGGCCGACCGATCTGGTGGTGCGGGATGGGCATCGCATGGCTGTGGTGGCGTCGAACCGCATGCTCAGCCCCTTCCCGATCAAACCGACCCCGCACGGCCATCAACCGGACATGCTGCTGACGGCGGTGGGGCGCGCCTATCTGGCCTTTTGCAGCGACGAAGAGCGCAATGAAATCATTGCCAGCATCAAACTGGCCACGCCTGCGCATCCCGAATTGCGAGATCCGCAATCGTTGCCCGGTTTATTGCGCCAGACACGCGAGCAAGGCTACGGAGTGCGCAGCAAAATCAAGCACGACGGGTTCAGTGCAATTGCGGTTCCGGTCATGCTTAAGGGCACACCGGCGGCGTGTATTAATCTGTTTTTCTACACAAGCGCGGTGTCGCAAGAAAACGTGGCTTCCGATCATTTGGCGCGTTTAAACGCCGCCGCGCAGGACATTGCCAAGTCCATCGAGCATGGCTCCATGTAAGTTGTGCGCCGCGTTGGGCCGCGCACTCCATTCCGCCTGAAGCTCTTGTTCAGGCAAGCTTTTTGCAAACCCGCGAACTGGTCGGGGCGGGTCGCTTGTCGGTCAAAGCGCGAGCGCGATCTTGCTTGCCTTGGCGCGTGAGCAGCAGGTCATCAATCGTTTCCCCTCGGCCCGTTCCGTTTGGCTCAGAACCCGGTCCCTGTGGTCGATTTCGCCTGCGATCACAGTGGCTTCGCACGAACCGCACAGCCCTTCCTTGCAGTCACAAGCAATGTCGATCCCTGCCGCGATCAACGCCTGATGCAGTGTTTGGTCCGGGCGCACCGAAAGCGTGAGCCCGGAATCGACCAATTCGACCTCGAAGCCATGCTCGTGTTCCGGATCTAGCAGGGTTTCGGTGGCGCTGAAGTGTTCCAGATGAAGGCTCTGCTCGGGCCAGCCTTGCGCCAGCGCCTCCAACTCTGTCAAAAGCCGGTCGGGGCCGCAGGCATACACAGGTCGCGCCGCGCTGGCGGCCTTTGTGATCTCTGCCAACACCATTCGCTGCCCTTCGTCTCCGGCATAAATGCGCAGGCACGCGCCGTGGTCGCGCTCAACCCGTTCAAGCAAGGGCATATCCTCGCGGCGGCGCCCTGCAAAGTGCAACTCGTATGGACGGCCAGCTTCCTTCAGGCGATCTGCCATCGCCAGGATCGGGGTGATGCCGATACCGCCCGCGATCAACACATGGCCCTCCTCAGCGTCTCCCAAATGGAAATGATTGTGCGGACCCGTGACGCTCAACCTCACGCCGGTTTGCACAGTGTCGTGCAGATAAACCGATCCGCCGCGGCCCATGTCTTCGCGCAAAACGGCAACCCGCCAGCGTTTGCGGTCTGCGAGATCACCACAGAGCGAATATTTGCGGACAAAGCCGTCCACGGCGAGGTCGATATGGGCACCAGCGCTCCAGGCCGGCAGATCACGGCCTTTTGGATCTTTCAAAGTCAGATACAAAACTCCAGCATGCTTCTCGGCTGAGGCCACCACAAGGTGACGCATGATGGATTGCCTTTCTGGCGGTCCGACCGGGAAATCCATCGGCAGGCGCATGGCGTCAGGGTTCACTTTTTCAGGGTTGAGCGAAGGGTCCCAGTCCACCCATACCTCTTTGGGTCTGCGGAAGGAGATGTTGGCCGGAAATTCGAAGGCCTGATCTTGCTTCAATTTGAGATGTGGCAGTCGACGCGTGAACTCATCCAGGAAAATCCGCATCTCCATGCGCCCGATGTTCTTGCCCATGCATTGATGACTGCCGTAGCCAAAGGTCAGATGCTCGGCAGAATTGTCACGATACAGGTCCAACAGGTCGGGGTTTTCGAACTGCCGTTCGTCATGGTTGGCCGAGGCCGTGACGATCAGCAATTTTGCTCCCTTTGGAATGGCAACGCCGCTCAACTCCGTATCCTGTGTCGCTTGCCTGCGCCAGGCCGCGATCGGGCCGGAATGACGCAAGCATTCCTCAACCGCATTTGGAATCAGGCCTGGGTTTTCGACAATCTCCTCCCAGACACCCGGTTGGCTCAACAGCATGCGGAATGCATTGGCAGAGGCGTTGGCCGTGGTTTCATGCGCGGCCACGAGTATCGCCATCATCATCGAGTGCAGATAGGAGTCCGTGACGATGTCGGGATGCGCAAGATGCTGGCGAATGCTGGTTTGCATCCATCCCGGGGCGTCGGGATTGGCCTTCATCTTTTCAAGAATGCGTCCCGAGGCTTGCCAGAACTGCCCGACGGCCTCGGCGACAGCCATCTGTTCTTCGGGTTCGGGCCGCCCCCAGGTATTGGTCGAATGGGCCACGGAAAAGGATTTGAGGTTTGCGATGTCGTTCTCATCCACCCCAAGAAACTTCAAGGCCACGATCTGCGGGATTTCCCAGAACATCTCGGACACGAGTTCGGCTTGGCCCGCATCTATGAAGCGGTCCATCGCCTGCCGTGTCAGCGCACGCACCATGGGGGCATGCTGATCCAGCCGTTCGGGCAGAAAATCTTCCATCAAGAGCCGCCTGCGCTGCATATGGGCCGGCTCGTCTTCATTGACTAAGGTCCGATTCAGCGCATAGCCATAGCGATTGAGCACCTCGTCTGCCTCGGGCGGCGAGGGGGTGATCTTTTCCAGAACGTTCGACGGTGAGAACAGGATATTGTCGCGAAACACAGCCTTCACGTCCTCGTATCGACTGACAACCCAGTACCCGAGCTCGGGGTTATAAAATACCGGTTCCTTCGCGCGCGACCAACGCAGCGCCTCGGCCGGATCAAAACGAAACGCGTCTCCAAACGCATCGAATTGCTGCGCCTGTGCCGAAATGGGGCATTCTCCAGATCGCTCTCGCATAAGATGTTCCTTCCCAAGCCATCGCAAAGGCGCCGTCTCATGCGCGGCGTGTCATCGGACAAGGTCAGGCACTCCGATGAATTCAACAAGTGGGAATTTGCACTCTTCCACGTGGCGGAACCTTTGAGCGTGATTTCATTTGCGACAGTCGACCTCTGACTTCGCGATTTGCGATGCACACTTTGGAGACAGCCTTTCAACTGCACCATCCGGTATCGCAACCGTGCACTTGCACAGTTGATGCAGGCTATTGGTGGAATGATCGTTTTCTTGCTATGCAGACTTCTCTGCAAACAGGTTCCCGCTATCGTGCTTGGTCAGTTCAGCGCGGTCATCTGGTAGTGTGGTGCAGCCACCGCTTGCAAGGACATGATTGGGCATTGTCCACTCTATGTCGTCCACTCAATCACCGGACAGAGGAGAAAAACCTTGATTGAACTTTTTGCAACTGTTTTCAGACCTTGGCGCATACTGCGGCATCCCGTAGTATGGGCTCGTTCCAGCTGTTAGCTGTGCTCTGCCTTAAGGACTGCTGTGCGGGACTAAGCCGCCTTTCATCGCTGAAATTTGAGGGTCTGCTTTGGCGCGCTTTAGCGCGCTCTAGGTGTTTAGTCCCAACGAGTGGTGGGTTGGGTCGACGTTGAACCGTTTTGGTTCTGATGTCCAAATTTTG
>CBFHJA010000085.1:0-10255 GCA_965656085.1 uncultured Aliishimia sp. | reverse complement strand
GTTCGGCCACGCGGCCGGGCAGGGCGAGCACCTCGCCTTGGCGCAGCGGCACATCCGGCGCGATCCCGTTGAACCGCGCCAAACTCGCCGCCTCGACGCCCACCCGCGCCGCCACATCCGTGACGGTGTCGCCGCGCCGGGCCACGGCGACCTGATAATTGGGATAGGAAATCACGCCGCGATCATCGGGCTCGGGCCGGTCCGCCGTGGCCGCGCGCGCGGCATCGGTGGTGCTGAACCCGCCGCTCAGGCCGCGCAAGTCGGGATCGAAGCCCTGCGCGCAGGCGCCAAGGGCCAAGAGCGCGCCGAGTGCTGCGCCGATGCGGAGCCTTGCTGACTGTGTCATCTGCTCGTCTTCACCTCACCTTTGGGGCCGCGCCAGCCGGGATCTTGCGCCCCGCGCCATCGTCCTGCCTATTCCTTTCCAAGCCCTTCGAGAAGCGGCACGAAGCGCACATCCCGAAGTTCGTCATACTCCAGACCGTCTTCCGTCTTGCGCACCCGGATCAGGCTCTGAACCGCGTCCGACTGGCCAACGGGCACAACCATGATACCGCCGATCTTGAGTTGCGCCAAGAGCGGGCCGGGCGGGTCTTCCGCCGCCGCCGTCACGATGATCTTGTCGAACGGGGCCTGATCGGGCAGGCCGAAGGAGCCATCGCCGGTGATCGCGGTGATATTGGTCAGGTTCAGCGCCTCGAACAGCGCGCGGGCCTCGTGCACAAGGCGGCGGTGCCGGTCGATCGTGTAGACCCGGCGCGCCAGTTTCGACAGGATCGCCGCCTGATAGCCCGACCCGGTGCCAATCTCGAGCACCTTGTCGCGGGGGGTGACCTGCAGGGCCTGTGTCATCAGGCCCACGACCGACGGTTGCGAGATCGTCTGCCCGCAGGCAATCGGCAAGGGCGTGTCCTCATAGGCGCGTTCAGCGAACAGGCCCTTCACGAAGGGGCCCCGGTCGATCTCCTCCATCGCTTCGAGCACGCGCTTGTCCGTCACGCCGCGCGAGCGCAGCGCGTAGAGGAACTGCATCTGGCGCTCGGCATGGTCCGTCATGACAAGGCGCGGTCCAGATCCGCCAGCGCGGCATGGTCGGTCAGGTCCACGCGCATCGGCGTGATCGAGATAAAGCCATCGAGATTGAGCTGCGCGTCGGTGCCCTTGGGGGCGCCCTTGTGCTGGTTGCCGCCCTTGATCCAGAGGTAATTGCGCCCCGAGGGCGAGGTGAAGGCCGCCGCGCCGAAATAGACGCCGGGGCGGCGGCCTTGGCGGGCGGCGCGCATGCCCTGCACATCCGCCGCCGGAATGGGCGGGAAGTTGACGTTGTAGAGCAGGGGATATTCGGCGCTTTGGTCGAAGCCCGCCTCCAGAATGGTGCGGATCGTGGCCACGCCATGCACGGCTGCGGCTTCGAACGGGTTCTCGGTGGACAGGTTCGCAGGGCCATAGAACTGCGACAAGGCGATGGCGGGCAAGTCTTGCAGGGCCGCTTCAATTGCGGCGCCTATCGTGCCGGAATACAAGGTATTTTCTGCCGCGTTGTTGCCCCGGTTCACGCCCGAGAGCACCAGATCGGGGCGTCCGGGCAGGAGATTGTGGATGCCGGCAATCACGCAATCGGCCGGGCTGCCCTCGGCGGCGAAGCGGCGCGGGCCCAGCTCGGAGAGCATGGTCGGCTTGGTGTAGTTGATGCAATGGCCGACGCCCGATTGCTCGAAGGCGGGGGCGACCACCCAGACCTCGCCGGTCGGGCCCGCCAGCTCGGCAGCGATCTCTTCGAGCACCGCAAGTCCGGGCGCGTTTATGCCGTCATCATTGGTGACCAAGATACGCATTCTCTGCTCTCCTCGCGCGCCTGTTGTCGTTGTCGCGTCTTGATAGGCGAGCGGGCCGCGCGCGGCAAGGCGGCTGCGCTCAGTGCGAAAACTGCGCCAGAACCTCGGCCGCCGCGTCGTGGACATCGGTCAGCCCGTCGCGGGGCTCACCGGGGAAGAACCGCGCGCGCAGGGCGGTGGCCATGGGCGGGCAGTCCGCGATCACCACGCGCGGGCCGGTCTTCACGGTTTCGGCCTGCCACGAGCGCGCGAGGGACAGTTGCGCCGCCTTGGACGCGCCATAGCTGCCGAAGAACTTCTCGCCCGCGCGAGTGTCGTTCACGAAGAGCGCGGTGCCGGTCTCGCCCAGCAGCGGCGTGACATAGGCGATGAGGCGGGCGGCGGCATGGACATTGACGTCGAAGGACTTGGTGAGGTCCTTCTCGGCCAGCATGGAGGTCGGTGTCAGCGGGGCGGCATGGATCGCCGTGTGCGCCCACAGATCGAGCGTGCCCCAGCGGTCGTGGATGCCCCGGCAGAGCGTCGCCATCGCGTCCTTGTTGGTGATGTCCATCGGCGCAAGCGTCGCGGACCCGCCCTTGGCCTTGATCCGGTCGTCCAGCTCTTCGAGCGCGCCCACGGTCTTGGCCACGGCGACGATGTGATAAGCGGGCGCAAGCGCTTCGGCAAGGGCTGCGCCGAGGCCGCGCGAAGCGCCGGTGATCAGCGCGAGTTTGGGAGTGTTTTCAGCCATGCGGTCCTTTCGCAGGTTGCCGGGGGCTGCGCAAGACCCGGGCGGGGCTTTCGCGGTTGACAGGCTTTGCCGCATCCCGGCAGGTTATGGCCGATGCTCATGACATACAGAGAGGTTTTCGAGACATGACAGTGACAGGCGTGGCCGGTGGCCAGCTTTCCCTTCTCCGTCAGGCGCTTTTGGTGCTGGGCGGTTCGGTGTTCATCGCACTGGCGGCGCAGGTGTCGGTGCCGATGTACCCGGTGCCGATGACGCTGCAAACGCTGGCTGTGCTGATCGTCGCGCTGAGCTATGGCGCGCGGCTTGGCACGCTGACGCTGCTGGCCTATCTGGCGCAGGGCGCGGCGGGGCTGCCGGTGTTCGCGAATGCGATGAACGGGGTGGCCTTCGTGGGGCCGACCGCCGGGTTCCTGATCGGTTTCGTGGGCGTGGCCGCTTTGGTGGGCTTTGCCGCCGATCGGGGCTGGACGCGCCATTGGGCTGCGGCGGCGCTGGTCTGCGCGGTGGCCTCGGTGCTCTTGTACCTGCCGGGCACGGCGTGGCCGATGGCTGTGGCGGGCGCGTTTGGTCTGAATGCAGGCTGGGTCGGGCTCGACGCACACGCGGTCTGGGCCGCGTTCGTGGCGCCGTTCCTGCTTGGCGATGTGGTCAAATCGGTGATCGCCGCGCTGGTCGTGACCGGGGCGTGGGCAGCGGTGCGCGCGCGCAAGGGCTGAGCCGGATACACTTCAGGAAAGGCGCGCAAGCTGTTCGGTTTGCGCGCCTTTTTTCTGTTTGGAGCATGTCGCTGAAAAGCGGTGTGCACTTTTCAGCTCTTCGATACGCGAAATCAATAAGTTAGAGGGGGGGTGCGTGACTGCGAAGGAACGCGACGCGCTCTAAAGGTCGAGATCGACCCAGACCGGGACGTGATCGGAGGGTTTCTCGCCGCCGCGCACCTCTTTTTCGATGCCGACATCCTCAAGCCAGTCCGCCGCTTGCGGGCAGAGCAGGATGTGATCGATGCGGATGCCGTCGTCGCGGTTCCATGCGCCGGCCTGATAGTCCCAGAAAGAATAGTGTTCCGGCCCGAAGACGCGGGCGCGGAAGGCGTCGGTGAGGCCGAGATTGAGCAGGCGGCGGAAGGCGGCGCGGGTTTCGGGGCGGGCGAGCGCGTCGTCGCGCCATGCCTCGGGGCGGCGGGCGTCCTCGTCCTGCGGGATCACGTTGTAGTCGCCAGCCATCAGGAACGGGGTTTCCTCGGCCAAAAGCGCCTTGGCGCGGGCCTCCAGACGCGCCATCCACGCGAGCTTGTAGTCGTATTTCGGCCCCGGGCAGGGGTTGCCGTTGGGAAGATAGAGCCCGCAGAGCCGGATGGCATGGCGCGCGCCGACCACGGTGGCCTCGATATAGCGCGATTGGTCGTCATCATCGTCGCCGGGCAGGCCGCGGCGCACGTCTTCGAGCGGGTGTTTGGACAGGATCGCGACCCCGTTGAAGCTCTTCTGGCCGTGGGTTTCGACATTGTAGCCGCGCTCTTCGAAGAGATCGCGGGGAAAATTCTCGTCGAGCGATTTGATCTCTTGCAGGATCGCCACATCGGGCTGGGCGGCGTCCAGCCATTCGGGCAGGGCCTGCGCGCGGGCTTTGATTCCGTTGATGTTGAAGGTCGCGATTCGCATCGAATGTCTCCCCGGCAAGTCCCCAGATTCGCTTAGCCCGAACCTGCCTGTGGAAACAAACCGTGACCAGAGCGAACGGCCTGTTTACCCTTTTTTAATGTTCGCAACCAGAGCGTGTGCGCCGCTTCAGTCGTCGGGCTGTGGATAAGTTTTTTCCATCTGGGTTTGTGACGCTGAAAAGCGCCAGTCCGGGTGCCCCGTAGCAGTTTTTCCTCATGTGGATAAGTCGCGCGGTTAAAACTTTGTTAGGGAAAATTCGCTTAAAGTTATTTTCGAAACCGTGCCCCCTGAGAGCGTCTTCAACCACGCACCGAAAGGGAGCACGACCATGACTGCACTGCGTAAAACCACCCAAGATCAAGGCCATACAACTTGCGACATCACCGATCTGACCTCTGGGCTGGGCACCGAGATGTTCTCCTCGGGCTCAATGCCGACGACCTGCACGCTGGACAGCGGGGACGGCGCGCACCTGTTCTCCTCGGGTTCCGCCCCCAGCCTTGTCCACAGCGCCAGCGAGGGTGTCGGCACCGAAATGTTCTCCTCCGGCTCCGCCCCGGCGCACGCAACAGCAGAGGGCGCCCTTGTGGAGCTTTTCTCCTCGGGCAGCGCGCCGCAGGCCAGCGGTCAGACCGAGGGTACGCATACCGAGCTCTTCTCGTCAGGCTCCGCGCCAACCACCGCCACACGGATCGGGTCCGGCACAGCCACCGGTCTGTTCTCCTCGGGGTCCTGAGATGAGCGCGTTCGGAGCCAGCCGCAGCGGCGCGCGGGATGCGCGGCAATCGCATGGCAACGTGGTTGCTCTGAACGCCCGCCAGCATCGCCAGCCGCGCCCCGTGCGGCTGGCGCAGCACGCCCGGCTCTTCGCCGAGGCCCGGCGCGGGGAAAACGACGTCTTCTGGCTCAAGGAAAACGCCGAGTTCCTGAATATTCTCGACGCCACCCAGTGCCGGTCCGAGGCCGACGAGGTGCTCGGCGTCTACCGCGACATCTACCTGTCGCTCGAAGGGCGCCTTGCCGCCTATCCGCAATACTACCGTTTCCTGCTCAGCCTCGCGCTCGATCTCGAAGACCTCGGGATGCAAGGCGGCAGCGCGGCGCGGATGTGCGAGTGGGCGCGGCGGATGGATCTGCCCGGCGCAGAGTTGTCGGATCTGCAGCGCGCCGAGGCACAGCGGCTGCTCGCGCGGCGGGGGCGGGACCGGCCCGATCCGGCGCTGCGCATGCGGCTGCACCGGTTCATTGCCCGCAGCGAGACCTTCGCCTTGCCGAACCGCAAGGCCGCCTATGAGCTGACGCATATCGCGTTCTACCTGTCAGAATACGGGCGCCGCGATCCGGGGCTGTCCGCCGAGGCCGTGCAAAGCCTGCATTTCGCCGGGCTGCTCGCCTATCTGGAGCAAAATCTCGATCTGCTCGCGGAAATCTGCATTGCGCTGCGCTATGCCGGGCATCAGCCCTCGTCGATCTGGGAGGGTGCGGTGATGGCCGGGGTCAAGAGCGTGCAGGTCACGCCGCTGACGTCAGGGCGCGACTTGGTGCTCACGCAGGACAGCTATCACGAATATTTCGTCGGCACATGGATGGCCGCACTCGCCGGGGGTCCGGTGATGCCCGCGATCATTCCGGACGGGCCCGCCCGGCTCGACATCCCCGCGCCGGAGGCCCGGCCGCTGCGCGCGATGAGTGCGATCCTGTCCGAGGTGCAGACCGACGATTGGGAGATCGCCAAACGCCATGCCTGCACGCGCATGAGCGAGGCGGAGATCCGGGTTCTGGAGGCCGCCGAGACCAGCTCGGAGCAATTCGCCGCGTTTTATCAGGTGTTTGCGCGGGCCTCGCGGGTTTAGCGCGCTCCGGATTGCGGTGGGCAGATTGCCCACCCGACGCGGCAAAGGCGGGGCTACATCGAGAAGGACGTGCCGCAGCCGCATGAGGACGTGGCGTTGGGGTTCTCGATCACGAAGCGCGCGCCGATCAATTCCTCGGTGAAATCAATCACCGCACCGGACAGGAACGGCAGCGACACCTCGTCGATCAGCACCTTCTGGCCATTGCCTTCGAGCACCAGATCATCGTCGCGGGGCGTGTCGAGGGCGATCTCGTATTGAAATCCCGAGCACCCGCCGCCCTCCACAGCGACGCGCAGGGCCTGACCGTCATCGGCGGCTCCGATCTCGGCAAGGCGTTCAAAGGCGCGGGGGGTCACTTGGGGAGGCAGTTGCATCTCGTGGATCCTTCGGATGTCACGTGGTTTTCATGTCGGTCTTCCTACAATATAGAAGGGCAAGCCCGCCGCGACAAGAAGGCCCGGTTTCATGTATACGCGCCCCGCGCCCGCCCCGTTCGCCGCAGACCCCGCCGCCACGCGCGGGCGGCTCCATCCCGAGCCGGAAAGCGCGCACCGCTCCTGCTATCAGCGCGATCGCGACCGCATCATCCACGCCTCCGCCTTCCGCCGCCTCAAGCACAAGACCCAAGTCTTCGTCGAGCATGAGGGCGATGCCTACCGCACGCGGCTCACCCACACGATCGAGGTCGCGCAGGTCGCGCGGACCATCGCGGGGGCGCTCGGGCTCAACGAGGAGCTGACCGAAGCGGTCGCGCTCGCGCATGATCTGGGGCACACGCCTTTCGGGCATACCGGCGAGGATGCGCTGCACGCGCTGATGGCGCCCTATGGCGGGTTTGACCACAATGCCCAAGCGCTCAAGATCGTCACCAAGCTGGAGCGGCATTACGCGGCATTCGACGGGCTGAACCTGACATGGGACTGCCTTGAAGGCATCGCCAAGCATAACGGGCCGGTGACGGGCGATCTGCCCTATGCGCTCGCGGAGTACAACGCGCGGCACGATCTGGAACTCTACACCCATGCCAGCGCCGAGGCGCAGGTGGCGGCGCTGGCCGATGACATTGCCTATAACAATCACGATCTGATGGACGGGCTGCGGGCGGGCCTGTTTTCGGAAGACGACATCGCAGCGTTGCCCATCGTGACAGGGGCCTATGCGGAGGTCGATGCGGAGTATCCCGGGCTCGATCCCTACCGGCGGCGCCATGAGGGGCTGCGGCGGGTCTTCGGGGTGATGGTGTCGGACGTCATCGCCACCTCGCGGGGTGCGCTTGCGGCCTCGGGGGCTCAGTCGGTCGACGATATCCGCCATCTCGGGCGTCCGGTGATCCGGTTCTCGGACGCTCTGTGGGCCGATTTGCAGCAGATCCGCGCCTTCCTCTTCGCGCGCATGTACCGCGCGCCCTCGGTGATGCGCAAACGCGACGAGGTGACGGTGGTGGTCGAAAAGCTCTTTGCACTCTTCATGCAAGAGCCGGAGCGGATGCCCGGGCATTGGCAGGCCGATCTGGCCGCCTCGGATGGCAGCGACACCGCGCTGGCCCGGCTGGTCTCGGACTATATCGCCGGGATGACCGACCGCTTCGCGCTACAGGAACATGCGCGGCTCTTCGGGGCGATGACCGCTGATTTCAGCCGCTCGGGCACCTGACACCGCGCAGTCTGTTGACCCTGCCGCCGGTGCTGGTAAACGCGAGGCCTGACCCCGAAAGGACGTGAGCGATGAACCTTTTTGCCGACCTGCGTGTGACCGTTCTGGATGCGCTGTCCCAGCTTGAACAGGCGGGAACGCTGCCCTCCGGGCTCGATATGAGAAATGTCGCGGTCGAGCCGCCGCGCGATCCGGCGCATGGGGACATGGCCACGAATGCCGCGATGGTGCTCGCGAAGCCTGCGAAGATAAAGCCGCGCGACATTGCCACGGCGCTGGCCGAGTTTCTGCTGCGCGATGACCGGATCGAGAGCGCCGAGGTCGCGGGGCCGGGGTTTCTCAACCTGCGCCTGTCGCCGGCGCTGTGGCGGACCGTGCTCACGGCGGTTCTGGAGCAGGGCACCGGGTTCGGGCGCTCGCAGATGGGGCAGGGACAAAGGGTCAACGTGGAATATGTCTCCGCCAACCCGACCGGCCCGCTGCATGTGGGCCACACGCGGGGCGCGGTGTTCGGCGACGCGCTGGCCAGCCTGCTGGATTATGCGGGCTTTGACGTCACGCGCGAGTATTACATCAACGATGGCGGTGCGCAGGTCGATGTGCTCGCGCGCTCGGTCTATCTGCGCTATCTCGAAGCGCACGGCCAAGAGGTCGCCTTCGAGGACGGCACCTATCCGGGCGATTATCTGATCCCGGTGGGCCATGCGCTGAAGGAGAAGGTGGGCGAGGCCTATGTGGGCCAGCCCGAGGATGTCTGGCTCGAAGAGATCCGCGACTATGCCACCGAGGCGATGATGGACCTGATCCGCGCCGATCTGGCCACGCTCGGGGTGAAGATGGACGTGTTTTTCTCGGAAAAATCGCTCTACGGGACGGGGCGGATCGAGGCGGCGCTCGACGATCTCCGGGGCAAGGGGCTGATCTATGAGGGCGTGCTGGAGCCGCCCAAGGGCAAGACCCCGGAAGATTGGGAGCCGCGCGAGCAGACGCTGTTCAAATCCACCGAACATGGCGACGATGTGGACCGCCCGGTGATGAAATCAGACGGCTCGTGGACCTATTTCGCGCCCGATATCGCCTATCACTACGACAAGGTGCAGCGCGGCTTCGATGCGCTGATCGACATTTTCGGTGCCGATCATGGCGGCTATGTCAAACGGATGAAGGCGGCGGTCTCGGCGCTGTCGGGCGGGACCGTGCCGCTCGATATCAAGCTCACGCAGCTTGTGAAGCTCTACAAGAACGGTGAGCCCTTCAAGATGTCGAAGCGGGCCGGGACCTTCGTGACGCTGCGCGACGTGGTCGATGAGGTCGGCCCGGATGTGACGCGCTTCCATATGCTCATGCGCAAGAACGATGCGCCGCTCGATTTCGACTTCGACAAGGTGGTGGAGAGCGGCAAGGACAACCCGGTCTGGTATGTTCAATATGCCCATAGCCGGGTGATTTCGCTGCTGGCCAAGGCGCAGGCGGCAGGTGTGGATGTGTCCGATGCGGCGCTGGCCGGGGCCGATCTGGCCTTGCTCGATCTGCCCGAGGAGCAGGCGCTGATCAAATCGCTCGCCGCTTGGCCGCGCGCGGTCGAGGTCGCCGCCACTGCCAACGAGCCGCACCGGATCGCCTTTTTCATCTACGATCTGGCGAGCGAATTCGCCTCGCTCTATTCGCGCAACAAGCTCGATTCGCGCTATGACATGATTCATGCGGGCAACACTGAGCTCACAGCGGCAAAAATCGCCCTTGCGCGGGCAGTTTCCGTTGTAATTGCAGCAGGTTTGGGTATTTTGGGCGTAGTTCCGGCAGACGAGATGCGCTGACAAAAAGCCGCCGCTGCCGGGCAGAGCAGGCAAACCCAAATCACAGACGGGCGACAGATCCGTTTTGGGCAGCGAGGCAGAGCATGAGCTATCAAGACGACGCCATTTATGGCGACCGGAACGACGTCACCTACAGCGAGACACTGGAAACGCCGAATACCTCCCTGACATGGGTCACCCATGCCGCCGGGGCCATTGCGTCCTTGGCGCTTGTCGCCGGGGTCGGGGTCTGGGGCTACTCGCTTTTGATGCGCGATGTCTCCGGCATCCCCATCGTGCGGGCGATGGACGGGGAAATGCGGGTCCGGCCCGACGACCCGGGCGGCAATCTCGCCCGCCATCAGGGGCTTGCGGTGAACGAGGTCGCCGCCGAGGGCGGGGCCTCCGCACCGGCGGACCGGATCGTTCTGGCACCGCAACCTGTGCGGCTCACCGAAGAAGACCTGCCGATGGATGACGAGGCCCGCGCGTTGGTCGAACAGGCCATCGCGGCACAGGTGGCGCGGCCCGACTCCGCGGCCCCCGCGGCCTCCGACGCGTCCGAGGACGTGGCCGCGCGGATTGTGGAAGCGGCCGAAAACGGCGAGGTCGATGCGCTCGTGGCCGCGCTGACCGAGGGCATGACGCCGCTCGACCCCGCGCCATCTGCACAGGAGGCGGCGGTCGTGCCAGCGTCGCTGGAGGTCCCGGCCGCACTGGC
>CBFHJA010000084.1:0-10522 GCA_965656085.1 uncultured Aliishimia sp. | reverse complement strand
ATGCGCGGGCCGCGCGCCGCTGGAGCCCCAGAACTGCGTCCAGTCGGCATTGGCTGCGGCGCCGGGCAGGCGGATCGGGCGGGCCTGCGGCGCGGGCGCCGGAGCGTCCTGCGGCTCGGCCAGAACGGCGCGCAGGTCTTCGCGCTCGCCCACGAGATATTCCGGGCCGGGCTCGCAGCCGATCAGCGCGAGCCCCGCGAGCGCGGCGGCGAGCCATTTGGTGCGCCGCGACGGGGTCCCTCCAAGCTTGACACCAAGCGTGCCCCGGCGCGGGCCCTGCGTTGTGAGCCCGGGCCGGGCGGCCTCTGCCTTGAGATGTTCTACGGCCACCATGCCCTCGTTCCTCCGCGCGCCGACCGCTTCAGCCGTCGCTCAAGTCGCCTGCCGGCGATTGCACGAGCGAGGACAGGTCGGGCTCCCCGCCCAGCGCCACGATCACTTGCAACGCGCGCTGTTGCAAGCCGGGGCTGACTTCCGCGTCGATCAAAATCGCTTGCAGCCGGTCCAGCGCCGCTTGCGTCTCGCCGGTTTCGATGTCGATCAGCGCGAGTTGCTCGGACGCCAGCATCCGGAAGGCGTGCCCGGGCACGTCCATCGCTTCGAACCCGGCGCGGCGGGTGTCCAGATCGGAGCCACCGGGCACCAGCAGGGCCTTGAAGGCGGCCAGATCACGGTAGACTTGCGGCACTTCGGTATTGGCCGCGACGGCCTCGAGACGGGCGACGGCTGTGGCGGGGTCTTCGGCCCCGGCAAGCTCGGCGGCGGCGATCATGTCGAGCACGGCCCGCGCGGTGGCGGTCTCGGCCTCGACCTCGGCGATGGCGGCGGCCCGCGCGGCCTGATCGTTCTGTCTCAGCGCGGCGAGCATCGCATCGCCCAGAGCCTCGGCCTGCGCGATGTCCTGCGCCTTGCGGTACTCGTTCCACGAGGCGCCGCCGACGATGGCGAGAATGGCGAGCACGGCGATCCAGCCATAGCGGCGCAGGTACCCGTAGAGCCGGTCGCGCCGGACTTCCTCGCTGACTTCCTCGATAAAGCTGTCGCTGTCGCTCATCCGCCCTGCCTGTCTGACATCGTGTTTCGGCTCTCCATACAGGGGCACGCGCCCCAAGCCAAGAGGCCGAACGGCTTGCCGGAGCGGCAAATCCCTCCCGCATCGGCGTAAAATCGACCTGAAATTGCACAGCGCGGCAAAAAATTGTAAACTGAACTGGTTAGTTCAGCGTAAGCTTCTTATATGGCTTCTGACACACCCCGCCGTCCGGCGTTTCAGGGCGGATTAAAGCGTATGAGGACATGATGCGTCTGTTTCCGGTGCTGCTGGCACTTGCCGTTTCCGCGGTGATCTATCTTTTCGTCATGGAACGCGACCTTCTCTTCGCCACCTTGGGTGTTGCCGACGCGCCGGGCGAAGCGGCGGCTGCGGAAACCGCTCCGGCGGCCTCCGAGACCCGCCGCGTGAGCGTTCTGGCGATGCATTCCGAAGCCAGCCAGATCGACACCGGCGTGGTGCTGCGCGGCCAGACCGAGGCGGCCCGGCAGGTCGACGTGCGCGCCGAGACCTCCTCCACCGTGATCTCCGAGCCGCTGCGCAAAGGCGCGTTCGTCGAGGCCGGACAAGAAATGTGCGTGCTCGATCCGGGCACCCGCGAAGCGCAACTGTCCGAGGCCCGCGCGCGTCTGGTGGAAGCCCGCGCCCGCACCACCGAGGCCGAGGGCCGCGTGCCCGAGGCCAATGCCCGCATCGCCGAGGCAGAGGCCCGGCTCGAAGAGGCCCTGACCAACGAAAATGTCGCGGTGCAACTCGCCGCCGATGGCTATGCCTCCGACACACGCGTCAAGAATGCCCGCGCCGCTGTGGCTGCGGCCCGCGCAGGTCTGGAAGCGGCGATGTCGGGCACGTCCTCCTCGGCTGCCGGGATCGATTCGGCCCGCGCCGGAATCCAAAGCGCCGAGGCCGCCGTGGCCGCCGCCGAGACGGAACTCGACCGCCTGACCATCACCGCCCCCTTCGCAGGACTTCTGGAACGCGACACCGCCGAGCTTGGCGCGCTTCTGCGCCCCGGCGATCTGTGCGGCACCGTGATCCAGCTTGACCCGATCAAGCTGGTGGCCTTCGTGCCGGAGACCAAGGTGGAGCGCATAGAGGTCGGCGCCCGCGCCGGGGCCCGGCTGGCGAGCGCGGCGGGCGCGGATGTGACCGGCAATGTCACCTTCCTGAGCCGCTCCGCCGATCCCACCACCCGCACCTTCCGCGTGGAGATCGAAGTGCCGAACCCGGAGCTGAAAATCCGCGACGGGCAGACCGCCGAAATCCTGATCCAGTCCGAGGGCACCACCGCCCACCTGATCCCCGCCTCCGCCCTCACGCTCAATGACGAGGGCATTCTGGGCGTGCGCACCGTGGGCGCCGAAAGCGTGGTGGCCTTCAACAAGGTCACGGTTCTGCGCGACACGACCGACGGTGTCTGGGTCTCCGGGCTGCCGGACAGTGTCGATCTGATCACCCGGGGGCAGGAATATGTCACCGAGGGCGTTGTCGTGGATGCCAGCTTCGAGGAGCCCAAATCATGACCGGTGTTGTCGATTGGGCTGCCTCGCGCGCCCGGATGATTCTGGCCTTCATCTTCCTGTCGCTCGCGATCGGGATCTTCGCCTATACCCAACTGCCCAAAGAGGGCGAGCCGGATATCGAGATCCCGGCGCTGTTCATCTCCGTGCCCTTCCCCGGCATCTCCGCCGCCGACTCGGAATCGCTTCTGGTCAAGCCGATGGAGACCGAGCTTGCCGATCTCGACGGGCTCAAGACCATGACCGGCACGGCGGCCGAGAATTACGCGGGCATGGTGCTCGAATTCGAGTTCGGCTGGGACAAGACCAAGGTCATGGCCGATGTGCGCGACGCGATGAACAACGCCGAGGCCGAATTCCCGGACGGGGCGGAGAAATACTCGATCAACGAGTTCAACTTCTCCGAATTCCCGATCATCATCGTCAACCTCTCCGGCCCCGTGCCCGAACGCACGATGAACCGCATCGCCAAGGATTTGCAGGACAAGATCGAGGCCAAGGACGCGGTCCTTGAGGCGTCGCTTGCGGGCAACCGCGACGAG
This sequence comes from uncultured Aliishimia sp., assembly GCA_965656085.1. Taxonomy (GTDB): domain Bacteria; phylum Pseudomonadota; class Alphaproteobacteria; order Rhodobacterales; family Rhodobacteraceae; genus Aliishimia. The sequence goes on along the minus strand of CBFHJA010000084.1, from coordinate 7,409 downwards.
ATGGTCGAGGTGATCATCGACCCGCTGCGGCTGGAGGCCTACAACGTCACCGCCGCCGAGCTGATCACCGTTGTGCAGAACAACAACCAACTGATCGCCGCTGGCGAGGTGGAGACCGCGCAGGGCGCCTTCGCGGTCAAGATCCCCTCCTCTTTCGACACCACGCAGGACATCTACACCCTGCCCGTGAAGACCAATGGCGACCGGGTGGTCACGCTGGGCGATCTGGCGGAGATCAACCTCACTTTCGAGGACCGCACCGGCACCGCGCGCTTCAACGGCGAAAAGACGGTCGCGCTGCAGGTGGTTAAACGCAAAGGCTTCAACCTGATCGACACCGCGACACTCGTGAAAGAGCTGGTCGAGGAAGAAAGCGCAAACTGGCCCGAGGGGCTGCAAGCCGCCGTCGAGGTGGGCACCTCCAACGACCAGTCCCGGCAAGTGAACGCCATGGTCAGCCAGCTTGAAGGCTCGGTCCTCACGGCGATTGCGCTGGTGATGATCGTCTCGCTCGCCGTGCTGGGCCTGCGCGCCTCGCTGCTGGTGGGCTTCGCGATCCCGACCTCCTTCCTTCTGTGTTTTGCCTTCCTCGCCCTGATGGGCGTTTCGGTCTCGAACATCGTCATGTTCGGCCTCATCCTCGCCGTGGGGATGCTCGTCGATGGTGCCATCGTCGTCGTCGAATACGCCGACAAACGGCAGGCCCAAGGCGTCGGCCCGATGGCCTCCTATGTCGAGGCGGCCAAGCGGATGTTCTGGCCGGTGGTGTCCTCCACCGCCACAACGCTCTGCGCCTTCCTGCCGATGCTGTTCTGGCCGGGCGTGCCGGGCGAGTTCATGGGGATGCTCCCCGTCACGCTGATCTTCGTGCTGTCCGCGTCCTTGCTGGTGGCCCTGATCTACCTGCCGGTCATGGGCGGCGTCGTGGGCCGCTCCGAGGCGGCGATCACCGGCGCGCTGACCCGCATCGCCGGGCTGCGCTGGTATCTCCACTTGGGCCTCCTGCCCCTCGGCCTGCTGCTCGCGGGCGCGGCGGCGGGGCTGTCGGGCCTCCTGATGGGCGCGCTGAGCGCCAATTTCGCGGGCTTCGACGGCAATGATGTCTTCGGCTCCGTGGTCCCGGTGATGACTCTCGCGGTGCTGCTTGGCATCGGCATGGCGATCACCCTTGCGGCAGGTGTCGCAGGCGCGCTCACGGCGGTCTTCGCCGCGATTGCATGGCTCACCCGCCTCGGCATCGGCGTGCAGGATGCCCGCACACGGATGCGCGCGCGCCGCCATTCCCGCGTGCAATCGGGCTACAAACGCTCCGGCTTCGGCTGGCTGATCTCCGCCATCGTGTCCAACCCGATCATGCCGCTGGCGGTGTTCGGCGGCATTGTCGTGCTCGTCTCGGCGGTGCTCTTCACCTATATCAACAACAACAAGGGCGTGGAGTTCTTCGTCGAGAGCGAGACCGAACAGGCCATCGTTTATGTGCTGGCGCGCGGCAACATGAGCCTGCCCGAGAAGGACGCGATTGTCCGCGAGGCCGAAGCGATCGTGAACCGCCATCCGGGCATCATGTCGGCCTTCTCCTTCGCGGGCGATGGCGGGCTCAACGCCAACACCGGCGGCTCTCAGGCCCCGAAAGACACCATCGGCCAGATCCAGATCGAGACGATCCCGTGGGAAGACCGCATCGGTATCGCCGCGCTGGATGGCGACCGCGTCGTGGCCGAATTGCAGGACGAGTTGAGCCAGCTTCCCGGCGTGAAGATTGAAATCCTGTCCCTGTCGCGCGGCCCCGGCTCCGGAAAACCCGTGCATCTGCGCCTGATGGGCGACAATCTCGACGCGTTGGTGGCCGGCATCGGCACCGCCCGCGACAAGTTCGAAAGCACCCCGGGCCTCACGCTGATCGAAGACACCCGCCCCCTGCCCGGCATCGACTGGCAGATCGACGTGGATGTCGAAAAGGCGGGCCGCTACGGCGCCGACGTGGCGACCGTGGGCGGCATGGTCCAACTGGTCACACGCGGCATCCTTCTGGACACGATGCGCGTGCCGTCCTCCGACGAGGAAATCGAAATCCGCGTGCGCCTGCCCGAACAGGACCGCGTTCTGTCCACCCTCGACACCCTCAAGGTCCGCACCCGCGACGGGCTGGTGCCGCTCGCGAATTTCATCACCCGCACCCCGGTGCCGTCGCTCGCGGAGATCTCCCGCGTCGATCAGACCCGCTATCTCGACATCAAGGCGGACGTGGCCCCGGGATTGCAAAAACTGGTGGATGGCGACGACGCGCTCGTGGCGACGCTGGAACTGGCCGAAAGCGGCGGCCCGATCACCCTGCCCGATGGCACCCAGATGACCCCCCTGCCCGGCAGCCCCTCCGCCGCCGACTTACAGGCGGGCCTCGATGCTGGCGATCTGCGCGCGGTGCCGATCAACCCCAACGAGCGCATCGCCGTGCTGACCGACTGGCTGGACACCAATCCCTTCGCAGACGGGATCACCACCGAATGGACCGGCGATCAGGAAGAACAGGCCGAAAGCCAGGCCTTCCTGTCCTCCGCCTTCGCCGCCGCGCTCGGGCTGATGTTCATCATCCTGCTGGCGCAGTTCAACTCCTTCTACAACTCCGTGCTGGTGCTGCTGGCGGTGATCCTGTCGACCACCGGCGTGCTCATCGGGATGCTGGTGATGGATCAGGCCTTCTCGATCATCATGACCGGGACCGGGATCGTCGCGCTCGCGGGGATCGTGGTGAACAACAACATCGTGCTGATCGACACCTATCAGGATTACGCGCGCTTCATGCCCCGGATCGAGGCCATCATCCGCACCGCGCAGGACCGCATCCGCCCGGTGATGCTGACCACGGTGACGACGATGGCGGGCCTTGCCCCGATGATGCTGGGCCTGTCGATCGACTTCGGCAATGGCGGCTACGCGATCGACAGCCCCACCGCGCTGTGGTGGAAGCAACTGGCGACTGCGGTGGTCTGGGGCCTTGGCGTGGCGACCGTACTGACGCTGGTCTTCACCCCCTCGATGCTGGCGGCCCGCGTCTGGGCCACGACCTATGCGCTCTGGGCGGCGCAACTTCTGGCGAAACTCTCCATGGGACGCGCCTCCAAAGCGGCCCGTGACTGGGCGCTCGACCGCGACGCCCGCCGGCTGAAGCAGAGCGAGATCATCTGGGAGGATGAAAGCGCGCGTGACGACGTGGACCGCACCCCAGAACTGCCCCTGCGCGCCGCCGAATAACCCCGGCGCGCGCCGGACCGGCCGTCGGGACGCTGTGCGAAACCCGCGCCGGCGCCACTGACAAGGCATGGCCTCGGTGCACAACTTTTAACGGGCAAGACCCCCCCAACGCATCGCCCCCAAGCGCCAAGCCCTGTTTGCGACATCACGTCGAAAACGGGCCAGACTTTGCCCCCCGAATCTCCGACACCAAGGCGGCGACCGCCCATATTCCGGGCGCGCTTTTCACGAGGACTGTCTTGAGGAGGTGGGATGCGTATGCGCCCTCTGCCGACCGGCGCGCCCGGATCCGCGCCGCGTGGCAACCCGATCCTGACCGGCAACGCGCTTGCCGTGGGCTCCATGGTGCTCTGGGCGGCGGGGTTTCCCGCAGCCGAGTTGCTGCTGGCGGAGTGGCACCCGATCACCCTGATGACGCTGCGCCTTGGGATGGTGATGGCGTTCCTGCTGCCGCTCTGGATGCTCATGGATGGCGCGGCGGTGCTGTGGCGCGCGCGCTGGGGGCGCGGGGTGTGGGTCGGAATGCTGGGCTTTGGCTCCGGGGCGAACCTGATCCTCTTCGCGCAGTGGTTCACGGACCCGGTGACGGTGGCGCTGATTGCCTCGGCGACCCCGATCTGCGCCACGATTATCGAGATGTTCCACGGCGCGCGCCGCCTCTCCCGCCGGTTCCTGCTCGGACTGGCGGCCTCGGTGCTCGGCGGCGCGATTGCCGTCGGTGGATCGGCCTCGCCTGAGCTTGGCATCGGCGTGGCAATGGCAATCGCGGCGGGGTTCTTCTTCGCATGGGCCTCGGACGCCTCGGTGCGCGATTTCCCGGACCTGTCGGTGATCGGGCGCAGCGCCATCACCTTCGCGGGGGCGACGCTGATCACGGCCACGGTCTGTATCGCGCTGATCTGGCGCGGCGACATCACCCCGCCTCAGACGATCACCGTGCCGCAATGGCTCAATCTCGCGGTGTACGCGGTGGCGGGCATGGCCCTGTCGCAGATCCTCTTCATCGCCTCGGTGGCCCGGCTCGGGATTGCGCTGTCCTCCTTCCATATCAACATCGCGCCATTCTACGTGATGCTGATCATGCTGGCCCTTGGCGGCGTGTGGGACTGGCGCGCAGCCCTCGGCGCGGCGGTTGTAGGGATCGGCGTTCTGTTGTCCCAGCCCCGCCGCGCCTGAGCTGGTTCCGCGCGCTTTGCGATTGGCATGGGGGATCAGCATGGGGCTCTATATCGTCCCGCCTCACAGGGTGGGCAATTTGCCCAAGCCTGCCGCGTGCAAGCCTGCCGGGAGGGCCACCATGGCGGAAGGTTAACGCCGCCCCACCGCACGGTGCCTTAACCCGTGAACGAATCGGAATTTGTATGTACAGGTGCCATACGCGCAGCCATACGCCGCGCCATACGCCTGCCACACCTTGTTTTTAGGGCGTTAACCCGGTTTTCGGAGCGTTTCGGGTCCCAAGCCGTTGCGCCCGTCCGGTGCGTTAACCCTTTCGGCGCGCGGGCCCTACTCCTCCGATTGCTGGCGCTGCCAGAGCATCGCATAGCGTCCGTCCGAGGCCAGCAGCGCCTCATGCGTGCCGCGCTCGACCACCACGCCCTTCTCCAGCACCACGATCAGATCGGCCTCCGCCACCGTCGAGAGGCGGTGCGCGATGGTCAGCACCGTGCGCCCTTCCGAGGCCGCGCTCAGCGCGTCCTTGATGTCCTGCTCGGTCTCCGTGTCGAGCGCTGAGGTGGCCTCGTCCAGCAGCAGGATCGGCGGGTTCTTCAGAAGCGTGCGCGCGATCCCCACGCGCTGCTTCTCACCGCCCGAGAGCTTGAGGCCCCGTTCGCCGACTTGCGTGTCATAGCCGTCAGGCAAAGACAGAATGAAATCATGGATTTGCGCCGCCTTGGCCGCCGCTTCGATCTCGTCGCGCGTGGCTGCGTCACGCCCATAGGCGATGTTGTAGCGGATCGTGTCGTTGAACAGCACCGTGTCCTGCGGCACCACGCCGATCTGCGCGTGCAGCGAGGTTTGCGTCACGTCCCGCACATCCTGCCCGTCGATCTTGAGCGCGCCGCCCTGCACGTCATAGAACCGGAACAAAAGCCGGCCGATGGTGGATTTGCCCGACCCGGTGGAGCCGACGATGGCCACGGTCTGCCCCGGCTCGGCGGTGATCGACACGCCCTTCAGGATCACCCGTTCCGGATCATAGCCGAACACCACGTCATCCAACTCGACCCGCCCGCCCGTCACGTCCAGCGTCTTGGCGTCCGGCTTGTCGGTCACCTCGGCAGGCTGCTCCAGAAGATCGAACATTTCTCCCATGTCCACAAGGCTTTGACGGATTTCCCGGTAGACCGTGCCGAGGAAATTCAGCGGCAGGGTGATCTGGATCATGTAGGCGTTGACCATCACGAAATCGCCCACCGTCAGCGTGCCGTTCTGCACGCCTATTGCGGCGAGCACCATGACGATCACCAGCCCCGACGTGATCAGGAAGGACTGCCCGGTGTTGAGGAAGGCCAGCGAATAGGTGGTCTTCAGAGCTGCCGCCTCGTATTTCTCCATCGCCGCGTCGTAGCGGTCCGCCTCGCGGCTTTCGGCGTTGAAATACTTGACAGTTTCGTAGTTGAGCAGGCTGTCGATGGCCTTCTGGTTCGCATCGGTGTCCTGCTCATTCATCTCCCGGCGCTGCTTCACCCGCCATTCGGTGACCTTGAAGGTAAACCACACATAAAGCGCGATGGTGACGACGAGCACCGCGACATAGGTCCAGTCGAACAAGACCAGAAAGATCACCAGCACCATCAGAAGCTCGAGGATCAGCGGCCCGATCGAGAAGATCAGGAAGCGCAGCAGGAAATCCACGCCCTTCACACCGCGTTCGATGATCCGGCTGAGCCCACCGGTCTTGCGGGTGAGGTGATAGCGCATCGAGAGCGCGTGGATGTGCTGGAAGGTCTCCAGCGCCAGCATCCGCAGCGCCCGCTGCCCGACCCGCGCGAAGATCGCATCGCGCAATTGCTGGAACGCCACCGTGAGAAGCCTTGCCATGCCATAGGCCACGGTCAGCCCGACAGCCCCCAGCGCGAGCATCGGCACGCCCTCCTCGGCAAGCGCATCCACCGCGCCCTTGTAGAGCATGGGGGTGTAGACGGTGACGACCTTGGCGAGCACCAGCATGAGCATCGCCCACAGCACACGCCGTTTCACCCACGGCATGTTATCAGGCCACAGGTACGGGGCGACCTTGCGAATGGTGCGCAGACCGGAGCGGCGCTCGTCGGCGTCTATGGGATCGGGCTGGCCCTTGTCAGGGCCGGTTCCGGCTTGGGCGGTATCGGCTGGCATGGATGGTCCTTGGCTTGCCCGCCTGATGTAAGCCCCGGCGACGGGAATGACCAGAGCCGGCACGGACCTCTCTGGGTCCCTCAAGCACAGGCGCCCCTGTTTTTTGTTTGGTCAAAAATATCCATGGGGGTCGTTCAATGGTGCGCCATTGGTTCGAGCACCAACGGGCGGGCGGGCCGTCAGCCCCCGGCACGCGCCGGAGGCGTGTTCAGCTTTACTCGCCCGTCTCCGGCAGCGTGAACACCTGCCCCGGATAGATCAGGTCCGGATCGCGGATCTGGTCGCGGTTGGCCTCAAAGACCTGCACATAGAGCAGCGGGTCGCCATAGCGCTCGCGTGCGATGGCCCAGAGCGTCGCCCCGCGCTGCACGGTGATGGCCTGCACCGGCAGATCGGCCCGGGCGGCAGCGGCTTCGAGCACCTCGGGGGCTTCGCGCTTGAACGGGGTCTCGACCCGGCTCTGCACGGCCCCGTCAGGATCTACCGCGTCGATCCGGAGCGTATAGACCCCGGCCTGAATGTCCGTCACATCACCGCGCCAATCGCCGCCCGGCGCCACCGGGAGCGCCGCGACGGGGCGGTTGTCGAGATAGATGCGCACCTCGGAGGCCCCGGTTTCGGCCCGCCCGCTGAGTTGCACGTCGCCGAGGGCCGAATAGCTGATCGCGTCGAGTGCCACGGCGCGCGGGACGGCGGCCTCGCGGCCGGGCGCTTGCACCACGTCGACCCCGTCGGGGCCTGAGCGCAGGATGGCGACTTGCGCGGGCGCGGCGGGCTCTTCGGGGGCGGCGGGTGCGGCGGTCCCCGGGACGGTG
>CBFHJA010000083.1:0-10525 GCA_965656085.1 uncultured Aliishimia sp. | reverse complement strand
GTCGTGACCGAGGCGAGCCAGCTGCGCGCGCAAGCGGGCCGCGCATCGGCCTGGGGTGAGCCCGATCTGGCGGCTCGGCTGCGCCACCGCGCCGATCTTCTGGACGGGCGTCTCGTAGACCCGCTCTGGCGCGCCTTCGCCGCCCGGGCGCTGCAGGTCGCGGCGTGACGCCTGAGAGGCAGATAGGGGCAGGGGGGATTTGGAGCTTGTCCGGGGGAGAGAGATCGCCCGGCCCTGCTCCGATCCCTTCCCCTGACTGGAGAAACCCGATGAATCAAACTGAACCCACCCTCACGCCCCCGATGGCACCCCCGACCGTCGACATTGCGCAGATTTTCGCGGCGCATGCCGAACGCGCGGCCCGGATCGAAGCGCTGCGCCCCGGCAACAAGGATCGCCTCTTCGACGGCCTCTCGGCCGCCGGCATCACCCATGTCACCGTGACCTTCGATGGGGCCGGTGACAGCGGCCAGATCGAAAGCATCGTCGCATGGTCCGACGAGAATGCCGTCGAGTTTCCCGCGACCGAGATCGCCTATGCGGCGCTGACCTGGGACGACCCCGAGGTCGAGATGCGCAGCCTGTCGCTGGAAGATGTCGTCGAACAGCTGGCCTACGACTTCCTCTCCGATACCCATGGCGGTTGGGAGAACAACGACGGCGCCTGGGGCGAGTTCTGCTTCGACGCGGCCGCCCGCTGCATCCATCTCGAGTTCAACGAGCGCTTCACCTCGTCCGAACTCTTCACCCATGATTTCTGAGGGGGCGGGTATGGCACATCCCTATCACCACGCCCTGTCCTCGGTGAAGAAATGGGGCGGCACGGTCGAGGATTTCATCGGCGTGCATGCCTGGTTCGACCAGAGCAAGGAGATCACCGCCGACTTTCGGCACCGCGCGCTGCGCCACCATGCCGAGGGTATCTTCATGGCCGAGACGATCTTTGGGCCGACCCTCACCCTCTCGACCGGGCGCATCATTCCGACCCGCTGGGTCGGCGAGCAGCATGTGAAGGAAGACCTCGGCTTCATCCCGAGCTTCGCCGACTGGGTGAAGGCCATCCGGCCTGAGCCCTGGATGGGCCGGACCGCGCGGATTGAAGCGCTGGTCGATCCGCATCTCGCCTCGCCCGTGGTCGAGGTCAGCTGACATGACCGATCCGGCTTATCAGCGCCTCGGCCTGCCTGTGACGGCGTCGCCCTACGCCGTTCTGCGGGCGGCGGTCCGGGCGCTTCACCCCGACACGCGCGCCGTGCGCGGCTTCCGGGCCGCGCGCAAGCGCTTCTATCGGCAGATGCTCTGCGCGCATGCCGCGCGACAGGCGGCGGGCGACAGTTCCACAGGCTAATCGCCCCCGACCACCCCTTCATCCCAATCGAGTGCCCGGCCTCTCGGCCGGGTCTTTCCCATTCAGGAGGTCCCCATGGCGGATTACTTCACCCATTTCTCGTGCCTGCTCGATGTCGGCACCCCCGACAAGGCGGCCCGCGCGCTCGCGCTGTTCCAGGAACTTCGCGCCGCAGATCAGGACGCCGACGACCCGGAGGTCACGGGCTTTGATCTCGTGCGCCAGGACGCGCCCGAGGGCAGCACCCTCTGGATCCATGACGACGACCACGGCGATGTCGAAGCCGTCATCCGCTTCGTGTTGCGCCTTGCGGAAGAGATCGACCTCGCCGGCCTCTGGGGGTTCCAGCATGCCCTGACCTGCTCCCGGCCGCGCCTCGATGCCTTCGGTGGCGGCGCGCATGTCATCGATCTCGGTGCCCGCAAATCCATCGGTTGGACCAGCAGTCAGGAATGGCTGGCCGCCGCGCTCAACGGGGAGGACCCCAATGCCTGAGGTCATCTGCACCACCGTCTACCAGTTCTCCGAACTCTCGGATGCCGCCAAGGAAAAGGCGCGCACCTGGTATCGCGAGCTTGGCCCCCACGACGATTGGTGGGACGCGGTCTACGAGGATTTCGAGCGGGTCTGCGAGATCCTCGGCATCCGGCTGAAGACCACCCCCGTCCGCCTGATGGGCGGCGGGACGCGGGCCAAGCCCAGCATCTGGTTCTCCGGCTTCTGGAGCCAGGGCGACGGAGCCTGCTTCGAGGGCTATTGGTCCCACGCCAAGGGTGCGGCCGCGCACATCCGGGATTACGCGCCACAGGACGCGACGCTGCATGGCATCGCTGACCGGCTGCAGGCCATCCAACGGCGGAACTTCTACCAGCTCGCCGCCGAGGTCAGCCACCGTGGTCGCTACTACCACGAATACACCATGTCGATCGACGTCACGCGGGACAGCCCGACCTGGCAGCCACCGACCGAGGACGCCGAGGAGATCGTGACCGAGGCGCTGCGTGATCTGGCCCGCTGGCTCTACCGCCAGCTTGAGGCTGAATACGACCACCTGACCTCGGACGAGGCGATTGAGGAAGGGATCATCGTCAACGAGTACACCTTCACGGAAGCCGGGCGTCGCTTCGGGTAAGGGCGCACGGTTGAAAACTGTCAGAAAACTGCGTATGTTTCTGACAAAGGAGCGATCATGGAGCGCATGGCCGAGAGCATTATGAATGTCGCAACGAAGTTGCCGGAGGGGGTACCCTTGGCAGCGAAGGGGCTTTTGCATCTCGGCTCGCGCGCGGCGGTCGATCAAACGCTGTCGCGTCTGGCTGCGCGCGGCGAGTTGATCCGTGCAGGACGCGGCATCTACATGCGCCCGGTCCAGACACGCTTTGGACCGCGTAGCCCGTCGGCTGAACAGGCGATTGAAGCGCTCGCTACGCAGCGGGGCGAGACGATCGTCCCGAGTGGCGCTGCTGCGGCAAACGCTCTGGGCCTCACGACACAGGTGCCGGTCAAGTCGGTTTACCTTACTTCCGGTCGAAGCCGCGTGCTGAGCCTTGGCCGGCAGGCAGTCGAACTGCGTCATGCGCCGCGTTGGCAGTTGGCCCTTGGGAGCAAGACCTCGGGCCAGGCCGTCCGTGCGCTGGCATGGCTCGGGCCGGATGAGGCTCCCAAAGCTCTTCAAATCCTGCGATCCAAGCTCACGGAGACGGCAAAGACTGAGCTGATGTCCGCCGCGCCGCAGTTTCCGACTTGGCTGGCACGATTAGTCGGAGAGATGGTCCATGGCTGAGGCATTCCTGCGCCTCAGCGGCCAGGACCGACTGGATGCTCTTGGTGTCGCCGCCGATAGGCTCGGCCGACCAGCCCATCTCCTCGAAAAGGACGTCTGGGTGGTCTGGGCGATCCAGCAGTTGTTTGGATCGCCCATCGGCACAAACCTCGTCTTCAAGGGTGGCACCTCTCTGTCGAAGGCCTACCAGGTCATTGACCGGTTTTCCGAGGATGTGGACCTGACCTTCGATATCAGAGCGCTGATCCCGGATCTGCTGGAGGGCCGTGAAGACGCCATGCCCGCCACATCCAGCGAAGAGCGGCGCTGGTCGAAACGTGTTCGAAAGGCTTTGCCTGAATGGGTGGCCGGGACCATTCAGCCGATCCTGCAGCAGGCAATTGATCGGGAAGGGGTCGATGCCGGCCTTCGGATTGATGGCGACAAGCTGTTCATCGACTACCCGCACCTCGCCCAAGGCACTGGATACGTTTCTCCGAGCGTGATGCTGGAATTCGGCGCGCGTTCTACAGGAGAGCCCGCATCCCCACGCGATATCGTTTGCGATGCCGCGTCGGTGATCGAAGGCGTGGAGTTTCCCACTGCCCGCCCGCGCGTGATGCATGCGGAACGGACGTTCTGGGAAAAAGCGACAGCGATCCACGTCTTCTGTTTGCAAAACCGTATGCGAGGGGATCGCTTTTCTCGCCACTGGCATGATGTCGCCCGGTTGGACGATGCGGGCATCGCGGCTGCGGCCATCCAAGATCGCGCGCTTGCGATCGCTGTCGCCCGGCACAAGGCGATGTTCTTTGCAGAGAAGGCGGCGGATGCCACGCGGATCGATTACGGCACCGCAACCTCTGGGCATCTACAACTGGTCCCAGGCGGCGATGCTCTCAAGGCTCTCGCTGACGATTATGGCCGGATGGTCGAGGACGGCCTGCTTGCATCAACACCAGAGCCTTTTGGCGACTTGATGGACCGTTGCGCGGGCATCGCGCGCAAGGCCAATGCAGCGTTCAAGCCTGACTGACCATCTTTTCGGAAGATTCCCGCTACTTATTCCCGTCGATCCACTTCGACATGAGCTCCTTGTCGCGGAAGCATTCCTCCGGAACGGCGCGTCGCTTGATCCGGGCGAGCTTTTCCGCAAAGGCCACCTGCTTCGAGGTCGGCAGCCGATCCATTTCGGATACCGGCTTCAGCTGGGCCTGCGCATCGATCCAGGCGCTGAGCGACCGGCGGTCCTGCTGAACCTCCCATGGCAGAAGGGTCTGGTTGCGCAGGGCGAGCGAGCGCGCATAGGCGATCTGCTTGGGCGTTGCGGGCAAGGCGTATGTGGTGCTGTCCATTGGGAAACTCCCTTTCTGGCTTGGCCTTCAATATAGAACATAACAAGAACAAAATCAACCCGAGCGTCGACGACACACCGGTTCGAGAGGGAGAGATCGGCGGGGAAAGATCAGGCCTGAGGGTGCCCGAGAGAGGGTGTCCGGGCCTGATCCTGTCCCTCATTCCGGAGTTTCCCGATGACCTATCTCGCGCCTGTTGCGCCTCCCGTTCCTGTTCCATATCGCGATCCCGCGCCCGCGATCCTCGCCGTGGCCGAGGCTCTGCAGCCCGATCTCGCCCAAGGCATCCAGATCGACGTGCTGCGTCTGCGGCTGGAGATGGAGCGCGCCTTTGGCGGCTCCGATGCCGATGGTGCCTGGGATTGGAAGCTTGCCTATGAGGCGGGTGAGGTGGCGCTCGTCCTCTTCCTGCGGAAATTCGGCCGCGCGCTGCTCGCACGTGCTGGATCGCCTGCCGCGCTGCTGCCGATCGTCGCCAAGGTTGCAGGCCTCTTTCCGACGCATACCCGGCGCTCGGAGGAGATGGAGCGGTTCCAACAATTCTCGACGCCACTGCCCATGGGGCTCGCGGCGCTCACTGCTGCGCAGATCACCCCGCGTGACCTGGTCCTAGAGCCTTCGGCCGGGACCGGGCTACTGGCGATCCTCGCGGAAATCGCGGGCGGCAGCCTCGCGCTGAACGAGTTGGCCGACACCCGCGCCGATCTTCTGCGCCGCCTGTTTCCGGGGCTTCCGGTCACGGGCTTCGACGCAGCCCAGATCGACGATCATCTCGACGCGGACCTGCGCCCGAGCGTCATCCTGATGAACCCGCCCTTCTCGGCGGTGGCCAATGTCGACGCTCGCACCACCGAGGCGACAGCCCGGCACCTGCGCTCGGCGCTTGCGCGTCTGGCCCCCGGCGGACGGTTGGTCGCCATCACCGGTGCGGGCTTCGCGCCCGATGCGCCCGCCTGGGCTGAGACCTTCGGGCGCCTGACCGAGACCGCGCATCTGGTCTTTACGGGTGCGGTGTCCGGTGCCGCCTTCGCCAAGCACGGCACCAGCTTTGAGACGCGGATTTCGGTCTTCGACAAATGCCGCGGTGGCGAGGCGGGCGGCATCACAGCCGATCTGGCGCGCCCGATATCGCCTGATGTCGCCAGCCTGCTGTCGCTGATCACTACCCATGTCCCCCCGCGCCTCGAACTGGCGCAGGTCGCACCAGCCGGGCAGGGCCCCACTTCCCCCTTCCCGGGAAATCCTGCCCGCACCACGCGCACAGGCATCAGCTCGTCGCGCGCCACGCCTGCAACAGCCCCCACCAACACCGCGGTGCAGATCGAGGCCGCAGACCTCGCCTATACCCTGCGCGATGCAACCGAGGACGGAGCCAGCGCGCGCCTGTCGGATGCTATTTATGAGACCTTCCGTCTGCAGGCGATCGACATTCCCGGAGCGGAACCGCACCCGACCAAGCTTGTGCAATCTGCGGCCATGGCTTCGGTCGCGCCCCCAAAACCCAGCTACCGGCCCAAGCTTCCAGCCGCTATCCTGCGTGATGGCCTTCTGTCCGACGCGCAGCTTGAGACCGTGATCTACACGGGCGAGGCGCATGGCGCGTATCTCGCGGGGTCTTGGACTGTCGATGAAACCGGCGACATGGTCTCGGCCGCGCCGGACGATGCCGCTGACGCTGTCCGTTTTCGCCGCGGCTTCTTCCTTGGCGACGGCACCGGGGCGGGCAAGGGCCGCCAGTCGGCCGGGATTGTGCTCGACAACTGGGCTCAGGGTCGGCGCAAGGCGCTCTGGATCTCGAAGAGCGACAAGCTTCTCGAGGACGCTCAGCGCGACTGGTCTGCCCTTGGCCAGGAGCGGCTGCTGGTCACGCCGCTGTCGCGTTTTGCACAAGGCCGCGACATCCCGCTCTCCGAAGGCATTCTGTTCACCACCTATGCCACGCTGCGCTCCGAGGAGCGGGGCGCAAAAAAGTCCCGCGTCGATCAGATCGTCGACTGGCTGGGGGTGGATTTCGACGGGGTGATCCTGTTTGACGAAAGCCATGCCATGGCCAATGCCGCCGGATCGAAAGGCGAGCGCGGCGATGTCACGGCCTCGCAGCAGGGCAGGGCGGGCCTGCGTCTCCAGCACAAGCTGCCGAATGCCCGTGTGGTCTATGTCTCGGCCACCGGGGCGACTTCGGTGCACAACCTCGCCTATGCGCAGCGCCTCGGGCTTTGGGGCGGGGAGGACTTTCCGTTCGCGACGCGCGCGGAATTCGTCGAGGCGATTGAAGCCGGCGGCGTGGCTGCGATGGAGGTCCTCGCCCGCGACCTGCGATCGCTTGGCCTCTACACCGCCCGGTCACTCTCCTATGACGGTGTCGAATACGAAATGCTCGAGCATGCGCTGACGTCTGAGCAGCGCGGCATCTACGATGCCTATGCCGGGGCCTTCGCCATCATCCACAACAACCTCGCCGCCGCGCTGGAGGCCGCCAACATCACCGGAGAGTCGGGCACTCTGAACCGCCAAGCCAAGTCCGCCGCACGCTCGGCCTTCGAGTCCGCCAAGCAGCGCTTCTTCGGTCATCTGCTCACATCGATGAAAACCCCCACCCTGATCGCTGCCATCGACGGCGATCTCGCGGCTGGCCATGCAGCGGTGATCCAGATCGTCTCAACCGGCGAGGCGCTGATGGAACGGCGGTTGGCAGAAATCCCAACCGAAGAATGGAATGACATCCGCGTCGACATCACCCCGCGCGAGTACGTACTTGATTACCTCGCCCATTCCTTCCCGGTGCAGCTCTACGAGCCCTTCACTGACAGCGAGGGCAATCTGTCGTCCCGGCCCGTGGTACGCGAAGGCCAGCCTGTGGAATGCCGCGAAGCCGCGCGGCGGCGCGATGCGCTCATCGAGAAGCTGGCCTCACTGCCGCCCGTCCCGGGCGCGCTGGACCAGATCGTCCAACGCTTCGGCACCGATCTCGTGGCCGAAGTCACGGGCCGGTCGCGCCGCATCGTGCGCAAGGGCGAGGGCCATGCCGCGCGGCTTGTCGTGGAAAGCCGGGCAGGGTCTGCCAACCTCGCGGAGACAGCGGCCTTCATGGATGACCAGAAGCGCATCCTGATCTTCTCGGATGCCGGTGGCACCGGGCGCAGCTATCACGCTGATCTCGGAGCCAAGAACCAGCGCCTGCGGGTCCACTACCTTCTGGAACCCGGTTGGAAGGCAGATGCCGCCATCCAAGGTCTTGGTCGCACCAACCGCACCAATCAGGCGCAGCCGCCGCTCTTCCGGCCGGTGGCCACCGATGTGAAGGCGGAGAAGCGGTTCCTCTCGACCATCGCGCGCCGCCTCGACACGCTCGGGGCAATCACGCGAGGGCAGCGCCAGACCGGCGGGCAGGGGCTGTTCCGGCCCGAGGACAACCTCGAGTCCCCCTATGCCCGCGACGCGCTGCGTCAGCTTTATCGCCGGATCTATCGCGGCGATGTGGCTGGCTGCTCGCTCGGGGCTTTCGAGGATGCCACCGGTCTGAGCCTGACCGATGACAACGGGTTGAAGGATGACCTGCCGCCGATCACCACCTTCCTCAATCGCCTGCTCGCGCTGACGATCGACATGCAGGCCGTGCTCTTCTCGGCCTTCGAGGAATTGCTCGACCAGCGGATCGAGGGGGCCATCGCGGCCGGGGTCTACGATCTCGGGCTCGAGACGCTGCGCGCTGAAAGCTTCCGCGTCACCGATGCGCGGGTGATCTACACGCATCCCGGCTCCGGCGCGGAAACCCAGCTTCTGACCATAGCAGAAAAACGGCGCAACACGCCGACCGCGCTCGCGGATGCGCTGGACTGGCTCGATGACCCAAAGGCACGGCTGCTGGTAAATTGCCGCTCGGGCCGCGCTGCGGTTCAGGTGCCCGCCACCAGCTTGATGCTGGATGACGGCACCATCGAACCGCGATTGCGGCTGATCCGCCCGACGGAGGCGAGCACGGTTCCGGCCAGAATGATGGAGGACACCCACTGGCTCGAGGCTGACCGCACTGCCTTCACCGCCGCCTGGACAGCGGAATTGGCTGAGGTGCCGGAGTTCTCGGAAGCCACGCTGCACATCGTGGCGGGCCTCCTGTTGCCGATCTGGAAGCAGCTTCCCCAGGATGAAACCCGCGTCTACCGTCTGCAGACCGACGACGGCCAGCGCATCATCGGCCGCCGGGTCTCGCCCGCCTGGGTCGCGACCACGCTGGCAGACGATGCGCCGAAGCTCACGGGGGCGCAGGTCCATGCCCTTGTTATTGAGGGTAAGACCGTCGTGCGGCTCGCCGAGGGAATGGAGTTGCACCGGTCCCGGCTCATGGGCGTCAACCGGATCGAGCTGTCGGGCTTTTTGGGTGCCGCCAAGGACCGGCTGAAGGCCGATGGGTTCTTCTCGGAGATCATCGCCTGGAAGCTGCGGCTCTTCTGCCCAGCAGACTCCAGCGGCATCGCAGTGCTTGATCGTCTGCTTGCACGTTGTCCCGTGACAGGACTACATGCGCGCGGAGGGTGCTGAGCCATGTATTCCGAGACTGAAGATGTGATCCGCGCACTCGCGGAGAATGCAGAGAGCGTATGTCGCGCCTACCTTCCCGCCGGACGGCGGGAGGGGTCCTATTGGATCGTGGGCGATCTGCAGAACAATCCTGGCCGGTCGCTCTTCGTGCGGCTGACCGGGCCTGCGTCAGGGCCGGGTGCGCGCGGAAAGTGGCAGGATGCGGCGGTCGGACTGCATGGTGATCTTCTCGACATCATCCGCGAGCGAACCGGGATCTCGCGCTTTCCCGATCTTCTGGCCGAGGCCCGGGCGCATCTTAGCCGTCCCCAGCCGGTCCTCCCGGATAGGCCAGTGCCGAAGAAGGCCCAGGCCCCCGGCGGCACACCAGCGGCGGCGGCGCGTTTGTTTGCAGCCTCTATGCCAGTCGCAGGCACGCTTGCTGATACCTACCTTCGCGCCCGGGGCCTGACCCAAGGCGGCATGACGAGTGCGCTGCGCTTCCATCCGAAGTGCTGGCATCGGGATGAGGGCCAGACCAGCAGCATCCCCAGACCGGCGCTGATCGCCGCGGTCACCGATGGGGCAGGGGCCTTGCAGGGCGTGCATCGAACCTGGCTGGCACCTGACGGACAGTGGAAGGCGGCTGTCGAGACGCAGCGGCGTGCCATGGGTCACCTCCTCGGCAATGCCGTCAGGCTGACCCCGTATGACGACATCCTCGTTATCGGCGAGGGCATCGAGACCATGCTGTCCCTGTCCGAGGCGGCCCCCGGCCTTCCCGTCTGGGCGGCGCTCTCGTCGGGTCACCTCGGGGCGCTCCTGCTGCCGGAGGGGCTTCAGCGCCTCTACATCGCCATCGACCGCGATCCTGCCGGCCAACGCGCGGCAGAGAGGTTGAGCGCCAGAGCCACAGAGGTCGGGATTGGGTGCCATGTGCTCGAGCCACAACTCGGGGATTTCAACGATGATCTCCGGGCGACCGGCAAAGAGGCGCTGCGCCAGCATCTGGCAGGGCAGATCGGGCTTGAGGATCGGCAGCGCCTGTCAGGCTGAGCAGCATCGCGCAGGGGGCGGTCAGGGGCAGAGGGGGCTAAGGGTCCTGCAGTCCTGTCGCGGGTGTGGATCATCACCTTTGCCTCTTCCCGGGTAAATCTCATCCACCCGACACCCGAGCGGCCTTCAAGAGATGGGCAGGCGGCCGTCAAAGGGGACGCCCCATCAAGGGCGGCAGGCAAGCTATTTCCGCCGCGGGGGACGAGCCCCCGCTTTGCATCGCGAAACAAATAGCTTGCCTGCCGCCCTCCTCCACATGCGTTCCGGCCCCGAAGGCGGGGTGAGGGGGCGTCCCCAGTGACAGCTTTCGCAGCCCATGAAGGCCGCGCGGGTTGTCGCGCGGATGAGACAGGCCCGGAGGCAAGAAACTGATGACGATCCACACTCACGACGACACGTATGAACCCGCCCACACCGCATCCCAGACCGCCCATGCGCTCGACGAGTTGCAGCTTTACGGCTACCGCCCCTTTGATGAGCCCGATC
>CBFHJA010000082.1:0-10844 GCA_965656085.1 uncultured Aliishimia sp. | reverse complement strand
CTTCCCCCACAGCGGCGCATAGTCATCGGCAAGCTGCAACGCAAGCCGCTCGGGCTTTGTCTGATCGCCGTGGTGGGCCGCCATCAGGACATTGCCGAACCGCATGGCCCAAAGCTTGCGAGGATGCCAGTCGACGGTGACGCGGCTGTCTTCCTCAAACCGCATCGTGATCGCGATACCGATGGCCTGACTCAGGTCAGGATCGTGGTTGCCGCCCAGGATGACGACCCGAACGTGCTTGTGCTTGGCCTTGGCCGCCTCAATCTGAGCGACCTGCGCCTTGACCGATTCGTACATGATCTTGCCGGGCCGGCTGTCCACGTCGAGGACGTGCTTGCTGGCCGGCGTCATGTTGCTCGCGTCGTTGGTGTGGATTGAGTCGCCCAGGTTGAGGATCAATGCCTCGTCACACGGCGGCGTGTACTCAAGGCACTCGCCCATCAGCTCGGAGAACCGACGCGATGCAATGCCGATATCGTAGTTCTCGCCAGTCTCAACGTCCCATGAGCGCATGCCCCAGTGAACATCCGCGATCAGATACCGCGGCAGGCAGTCGGCCCGTGTCCGGCTTGGAGGCGGTGTCGGCAAAGATCGCGGCGCGTCGACCAACGCCTCGCGAAAGATTTCCGCCCAGCTCTGCGCGGTATTCTCGCTGTCGTCCTGCTTCCAGAACACAGAATCGAAGGCGCCGTCCTCGCGCTGGATTCGACGCCAGCCGTGACGCGCCGAATCAAGCGACAGGCCGGTGGAATGCGCGGCATCGCGGATGCCTGGGTCGACATCCAGGTGCGCCTTTTCAATGCTTGCCCGGGCCTCATACGACCGTCCGGCCTTGATGCGCTGGATTCGTTTTGCAAGCGGCCGGCGGTTATAACCGAGCATTTTTGCCGCCCCGGTAATGGTGCCGCTTTGGCGCAACGCCGCTAGGATCTCGTTATCCGAGTGTCTCGATACGGCCATAAAAAAGCCCCGAGCCATTTCTGGCGTCAGGGCGTAGCTTGCTCACTTTGCCTGAACTGTACCCAAATTCTTCTAGAAACACAACATCATGCAGTCTCTTCACCGAGCGCCCCCGCTATGTAGTAGTGCAGCCGATCAATGCGATTGCGATATTGAGCCACCGATATACGCATTCGCTCCGCGGCGACTTTGTCCGCGCACTGCCGGACGTAGCGCTGGATTGCCGTTTCCCGAAGACCACCGGTGACCAGACATAACGCCTGCTCCATTTGCTCGACCGGCAAGGGCATCTGGATCTCGACATAGCCTGACGACTGACCAGCGCCCGGCCCTTCGCGCATCGCCTTATGGATGACAGTGCGCCTCGGATAGCCAAGGCCGAAGTCCTGGCGCTCGCGAACCCAGTTGCCCCATTCCCACAGACGCCGGTCGATATCGGTCTTCATGACATGACCTCCCTTGCCAGCAAGCAAAAGCCCTCAATCATCAGCTCGCAGACGGGCCGGCGATGCCAAGGGCCGAAGATCGAACCGTCGATGACGAACTCAAGCGGAAGGCGGAAAAGCCAAGGGTGACGCGACTGTCGATAAGCCAGAACTGGTATGCGGGTATCGGCCTGATCGCATGCCTGAGACCACCAGGCCGTGAGGGCCAAGCGCTCACAACGCTTGACCTCAATGGCAAACGGCTCAATGCCAATCAGGTCACAACCGCCCGACCGGACCTGCTCAAGATTGCGAACGACGTCGAATCCCAGCTCGTCGGCCAGCAGATTCGCCAGCTCTCTCTCACCGTTCGCGCCTTTGCGTCGCTGCGCGGCACCCATTACGCCGCCGCCTTTGATCTCTGGAATCCGGCAACGCGACGGCTCAATGCGGCCGGCGACTTGCGGATCTCAGACCTCATCGCCTCAAGATCAATGCCAAGCGACGATGCGCACCACGCGGCAGACCACGGAGCGGTCGAGTCGGACATGAACCAGTCCATCGCCTTGCGCTTCCTTCGCGCCGTCATCATCCGATAGCGCCGGCTTTTCGAGGCATCCGGCCCTTTGGCCGCCGCATCCTGGATGGCAACCAGCAAGACGTTTGCAACGATCCGAAGCTCCGGGACGACCGTCTGTGCCTGTTCGCGTCCGATATGCTCACTCATAGCGCACCAGCCCCTCTTTCTCCCAGACAGCTTGCGTCTCGCCAAGTCCCCGGATGAGGCACTCATAAAGCTCCCACTCAGGCACCTTGAGCAGCGCCCGGCGGTCGAGCGCGTCGTGACACCCAGCACAAGCAATCACTGCATGCGCGTCCGAAGCCTTCACGCCGATGCCGCGGCCTCCGAACGGCGCATGGGCAAGCACGCTAGTCGATGCGTCGTGATTGCAATGCCCTGGAATGCGAAGCGTGCACTCACGCCCTCTCGCGCTTTCTCTAAGCTTTTTACTGCGAACTGTCATGCAACCTCCTGCGGCATCGCTTCCGCCATTTCTGCGACTTCCTCGGGGCTCAGATCCGGCCAGTAGGTCGATGCGATATGCCGGCAAAAGCCGAGCACCGTCTGCTCGAAAGCCGATTGATCCATCGAACCGAAGGAAAGACTGCGCGGCCAGCGAACCGTCGCAAGGCCGAAGCCAGGAACGGTGACGGCCATTTCATCGCAGCCAATGCCCGCCTCCCACTGCAAGCGCTTGAGCACGGAATGCGGGTCCATGCCCTCAAAGCTTTCGATGTTCTGAGCGATCAGCTCACCGAGCTTGTGTGCGTATCGGTGATAACCCGGGCTGCGAGGTTTGGTGAGAACGGCCGAGACCACGTCACCGACCCGAAACCCTCGGTCGCGAAGCCGGGCCTGCGCCAGACCGTCGGCCGGCGCCAGGCAACCTTGCTCGACCCGGAGCAGGATTCTTTCCCTACCCAACGCCAAGCTCCTCCCGGCATGGCGCGCACAGTCCTTTGATCAATCGCTTTGAGTGCTCGCCGCATTCATCGCACTCACCCGGCACGCCCGGATCAATCTCACCCCGGTTCTCAGCGATGATGCTTTCCTGCCAGCGCTCGACCAGGTCGTTTGCTTCGTCGATATCGTCAGCCATCGTTCAACACCCGCTCGATGTACCAGAGCGCTTTCATGAGCGACTCATCACCGCCTTTGTGCCGGTAGCGCCAGAGATATTTCATGGCGTTCAAGATCCGAAAGTCGTGGCCGTCCTTCGCGAGCTGCTCAAGCACGTCGATGCATTCGATCCCACCTTGCGTGTAGTGCTCGGGGTGATTGACCGTGTCGGCCTTAAAGGCCTCGGCCTCCCAGTCGCCTAAGACTTGGTCAAAGTCGGCAGCGATGCGCGCGTCATCAGCCAACGCTTCCTCTCGCATCTGGATGTTGATGTGCTCCATCGTCCTAATCCTCTCGGTCATCGTCGGCTCCGGGCTCGCGCTCCCAGTCCTCGCAGGTGGCCTCGGCTCCGGTCGGAACGTCGCCAAGCGAACACCAGCCCGGCAGATACCAGCCACACCACCGGCAGGGCCTAGCGCTCATCCTTGGCCTCAAGCGAAAGCACGGAGATTTCCCCGAAATGCGCCCTCAGGTCGTCCACAAACCCGGCAACGTCGGGATACTTGCGGCGGTTTTCGTCTCGCTCTTTGCGTCGGTCGGTCATATCGCAACCCCCGTGTCTGCGGTGTATGTGATGTAGCGGTGCGGCTTCGCGCCGTAGTGCTCGACAAACTGCTGCGCCTCGCGGTCGAACCAGAGCCTGATGCTGGGCTCGTCCTCGCCGTTGCGCTGCTTGAGGCAACGCAGGACGGCGTCGGGCTGCTCTGTTTCATTGAACTCCTCGCCTGCCTGGCTGGCGATCCGGCGGGATTCTTCCTTGCGTTTGTTGCGCCAGAGCGCGAAGACCGTGTCGACCATGTCGGTTATTGCGCCCGTGCCCTTCACGTCAAACTTGCCCGCCGGCTTGTCTTCGCTCTCTCCTTTGCGCATGTGCAGGCAAAGCTGGACGTGGCAGTCGTATTCGCGAGCGAAGTCAGTAAGCTCATCAACAAAGCGCTTCTGGCCGTTGTAGTCATCTTCGGCAAAGCCGCACTTGGCAAGGTTGTCGATGACGAAATAGCGGATGCCGTACCGCCGCAGGCCGTACTTCGCGACCTCAATGATGCGGTCGGCCTTGGCCGTTCCCACGGCGTTGAAAGCCCAAAGCCGGCCGCGATACCAGTCATGGATCGCGTGGATGTATTCCGGCGCGGGGCGGGAGACTGCCGATGCCTGACGGTCGAGGCGGGCCAACCATTTCGACGGCTTGAACTCCATCGATGCGACCATCGCCCGTTCGCCCTGAGCCATCGCTTCGAGCGTCAGCAGACCGGCCATCTGTGTTTTGCCGTGGCCGTTCACGCCTGCCATCAATGAGACCTCGCCGGGCCTGAGCATCACGGCATCACCCTTTTTCCAAGGCAGCCGGACGCCCGGCTCGTCACCGCTCGGGTAATAGATCGCGACGACCTCATCGGCATAGTCGGCTGCCGATATCAACTCATCCGGATCAAGCGCCCGAGCCGCGGCGACCGCCGAGGCCATCGTTATGCCCGGCGCGCCTTTGATCAGGCACTCGTTCGCATCCTTGTGCGGAAGATCAACAGCGAGGCAGCGCTCCGGGCCGAGGCGCTCAATGATCTGCTTGACCGCGCCCTGACCGGCTTCGTCCATGTCCCAGGAAAGATAGATCTGGTCGAACTGAGCGAGGCGGTCATACTCGGTGTCGATCCAGTCGGTGCTGTTCGCCCCGTTCGTCGGGCTCAGGGCCGGGAATCCGTAGGTGTGCCAGGCAAGGCAATCCAACTCGCCTTCGCAAAGCACCACGGATCGGTCGCGGTGACTGATCGCCTGCCAACCAAACAGGCAAGGCACCCCGCCGCGCTCTGACCAGAACTTCTTCTCGGCAATCGAGCGGTACTTGAGATACTGAATTGAACCATCCGGAGAAAAGGCCGGCAGCATGACCGCGCCCTTGTGAGCAGCGACGCGGTAGGCCTCGACCGATTCCGCAGAGAGCTTTCGGGTATCCGTGAGCCAGCGAAGGACCGCGTCGTCATCGGCGGCCTTGGCCGAGCCCTTCGGCGCATTCAGTTTTGCCGGGCGCTTGTCCTCACCGACCGGAATCTTTGGCGGTGCAATGCCGAGATAGTCACGGGCCTGGGCCAGCGCATCGGCCATCGACACGCTCCGCGATTCGGCCCACAGGTCGAGCAGGTCGCCCCCGCTGCCGCTCTCTGCATGATCAAGCCACAGGCCGGCCCGATCCCCGGTCAGCGAGACCCGCAGACTCTGGCCTGGCTCTCCCGCCACGGAGCCGGCCATGTACTCACCGCGCTGCTCCTTGCCATCCGGCAACAGGTGCCGGCAGACATTGGCCGCGTCCTGAGCAAGCAAGCGGGCAACGTCCTTGGCGCGGTAATCCGTCATAGCGCCGCCTTGAGCCAGTCAGGCTCCTCGCCGTTTTCGTTCAGCAGCGTCGGCTTGTCGATCTGCCAGGCTTGCGCCCAGTTCTCGTTCGGCCCGAAGAACGTGGCCGCCTGCATGACAAACTCGGTGCCGATCTTCCCCTTGGCCCTTACATACGCAGCGTATCGATCCACCCCGGCTTCAAGATCAGAATGGGGTACGCCTGCGTTGACCCTTGCCCGCCATGCCTTCAAAGCTTTGGGTTTTGGATTCCCGCCATCGCGCTTTGGATACTTGCGCCATAAGCGCTCAAACTCGTCCGGGTAATCGTTGGCCGCAGAAGCGGCCGAAGTATTCCCTGTTCCCTGTTCCCTGTTCCCTGTTCCTGTATCACCCCGGGAAGCACCGGGGTATTCCCCATCGCTTCCCCGGGCAGATTTTTTTCCGTCACCATCCGTAACTGCTTGATCTGGCGTCGGATATTGACCGGACGATGCGGCCTCTTTGCCCTGCAGGCGCTGATGTTTTGCAAAGCCAGCGACGTATCCGTACTCACGGCCGTCGACGACGTAGAATTTCACGTACCCAATGCCTTCAAGTTCCCTGAGAAGCGCCGGGGTATTCACCTCTGCTTCCCAGGGAAAAGCATGCGCGTGAACCTGCATTGGGATATGGCGAAACACGCCATTGGCGTCGCAAAGTTGCAGGATGGCGATGGCTAGGAGTCGGGCATGCGCAGAGCACTGGGCAAGATCTTCATCTTGGAAAAACTCCGGCTTGATGGTTCTGATCCTTGGCATGCTAATGCCCCTTAGTCTCGACCTTGTCGGCCTGATGCACCGCGCGTTGCAGTGCATCGGATGTAAAAAAGCCCCTTTCGGGGCAAGGGCGCCGCAGCGCCATCTAGGAGGAGATGGTCAAGCGGTATCTGACACATACCGCTCGGGATATAGAATCTGCATTTCAGTCACGGCATGTCCGTAGTACCTGGCCAACTGCTCGGCAGTCTGCTTTGAGGCGCCGAGCTGGCCACGCTCCAGCCGTGAAAGGTTCCCAACATCAACCCCAGCCCCGTCGGCAACCTCTTTGATGGATAGCCCGCGCTGGAGACGTACTCGTCGCAGTGGTGTTGTCTTGCTCATGCTACGAATTATGTGCAAAACACATAGCAACGTCAACACTTAGTTATGTTGATGGGTCATTGAGTATTCTACAACCCGCCCCCATACTTCATGCCATGCACATTGGAAGAGTCATAAGGGAGATACGTCAGGCACAGGACGTGTCGATACCGAAGCTCTGCGCTGTCACGGGCGTGGACCCAGGGAACCTGTCGCGCTTTGAGCGAGGCCTGACGACGATGCGGGCCGACGCCATTGAGGCGATATCGACAGCGCTACATGTACCAGTATGGAAGCTGTACTTTCTTGCGCAGGACGGCGCGGAAGACCAGGAGCGTCGGCGCCGTCTATTGGAGGTACTCGACGGATTGACTGCTGACCAGCAAACAGCAGTCATCCGATTGTTTGGCAGTGAAATGGATCAACAAGCCCAGTAGCCCGCCCTTCGTTTGCTGAACCCTACCCCCTAGATCCAATGCGGCCAGGACATCCTGGCCGTTTTCGTTAGCGGCTGCGCTATGTGTTTGACACATAGTTATGACTGTGTGCAAAATACATAAAACTCAGCATATAGGACGAACAATGCGCTGGTACGCCGCCCCGCACTACACATTCAGAGACGACGCTGCCGTCGGGCCGATGGATCGGGCCGCCCTGCTGGTCGATGAATACGGACAGCAGATTGCGGAGTTCGAGCGACTGCGTGACGCGGAGGCGGCCGCCATTGCTTACAACACGATGATTGCCGAGGAGGAGCCGACATGGAAACGACCGATCAGCTCAGACGATCAATGGCCGCCGAGTGGCGTGCCGGTGACGAGTTTTCCGAAGCGATGATCGACCTGGCTTTGCGTATCCGCGCAGCCCGCCGCGTACAGGAGACAGCACGATGATTTTGATTGCACCGATTGGGAACCCGCTGATGACCGCCGAGCGTCTTGCAGAGCAGGGCTTTGATATCTCCGTCGCGGCGGAAGGTAAGTACCTGCGGGCCTATCCGACGACGGTCGCAGTGGAGGCGGCATGAATCTCTATCAGCGCATCCTCAAGGTGATGACGGCCGTGCCGTACATCCAGAAGGACGCGAAGGTCGCGGCTGGCGGTGGTGGGTACAGCGCGGTCACGCACGACGCGGTGATTGGCTATCTGCGCCCGCACATGATCGAGGCCGGCATCGTTCTGTCCGTCGACCAGACCGCCGAGTCTTCGGTCGAGGGCCAGACGGCAAAGGGCTTCCCAAAGATCCGCTACGAAGGTTGGTACACGGTCAGCCTGATCAACGCCGAAGACCCGTCCGAGCGACACGACTACCACGTCCACGCGCATGCCGAAGACAGCGGCGACAAGGCACCGGGCAAGGCCATGAGCTATGCAACCAAGTCGGCCCTGCTCAAGGCCTTCGCCCTGGAGACAGGCGAATCGGACGAAAGCCGCTACCAGCCGCACGAACAAATGCTCATCACCGATGAGCAGCATGAGGAGCTTGAGTCGATTATCGGAGAGACGAACGCCGACCGTGAGCGCCTGCTCGCGTTTTTCAAGATCGACTCACTCAAGCAGCTCCCGCGCACGAAGTACGCCAAAGCGAAAAACCTGCTGATCAAAAAGACGTAGGAGGGAACCGATGGCAGTTGCAGCCCATGAAATACAGGGAAGTGATGAATGGCTCGAATATCGCCGCACCCGCGGCGGGGCCAGCGAAGTCGCCGCGTTGTTCGAGTGCTCGCCATTTGAGCCCAAAAACGCCCGCCAGCTCTATGAAGTAAAGACCGGCGAGCGCGACGTTTTCGTCAGCAAAGCAATGCGGCATGGCCAGCAGTACGAAATGGCGGCGCGGGCCAAGCTTGAGGAAATGCTGGATGAGCCGCTTGAGCCGCAGGTGGTAGAACACCCGAGCGATCATCGGATCATCGCGTCGCTGGACGGCCAGAGCTTCGACGGCGCGACGATTGTGGAGATCAAGTGCCCGCCGAAGGGCCGGCAGTCAGACACGTGGAAGCACGTCGAGGAAAACGGACAGCCGCCGCAGCACTACCGGCTCCAGATCCAGCAGCAGCTTATGTGCTCTGGCGCCACCTACTGCCTGTTCTCGGTCTACGACGCCGACGCGGACGAAATGATAACCAGCCAGGTACATGCAGACCCGCAGACGCAGGGCAAGATCCGGGATGCTTGGATTGAGTTTTTCTCCCACCTTGATGCCGGCCATCCGCCGGACGATGGGCGTCGCGAGGACGACGAATGGCGGCTGGCAGTTGATACCTACAAGGCGGCCAAGGCCGAGCTGGATGATGCCAAGGCGCGCGAGCAGGCGGCGAAAGAAACGCTTGAGGCGCTGGCTGGCGAGGAAGGCGCCGAGGGCTGCGGGGTCAAGGTCAGTCGTTACTGGGTGAAGGGCAGCGTCGACTACAAGCGGGCTATTCCCGAGGGGTTGGACGTCGAGCCGTTCCGTAAGCCCGGCCGCTGGCAGACACGGGTCACCGTTGAAAAGGAATCGTAGCGATGACGCAAACCCAGCAAGTGCTTGAGCTTTTGCGCCGCGGGCCGGTCACGCCGCGCGACGCGTTGCAGGAGATTGGATGCTTTCGGCTGGCCGCTCGCGTGAAAGACCTGCGGGACCAGGGCCATGAAATCCACAGCGATATGCGCAAGACCGACGAAGGCAAGCGGTACGCGCAGTACACACTTATCAAAACTAAAGCAGCATAGGAAAGACGATGCCAGCAAAGAAGATCCGCGACCTGGCGGTGAAGACAGGTGAGTACACAACGCCCCAGGGCGAGACGAAGGGCCGGTTTATGAACGTCGGCAGCTTAATGAAAGGCGAAGACGGCGGTGAGTTCATCCTTTTGAACCGGGCGTTCAATCCCGCCGGCCCGCCGAATCCCGACAACAGGGAAAGCGTGCTTGTGTCGTGCTTCAAGCCGCGCGAGAACGCACCGCAGCAGCCTGCCCCGGCGCCAGCAGCAGATCCCTCAGACGACATTCCGTTCTGATATGCACATTCAAGTTCAGCTACTACTACCAGAAGCGACCGCGCCAACCCGGGCCACGCCCGGGGCGGCCGGCCTCGATCTGTACGCCGCCGAGCAAACATGGGTTATGTGGGGGTGCTGGAAAACGGTTGAGACAGGCGTCGCAATCGCGCTGCCTGCGGATCATGTCGGCTTGATATGGCCTCGCTCCGGGTGGGCATCAAAGCACGGGATCGACACGCTCGCTGGCGTGGTTGATTGCGACTACAGGGGCGGCATTGGCGTGGTGCTTGCGAACCATGGGTCGAAAAGCTTTGAAATCAACCCGGGCGACCGGATCGCGCAGCTTGTCATCCAGCGTTATGAGCACGCAGGCCTGATGATCGTTGACGAGCTAGGCAAGACGCACCGCGACGTGCGCGGATTTGGGAGCACGGGATGACATACCAGGAGCGTTGCGAATACGCCGAAGCGGCGACGAGCTTTCGTCGACTGGCCGAGCAGCTCAAGGGTGACGGATACAGGCCGGCAGCGGTTGAGGCCGCTCGCCGACATGCCCTTGCCGCTTCCAGAAACCTTGAGAACGCACTCGCCGCTGAGCGGCCGGAGGGACTACATGGCTATGGCAGAGCGTGAAGCGCTGCGTGAGTGCTGTCTGCACCTTGCGGGCGCTCACCAGCAGATGGAGGAAATGGAGCAGTTGATTGCCCAAGGGCTCGCGGCCTCGCAGCGTGGCGAGCGGCTCGGCATGCGCCGGCAGCGTCACGCGGACACGGTGCTGAGACTCCTGCGACAAGACGCGGAAGAACGCGCGGAGGCCTGACATGGATAAGCAGGAGCGATGTGAGCAACTGCGGGCGGAGATCAACAATCTGCGCCACTACCCGTTCCCGTGGCAGGCCGGCACACGGCGCGCCGACCTACAGGTTTGGGAGATCGCTTGGCGCGAACAAGAGGTTCGTCGCCTGCGCGAAGAACTGGAGGCATCGTAATGTGCAGCGTGCTATCGATCGGACTCGGCATTCTCGCCGCCAGCGCTGGCCTAGTCGTTGGCGGGACCGCAGCAGTTTTCCTATGGGCGGTGTTCAAATGAATTGGGACGCGACGTTGTGGGCCGGGCGCAAGTTTCGGGACAACGCCACCGGCGAGACGCTGGTCATCCCGGATGACGTGCGGCCCAAGCAGTTTTTCTCATGGGGTGAATCGTTCATTGATGTCGGCGATGGCGTCTACAGCCGCTGCGGCGGTGACTTTATCGAGCTCACTGAGCCGGTGATGGTGGATGACATCGACGCCGAGCACTGCCCGGCCTGCGGAGCGGTGATGCAAGACAGCGAGATTGCACTTTGTTTGT
>CBFHJA010000081.1:0-11010 GCA_965656085.1 uncultured Aliishimia sp. | reverse complement strand
GCGGGCGCGCGGCGGGGCGGGGCGGCGGCGGGCACAGGCGCGAGCGCGACCGAGATCGGCACATCCACATGAACCGGCCCCATGCGCCCTTCAAGCGCGATGCTGACCGCCTTGTCGGCCACCACATGCGCCGCGCCCTGCGTGAGCGTGAACCCGGCCTTGGTGATCGGCGCGAACACGGCGCGCTGGTCGAGCACTTGATGGGTATAGGTCTCGGCCTCGTCCGCGTCGACGCAGCCGGTGAGCACCAGCATCGGCACCCGGTCCTGATGCGCATTGGCGACGGCATTCACCCCGTTCAACGCGCCGGGGCCTACCGTGGCCACAAGGATCGCGGGCGCGCCGGTGCGGTGCCAGACCCCTTCGGCCATGAAAGCAGCGCTGTTTTCGTGCTTGGCGAGGATGAACGTGATCCCGGCAGCCTCCAGCGCGTCCACAAGGGTGAGCACCTCGCCGCCCGGCATCCCGAAGGCGTGCCGGCACCCGGCGTCATAGAGGCGGCGGGCGAGGGCGTCGGCGGCGCGGATCGTGTGTTCTGTCATGCCTGCGAGCTTGCACGGGCAGGGCGCATGGGCAAGTGACGCTTGCGTGCGCGAATGTTTCAGGCCGGGTCTTGCATCGTGATGACCACCTTGCCAGTCGCCGCCCGTGTCCGAATGAGGTCAAGCCCCTCCTGCGCGCGCTCCAGCGGCAGCAGATGCGAGATATGCGGCGTGATCCGTCCGTCGGCGATCCACCCGGCCAATTCGGCCAGACTGTCCATCAGCACCTGCGGCGCGAACCGCATATACCCGCCCCAATAGAAGCCGATCACGCTGATATTCTTGACCAGAAGGTGGTTGGCCTTGATCTGCGGCACGTCCCCTGACGCGAAACCGATGGTGAGCACCCGCGCCTCGGGATTGCAGGCGCGAAACGCCGCCGCAAACAGATCGCCCCCCACCGCGTCATAGAGCACATCGACCCCGTCGAGCGCCTTCAGAGCGCCGCGCAGGTCCGGGTGACCCGCGTCCAGCAGCACATCCGCCCCCGCCGCCTTCGCAACGGCCAGCTTGTCCGCCCCGCGCGCGACCGCGACGACCTCCGCACCCATTTTCTTGCCGATCTCCACCGCTGTGAGCCCGACACCGCCCGCCGCCCCGGTCACCACCAGACGCTCGCGGGAGCGCAGCGCGGCGCGGTGGCCGAGCGCGAGATGCGACGTGCCATAGGCGATCGGAAACGCGGCGGCTTGCTCAAAACTGACCGCATCCGGCAGCGCGATGATGCGCCCGGCGGGAAACACGCCGACCTCGGCAAGCCCGCCGGAGCCACCGAACACCGCGACGCGCTGGCCGGGCGCGATCCCGTGCACATCCGGCCCGGTCTCCCGCACCACCCCAGCGGCTTCCATGCCGAGCGTGAAGGGCGGGGCGGGCATGTCCTGATAGGTGCCCTTGATCATCAGAAGATCGGCAAAATTGAGCCCGCAGGCGCGGATCTCGACCAGAACCTCGTCGGGACCCGGCATGGGCACCGGGCGCTCCACCAGCGCCGGGGCGGCCCCGGCCTCGGAGATGAGAAATGCGCGCATGGAGGGTCTCCCGTGAGCTGTTCCGCCTTGCCTGTTAGCCGAGAATCGTGCCGGCAGGAAGCCGGGTGGTGGCGCGGCGCGCCCAGAGCCTCGCACGCAGCATACCGCACAGACCCTTAAAAAAATGCAATTTTATGCTCAAATTCTGGAAAAATTGTAAGTCCGGCCTGACATTTCTTGATCGGCTGCGCGATTTGGCTAGGCTTGAGCCACATGGTTGCCGCGCCGGACTTGGATGCGCGAACAGGCGCGGCGACCCGTTTCTTATTGGTGGCCGGGCGTTTGCGCGCAGCGAGCATGGTCGGAGGTGCAGATATGGCACATTTGGTAGACATCCATGTCGGCAAACGCATCCGGCAACGGCGCTGGCTTATCGGCATGACCCAGCAACAACTCGGCGAGGCGGTCGGGATCAAGTTCCAGCAGATTCAGAAATACGAGACCGGCTCGAACCGGGTCAGCGCCTCCCGCCTGTGGGACATCGCCGACGCGCTCGACGTGCCGGTCACGTTTTTCTTCGACGGGTTGGAGCAATCCGAAGCCGAGGGGCAGGCCGACATTCCGGTCGATGTGAGCGAAGACCGCGAAGCACTGGAACTGGTGCGCAGCTATTACGCGATGCCCGAATTGCAGCGCAAGCGACTGTTTGACCTTGCCCGTGCCTTGGGCGCGTCGCAAGACTAGCCCCGCTTCGTCTTCAATCGCTTGCGCCGGTCGCCGTGCAGTGCCACAGAGCGTGTCATGTTCGACCCCGCCACGCTTGAACCCACAGCCCATGCCCTTGCAGATGCCGCCCGCGCGGCCATCCTGCCGCATTTCCGCAGCCCGGGACTGGGCGCGCAGAACAAGATGGCGGGCGGGTTCGATCCGGTGACCCTCGCCGACCGCGCTGCCGAGACCGTCATGCGCGACATTCTGAGCCG
This sequence comes from uncultured Aliishimia sp., assembly GCA_965656085.1. Taxonomy (GTDB): domain Bacteria; phylum Pseudomonadota; class Alphaproteobacteria; order Rhodobacterales; family Rhodobacteraceae; genus Aliishimia. The sequence continues at coordinate 8,514 of CBFHJA010000081.1, read as the reverse complement.
CGAGCGCCCGAACGACGCGGTGCTCGGTGAAGAGCATGGCGCGCGCGCGGGCACCAGCGGGCTGACTTGGGTGCTCGACCCGATCGACGGCACGCGCGGCTTCATCTCCGGCACCCCCACATGGGGCGTCCTGATCGCCGCCTGCGACGCGTCCGGCCCGATCCTCGGCGTTATCGACCAGCCTTATATCGGCGAGCGCTTCATCGGCCACGGCGGCAGCGCATGGCTCGATGGTCCGCAAGGCCGCATGACACTGAACACCCGCGCCACGCAGACCCTTGCCGAGGCGACGATCTTCACCACCTTCCCCGAGGTCGGCACAGAAGCCGAGGGCTGCGCCTTCCACGCCGTCGCCCGCCAGTGCCGTCTGACCCGCTATGGCTGCGATTGCTACGCCTACGCGATGCTCGCGGCGGGCCAGATCGACCTCGTGATCGAGGCCGGGCTGCACAGCTACGACATCTGCGCCCCCATCGGTGTGATCGAAGCGGCGGGCGGTGTCGTGACCGACTGGGAGGGCGACCCGGTTCATATGGGCGGGCGCGCAGTGGCCGCTGCCAACCCCGCGCTGCACCAAGCCGCGCTGGCTGCCCTGCAGGCTGCCCTATGAGCGCGGTCTTGATCCGGAACGCGCAGACGATCCTGACCATGGATGACACGCGCCGCGAGCTGTCCGGCGCGGATATCCGCATCGCCGATGGCAAGATCGCCGAGATCGGGCATGGGCTCGCACGTGATGGAGATGTAATCGACGCGGCGGGCTGCGTGGTGACCCCCGGCCTCGTGAACACCCATCACCACCTCTACCAGACCCTCACCCGCGCCGTGCCCGCCGGGCAGAACGCGCTGCTCTTCGGCTGGCTGCAAGCGCTCTACCCGATCTGGGCCCGCTTCACCCCCGAGCATATGTTCGTCTCCGCGCAGGTCGGGCTGGCCGAACTGGCGCTGTCGGGCTGCACGATGTCGAGCGACCACCTCTATCTCTACCCGAACGGCGCCCGCCTCGACGATACCATCGCGGCCGCGCAGGAGATCGGCCTGCGCTTCCATGCGACACGCGGCGCGATGAGCATTGGCCAGAGCGATGGCGGCCTGCCGCCCGACGCGCTGGTCGAGGGCGAGGCGGCGATCCTAAACGATTGCATCCGCGTCATCGACGCCTTCCACGACCCTGCCGAGGGCGCCATGACCCGCGTCGCCGTCGCGCCCTGCTCGCCCTTTTCGGTAAGCCGCGAGTTGATGCGCGATACCGCGCTGCTGGCCCGCGACAAAGGCGTGATGCTGCACACCCATCTGGCGGAAAACGATGAGGACGTCGCCTATAGCCTTGAAAAGTTTGGTTGTTTGCCGGGCCAATATGCCGAAGATCTGGGCTGGACCGGCCCGGATGTCTGGCACGCCCATTGCGTGAGGCTGAACGGTGAGGAGATCGAGCTCTTCGCCCGCACCCGCACCAGCGTCGCCCATTGCCCCTGCTCCAATTGCCGCCTTGGCTCCGGCATCGCCCCGGTCCGCGCGATGCGCGATGCGGGGGTGCCGGTGGGCCTTGGCGTCGATGGCTCCGCGAGCAATGACGGAAGCAACCTGGTGGCCGAGGCGCGGCAGGCGATGCTGCTGCAACGGGTGGCGCGTGGGGCGGACGCGATGAGCGCCCGCGAGGCGCTGGAGATCGCCACGCGCGGCGGCGCGGATGTGCTCGGGCGGCTCGAATGCGGTCGGCTGGCCGTTGGCTGTCAGGCCGATATCGCGATCTGGGACGTGTCAGGCGTCGAGAGCGCCGGAAGCTGGGACCCGGCGGCGCTTTTGCTGGCAGGGCCGAGCCACGTGCGCGATCTGCTGGTGCAGGGCCGCCGCGTGGTCTCGGAGGGCCGGGTTGCGACGGTGGATATGCCCGCCCTGATCGCCCGGCAAAACACGCTTGCGGCGGGCTTGCAGGAGCGCGTGGGATAAACGTGCCCGAATTTTGGGCATTATGTGGAACGTCTCTCGGGACAGTGCACGCGGCGCAGCCCCTTGTAACACGCTGAGATGACATATATTTCACTGCTCGGTGACGTTGCGCGGCACGCCAGCCGATTTCCGCAAAATCTGACATATTCCTTACCGAAAAACCTTGAAAAGCGCGGGGGCAGCCCCGATATTCATGGAGAGTTTGAGGACGTCGGAATGAGCCGGCGTATTCGGCCGCGTATCAATTTGGAGGTCTTGATGGCTGAACAACTGAACACAATTCGTCCGATTTCCGGTGCAAAGGCCGCTGAAATCGACGCCGGGCTCCGCGCCCATATGAACAAAGTCTATGGCACGATGTCGGTGGGCATGCTGATCACAGCAGCCGCCGCATGGGCCATCTCCGGTCTGACCGTGACAACCGATCCGTCTCAAGCCGTGGCGCAACTTGCCAACGGCAAGATGCTGAACGGCTTCGGGGCCGCGATCTACGCCTCGCCGCTGCGCTGGGTGATCATGCTCGCCCCGCTCGCGTTCATCTTCTTCGGCTGGGGCGCGCTGATGCGCCGTGGGTCCGCTGCCGCAGCCCAGCTGGGCTTCTTCGCCTTCTCGGCATTCATGGGCCTGTCGCTGAGCTCGATCTTCCTCGTGTTCACCGACTTCTCGATCGTGCAGACTTTCCTCGTGACGGCGATTGCCTTCGCCGGTCTGTCGCTGTGGGGCTACACCACCAAGAAAGACCTCAGCGGGATGGGCACCTTCCTGATGATGGGTGTCATCGGCCTGCTGGTCGCGATGGTGGTGAACCTGTTCCTGCAATCGGGCCCGATGATGCTGGCGATCTCCGCGATCGGCGTGCTGATCTTCGCCGGTCTGACCGCGTGGGAAACCCAGAACGCCAAGAACGACTACATCATGCACGCCGCCCATGGCGATCAGGAATGGCTCGACAAGGCCGCGATCAACGCGTCGCTCGGTCTCTACATCTCCTTCCTGAACATGTTCCAGTTCCTGCTGATGTTCATGGGGCAGCAAGAGTAACTACTCACGAAATAGCACTTTCAAAGGGCTGGTCTTCGGACCGGCCCTTTTTCTTTACCGGGTCAGTCATGCCCACCCGTCCCGGGACCTCGACCCAACCGAGCGCAACGCGACGGCGGGGCGGCGCCTACACCTTGCGCCCGTTCACCCAGACCGCCGCCACGGCGCGGTCATCGCCCATCATGATCGTCGGGAATACCGCTTCCCAGATATCCTCGGCGCGGGCGCTGCGCTGCGCTATGGCCGGGGTCGAAGCCAGATCAAGCACCACCAGATCGGCCGCCGCGCCGGGCGTGAGCGTGCTGATCTTGCCGCCGCGCCCAATGGCGCGTGCTGCGCCCTCGGTGGCCAGCCACAGCAGATGGGACGGATGCAGCACGACGCCGCGCAAGTGCGCCACCTCATAGGCCGCAGCCATCGTCCGCAGCATCGAAAAGCTCGATCCGCCCCCGGTATCCGTCGCCAGCCCCACCGTGATTCCGCGCGCCATCAGCCCCTGCACATCGCACAGCCCCGAGCCGATAAACGTGTTCGACGTGGGGCAATGGGCGACCGATCCCCCGACCTCCGCGAGCCGGTCCACCTCGCGCGGCTCCAGATGGATCGCGTGCCCGTAAACCCCGTTCGGCCCCAGCAGGCCAAAGCGCTCATAGGTGTCGAGATAGTCCCGCGCCTCTGGAAACAGCTCCTTCACCCATGCGATCTCGTCGGTCTGCTCGCTCAGATGCGTTTGCATCATGCAATCAGGATGCTCCGCCCAAAGCGCGCCAAGCGCTTCCAACTGCTCCGGGGTGGAGGTCGGCGAGAAGCGCGGCGTGATCGCGTAGCGCGCGCGGCCCCGCCCGTGCCAGCGCTCCAGCAGCGCGCGGCTCTCGTCATAGGCGGTTTGCGCCGTATCGCGCAGCCCCTCGGGCGCGTTGCGGTCCATGCAGGTCTTGCCCGCGACAACCGCCATGCCCCGCGCCTCGGCGGCCTCGAAGAGCGCATCCACCGAGCCGGGATGGATCGTGCAATAGCTGGCCATCGCCGTGGTCCCATGCGCAAGCGCCAGATCGAAATAGCGCCCGGCGATCTCGGCGGCATAGTCCGGGTCGGCAAAGCGCATCTCTTCGGGGAAGGTATAGGTGTTGAGCCAGTCGATCAGCCGCTTGCCCCAGGACGCGATCATCGCGGTCTGCGGATAGTGCACATGGGCGTCGACGAAGCCGGGCAGGATGAGCTTGTCGCCATAGGCCGTGACAGGCGCGTCCGGATAGGCGGCGCGCAGGTCGGCGGCGGTGCCAAGCGCGGCCACGCGTCCGCCCGCCACCGCCACCGCCTCCTGCAGCACCGCGCTGTCCTGCGGGGCATCCGTGTCGAAGGGTGCGCCGGTGAAGGCAAAGACCTGCCCGGTGAGGATATGTGTGTCTGTCATGGGCGCAGCTTAGGTCTGTCCGCTGATGATCTGTAGCGAAAAGTGGATGGGCTCCCGCACTGGAGTTCCGCCGTGCGGTTGACATTTCTCAAGTGCGGCTGGGCGGTTGCGACGTAAACTCACTGCCGAATGCTCACCATCCGACCGGAGACTGTCCCCCATGACCGACCTGCACGACTCCGAAAAGACGCCTGTCGTCATCGACACCCCCGAGGTCGTTGGCGTCTTTGACACGTTCGAGGATCTGCAGGCGGCGTTTTATGATCTGCGGATGGTGGGCATTCATCATTCTGATATCAGCCTGCTCGGTGATGAGGCCACGCTGCGCGAGAAGCTCGGCAAGGCCTATTGGCGCTCCGTGGAGCTTGAGGACGACCCGCGCGCGCCGCGTGCGCATTTCGTCTCCGAAGAGGCCATCGGCGAGTTGGAAGGCGCGATTGCGGGCGGGTTTTTCTTCGTAGGCTCAGCCATCGCGATGGCGGCCCTGCTGACCCCGGCGAGCACGGCGGCGGCCTCGATCGCGGCGGTGGCGATCGGCGGCAGCCCGGCGGCGGTGATCGGCGGATTGCTCGCGCGCCGCGTTGGACAGCATCACCGCGACTACTACGCGACCCAGATCGAACATGGCGGTATCCTGCTCTGGGTCCGCGCGCGCGACAAAGAGCATGAAGACCTGGCGCGCAAGATCATGACGGGCCATTCGGGCCGCGACGTGCATGTCCATGCGTGGAGCGAATGAGTCCGTTGTCCGATAGGAACCGCCGGATCGGGCGCGGCTATTCGTCGACCAAGACCCCGCTCCCACCGGAGCGTTCGGGCATGTCGCGGAATTTCGGCAGGCCATCTGCGATCGGAAGAACGCGTTCGCCATAGTTGATGTGCAGCGTCGGCGCGAAGGGGAAATCCTCCAGCACCCCACCGAAGATATCGTAGAGCCGGGGCCCCGGGACGAAGGTGCATACCGCGCCGCCGCACTTGGAACAACTGAATTTGCCGCCCTCGGGGTGGTCGGTGATCGAAAACCGGTAGAGCTTGTCTGCGCCGGAAGTGAACTCGACGCAGTCCTGCGGCCAGAGCACGCAGGCAGTGACAGGTTGCCCCGACCAGCGCCGGCAACTGGTGCAGTGGCAATAGGCTTGAAGGACGGGCGCGCCCTTGGCCACGGCAGATACCGCGCCGCAGAAACATTTTGCCCTGTACTGCACGCCATCCATCAAAACCGCTCCCGCGTCCCTTCGCTCAGCCAAGCCCTATCACGGCGACGCGTTCCGCGCTACATCCGACACGGTCTGCCCGCAGCCGCCATCTGGTTGCCACCGCACGGGCACAGGCCTATTTAGGATCGTAACGCAACCGGAAGGGCAGGGCATGAGCGCGCAGGACACCACTCCGGAGGAGACTGGCGCTGAGAGCCCGGACCGGGGCTACGCGCTCGATCCCAAGCAGATGTCGGCGATCCTCTACGCGGTGGATATCGACGACCGCGACAAGCTCACCGAGCTTCTGGAGCCGCTGCACGCCGCCGACATCGCCGACCTGCTCGAACAGATCAACACCTATGACCGCTCCCGCCTGATCCGCCTCTATGATCGCGAGTTCGACGGGGATATCCTCTCGGAGCTTGCCGAGAGCATCCGCGAAGAGGTGATCGCGGTGCTCAAGCCGGACGTGCTGGCCGACGCGGTGCGCGATCTGGACAGTGACGACGTGGTGGACCTTGTCGAGGACCTCGGCGATGCACAACAGGAGGCGATCCTTGACGCGCTGGCCGACACCGACCGGGTCGCGGTCGAGCAGGCGCTGGCCTATCCCGAGTATTCCGCAGGCCGCCTCATGCAGCGCGAGCTGGTCATGGCGCCGGAGCACTGGACCGTGGGCGAGGCCATCGACCATCTGCGCGCGGCCAGCGAAGACGCGTTCCCCGAACAGTTCTACCACGTCACCCTCGTGGACCCGCGCCTGCACCCGGTGGGCAATGTCACCCTCGGCAAGCTGATGCGCTCGCGCCGCGAGATCCGCCTGACCGATATCATGGAAGAGACGTTTCAGGTGATCCCGGCCACGCAGATGGAATCCGACGTGGCCTATGCGTTCAACCAATACCACCTGATCTCCGCACCCGTGGTCGATGAGGAGGGCCGCCTCATTGGCGTGATCACCATCGACGACGCGATGGCGGTGCTTGACGAGGAGCACGAAGAGGACATCCTGCGCCTTGCCGGGGTGGGCGAGGAAAGCGCGCTGTCGGACAATATCGCGACGACCACCAAGCAGCGCCTGCCATGGCTTGCCGTGAACCTCGTGACCTCCATCCTCGCCTCGCTTGTGATCGCCCAGTTCGAGGAGGCGCTCGCCCAGATCGTCGCATTGGCGGTGCTGATGCCCATCGTCGCCTCCATGGGCGGCAATGCCGGCACCCAATCGCTCACCGTCGCGGTGCGCGCCATCGCCACCAAGGACCTCACTGGTGCCAACGTGTGGCGCGTGATCCGGCGCGAGGTGTTGGTGGGGCTGATCAACGGCGTCGTCTTTGCGGTGGTGATGGGGGTCGTGAGCCTGATCTGGTTCGGCTCGCCGATCCTCGGCTACGTCATTGCCGCCGCCATGGTGATCAACCTCGTTGTCGCGGGCTTTGCAGGAACGGTAATCCCGGTGATCCTCGAACGGTTCAAAATCGACCCGGCGCTGGCCTCGGGCGCCTTCGTGACCACGGTCACGGATGTCGTTGGCTTCTTCGCCTTCCTCGGGCTGGCGGCGCTGGTGCTGCTGTGACCTTGGCGGAGATCAAAACAGACGCGCGCAAGGCCGCCTTCGCCCGCCGCAAAGCGGCCCATGCCGCGCGCCCGCCCGCGCCGGCTGCACATCTGAGCCAAGTGCTGGCGGGCTATCGGGGCGTGCCGCTGGCGGGCTATGTGCCGATCCGCACCGAGATCGACCCGCTCCCGGCGATGGCCGAAGCGGCCGCCCACGGCCCGGTCGGCGTGCCGGTGATCGCGGGCAAGGGCCTGCCGCTCGATTTCTCCCGGTGGACCCCGGACGGCCCGCTCCGGGAAGGCCCGTTCGGTGCGATGGTGCCGGAGGTGAACGCGTTCTTCGAGCCGGAAATCCTGATCGTCCCGCTGGTCGCGTTCTCCCGCACGGGCGGACGGCTGGGCTATGGCGGGGGCTTTTATGACCGCACCCTCGAACGGCTCCGCGCGGCCCGCGCCACGCTGGCCATCGGCTTTGCCTATGCCGCGCAGGAGGACCCGGATCTGCCACTGGAGCCGACCGACCAGCCGCTCGACATGATCGTCACCGAGCATGGTGTGATCGACATCCCATGAGACTGGCGCCGCTGACCGAGACTGATCTGGAGGCCGCCGCCGATCTGTGGACGCGCGGCTGGGCGGATGGCCATCTGGGGATTGTGCCGGACGCGCTGGTGCCTTTGCGCAGCTTCGAGAGCTTCCGCGCGCGCCTGTGGGAGCACCGCGCAGACACCACGCTGGCCTTTGAGGGCGACCGCCTGCTGGGCTTTTTCCTGCTGATCGGCGACGCGCTCGACCAGTTCTACGTGGCGCCAGAGGCGCGCGGCACCGGGGTGGCCACAGATCTGATGCGCGCCGCGGAAGCCGCGCTGGCGGAAGCGGGCCACGAGAGTGCATGGCTCGGCTGCACGGTCGGCAACGCCCGCGCGGCACGGTTCTACGACAAGATGGGCTGGCAGAACGTGGGCACCGAAACCTACGAGGCGTTCACCCATGACGGCCCGTTCCCGGTCGAAATCTGGCGCTTCGAAAAGACCCTCACCGAAAACGCGTAGGATGGGCAATTTGCCCACCGCCCCCCACGCCGTTTAGCCCGCATCCCGGTCTGTCCGGGGCAGGCTGTCGGCGGTGTTGCGCTTGTATGGTAGAGATCAGGGCGGCAGGCCTGCACGGGGCAGATGGCCTGTCCTCGGGGTGTCAGTCCGAAGGCCGAAGAGGTGCACTGGGGTCGTGAACCATCTTCCTGATATGCCTCCTCGTACGGACTCATTTGGGTTGCCGTAGGTCTTAGAGCGTTTGTCCTTCGACCTGAATCGATTGGGGATTCCCATCCGGGCCAAGGTCTGATTCATTGCTCGC
>CBFHJA010000080.1:7273-11852 GCA_965656085.1 uncultured Aliishimia sp. | reverse complement strand
ACCCATGGCGCGCTGGCCGCCCTGCCGATTGCGGCGCTTCGGCTCGACGACGACACCACGGCGCAACTCGCGCGGCTGGGGCTGCGGCGGGTGCAGGATCTGACCGGCCAGCCCCGCGCGGCGCTGGCGCGGCGCTTCGGCAAAGGGCTGGTGCACCGGATGGATCAGGCGCTTGGCTCCGCGCCTGAGCCGGTCTCGCCCGCCAAGCCTCCGGACCATTTCGCGGTGCGCCTTACGGTGCCGGAACCCATTGGTCTCATTGAAGATATTCAGGCCGGGATCGCGCGCCTGCTGCCGCCGCTCTGCGCCAAGCTGGACGGCAAAGGCCGGGCGATCCGGCGGCTGCGGCTCGAAGCGCATCGCAGCGACCACCGGATCGAGGCCGTGGAGATCGCGCTGGCCAAACCCTCGACCGATCCCGCCCGGATCACCCCGCTGCTCGACCTCAAACTCGACCAGATCGACGCGGGCTTCGGGATCGACATGCTGCGGCTCGACGCGGTGCAAACAGAGCCGGTCTACGAGGCTCGGCCCGTGGGACATCTCGATGCGGGCCGGGCGGTGGCGGACCGGCGCGCCGAGGCCACCGCGCTCGACGATCTGCTGGGCCGGATCGGCGCGCGGGTGGGCATGGAGGCGATCACACGGCTCCACCCGGCCGACAGCCATATCCCTGAAAAGACAAGTAAAACACTGGCTGCCGCATGGTCGGAGCCGGCCCCCGCGCCGTGGCCCCGGCATGGCAACCCGCGCCCGCTGCTGCTCTGGCGACCGGAGATCGTGCAGGCTCCGGAGCGGCCCGACCTGCCCGCCGCGTTCCGCTGGCGCGGGCGCAATCTGACCCTCGTGCGCGGCACCGGGCCGGAGCGGATCGCGCCGGAATGGTGGCTCGACGACCCAAACTGGCGCAGCGGGGTGCGCGATTATTGGCGCGTGCAAGTGGAGAGCGGCGAGGATTTGTGGCTGTTCTTCGCCCATGGCGGCGCGGTGTCGCCGGGGTGGTTTTGTCAGGGTCAGTTCGCGTGAAAGGTTAACGCTGCGACCGCCCGCGCGGCGCGCATCTCGCGAAAAACGTGATTACGCCCGTTAACGTCCTAAAAACAAGGTCTGGCAGGTGTATGGCCGGGCGTATGGCTAAGCGTATGGCACCTGTATGGCTCGTTTTTGATTCGTTCCGCAATTTGAAAAGGTTAAGGCGGCGTGCGGTGGGGGTGCGTTAACCTTTGTGGCGTCGTGACATGGTGGGCATATTGCCCACCTTACGATAACCCCGCCCCGGACTTGATCCGGGGCGTGTTGCACCAAAGCGTCCCACACCGCCCCCCCCGGGCGCCCCCACCTTTGTCACAAAAGCTTCGTTTGACTCCAAGCCCGACATTTCACTATTTCATGAATTATGGAAATAGTGATTCCCTCCCGTCTTGCCACCCTCGGCCATCCGCAGCGTCTTGCGCTGTTCCGCCTGCTGATGCGGCGCTATCCGGACCAAGTGCCCGCGCAGGAAATCGCGCAGGCGCTCGACCTGAGGCCCAGCACGCTCTCGGCCTATCTCAATGCGCTCATGAGCGCCGGGCTCATCACCCAGACGCGCGCCGGGACATCGCTGCGCTACGCCGCCGACATGAACGGCGTGGGCGAAACGTTCGACTATCTTTTCAACGACTGCGCGCGCGGGCGCGCGGCGCTCAACCTGCAAAGGCCCTCCGCCATGACCCAAGGCACACACAAGGTACTGTTCATCTGCACCGGCAATTCCGCCCGGTCGATCTTCGCCGAAACCCTCCTGCGCGAAATCGGTGGGGACAGGTTCGAAGTCTATTCGGCCGGCACCCGGCCCCGCTCGGAGCTCAACCCCTTCGCGCTGGATGTGTTGCGGCAGAAGGGGCACGACACTGCGCCTCTGCGAGCCAAGAATGTCTCCGAGTTTCAAGGGCCGGACGCGCCCGTGTTCGACTTCGTCTTCACCGTCTGCGACCTCGCCGCGAACGAGGACTGCCCGGCTTGGCCCGGCCAGCCGATCAGCGGCCATTGGGGCCTGCCCGATCCGGTCAAAGCCACCGGCACCGACGCGCAGAAAAGCCTCGCCTTTCACCACACCTATGGCGCGCTGCATCGCCGGATCACCGCTTTCGCCGCGCTGCCTCTGGAGCAGCTCGACCGGATCTCCCTGCAACGCGCCGTCGACGATCTGGCCCGTGACAAGGACACCGCATCATGACCACCTATGCCATCAACGGGCTCGGCCGCATCGGCAAGCTCATTCTCAAGCCCATGCTGGAGCGCGGCATGGACATCGCGTGGATCAATGACGGGGTCGGCGATGCCGCGATGCACGCGCATCTGCTGGAATTCGACACGGTGCATGGGCGGTGGGACGCCGCGTTTGGCCATGATGCGGAGAGTGTGACCGTGAACGGCACCCGCCTGCCCTTCATCGGCACGCGCGATCTGTCCGCGCTGCCTTTGGACGGGGTCGACGTGGTGATCGACTGCACCGGGGTGTTCAAGACCGAGGCCGCGCTCGCGCCCTATTTTGCCGCCGGGGTGAAAAAACTCGTCGTCTCCGCGCCTGTGAAGGACGGGCCCAGCGCCAATATCGTGGTCGGGGTGAATGACGAGATCTATGAGCCGGACATGCATCGCATCGTCACCGCCGCCTCCTGCACCACCAACTGTCTCGCGCCGGTGGTCAAGGTCCTGCATGAGGGGCTCGGGATCAAGCACGGGTCGATGACCACCATTCATGACGTCACCAACACGCAAACCATCGTGGACCGGCCCGCCAAGGATCTGCGGCGGGCGCGCTCGGCCCTGAACTCGCTCATTCCGACGACGACCGGCTCCGCCACAGCGATCACGCTGATCTATCCGGAGCTCACGGGGCGGCTGAACGGCCATGCCGTGCGGGTGCCGCTGCTCAATGCCTCGCTCACCGATTGCGTCTTCGAGGTCGAGCGGGAGACCAGTGTCGAGGAGGTCAACGCGCTCTTCAAAGCCGCCTCGGAGGGCGATCTGAAGGGCATTCTCGGCTATGAGGAACGCCCGTTGGTCAGCGCCGACTACACCAACGACATCCGCTCGTCGATCGTGGACGCGCCCTCGACCATGGTCGTGAACGGCACGCAGGTGAAAGTCTATGCGTGGTATGACAACGAGATGGGCTATGCCTACCGCCTTGTCGATGTGGCGCAGATGGTCGGGGCCTCGCTGTGACCGCGTCGGGTGTGAAGCCGGAGGGGCTCTCGGCCTATATCGCGGTGACGGCGGCCTATTGGGCCTTCATGCTCACCGATGGCGCGCTGCGGATGCTAGTGCTGCTGCATTTCCACGGGCTGGGGTTCTCGCCGGTGCAACTCGCCTATCTCTTCGTGCTCTACGAGATCGCGGGGATGGTGACGAACCTCTGCGCGGGCTGGATTGCCGCGCGGTTCGGGCTGACGGCGACGCTTTATGCGGGGCTGGGGATACAGGTGGTGGCGCTCTTGGCGCTGGCGCAGCTGGATCCGGGCTGGGCCGTGGCCGCCTCGGTGGTCTTCGTGATGTGCGTGCAGGGCGCGTCGGGGGTGGCGAAGGATCTCGCCAAGATGTCCTCGAAATCGGCAGTGAAGCTGCTCGCACCGGCGGCAGATGGCGGTCTGTTTCGCTGGGTGGCGGTGCTGACCGGGTCGAAGAACGCGGTGAAGGGCTTGGGCTTTTTGCTCGGCGCGGCGCTGCTCGGCACGCTGGGGTTCGTTCCGGCGATCTACGCGATGGCGGCGGTGCTTGCGGTGATCCTCGCGGCGGTCGCGCTCTTCATGCCGGCGGGGTTGCCGCGCGGCAAGAAGGGGGCGAAATTCTCCGAGGTCTTCTCGAAATCGGCCAATGTGAACCGGCTCTCGGCGGCGCGGGTGTTCCTCTTCGGCGCGCGGGATGTGTGGTTTGTCGTGGGCATCCCGATCTATTTCTACGCGGTGCTGTCGGATGGCACGGTCGAGGGCAACCGGGCGGCGTTCTTCGCCATCGGCACGTTCATGGCGGTGTGGATCATCCTCTACGGCGCGGTGCAGGCGGCCGCGCCGAAGCTCCTGCGCGCGGCCCATAGGCCCGAGGCGGAACTGGTGCGCGCGGCGCGCGGCTGGGCGCTGGGGCTGGCGGTGATCCCGGCGGTGCTCACGGTTGCGGCCGTTGTTGTGCCCGGGCCGGGCGCGGGCCTGACCACCGCGCTGGTGGCGGGATTGCTGGCCTTCGGCGCGGTGTTCGCGGTGAACTCCTCGCTGCACTCCTACCTGATCCTTGCCTTCACGAAGGCTGAGCGGGTGACCATGGATGTGGGGTTTTACTACATGGCCAATGCGGGCGGGCGGCTCTTGGGCACGGTGCTGTCGGGGCTGACCTACCAGATCGGCGGGTTGGCGCTGATGCTGGGCACGGCGACCGCGATGATCCTCGGCTCGGCGCTGTTTGCGGGGCTGCTTGATCCGACGAGGGAGGCGGAACCGGCATAAGGATGGTGGGCCTCTCGGCAGATTGCCCATCCTACGAGGCGCGCCCCTGTTTTCCTTTGGCTGGAAATATCCACGGGGGTGTGGGGGCAGTCAGC
>CBFHJA010000080.1:0-7263 GCA_965656085.1 uncultured Aliishimia sp. | reverse complement strand
CCCCCCCCCCCCCCCACGCGCCGAAGGCGCGTTCTCCCAATGTTATGCCGCCTGCCGGCGAGGCCCCAGATCGGACCACGACCGCCCCGGCAGGTAGCGCGCATCGACCTTGCCGTCCTTCAGCGTGAAGAGATGCAGCCAGCCATTGTCGAAGAGGTCCTGCACGCCGGGATGCGCCTCCAGCACTTTTTCGATCTCGGCGCGGGGCGCTTCGATCATCACCGAGAGTCGCAGCGGGTCGTGCATCAGGCGATCGCCGTCATGCACCGCCTGCCACGGCAGGCCGGGGCGCAGGCGGCCTGAGTTGCCTTCGATCACGCCGATGCCGCCCACCACGTTGTGGATCAGCTTGTTGCCGCCGCCGAAGACCTCGGGCGCGACGGAGGAGCCGTAGTACTGGAGCGAGATCCACGAGCCCACGACGACGGGCGCGGTGAGGATCAACTCCAGCGTGCCGAAGCCGTCATCGGCCTGCCAGTCGTAGGAGTGCAGGAAGGCCCGTCCGCCGAGGTCCTTGCCCGCTGTCGCGGACCGGGGCGCGGCGATGAAGGCGGCGCAGCCCGCGAGGCCCCATTCGGGGCGGACCTCCGCCCAGTTGAGCGCGCGCTGCGCGACGGTTTCGCCGGTGGCACCGGGCAAGGTCCCGGCCCGCTCGGCGCGGGCGATCTGGCCTGCCTGTGCCAACCAGCCCTTGACGGTGGCGAGTTCAACGCCGTGGCCGGGGGCGAGATCGGCCTCGTAGATGGTGATCTCGTCGGTGGTGGTGTCATGCAGGCCTGCCACGAAGACCACGTCGTCGGCGACGGACACGCCGCGTTCGGCCAGCCCGGCGCGGGTTTCGGGGTCGTTGAGCAAGGCTGCCAGCACCCGTGCCGAAACCTCGCCGGTGTAGCCGCCGCAGGCCCCGCAATGGTAGGCGCTTTCATGCGGGTTGTTGGTCACATGGCCGCCATGGCCGAGCAGGAGCACGGTCTTGCCGTGGCCTTCGGTGAGGCTCATCGCCTTCAGCACTGCCGCGCCGGTGCCCGCTTTGGCCTCGGCACTCATCCCGCCCACGACTTGGGGCAGCGGGTCATGCGCGGCCTCGGCTTTCGCCAGACCCAGCGCGTCGCGCACCAGCTTGCCCGCATAAAGCGGGCCCGCCGCCTCGACGAAGGCGAAGGACGAGACCGCCGCCTGCCGGAACCGGCCCCATGCCCGGGTCGCCCGCGCGGCGATGCGGGTGGCTTGCTCGACCGGTTCCTCGGCATGCCCGGAGGTCTGGACGCCGGGGTTCAGGAGCACCGGCAGGTGGTTTTCGATCACGTCGGAGCCATGGGACTTGTGCGCGAGCGGCAGGCCGAAGAAGCCCGCGAAGCCGATCGTGTCGATGGACGGATCGACGCTTTCGAGCGCCCGCCGGAACACCTCGGAGCGCACGTCGATGCAGAAGGCGGCTTGGAGAGCGGGGCGCTCGGTCTTGGCGGTGCCGCCGCTGAGGACCTCGGTCAGGGCGCGCTGGTGCGCCCGGTCGGCGGCGTCTTGCAGGATGGCGAGGGCAACTTGGCCCTTGGTGGGCGCGAGCTTGACCTCATGGGCCGCGACGGTCTTGGCCCAGTCCTCGGTAAGGCCCGGAACATGCGCCAGAAGCGCTTCGTCCCAGATCAGCCGGATCGCCAGCAGATCGGCCATGGTGCGGTCCATTTCGCCCACAAGCTCGGCCTGCCAGAGCATCCAGCGGGCGTGCTGCGACCAGCCCCCTAGGTCCATGTAAAGCCTGTGGAACAGCGTTTCGGCCGCCGCATCGCTGATCCCGAGCGCCTCGGAGGCCCGCAGGATCGCCCGTTCGGGCGTATCGGGAGCGGCTCTGACATGGGCGCAGAAGCCGGTCAGGCCCGCGATCTCCGGGGTCAGGTCATGGGTTGCATAGGCGCGCCACGCGTCAAACGCGCCCGCGCCGGGCTCGGGGGTCCAGAGCGCCTGTCCCCGGTCGAACTGGCCCGCCGCCCATTGGCCGATGGTCTTTTCGATCACCGAGGGCCAGTCCGTGCCGGTCGCCTTGGCGGCGAGGTCTGCGACGGTGGGCAGCGCGGCGGGGGTCTCGGCAGTCTGCGCGGCCTCGGTCAGAGCGGAGATATCCGCAGGTTTGAGAGGGTGGGGGCTCGCGTCGAGCGCCGCGAGCAAGTCGGTCTCGGTGATCTCGCCCGCGTCGATCTTGGCGAGATACGCCGCCGCAGGGAGCGTCACCGGGATGCCCGCGACCCGTGCGAGCCGTGCCGCCGTCTTGGCCAAATCCTCGCCGGTCTGGCCAAGGAAGGGGTTCACCGCAACCGTGGCGTCGAGCGGGAAGGCCGGGGGGATCGCCCGGGCCGCCGCTTCGGCAGCGGAGAGAAGGCCGGAGGTCTGGGCGGGGGTGATCTGTGCGTGGTTCAGGAACATATCGGTCATCTCCTCTGGATCAGGCATTGGGGGCGTTCGTCCGGAACCCGCCAATGGCGCGGTCCAGAAGGGCGTTGAGGTAAAGGCCATTTGCGAGGTGCACGCGCAGGCCCGCGGTGGCCGGGTGATGGGCCCAGAGCGGGAACAGAGCTTGGGCGAAGGCCACGAGGCCGAAGGAGGCCACCGCGAGCACGATCAGCGCCCATTCCAGCGCGCCGGCCATCGGGGTGGCGGGGAGCGCCGGGCCCCAGATCGCCTGTGCGGCTGCTTGGAAGGCGAAGTACGCAGCGGCGGTCGCGGTGGCGGCCAGCGCGGTGCGCTTGGTCAGGTCCGCCGGGGCGAGGTCGGCGAGGCCTTGGGCGACAAGGTAGGCGACGCCGAAGATCACGATTGCGCCGAGGGCGAGGGCCTGCGGGGTTTTGGGGCCAAGGAGGGCCGTGAAGAGGGTGGCGATGAGGCCGTAGAGCACGAGCGCGAGAGCGAAGGATTTCAGCACCGCGCCGAGGTCCGGCACCGCGACCGGGCCGGGGCGTTTGATCGCCGCCACCGCCTGCACCGCGCCGCCCGAGGACAGGAACGCATGGGCTTTGTAGAGCGAGTGCGCAACGATATGCAGGAGCGCGAGCGCCCAGAGGCCGAGGCCGCATTGCAGGAGCATGAAGCCCATTTGTGCGACGGTGGACCATGCAAGGGCCGTCTTGACCGCGCTTTGGGTCAGCATGACCGCAGCGCCGAAGAGCGCGGTGAAGCCGCCGAGCATGACGAGGGCCGCCATGGCGCCGGGGCTGGCTTGGACGAGGCTCGCGAGGGTGAGCAGCAGCACGCCGCCGGAGTTGATGATGCCCGCGTGGAGCAGCGCGGAGACCGGGGTCGGGGCCTCCATCACCTCGGTGAGCCAGCCATGGAGCGGGAAGGCGGCGGTCTTGAGGGCGGCGGCGAGCACGAGGAGGGCCACGGCGAGGGTGCCTGCGCCCGTCAGCCCGGCGGTCTGCACCGCGCTGGCCAGTCCGGCGAGATCGGCGGTGCCGTAGGCGGTAAAGAGCAGGATTGCGGACAGGGCAAGCGCGGCGTCACCGCCATGCCAGACCAGCGCGAACTTGGTGGCGGCGCGCCGCGCCTCTTGGCGGGACGCGTAGAACAGCAGCAGGTGCCGGAGGCCGAGGCCGATGGCGAGGCCCGCGAGGACCAGCACCGCAAGGCTGCCTGCCTGCACGAAGATCAGAACGGCGGCGAGCGCGCCGAGCATCAGCCCGTGGAACGCGCCTTCGCGCGCCTCGCCGTCGAGATAGGTGCGGGAGTAACGCATCACGATCCAGCCGATGAAGGCGACGAGCAGCGCGAGGGTGGCGCTGATCGCGTCGGCCCACAGCGACAGGAGCGCCGCGCCGCCGAAGAGATCGGCCTGCGCGGGGCCACCGAAGACCACCTGCAGCGCGCCGAGGGCTACCAGTGCGAGGGCCACGAGCGCGGCGATTTCGGACGCGCGCGGCAGGGCGCCGGGGCGCTTGCCGGGGTGCAAGACAGCGGCAAGGGCTACGGCGAGCAGCACGAGCGGGGCGAGAAAGGACAAAGGCAAGGCTGGCAACATCGGAAATCTCCCTTGATTGGTTACAGGGGGAGATAGGCGGCCCATTCCATAAAGAAAAATACATATACTTGATCGAAACGTTCTGTATTATCGAACCATGTCCATTCTGAACCTGCACCACCTGCGCCTTTTTCGCGCTGTGGCGCGCGACGGCACGCTCACGGGCGCGGCGCGCACGCTCAACATCTCGCAATCGGCGGTTTCGGCGCAGATCAAGGCGCTGGAGGCCGCGCTCGGGCATGATCTCTTCGAGCGGCGCGGGCGGTCGATCCTGCTCACCGAGGCGGGGCGAATCGCGCTCGATCACGCCGAGGACATCTTCCGTACCGCCGAGCATCTCACGGCGACACTGCGCGAGACCGGCGGCACGCGCAACGTGCTGCGGATCGGGGCGCTGGCGACGCTGTCGCGCAACTTCCAGCTTGGCTTCGTGCAACCTGTGATCGGGCGCGAGGACGTGGAAATTGTGCTGCGCTCGGGGGCGCAGGACGATCTGTTGCGCGGGCTGACGGCGCTGTCGCTCGATGTGGTGCTCACCAATCTCGTGCCTGCGCGCGACGCCGGGAGCCCCTACCGCGTGCAGCGCCTTGCGGACCAGCCGGTAAGCCTCGTCGGCGCTCCGGCGCGCAGGCTCGGCGCGGAGGCCGGGCTGGCGGACTACCTCGCCGCGCATCCGCTGGTGCTGCCCACCCCGGAGACCTCCCTGCGGGCCGGGTTCGATGCGCTGACCGACCGGCTCGGCGCGCGCCCCGTCCTCGCGGCGGAGGCCGATGACATGGCGATGCTGCGCCTGCTGGCGCGCGCAGATCTGGGCATAGCGGTGATCCCGCCGGTCGTGGTGCAGGACGAGCTTGCGACCGGAGCGCTGGTGGAACTGATGCGGCTTGACGCGTTGCATGAGGTGTTCTGCGCGGTCACGGTCGCGCGGCGCTTTGCGAACCCGGTTCTGACCGAGCTTCTGGCCGCCTATGCGCCGCCGGTCTGACACGCGGCTGGAACGTGCGGCAGAGAATGGGCTCAGAGACCCGTCTGTGCACGCGCGAAACGCCCCGCCGGAAACCCGGACGGGGCGCATGTTGTCTGGCGTCAGGCTTGGCTACAAGCCGTTATTTCGCGAGCGAGCGCAGCATCCACGCGGCCTGTTCGTGGAAGGCGCTGCGCGTGGTGGCAAGGTCCTCGGTCACCGGGTCACGGCGTCCTTCGACAAGCTCGACAAGCGCATGAAGGCGGTGCGCCAGCCATTCGTGGTCGCGTGCCAGATCGTCGAGCATCTCACCCGCCGAGAGCGGTTTTTCGGCATCCTTGATCACCGAGCGCGCGGTAATGTCGGCCAGCGAGTTCGGGGCCAGAAGGCCCAATGCGCGGATGCGCTCGGCCAGTTCGTCGGCAGCCTCGAACATATCGGTATACTGCTCCTCGGTCAGCTTATGCACCGAGTAGAAGGCCGGACCTTCGACGTTCCAGTGATAGGCGTGGGTTTTGAAAATCAGCCGGTAGGTGTCCGCCAAAACGTTGGCCACCGCGTCGGCGATGCCGGGGATATCGCGGACCCCGGTGGAGATGGACGATTCGCTCGGAACAACTTTCAGTGCGTCGGTCATGAGACCCTCCTTTGCATTGCGTCTTGGACAGAAAACGCCGGGTGGCAGGGTTTGTTCCAAGACTGCGCCCGGCAGGGCTGTGGGAACGAAACCGCCCCGCCGGGCGTTGAGGGCCTGCCCAAGAGGAGACGGATATGTGTGCCAAGCGCAGCAAGGACCTGACGCAAGCCAAGGAAGAACGCGATGCGGTGGAAGAAGCCGCGTGGCTCTCTCCACGGCTGATTTTCGAGGCGATTCGGCGCAGCGGCGAGGAAGAGCTCAAGCGGCCCGCCTCGGCGCTGTGGTTTTCCGGGATCGCCGCGGGGTTGCTGATCTCCTTCTCGGTGCTGGGCGAGGCGCTTCTGCGTGCCCGGCTGCCCGAGAGCGAGTGGCGTTATATTTTCGAGAACGCAGGGTATAGCTTCGGGTTCCTTCTGGTGATCCTCGGGCGCATGCAACTCTTTACCGAGAACACCATCACCACCGTCGTGCCCGCGCTGATCGCGCCGAGCCGGGAGATGTTGCGCGATGTCGGCGTGCTCTGGGGCACGGTGCTTCTGGCCAATGTGATCGGGGCCTTCGTGGTCGCGATCTTCTTTGCCTATGCCCCGGTTCTGGAACCCGATGTGCGCGCCGCCTTCACCGATCTGAGCCATCATGCCACCGGGATGCCATGGGCCGAGGGGCTCATGCGGGGCATTCCGGCCGGCGTGCTGATCGCGGCGCTGGTCTGGATGCTGCCAGCGGCGCATACCGGACAGATCGCGCTCATCGTCATCTTCACATGGCTGATCGCCTTGGGCGATTTCACCCATATCGTCGCCGGGTCCGTCGAGATGGCATTTCTGGCGGTGCAGGGGCTGATCTCGCCGGGGGCTGCGCTTTTCGGCTTCTTCCTGCCGGTTCTGGCCGGGAATGTGCTGGGCGGGACGGTTGTGTTCACGCTGCTTGCTTGGGCGCAGATCAAGCCGGAGGTGGAGCGGGAGTGAGGCCTAGCAGCCGGTCTCGCTCTTGGACGGCAGCGCGTCGCGTGCGCCTGAGGCGCTCAGGGCCACACCGCTGAGGCCGATGCGGCGCATCGCGAGGATCAGCGCTTCGGCCTGCCTTGCCGCCTCGTCCACCGGCAGGCCCGCATCGCGGATGTTAGACAGGCAATTGCGTCCGCTATCCTGCGTCTGCGCGGTGGGCTTGTGGGTGATGTAGACGCCGAGGCTGTCGGCGGCAGAGAGGCCCGGGCGCTCGCCGAGCGCCATCACGACCGTTTCAGCGCCAAGCGCCTGCGCGATCCCGTCGCCAAGCGCGACGCGGGCCTGCCGGGCGAGCACGACGGGGCCGATGCTGAGGCCCTGCGCGGTCAGTCTTTGGTGGAGCGCGCGCAGGAACGCCGGGCCGTTGAGCGCGGCGGCGATGGCCGAGAGCCCGTCTCCGAGCACGAGCGCGACGTCGCAGGGGCCCTGCCCTGCAAGGCTTTGGGCCTGTGCCTCGGGCAAGCGGCGGCCGAGATCGGGGCGGCGGATGAAGGTGTCGCGGGTCTCGGCGGCGCTGGTCACAGGGACCGAGGACAGGTCAGACTTGGCGAGCGTGTCCGCCAGCGCAGGGGCGTCGAGTTCCGACAGGACCGCCTCGCGCGCCCGTGCATGATCGAGCGCGAAGCCGAGCGCCGTGCCCGTGTCCGCC
>CBFHJA010000079.1:0-12048 GCA_965656085.1 uncultured Aliishimia sp. | reverse complement strand
CTCGGCCACGATTGAGTAGATCATATCATAGGCCTTCTTGATCGCCTCGCCGTTCGGGGAGGCAATCTTGATCACACCCTCATCGTTGATGTCGACCTTCGCGCCGGACACTTCCACGATCTCGCGGATGACCTTGCCGCCCGAGCCGATCACTTCGCGGATCTTGTCGGTCGGGATGTTCATCGTCTCGATGCGCGGAGCGTGGACAGAAAAATCACCCGCGCCGGAGATCGCCTTGTTCATCTCGCCGAGGATGTGGAGGCGGCCTTCTTTCGCCTGCGCGAGGGCCTTTTCCATGATCTCCGGCGTGATGCCAGCGACCTTGATGTCCATCTGCAGGGAGGTGATCCCGGTCTCGGTGCCCGCGACCTTGAAGTCCATGTCGCCGAGGTGATCCTCGTCGCCAAGGATGTCGGTCAGGATCGCGTAGGAGCCATCCTCTTCGAGCACGAGGCCCATCGCAACGCCCGCAACGGCCGATTTGATCGGTACGCCCGCATCCATCATCGCCAGCGAACCGCCGCAGACCGAGGCCATGGACGACGACCCGTTCGACTCGGTTATCTCGGAGACGAGGCGGATCGTGTAGGGGAAATCCGTCTGCGCCGGGAGCACCGCTTGCAGCGCGCGCCATGCCAGCTTGCCGTGACCGATTTCGCGGCGACCCGGAGGGCCCACGCGGCCCGCTTCGCCGACCGAGTAGGGTGGGAAGTTGTAGTGCAGCAGGAAGTTGGATTTGAAGTTGCCATGCAGTGCGTCGATGAACTGTTCATCATCGCCCGTGCCGAGCGTGGTGACGACAAGGCCCTGGGTCTCGCCGCGCGTGAACAGCGCCGAGCCATGGGTGCGTGGCAGAAGGCCGGTTTCGCAGACAATCGGGCGGACCTGATCGAGCGCGCGCCCATCGATCCGCTTGCCCTCTTTCACGACCGAACCGCGCAGAACGACGGACTCAAGCTTTTTCAGGGCAGAGCCGAGGTTCGGGTCTTCCTGCTGCTCTTCGGTGAGCGCGTCGATGATCGCTTGCTTGGCCGCAGCTACAGCCGAGGTGCGCTCCTGTTTGTCGAGGATCGCGTAGGCGTCGCGCATTTGCGACTCGCCTGTCGCTTTCACCGCGTCATAGAGGTCGGAGTAATCCGGCGGCTGGAAGTCGAACGGCTCTTTCGCGGCGTCTTCGGCGAGGCTGATGATCAGATCGATCACCGGCTGGATCTGCTCATGGGCGAATTTCACCGCGCCGAGCATTTCCGTCTCGTCCAGCTCGTAGGCTTCGGATTCGACCATCATCACAGCGTCTTTGGTGCCCGCGACGACCAGATCGAGACGCTGGTCCGGGTTCAGGCGCAGGTCCTGCATATCGTCGACAGTCGGGTTGAGGACGTATTCGCCATCCTCATAGCCCACGCGGCAGCCTGCGATCGGGCCCATGAAGGGCGCGCCGGAGATCGTCAGCGCGGCGGAGGCAGCGATCATCGCGACCATGTCGGGGTCGTTGACCAGATCGTGGGACAGCACGGTGCACATCACGAGCACTTCATGCTTGAAGCCCGGCACGAAAAGCGGGCGGATCGGGCGGTCGATCAGACGCGCGGTCAGCGTCTCTTTCTCGGTCGGGCGCGCCTCACGCTTGAAGAAGCCACCCGGCACTTTACCGGCGGCATAGTATTTCTCTTGGTAGTGGACCGTGAGCGGGAAGAAGTCCTGCCCCGGTTTCGGGCTCTTGGCGAAGGTCACGTTGGCCATCACCGAGGTCTCGCCGAGCGTGGCGATCACGGACCCGTCCGCTTGACGGGCGATCTTGCCGGTTTCGAGTGTGAGCGTTTCCTCGCCCCACTGCATGGATTTTTTGGAGATATCGAACATCTGTTTTCCTGTCTTGGCCGCCGGGGCGTATCCCCATAGGCCGATTGCGTGGAGGGCGTATTCCCTCCGGCCCGTTTGGTTTGGTTTTCCGTAGCATAAATGCGGACAGGGCCCGGACCGCATGTATCGGATGGCGCCATCTACCGTGTTTTCCACAAGCGCGCTACAAAAATAAGGTCTGTAGGCATCTCTGCGCAGGGGGTGCGCTTGTAAGACGCGGTCTGGCGCGACGTCAGTTCGGGGTTTCGCGGCGAAGTGCTGGACAAGAGCCGCCCACCCTGTCTGGAGTGGGCCCGATCCAAGGCTGGAAGGAAGGTCGATCATGGACTTAGACCGCGCAATGCAGGAGCGCCGCTCCATTCGGGGATTTCTCGACAAACCCGTGCCGCAGAGCCTGCTGGAGGAGATCATCGCGCTCGCCAACCGCGCGCCGTCGTCGATGAACACGCAGCCATGGCATCTTCACGTCCTGACCGGGGAGCCTCTGGAGCACGTGCGCAAGGGCAACACCGAGCGGATGCTCGCGGGGGTCAAGCCGAGCCGGGAGATCGAGGATTATGCGGCCTATGAGGGGCCGCACCGGGAGCGGCAGATCGAAATCGCCGTGCAGCTTTTCGAGGCGATGGGGATCGAGCGGCATGACAAGGAGCGGCGGCAGGATTGGGTGATGCGAGGGTTTCGGCAGTTCGATGCCCCGGTCTCCATAGTTGTCTGCTTCGACCGGGCGCTGCTGAACAACACGATTGCGCATTTCGACACCGGCGCGATGACCTATGGGCTGGTGCTCGCGGCGTGGAGCAAAGGCTTGGGCGCAGTGATCAACGGGCAGGGGATTATGCAAAGCCCGGTGGTGCGGGACGTCGCGCAAATTCCCGAGGACCAGGTGATCCTGACCTGTGTGGCTTTAGGCTGGCCGGACGAGGCGTTCGTTGCGAACTCTGTTGTCTCGCGCCGGCGCCCTGTCGAGAACGTCACCCGGTTTCTGGGATTTGACGGCTGATCAGTTGCCCGCCGCTGCCTCCAAGCCCTCGGGCTGTCCGACCACCACGAAATGCAGGTTTTCCGGCTGGTAAAGCCATGCGGCCACGCGTTTGGTGTCGTCCAGCGTCACCGCGTTCACCTTGTCATTTCGGGTGTTGATATAGTCGATGGACAAGTCCTGCGCCTGCATTCCCACCAGAATGGACGCGATGCGGGCATTGCCATCGAAGCGCAGCGGGTAGGCGCCGGTGAGGTAGAGCTTTGCCGCGTCGAGTTCCTCGGCAGTCACCCCTTCCTCGGCCATTTTGCGCCATTCATTACGGGTCACCTCGATCGCCTCGGCGATGCGGTCATTCTGCGAGGACACGGAGCCCTGATAGGTGTCGGCATAGTCTTTGGTGGCGAGGTAGGAGTAGATGCCGTAGGTCAGGCCGCGCTTTTCGCGGACCTCGGTCATCAGGCGGCTCTCGAACCCGCCTGCACCCATGATCTGGTTCAGCACGAAGGCGGTGAAGAAATCCGGGTGATCGCGTTCGATCCCCGCATGGCCGAAAATCGCCACCGATTGGGGGGTGTCGAAAGGCACGACGGTCGTGCCGCCGGTGATCTCCACGTCCAGCCGGTCCGGCAGGGGCGCGCCGCCGGTGGGCAGATCGCCGAGCAGCGCGTCGAGCATAGGCCCAAGCTCTTCGGGCGTGATATCTCCCACTGCACCGATCTGCACCCGGTCGCGCACCAGCACATTGCGATGTGCGGTCAGCACATCGTCACGCGTCAGCGCTGAAACGCTCTCAAGCGTGCCATCACGGGAGGAGCCATAGGGGTGATCCGGGCCGTAGGCCATCAGGTCAAAGGCCTCGCGCGCTAGGGATTGCGGATTGGTAGCATCCGAGCGGATGTTGGACAGAAGCTGCTGGCGCACCCGCTCGATTGCGTCCTCGTCAAAACGCGGCTCGATGAGGGAGGCGCGCAGGAGTGCGAGGGCCTCGTCGCGGTTCTCGGTCAGAAAGCGTGCGGTCACGGTCAGACCATCGTCGCCCACATCGTAGCCGAAGGACGCGGCCAGTGCCTCGGTGCTGCGGGCGAAGCCGCGCGCGTCGAGATCGCCCGCGCCCTCTTCAAGCAGGGAGGTCATCAGCGAGGTGGCCCCGCGCTTTCCGGGCTCGTCCAGCGACGCGCCGCCCTCGAAGCGCAATTCCAGCGCCATGAAGGGGATCGCGGGTTCTTCCACCAGCCACGCGGTCAGTCCACCGGGCGTGGTCACGTCCTGAATGTCGACCTCGGCCTTGGCACTTGTGACAAAAACGGCGGTGCAGATCGCCAGTGCAAAACGCATCATCATTGGATCGCCTCCTCGGTTTTCATCAGGTACCCTGTCACGCTGCTCTCGCGGCGCAGCACTGCGCGGGCAGCAGCCATCACGTCCTCTGCGGTCACCGCTTGCAGAACCTCGGGCCACGCCTGCACGTCCTCGACGGTCAGCCCGCTGGTGAGCGCCTGCCCATAGCGGCGTGCGATGCCGTCCACGTTGTCGCGGGCGTAGATCTCTGACGCGCGGACCTGCATCTTGATGCGCTCCAGCGCCTCGGCGTCCACGCCGCTCTGCATGAAACTCGCAAGCGCGGCGTCCAAGGCAGCTTCGCCTTCCTCAAGGGAGACCCCGGGGCGCGGCACGACGATAATGTCGAAGGTCGTGTCATCGAGGGATGTGCCACCGTAGAACGCGCCGCTATAGACAGCCGTTTGGGCGTCGAATTGCAGCTTCTCGGTCAGGTAAGATGTGGTGCCGCCGCCCAGAAGCTCGGCGAGGATACGCAGCGCAGCGGCCTTTTCCTGCGCGCCCGGGTCGCGCTCGGGGGCGATGTAGGAGCGGCTGAGATAAGGCGTGGCGACGCGCGCATCGCGGAAAATCACCCGGCGCTCGGCGTTCTGGGGCGGCTCTTGCGAGCGGTAGCGCGGTTTCAGATTGGGATTGGCAGGAATCGGGCCGTAATGCTCCTCGGCCAGTGCGCGGACCTCTTCGGGGGTGACGTCGCCGGACACCACGAGGATCGCGTTGTTCGGGGAGTAGTGCTCTTCGTAGAAGGCCAGCGCGTCCTCCATGCCAAGCTCTTCCATCTCGTGGCGCCAGCCGATGATCGGCACGCCGTAGCGGTGGTTGAGAAATTGCGCGGCGTTCATCTGCTCGCTGAACAGCGCGCGGGGGTTGTTCTCGACCCGCTGGTTGCGTTCTTCGAGGATCACGCCCCGCTCGTTGAAAATGTCGGTTTCGGTGAGCACCAGATTTTTCGTCCGGTCGGCTTCCATCTTCATCATCAGCCCAAGCCGGTCCGCTGCCACGCGCTGGAAATACGCCGTATAATCCCAGCTTGTGAAGGCGTTGTCGCGCCCGCCATTGGCCGCCACGGTCGAGGAAAACTCGCCGGGCTCCATCGTCTCGGTGCCCTTGAAGAGCAAATGTTCGAGGTAATGCGCAACGCCCGATTGCCCGAGCGGCTCGTCGGCGGAGCCCGCACGGTACCAGACCATGTGCTGCACCACGGGCGCGCGATGGTCTTCGACGACGACGACCTCCATCCCGTTGTCGAGGGTGAAATAGGTCACCATGTCGTCAGCCGTGGCGGCGACCGCGACAGCAGCGGTACAGACCGAGGTGATCAGGGCCAGAAGGGAACGGCGCAGCATGGGCTCTCCTTACGCGTGGATCGACGTTGGAGACAATGTACGCCGGAATCGCCCTGCTTCAATGGTCGTCCAAGGGCGTTGTCGAGGTCGTGAACGGTTCAGCTGGAACCCGGGGGCGATGTTGGTGTGCGCGCGCCGGCACCGCGCCAACGGCTCACTTCGCGGAACGGGTCGAGCGCGAGCGGGCGGTAGACATCGTTGTAGCGGTCGGTGCGGACGATGCGGATCTGCGTGAACCGGCCCCGGCGCGTGCGGAACTCTTCGTCCTCAGCCGCCAAGGTCTGACGGATCGTTCCATCGCGGCCAAAGCGGGACGTTTGGGTCACGAGGCTGGCATCCGCTGCGGGAATGCCCGCTCCGGCAGCGGGCGCCCGTCCGCCAAGCGCGGCAAGGCCATCGGCCAGCGGGGTCTGATCTGTGATGTTGGACGCGCCCGGTGTCGGGGCCGGCAAGGACGCGTAATCCGGTGGCGTTTGCAGCGGTTTGGCAGGCACGATACGGAATTCATCGGGTCCTTCGCCGGGCTTTTCCAGCGTGCGCAGGGGCCCGCCCGCGCAGGCGGTCAAAGCCACCAGCGCCAAGGTCATCATCCCCAACCGCATCAGCCACCGCATTCCGTTTCGCCCCATTGCCCGTTTTGCCCTCCATACGCCAATCAGGCTTGCCTTGTCACGCGCCCTTTTTTGGCCCTTTGCCATGGTCGGGGGTCAGGAAGACCAGCCCGATCGCTCCTACGAAGACGAACACATCCGCAACATTGTAGGAAAACGGATTCTGAAACCCGCAGCAGGAATTGTTGAGAAAATCGAGGACGTAGCCATAGACCAACCGGTCGAACACATTACCGAGCGCGCCGCCGATCAGCAGCCCGGCGCACACATAGCCCAGACGCGGCATGTCCTTGGTCCGGTACACCCAGATCAGCAGCGCCGTGCAGATCACCGCGGCAATTGCCACCCAGACCCATGCGTTCACCGCATCGCCGCCAATGCCGAAATTGATGCCGTAATTCTCGCCATAGCGGAAATTGAGAAAGGGTGGGACAACCTCGATGGCGCGCACCCGCCAAAGTTCCATCTGGTGAATCACCACGTATTTGCTCGCCTGATCAAGGCCGAACGCAATCAGCGCGGATATCCAGAGCAAGCGCATGGGGTCAGTGCCGAAAATGCCGCATACCGGTGAAGACCATAGCGAGGCCTGCCTCATCCGCCGCCGCAATCACCTCGTCATCGCGCATCGACCCGCCCGGCTGGATCACGCAACTCGCACCCGCCGCAGCCGCCTCCATCAGCCCGTCGGGAAAGGGGAAGAACGCGTCCGAGGCCACCGCTGATCCGATGGCGAGCGATTGCGGCAAGCCCATAGCCTCGGCCATGCGTTCGGCTTTCTTTGCAGCGATCATCGCGCTGTCGAGACGCGACATCTGCCCCGCGCCCACGCCCACGGTCGCGCCGTCCTTGACGTAGACGATGGCGTTGGATTTGACGTGCTTGGCAACGGTCCACGCAAAGCGCAGATCGGCCATTTGCTCGGGCGTCGGCTGCACCTTGGTCACAACGCGCAGGTCGCCCTCGGGCACGAAGCCCGTGTCCTTGTCTTGCACCAGCCAGCCGCCCGCGACCTGTTTGGCCGCCGTGAGCGCCGCGCGCGGGTCGGCCAGCCCTTCGGTCGTCAGCAGGCGCAGGTTCTTCTTGGTCGCGAAGACCGCTCTCGCCGCGTCGCTCGCGCCGGGCGCGATCACGACTTCGGTGAAGATGCCGGTGATCTCCTGTGCGGTCTCCTCGTCGAGCGGCTGATTCAGCGCCACAATCCCGCCAAAGGCCGAAGTGCGGTCGCAATCGAACGCCTTCACATAGGCCTCGCGCAGGCTCGCGCCGGTGGCCGCGCCGCAAGGGTTGGCGTGTTTGATGATGACGCAGGCTGGGCCGTCCTCGGGTGCAAACTCGCTGACCAGCTCGAACGCGGCGTCGGTGTCATTGATGTTGTTGTAGCTCAGTTCCTTGCCCTGATGCTGAGTTGCGGTGGCCACGCCGGGCCGGTTCGTGCCATCGGTGTAAAAGCTCGCCGATTGGTGCGGGTTCTCGCCATAGCGCAGGGTCTGGCGCAGCTCGCCCGCAAATGCGCGGCGGCGTGGCGGCTCACCGCCTACGTGCCCCGCCATCCATGTGGATACGGCTGTGTCATAGGCGGCTGTGCGGGCATAGGCGGTTTGCGCGAGGCGCTGGCGGAAGGCGTAGGAGGTGAAGCCGTCATGGCTTTCGAGTTCGGCAAGTACCGCGGCGTAATCCTCCACATCGACAACGATATTCACGAATCCATGGTTCTTGGCCGCTGAGCGGATCATCGCAGGTCCGCCAATGTCGATATTCTCGATCATGTCGGCATAGGCCGCGCCGCGCGCAAGTGCCGCTTCGAACGGGTAGAGATTGACCACCACCAGATCAATCGCGCCGATCCCGTGCTCGGTCATGGAGGCGATGTGATCGTCATTGTTCCGGAGCGCCAGAAGGCCGCCATGCACGACCGGGTGCAGGGTCTTTACCCGGCCATCCATCATCTCGGGAAAGCCGGTCACGTCGCTGACGTCCTTGACCGTACAGCCTGCGGCGCGGAGCGCGGTTGCGGTGCCGCCCGTCGACAGGATCTCGACGCCTCGCGCTTGCAGCGCCTGCCCAAACTCGGCCAGCCCGGTCTTGTCGGAAACAGAGATCAGCGCGCGGCGCACGGGGTAAAGATCAGTCATCGGATGAGGTCCTCAAGGCAGCGATATGTCGTCTTGCACGAGGTCCCGGATACCTGTGGCGGTGTCTTGCGGTTTGGACAGGGACCAGCGCATGCGCGTCGCATAGTCGATTGCGCGGCCGGATAAAACGATTTGTTGTGTCGCACGTGGCTTGAGCCGCCCGGTTTCGAGATAGACGCTTGGCTCAAGGCGCGCTTCGAGCCCCTCGGAGCGGAAAATCCAGACTTCGCCGGACTTGAGCGCGATTGACACCGCTGCCCCACCGAGATCCAGCGCCGCGTCCACCTCCGGGTGCAAATGGAAGCGGATGTCGAAGGGCACGCCGGCGAGCTTGTGGCTGTCCATCGCCTTGTCGAAGCGCTTGCGGTCCGCGTCTTCGATTGCGAGCAGCATGTCCTCGCCGGCCAACCCGCGCCCTTCGAAGGTCAGCTCCAGCATTCGGGCATGGGTGAGCCCATGGGTCGCGACATAGCCGTTGTGACCGCCTTGGAAGCGCGTGCCGTCGGGGGCGTCACTGATCTCGATGGGCACATGGCTCGGAAGGTCGAGCAATTCCTCGCGTAGCCCGCCTTTGGTCACATCTCCGAGCCGGGCGCTGGAATAGCCGTCAAGGCAGAGTGTTGAATGGGACGGTGTCGCGCGCCCGGCGCGCCGCCAATCCGGGCCGAAACTCGCGCCGGATCCACAATTGACAACGACAGGGCGGCGCCCGGAGGTGAGTTCGAAAGCAAGCGTCGAGGCATGGGCGTTGGTGCTGGCCTTGCCGCCAGGTGGGGCGGAGGCATCGACAATAACGCTCGTGCGCCCGCCGGACAGCCGCGCGAACCCCATCGACAGCCCATCCGGTGCGCGTGTCTTTATCCCCGAATTGGCCAAAGCATGATCGAGCCGTCCTTCGAGCCCGCGCCCGCCCCCGTGGAACCGCGCCAACCCGCCATCGGAATGGCGCAAGGTGCGCAGCGAGGGGGCGATGCGGTCGATGGCGTCGATCTGGACCTGCGGCACGTCGCGGTTGCCATCTGCAAGCGCGGCGGCCGCCCATGTGAGCAAGGTGAAGACTTCAAGCAGTTCCTCTGGGTTGCGCGTCGGCAGCCCGCCCTGCGCGTCGATCTGCGCGGCGCATTCCTGCGCCAGCGCCTTGACCGCCGGGGACGCGCCGTCCTCTTGGCCTTCAAGCGCCATCCCGGCATAGATCAGCCCGGTCAGTGCCTCGAAGCGCGGCAGGCCCGGCGCTGTCGACGGCCATCGGCGGGCCAGAAACCGGGTTTGCTGGCCGAGTGAAAGATAGAAGGATTTGGACCGGTCCGCGTCCTGTGCCCGGAGCAAGAACAGCGCATGGTTGATCCAGCGGATCAGGCGGCGCCCTGTCAGGTCCGGGGTCCAGCCCGGCCCGGTGCCCCGGCCATAGCGCGCGACCCATTCCCACACCCAGCGCGCCGCGATCTCACGGGCCGCAGCATCACCCACGGCAGCCAGATCGTCCAGCCACGCGAAGCCATGAAGTTCTTGGGCGAACTCCTCGGTTGGCGGGGTCGCGTCCCAGATCGACACACCCGGTGCGGTGACGAGATGGCCCGCAAAGAGGTAATTTCCCGCCATCAGTTGTCGCCCCTTGGCGAAACTTCCGATGGTGCGTGGTTCAGGCGCGGTCACGAATGTGGTCGGCGCCCGGGCCCGCGTGGCCAGCCGCGCGTGCAAACGATTCATGAACCGCGTAGCGCGGGTGCGGAAACTGGACGGGTGCGTCATCTACTCTGCCTTGGCGCTCTGGCGGCGCGTCTTGACAGCAGAGTATCACCCGGCAGGGCGCAAGTCACCGCTCTTTTGCGCAGGTTGCATTACCCCGCCTTTCGCAAAGCTACCATATAAAAGCCATCGAGCCCACCGCGGTCGGGCCACATATCCGGACGGAGCCGCAACCCGCCCTCGGGACTGCGCCAATCCGGGTCGATCCAGTCCGCGGCCATTGCCTCGCGGTCGATTTCGAGATCCGCATGACGCGCAAGAGCGTCCACGATCTGCACTTCGCCCTCATCGGGAAGCAGCGAGCAAGTGCAAAACACGATCTGCCCGCCTTGCGGGATCACGGTCAGGGCGTGGTCGAGCAGGCGCGCCTGTTGCGCGATCAGAAAGCCAAACTCTGAGCCGTCCTTGGCATGCGGCAGGTCCGGGTGACGCCGGATGGTACCGGTGCCCGAGCAGGGCGCATCGAGCAAAACGCTGTCCCACGTGCCGGCGACATCAAGCGCATCCTCAACCTTCAAGTCCGCAGCAAGCCTGGTGCGATCGAGATTGTCCTTCAAAGTGTCGAGTCTCTTTTCGGAGACATCCAAGGCGGTGACCTGTCTTCCCATCGCCGCAAGCTGCATGGTCTTGCCGCCGGGAGCAGCGCACATATCGAGGACGGACCGTCCACGCACCAACCTTGCAGGCAGCGCCGCAGCAGCGTCCTGTACCCACCAAGCGCCGGCCTCGAAGCCCGGAAGCGTCGATATCTGCGACCGGGTACGCAGTCGCAGCGAGCCGGTCGGCAGAATGTCGGCCTCAAGCGTTTCGGCCAGAGCGGCGAGGTCGGTCTGCCCGTCTCGGACTGTCAGGTCCACCGGCGCGCCGGCGGCATGAGCGCGCTCCATGGCCTGCAAGCGGCCATGCCCCCATGCGTCCATCAGCGGCCTGCGAAGCCATTTCGGCAGATGCGGCGGCGGCAACCGCTGCCAGTCTTGCACCACATCGGGAGCCATCTTGCGCAATACCGCGTTCACTAGGCCCTTCAGGCGCCCATGGCGCTTGCTGCGCGACACGATGCTGACCAGATCGTTCGCCACACCATATGCTGCCTCGCCCTGTGCCAGCTCGAACGTCCCTAGTCGAAGGACATGTTGCACGAAGGGCGGGGGGGCCTTCTTCACATGCGCTCCGATCAGCCGATCCAGCTGGTCCAGATGACGCAGGACATCGCTTGCCAACCTCTGTGCTCGGGCTCTGTTGCCCGGAGATAGCGCCCGTATCTTGTCGTCATGCACGAGTTCTGCCATCAAAAACCCGTGATCCAGAACCTGTCCCAGAATCCAGAGTGCTGCGCGCCGCGCCGGGACGCCCGAGGTTTCTTCTGTCGCCTGCATACCTGATCCCAGCTTGCGGAATTCGATCTGGGGCGTATATCACCGGGTATGGAAAAGGACACACCCAAAACCGATGATCTGCCGCCCGCGGCGCAGCGCGCGCTTGCCGAAGCAGAGGAACGCCGCATCGCGCGTGAGGCAGAGGCCGGATCACGCCCCAAGGAACTTGGTGGCCGAGAGGGTCCAGAACCGGTCCGCTATGGAGATTGGGAGAAAAAGGGTCTCGCGGTAGATTTTTGAAGTCTCGTAGTGAGGGACAGATTTGACGTCCCGCTTTGGAAGTTGCCGCACCTGAAAGCAAACACGATTTGTCTTTCCGCCCCGCCTGGAGCAGTCTTTTTGTCCACGCCTCTTCCTTACCCTGCCGTTAGGCAAAACGGATTTTTCGCAGATGACCCTCCTGCCCAGGCCGTTTTGCAAGGCCGGTCAGACCAAGTTGCCGATAGGCGTTTCCAGTATGACGCGACGACTACAACCACCACCGCCCACATTCGAGCCTCGACGACCTCACCCCGAGGGAGTATCCCCAATGGTCAGTTGAGGACCAAAACCTGAACAACGCTAACCTAGGTGTTTAGAGCGTGTTGCGTTTAATTGGCTTCATAGCCAGCGGCCTTGAAGAAATTGTAGCACTCCTCGTCAGTGAAGAGA
>CBFHJA010000078.1:0-12405 GCA_965656085.1 uncultured Aliishimia sp. | reverse complement strand
AGGGTGGGACGGGGTCTCGTCCGCTGACTCTCATTATGGCAGATCGCAAAGAGATAAGGGTGGGCAATCTGCCCACCTTCCCCCGACCGGCCTAGCGGATCACCCGCGTCGGGTAGAGAAATTGCGGCGCGCCCGCATCGTTGGTCACGCAGGTCCACGGGCGTTCCTGCCCATCGACCTCGAAGATATACTGGTTGACCTCGACCACCACGATATCGGTGTTGAGCGCAATGCCGGTCGCCGGCGTGCTGGTCTCTCGCGAGATGGCGCGCGGGCAGGCGCGCAGCGCGCGGGCGGCGCCGGGATTGTCCTGCACGATCCCCGGGTCGAGATCGGCGGGCACCGTGTCACAGGCCGTCAGTACCAACGCCGCTGCGCCGCCCATTGCTGCAATTACCGCTCGCTTCGCCATTCCGGCCATCTCCCTTGCCTTCGCGTGGCCTGCATCGACCAAGCCCCGCCTTGATACATTGCCCGACACAGTGCCCAACACATCGCACATCATATTGCCCATTGTCTTTGTCTATCGCCTCGCTTTATGGTGCCTGCAAGGGTCTAATTCGCCTGACGCGCGAATTCCCCGACGAGATTCGCTGTTTTCGACCCACCCCCGCCACTGGCGCTGATCTGGGCCGGGACAGACCGATTGGACCCGAAAGGGTTTCTGAAACGCCCGGACCGGCACACGCGCCCGGGACATAATTGGGGTCGGCGGAATGCTGCCGCGCCTCGGAGAAGAACCGCGATGACGCGCGCGACGGCAGTACTATCCCGGGCAGAGAGGCGCCAGACGCCCCTGCAGCACGCGTCCCAGATCGCCCTGACAAGACACACCTCACTGACGTCCGCACCCCCCGGGGATCGGCGTGAGAGGTCGTGCAATGGACTGAAATGCCGAAAAAAATGCTTATCGATGCCACCCACGCGGAAGAGACCCGCGTCGTGGTGGTGGACGGAAACAAGGTCGAGGAGTTTGACTTTGAATCCGAAAACAAACGCCAGCTAGCCGGAAACATCTACCTCGCCAAAGTCACCCGCGTGGAGCCATCGCTTCAGGCGGCCTTTGTTGATTACGGCGGCAACCGCCACGGCTTTCTGGCCTTCTCGGAAATCCACCCCGACTACTACCAGATCCCCGTCGCCGACCGCGAGGCGCTGATGGAAGAAGAGCGCGCCTATGCCGAAGCGCAGCGCGCCCGCGACGAGGAGGAAGAGAGCAAGCCGAAGCGCACCTCGCGCTCCCGGTCGCGCGCGCGCTCCCGGTCCAAGGCCGCCGAGGCGAAATCCGGCGACGCGGTCGCCACCTCCGAGATCGAGGGGATGGAAACCATCGACCTGACCGCGGACGAGGACAGCACGGAGGTCGTCGACACCCCCGAGGCCACCTCGCCGATGGAGACAGTGGCCGAGACCCCGGTGGACACACCGGCGGCGGGCGAAGAGGACGACGCGGCAGCCGAGGCGCAGCCGGACGAGGCCGCGGCAGACACCGCAGCGCAGAGCGCGGCAGACGCGGAGGATGATGACGAGGACGACGACACCCCGGCCAAGCCAACCGCCGCATCCAAGGATGACACGATCGAATCCGTCGCCGATGACGACGATCAGGAAGACATCCGCCCGCCACGCAAGCCCCGCCCGCGCCGCTACAAGATTCAGGAAGTCATCAAGGTCCGCCAGATCCTTCTGGTGCAGGTCGTCAAGGAAGAGCGCGGCAACAAGGGCGCGGCGCTCACCACCTACCTGTCCCTCGCGGGCCGCTACTGCGTGCTGATGCCCAACACCGCCCGGGGCGGCGGCATCTCCCGCAAGATCACCAACGCTGCCGACCGCAAGAAGCTCAAGGAGATCGCGACAGAGATCGAGGTGCCACAAGGCGCCGGGCTCATCGTGCGCACCGCCGGGGCCAAACGCACCAAGGCCGAGATCAAGCGCGACTATGAATATCTGCAACGGCTCTGGGAGCAGATCCGCGAGTTGACGCTGAAATCCATCGCGCCCGCGAAGATCTACGAAGAGGGCGACCTGATTAAACGCTCGATCCGCGACCTCTACAACCGCGAGATCGACGAGGTTCTGGTGGAGGGCGAACGCGGCTACCGCAACGCCAAGGACTTCATGAAGATGATCATGCCGTCCCATGCCAAGAATGTGAAGCACTACACCGAAGGCCTGCCGCTCTTCGCGCGCTTTCAGGTGGAAAGCTATCTCGCGGCGATGTTCAACCCCACGGTGCAGCTTAAATCGGGCGGCTATATCGTGATCGGCGTGACCGAGGCGCTGGTGGCCATCGACGTGAACTCCGGGCGGGCCACCAAGGAAGGCTCGATCGAGGAGACTGCGACCAAGACCAATCTGGAGGCCGCCGACGAGGTGGCGCGCCAGTTGCGCCTGCGCGATCTTGCGGGCCTGATCGTGATCGACTTCATCGACATGGACGAGCGCAAGAACAACGCCGCCGTCGAAAAGCGCATGAAGGACCGGCTCAAGACCGACCGCGCCCGCATCCAAGTGGGCCGCATCTCCGGCTTCGGCCTGATGGAGATGTCCCGCCAGCGCCTGCGCCCGGGGATGCTGGAGGCAACGACCCAGCCTTGCCCGTCCTGCCACGGCACCGGCCTCATTCGCTCCGATGACAGCATGGCCCTGTCGATCCTGCGCCAGATCGAGGAGGAGGGCACCCGCCGCCGCTCCCGCGAGGTGCTGATCAAGTGTCCCGTTGGCATCGCCAACTTCCTGATGAACATGAAGCGCGAACATATCGCGCAGATCGAGGCGCGCTATGGCCTGTCGGTGCGCATCGAGGGCGATCCGATGCTGGTCAGCCCCGATTTCAGCCTCGAGAAGTTCAAGACCGCGACCCGCACGGTGAAAGCTGTGGAGGCCCCGGTCGTGTCGGCGCACAGCTCGCTGATGGAGGGGGTCGATGAGGACGAGGAGGCCAGCGCCGAGGTGGTGCAGGCCGAGGAAGCGCCCGCCGCGGAGACCGCGGGAGAGACCGGAGGCGAGGAGGAGCAAAAGCCCAAACGCCGCCGTCGCCGCCGTCGTCGTCGCAAATCCTCCACTTCCGAGGCCCAATCTGAAGCCCAGTCGGACAGCGCGGCGGACACCCCGTCTGCGGAGAGCGACGCCCAACCGGAGGCTGCGCCAGAGGCGGCGCCTCAAGCGGAGGACGCGCCTGCCGCCGAGGCCGAAGAAAAGCCCAAACCCAAGCGCACCCGCCGCTCCCGGTCCAGCAAGAAGACCGAGGAGACCGCCGCTGCACCGGCAGAGGCGGCAGAGGGCGGAGACGCGGAGACAGCGCCCGACACGGTTGCAGAAGCAAGCGCGGAGGCCGAGGCCAAGGCCGACACTGCGCCGGAAGCGGAGGAAAAGCCCAAACCCAAGCGCACGCGGACCCGCAAAAAGCCCGCGCCCAAGCCGGAGCCGGAACCGCAAGCCGAAGCGGAGCCCGAGCCAGAGGTGGTGGACGCGCCTGCGGAAGCTGCGCCGGCCGAGCAGGCCGCCCCGGAGCCCGCCCCAGAGCCGGAGCCCATGCCCGAGCCCGCGCCTGCACCAGAGCCCACGCCAGAGCCTGAACCGGTCACAGCGGACGCGGCCCCCGAACCGGAGGCCCCGCCCAAGCCGAAGAAACGCGGTTGGTGGTCGCTGGGCGGCAAATGAACCCGCCCCCCGGTGCCTCGCGCATCGGGGGGTTTTTCTTGCGCACCGCGAGCCCAAAGATCCCGCCCCGGGCCTGACCCGGGGCCGCGCGGTCCGAGACTGAGAGCGTAGGTACGTATGACCTGGCGCGCAGCACAAACCGCGCGGCGCTGCAGATCACCCTTTGCGGATCACCCAGCGCGCCGGGGCGGTCTCTGCATCCGCCTCGACCAGCGCATGCCCAGCCTCGGAGCAGAAATGCGGAATGTCGATGATCGCCGCCGGATCATCGGTCAGAACCTGAAGCTCCTCACCGGGCTTGAGCGCCTGAAGCCGCTTGCGGGCCTTCAAAACGGGGAGCGGGCAGAGCAGCCCGGTGGCGTCGAGTTCATGTGTCATATCAGACAGATAGAGCCCGTGTTACACCTTGTCCACAGAGTTGTGACAGATGGCCCCGTGACGCCGCGCGCGCCATGGCCTATGTGAGTTTCATGTTCGGATTCGACATCATCGACGCAGGCCTCGTGCCCGCCATGCTGATCGCCCTCACGGCGGGCATCATCTCCTTCCTCAGCCCTTGCGTGCTGCCCATCGTCCCGCCCTATCTGGCCTACATGTCGGGCGTGCAAGTTTCTGAAATGTCGAGCACATCCGCGGCGCGGCGCAAGGCCTTCATTACCGCGCTGTTCTTCGTGATGGGCCTGAGCACGGTGTTCTTGCTCTTGGGCTTCACCGCCTCGGCCTTCGGTGCGTTTTTCCTGCAAAATCAACAACTTTTCGCGCAAATCTCTGGCGTCGTCGTGATCATTTTCGGCCTGCATTTCCTGTCGGTCTTCCGCATCCCCTTCCTCGATCAGGAGGCCCGCCTCGACGCGGGCGATCAGGGCGGGTCGTCCTTCGGCGCTTATATCCTTGGCCTCGCCTTCGCCTTCGGCTGGACCCCCTGCATCGGCCCGCAACTGGGCGCGATCCTGACGCTCGCGGCCTCCGAATCCTCGGTGACGCGCGGCACGCTCCTGCTGGGCATCTATGCCGCCGGTCTCGGCATCCCGTTCCTGCTCGTCGCACTCTTCATGTCCCGCGCTATGGGCGTGATGAACCGCCTGAAAAAGCACATGAAAACCATTGAGCGGACGATGGGCGTTCTGCTGGTTCTCGTCGGCCTCGCCCTCGTCACCGGCGCCTTCACCCAGTTCTCATGGTGGCTGCTCGAACGCTTCCCGGCCCTGCAATATCTCGGCTGACTAAGCGTAATTGGGTCACTGACTCTCCACAATTAGCGCGGCCCCCCTGTTTTCCTTTGGCCCCAAATATCCCAGAGAGCGCGAGAGACAGCGTCTCTCGCTTCGGCCGCAGGCCGAACCCCCGCCTTACTCTTGCCGAAAACCGGTGTTAACCTTGGTGCGCTACAAGAGGCCCGCATGAGCAGCACGCCGCGCACCGTTTCCCGCCGCCGGGTGTTCTACATCCCCGGCTATGACCCGATCCACCCGCGCCGGTATCGGGAGCTTTACCGTGCCGAGGGCACGGCACAGGCGCAGATCAGCGGCTATGCGCTAACCCTCTCTCCCAAAACGCAAAAAGGCCCCTATGGCTGGCATGTCACCGCGCAGGTGGACGGCACCCAGACACAGGCCGACATCGAGGTGCTGGTCTGGTCCGACATCGTCCGGGGCAGCATGGACGCCTCGATCCCGGGCACATACGCGCAGATGCTCCGCACCGCGTGGGTCTATATCTCGACGGGCGCGCTTTGGCGCCTGATGCGGCTGCGCAAGGGCCCGGTGATCGCCGCGCTCTACCCTGTGGGGATGCTGATCGCGCAGGCCGCGCTCGCGGTGCTGCTCGGGGTTCTGAC
Organism: uncultured Aliishimia sp.; assembly: GCA_965656085.1. GTDB lineage: Bacteria > Pseudomonadota > Alphaproteobacteria > Rhodobacterales > Rhodobacteraceae > Aliishimia. The sequence continues at coordinate 6,905 of CBFHJA010000078.1, read as the reverse complement.
CTATCGCGCCATTGTCTGGGGCTTCGGCCATGTGCCGCGCGCCAGCCTCGCGGGCTGGCCGCTGCTGCACCAGATCGCGGGGATTGGCGCGGCGCTCGCGGTGATCTCCCGGACCCTGCACTGGTTCAAGGCCCTCGATAACAAGTTTTTCGCGTATTATCTCATGCATGACTACAGCTACTCCGCCGCCTCGCGCGGTGCCAACCCGCCCCGGCTGGAGGCGCGCATGGCCGAGTTTGCCGACCAGATCACGGCGGCGCTGCACAGCGATGTGGAGGAGGTGCTGGTGGTCGGCCATTCCTCGGGCGCACATCTCGGGGTGTCGATCCTCGCCGATCTGATCCGCGCGGGCCGGGTGCCGCATGATGGCCCGGCGCTCGGGTTTCTGACGCTGGGACAGGTGGTGCCGATGGTGTCGTTCCTGCCGCGCGCGGACCGTTTGCGCCGCGATCTGCGCGATCTGAGCGCCTCGGACGCGCTGACATGGGTCGATGTGACCGCACCGGGCGATGGCTGCGCCTTCGCGCTGTGCGATCCGGTGGCGGTGTCGGGCGTGGCCCCGGAGGACAAACGCTGGCCGCTGGTCTTCTCGGCGGCCTTCACCCAGAGCCTGAGCCCGGCGCGCTGGAAGGCGCTGCGCTGGCGGTTTTTCCGGCTGCATTTCCAATATCTCTGCGCCTTCGACCGGCCCCGCGACTACGATTATTTCCAGATCACCGCCGGCCCGCTGACCCTCGCGGAGCGCTATGAGAACCGCCCGGCCTCGCGCTCCCGCATCGAGGCCCCGGTCAACAAATTCACTTCCCGCGCCGCATGACGCTGCCGCCCAAACCGCCCGCGCGGCCCGGCAAGGTGAGCCTGCGCGCCTATGCAAAGCTCTTCCGTCAGGACATCCTCTCGGCCCAGCCTGCCAAGCTCTACCGCGCGTGGATGGCCGAATTCCGCACCCCGTTCTTCCGCTCCTTTCTCGTGAACCAGCCAAGCCTCGTGGCGGAAGTGCTCAAACAGCGCCCCGCCGATTTCCCGAAATCGGGCCGCATCGCCGAAGGCCTGCGCCCGCTGCTCGGCGAGAGCGTGTTCCTGACCAATGGCACGGTCTGGGAACGCCAGCGCCGGATCATCGACCCGGCCTTCGAGGGCGGACGGCTGCGGGACAGCGTCCCGGCGATGTGGGCGGCGGCAGAGGCGGCGGCGGCGCGCTTCTCGGCGCAGGCAGGCGAGGTCGTGGATGTGGAGCCGGAAACCTCCCATGCGGCCGCCGATGTGATCTTCCGCACGCTCTTCTCGATCCCGATCGAACACGCGGTGGCGCGCGACGTGTTCCATGAATTCAACGCCTATCAGCGCAGCCAGCCGCTTTTGAACCTCGCCGCCATGGTGCCGCTGCCGCGCTGGATTCCCCGGCGGTTCCCGCAGCGGACCCGCGCCAGCGCCGCGCGCATCCGCGGGCTGATCACGCAGTTGACCCAAGAACGCGCGGCGGCCATCGCGGCGGGCACCGCGCCGGACGATCTGGCCACCAAGATCATGACCCAGCCCGATCCCGAGACCGGCGAGACATTTTCAGCGGCGGAAATGGTCGATCAGGTGGCGATTTTCTTTCTCGCGGGGCACGAGACCTCGGCCTCCGCGCTGGCTTGGACGCTCTACTTGCTGGCGCTCTACCCTGACTGGCAAGACCGGCTCGCCGAGGAGGCGCAGGCCCTGCACGCCCCTGATTTCGGACAGGTCTCCAAGCTGCGCATCGCCCGCGACGTGTTCCGCGAAGCCCTGCGCCTCTACCCGCCGGTGCCGATGATGGTGCGCGAGGCGACCTGTCCCGAACGCTTCCGCGACCGTGCCGTGCCGCGCGGCAGTCAGATCGTGCTCAGCCCGTGGCATCTGCACCGCCATGAGCGTATTTGGGACAATCCCGACGGGTTCGACCCGGATCGCTGGCAGACCGAGAATGGCAAGACCTGCCTGCGCGAGGCCTATCTGCCGTTCTCCGCCGGGGCGCGGGTCTGTCCGGGGGCGGGGTTTGCGATGATCGAAGGCCCGCTGCTGCTCGCGCGCCTTCTGCGCGATCTGCGCGTGGAGGTGGTGCCCGGCGACGTGCCCGTTCCGGTGGCACATCTGACGGTGCGCAGCAAATCGGGCATCCGGCTCCGGATTGTCCGGCGCTAACAGAGTACCATCCGGGGCCGTGTTGCACTATCAGACCGCAAACACTGGAATCAAAGAGGGTGACCCATGTCCGAGATTGCGAAAATGCGTGCGCAGATGGAGAGCGGTGCGGGGTTCATCGCCGCGCTGGATCAGTCGGGCGGCTCGACCCCGAAGGCGCTCGGGCTCTATGGCGTGGACGCCTCCGAGTATGGTTCCGAGGAGGAGATGTTCGCCGAGATCCAGAAGATGCGCGCCCGCATCATCCTCGCGCCGGACTTCACCTCCGACAAGGTGATCGGGGCGATCCTCTTCGAGCGCACCTTGTCCGAGAGCATCGACAGCACCCCGGTGGCGGAGTTTCTTTGGCAGAACAAGGGGATCGTGCCCTTCCTGAAGATCGACAAGGGGCTGGCCGAGGAAGAGAACGGCGTGCAGGTGATGAAGCCGATGCCGGATTTGGGGTCTTTGCTGGAAAAGGCGGCCTCCATGGGCATTTTCGGCACCAAGGAGCGTTCGGTGATCCACGAGGCCAACGCGGGCGGGATCAAGGCGGTGGTGGCGCAGCAATTCGAGGTGGCGCGGCAGGTGATCGCCGCCGGGCTGGTGCCGATTGTCGAGCCGGAGGTGAATATCAACTCCGCGACCAAGGCCGAGGCCGAGGCGATCCTGCGCGACGAGATCCTCGCCGAGTTGAACAGCCTCGACGAGAGCCAGAACGTGATGCTCAAGCTGACGATCCCGTCGGAGGCCAATTTCTATGACCCGCTCGCCGATCATCCGCGCGTGCTGCGCGTTGTGGCGCTGTCGGGCGGCTACACGACGGACGATGCCTGCGTGCGTCTGGCGCAGAACGGCAAGATGATCGCCAGCTTCTCCCGCGCGCTCACCGAAGGTCTGCAAAAGCAGATGAGCGACGCGGAATTCGCCGCCGCCATCGGCAAGAATATCGACCAGATCTATCAGGCCTCGGTCTGAGGCGCGCCGATCTCAGCGGACGGGAAGGGCGCTGCGGCGCCCTTTTTCATGGGCGCCCGTCGCCCCGTCAAAGCGCAGCGCAGCCAAGAGGCCTTACCAGCCGCCGCCCGGCAGAAACCCCGCCCCGGGCTTGACCCGGGGCCTCGCGGTCTTCGGCACCGCATAAAACATCGAGGCCTCCGATCAGGTCCGGGGCGGTGCTATGCCAACAGCCGCACGTCCTGATGGTTGCAGATCACGAAAATCTGGTCCCGGTTCGACAGCGCGGTAAAGCGGCGCGCCTTTATCTCTTGGACAAAGCGGTCGCGGCCTATGTAGCGTTCCATGTCCAGATGGGAGAGTTGCACGACATGGCCCGCGTGGGCGTCGTCGCAATCGAAGAGGTCGTGGAGGAACTCTTCAGGTGAGGGCGGGGAGGGTTGGAGATCGAGTCGCATGAGGCAAACATGCGGCGCAGGTCTTAATTTTCCCTGAAATGTCGCAGCACATGGACGCGGATCGCCGAGGCCAGCCCCACATCGCCGCGCGCGGCATCAATTTCCGCCGCCAAGGCATTGATCGCCTTGCCTTCCTTGGCGGCAATCTCGCGAAACGCGGCCCAGAACTCATCCTCCAGAGACACCGAGGTGCGGTGCCCCTGCAGGCTCAGCGAGTGCTTGACAGGCCGCCCGCTCATGTCTCGCGTTTATGCCCGTCGAGCCGACTCACGTGCGCCGCGTCCGCCCTGGCCTCCGCCGCACGTTCCCCCTTGCTGCGCCCATGCTTGACGACATTCTGCGCCGCGCGCGCCTTTTTGTCGGCCTTGGCGCGCGCCTTGCGGGCTTTATTCAGGTTGAACGGTGTGCTCATGCCCCGACCTTAGCCCAATCACTTCGGCCCGACCATATTTTCAGGCCGCACCACTTCGGCAAAGCGTTCCTCGGTCACAAAGCCCAGCTTCACCGCCTCTTCGACCAGCGTGGTGCCGTTCTTATGCGCGGTCTTGGCGACCGTGGTGGCATTGTCATAGCCGATCTCGGGCGCGAGCGCGGTCACGAGCATGAGCGACTCGCGCATCAGCTTGTCGATCCGGGTCGCGTCCGCCTTCAGCCCATCCACCAGATTGTCGGTGAAGGCCGAGGCCGCATCACCCAGAAGCTGCATAGATTGCAACACGTTATAGGCCATCATCGGCTTATAGACGTTGAGCTCGAAATGCCCTTGGCTCCCAGCAAAGCCCACCGCCGCATCATTGCCGAACACATGCGCACAGACCTGCGTGAGCGCCTCGCATTGCGTCGGGTTGACCTTGCCCGGCATGATCGACGAGCCCGGCTCGTTCTCGGGCAGGATCAGCTCGCCCAGCCCGCAACGCGGCCCCGAGCCCAAAAGGCGGATGTCATTGGCGATCTTGAAGAGCGAGGCCGCGACTGTCTTCAAAGCACCGGAGATCTCCACCATCGCGTCATGCGCGGCGAGGGCCTCGAACTTGTTCGGCGCGGTCACGAAGGGCAGGCCGGTGATCTCGGCCATATGCCCCGCCACGGCCACGTCCCAGCCCGGCTTGGTGTTGAGCCCGGTGCCGACGGCTGTACCGCCTTGCGCGAGCTCATAAATCCGCCCCAGAGCGTCCTTGACCCGCTGGATGCCCATGGCGACCTGATGGGTGTAGCCGGAGAACTCTTGAGACAGCGTGAGCGGCGTGGCGTCCTGCGTATGCGTCCGCCCGATCTTAATGATGCCCTCGAACGCTGCGACCTTGCCCTCAAGCGCCGTGTGCAGCTTTTCGAGCCCCGGCAAGAGCACGTCATGCGCCGTCATGGCGGTCGCGATATGCATCGCGGTCGGGAAGGTGTCGTTCGAGCTTTGCCCCATGTTGCAGTGATCGTTGGGGTGGACGGGGTCCTTGGTGCCGATCACGCCGCCGAGGATTTCGATGGCGCGGTTGGCGATCACCTCATTGGCGTTCATGTTGGACTGCGTGCCGGACCCGGTTTGCCACACGACCAGAGGAAAGTTGTCGTCGAACTTGCCCGCCACCACCTCTGAGGCGGCCTGAATGATGGCGTCGGCGATCTCGGGCTTCAGCCCGCCCTGCGCCTTGTTCTGCATCGCGCAGGCTTGCTTGATCACGCCGAGCGCGCGGACGATGGCGATGGGTTGCTGTTCCCAGCCGATGGGGAAGTTCAGGATTGAGCGCTGCGTTTGCGCGCCCCAATACTTGTCGGCGGGGACCTCAAGCGGGCCAAAGCTGTCGGTTTCGGTGCGGGTGTTTGCCATGGGATGCGTCTCCGGCGCGGAATTACGGACAAGTGTCGACCGCCGTATACCGAGCGGGCTGGCGCCGTTCAATCACACATCACGCGTCCGGCGAGGGGCGTATTGGCGCAGGAGGGCCGCCCGACCGGGGCAGGCGGCGCCGGTCGGAGGCTGGCAGGGGCGGCTCAGGGCTTGCGGAAACTGTCGAGCGAGACCACGTCGGCCTCCTTCGGCGTGCCGCTGCCCTCGGTCTCGCTGTCTGCTTTCGGCTCGGCCTTGGGCGTGCTTTGCTCAGCGGCCGGGTCGAGCTTGGCGATGGGCCCGTCCTCGCTGTCTTCCTCGTCATGGGCCTCAAAACGCAGGCCGAACTCCACGGACGGATCGACGAAGGTCTTGATGGCCTCGTAGGGGATATACAAAGGCTCGGGCTGGTCGCCGAAATTCAGCGTGACCGAAAATCCGTCCTCGGTGACGGTAAGATTGTCATACCAATGCTGCATCACCACGGTCATTTCCGTGGGGTAGCGGTCCGACAGCCAGTCGGCGAGTTCGGCATCGGGATGCGAGGTGTCGAAGGTGATGAAGAAGTGATGCGCGCCGGGCAGGCCCTCGGTGGCCACTTGTGTCAGCACGTTGCGAATGAGGCCGCGCATGGCCTCATGCATCAGGCTGCCATATTCGATGCCGTCACTCACGCGCTGTCCTCACAAATGCCAAGCGTTCTCTGCGTCTTTGGCCAGAGCATACGGAAATCTGGGGCAGAGGAAAGGGCGATTCTGTCACGGGTTGGCCGGGCTGGGAGGTTAATGGGAGCCGGGACCCGGCGGTGGGTGCAGGTGTCAGGGCACGGCCCCGAAGACCAGTCCGAACAGCGCCCCGCAGGCCGCCAGAACGAGGAGCGCCACCGGCACCGAGCGCTGTGCCCAGAGCAGCAAAACCGCCGCAAGGGCCATCAGCGCGAGGGCGGGCAGATCCACGCTCGACAGCACCGGCACCGGCACCGCGCCCCAGCGGCCCAGATCGGCAAAGGCGACATGCAGCGCGAACCACAGCCCAAGCTGCGCGATCACCCCCACGACCGCCGCCGTGATCGCGTTCAGCGCACCGCTCAGCCGGGGCCGGTGGGTGAGCGCCTCCACGTATGGCGCGGCCACGAAAATCCACAAAAAGCAGGGCACGAAGGTCACCCAGAGCGCCAGCGCCCCTGCCAGCAGGGCCAGCCCGGTCCCGCCCGCGTTCTGGCCTGCCAGCATCGCCACGAATTGCGTCACGAGGATCAGCGGGCCGGGAGTGGTCTCCGCCAGCCCCAGCGCGTCGATCATCTCGGGCGTGCTCAGCCAGCCATAACTGCCGACCACCGCCTGCGTCATATAGGCGAGCACCGCATAGGCGCCGCCGAAGGTCACCACGGCGAGTTGGGAAAAGAACAGCCCCAGCGCGCCGAGAAACTCCGGATCGGCCCAGAGCGCAGCGCCGAGCGGCAGCGCCCAGAGCCCGCCCCAGAGCGCGGCGGTGCGCAAGGTGCCCGCAAGCGGAACTCCGCC
>CBFHJA010000077.1:0-12552 GCA_965656085.1 uncultured Aliishimia sp. | reverse complement strand
CGCCGCCTCCTCGGCTGCCAGTGGCGCGCGGGTGAGCACGCCGCTCAGCGCCAGCGGGGCGACGCCGTGTTCGGCCAGCCATGACAGAGCACCCCGCGCCGCCAGCGCATCGGGCGCCGCGAGGATCGCCCCGTCAAAGCGCGTCCGGACATCGGGGCGCGCGAGCAGCGCAGCGGTTTCCACCTGGCTCACGCCATCGGCCAGTTCCACCACCGCCACATCGCACGCCGCCGCATGGGCCAGCAGCACATCCAGCGCCGTGATCACCCGGTCCAGCGGTTGCCGGTAGGTCGAGGCCATGCCCGCATCGGTGAAATCGAGAACCTGTGCCGCGCCCGCCGCCTCGTATTCATGCACGTCGCCAAACGAGCCGGTGCCGGTCACCTTGAGCGCCGCCACGCGCCGTCCGAGGCGGGCAAACCCGTTGACCAGACCGGCGGCCGCAGCGGTCTTGCCCGCATTCATGCCTGTGCCGAGCACCGCGATCACGAGGCCGGGGCGGCGGCTTGGCTGCGCGGGCGCTGCCGGCGGCGTCAGCGCATAGCGGCGCAGGTTGATCGGCGCGCCCTCGGCATCGGCCAGACGCCCCAGCACCGCAAGCCGCGTTCCCCGCGCGATCTTGTCATTGCGCGCGACGATCTCGCCCGCCACCCCGCCGCCCGCGAGCAGGTCCGCCCCCTTGGCGCTCAGGCGCGCCAGACCGTGGAACTGGTCCACGGCATAGCGGTCGGCGCAGGCCACGACGATGCGATCGCCCACCCAGAGCGGCGAGAAGCGGCCATCGGCCAGTTGCAGGCGTTTGTGATTGCCGATGCGGGTCACTTCGGCCAGCACCAGATCGCCCGCCTCGGCGCGCTCCGGATCGGCCAGCAGCCGCGTGGCCTCGGCACGGTCCGCGCGCCGTGTCGTGAAACTCCACTTGGCGCCCGCTGCGGGGCCCTGTGGGTGCGGATAAAGACGGTCTGTCATGCGGCTTTCCTCGTGCTGATCTGTGTGGTCCGGGCGGCGGGTTTGCAGCCCTGCGCGCCTTGGCATCCCGCGCAGCGCGGCGCGGGGGCGATGAAGTCATGGTCAAGCCCGCCTTGCAGGACGCATTCGGCGAAGCTATGGCCGCAGCCCGCCAGCACGCGCCGCGAAATCCGGGGCGTCAGGCCGAGCGCGCGGGCGCGGGCGTTGATCACGTCGCTCCAGCGGCGCGCCCGCTCCAGCCGGTTGAATCCCTGCGCGGCGTCCAGCCCGTCGCTCCTGCGCAGGTTGGCGTCACGCTCCACATCCGCGCCGCCGACACACACCTTGATGGGGCGGTCCAGAAACCGGCGCAGATTGGCCTGCAAGCGGAAGCCCTGCCCGTGATCGCCCGGCGCGCTGCCAATGCCGAAGGGCCAGGCCATTTCGGGATCGGGCATGGTCCACCAGCCCGGCGCGGTGAGGCAGAGCCGCCCCACAAGCTCCGGGTACAGCCACGCGAAGCGGTGCGCGAATTGCGCGCCGCCCGAGAAGCCCGACAGATCGACCCGCTCGGCGCTTAGAGCGCCTTCCGCGCGCAGCGCTGCCATCAGCCGGATGAGCGCCCAATCGGACCGGTTCTTGCAGGCCGCGCGCTGGTAGCGCGGCCAATGCGTCTTGTCGAAGAGCGGCACCACGAGGGTGCGGCCGGTCGCGCCCGCCTGCGGGCGGAGCAGCGAGGCCATCTCCTCGGCGCCGCGGGTGATGCCGTGGACAGCGATCACGGCGGGCGCAGTCTGGCCGGGATTGACGAGCCACGCATCGGGGATCAGACCGGGCACGCCGGGCCGGAACAGGGGGGCGGGTCGTGTCATGGCTCAGGCCTCCGCCATCTGGGCGCGCCGCGCCGCCTCGGTCGCCGCAGCCGCTTTGGCGCGCATGTGTGCCGGAAGAAGGTCGAAAATGATGTGGATGCGGTTCTCGCCGCCGTCGTTATGGGCCTCGTGCATCTGGTCGTTGTCGAACCACCACAGCTCGCCCTCGCGCATCCGGACCTCCTCGTCCCCGGCCTTCATCCACGACCCGGCGCTGGATTTCAGAACCATGTGGTAGCGCCCGCGCAGGCGGTAATACGCGCCACGGTCGATATGCGGATAGACCGTTTTGCCCGCAGGCAGGCAAACGATCTTGGCCCGGCTCAGATCGGCATCGAGGCGCGCCGCCACATCGGTGATGAACGCCCGGGCCAGCGGGAAGGCCGCCGAGCCTGTCGTCCAGCGGCTTTCATGCACGTCGCGGCGCGCACGGCCATGGATCTGGCTCTTGCGCAGCCCCCGCAGCGGGATCGCCAGCGCCTCGCGCTGCACGGCGATCTTGTCCTGACGCCCGGTGGCCTGCGCCCACGCGTCATCCACCGACGCGATCTCGCGCAGCAGCGGTTCTGTGGGAACATTCTCAAGGATGCGTTTGAAGTATTTCACGGAAAATCTCCTCCGTTGGGTGGGATGTTTGACACGCCAAACATGCACGCCGAGTCTGAGACCGTCCTGTCGTCCACATGAACGGCACATGAACCGGCGATTAAGCCGGGTTCACGAAGCCCGAAGTTTCTGGACTTCACACATGCGCAGAGGGCATCAGAGGGCTACCATGGTAGGGTAACGCTCAGGTAGCCGGACAAGACGAAAGGCGCATAGAGCCGAAAGGCACGGGAATGAAAACGGTCGGACTGCTTGCCTGTATTCTGGCAATGACCCTCGCTGCTCCGCGCGAGGCCGTTGCCCTATACGCTGTGCCTGCCGTCCCGCGCCTGCCCGCCTTGGACCTTGCCGCGCCGCCGGTGATCGAGGTGCAGCAGGGCGACATCCCGGATGTCGTCCGCCTGCTCGCGCAGCGCGCCGTGCGGGCCGAGCGGCGCGGTGACATGGACACGGCGAACGAGCTCTACGGGGTGATCCGGGACATGGGGTATATCGTGCGCCGCCCCGGTGGCCAGACACCGCCCGGCGAGGGCGGGGATCAGGCGGGCCGGGGGGGCGGGCTGTTCGGAGGCGGTGGCTTCTTCGGCGGCGGTGGCCGTGACGGCGACGAGGGTGATGACGGGGATGATGGCGACGACGGCGATGGTGATGACGGCGATGGTGATGACGGCGGTGATGACGGCGGTGATGAAGGGGATGGCGACGGCGATGGTGAGGGCGACGGCGACGGCGACGGGGACGGCGATGGTGACGGTGATGGGGGCGATGACTGAACTCCGAGGGCAGCCGTAGAGCGAGACATGCAGTTCCGAACCAAGATCGTCACATTCGCGCTTTTGCTCGCACTCGGCGCCACGGTGTGCGCTACGCTGACACTGATCCTCGCGCGTGGCATCGAACGGGGGATGGCCTCGGTGACACTGGCCGAGGACCAGCTGACCCTCTATCTCGCGCTCGAAACCGATATCAGCGACATGCTCTTGCTGGAGGTCGCAACCGCCGCCGCGCCGACCGCCGGCAATATCGAGCGGCTGTCGCTGACCAAATCGGCAGTCCGGCGCGATCTGGAGGCCATTCGCGACGTCGTTCTCGAAGAGGGTGCTTTGGGCGGTCAGCAGGACACGGCCAAGCTCGCGCAACTGGAGCGGATCGGCGATGTTCTTGCGGATATCGAAGCCGCGCTCGCGCAAATCACGCCAGCAGCGCCCGGATCGGACACCGTCAGTGCCTTTGCGGAGCCGCTTCAGGATGTGATGGAGGCGCTCGACACGCGGCTTGCGCCGATGGTGGATCTGGCCATCGCCGAAGAAGCGGCACGGGTGATTGCCGCGCGCAACGCGATTGCCGAACTCAGCCAGCGCAGCACCCGGCTGGGCACCGCCGCCGGGGTGTTGACGCTGATGGCCGCCGTGGTCGGCAGCGGCCTGTTGCTGCTCTCGTTCATGCGCCCGTTCGGTGACTTGCTGGAAGGGGCCTCGCGGCTGGCGCAGGGTGATCTGGGGTTTCGGATCTCCGAGCGGCGCAGCGATGAGATGGGCCGGCTGAGCCGGGACTTCAACGTGATGGCCGAACAGCTCGAACGCTCGGACCGGGCCTTGCGTGCCGAAGAGCAGAACCTGCAACGGCGCGTGGCCGACCGCACCGCCGAGCTTGAGCAGGCCAATGCGCGGCTTGCGGCACAGGACGCCACGCGCCGCCGCTTTCTGGCAGATGTCAGTCACGAATTGCGCACGCCGCTCACCGTGATGCGGGGCGAGGCCGAGGTCGCGCTGCGGGCGCGCGACAACGTGCTCAGCGACAGTGCGCGCGAGGCTCTGGCCGCGGTGGTGGAGCAAAGCGAGCACATGAGCCGTCTGGTGGACGATCTTCTGTTCGTTGCGCGCCGGGAGGCCGGGGAAGTGCCGCTGCGCCTGTCCTCTGTCACACTGGGCGATCAACTGGAGCGCACCCTTGCCGATGCGCGCCAACTCGCGCCGAACGCCGTGATCGACATGGCGGGCGACAAGGCCGCGCTGGATGCGCAGGTCGAGGCCGATCCGGGGCGGTTGCACCAACTCCTGATGGTGCTGATGGACAACGCGCTGCGCTACTCGCCCGGCGACGCGCCGATCCGCGTTGACGCCGGGCGCGCGGGCGATGCCGTCCGGGTGTCGGTGCGCGACAGCGGGATCGGCATACCCGCCGAAGACCTGCCGCATATCTTCGACCGGTTCGTGCGCGGCTCCAACGCGTTGCCCGGTGGCACCGGGCTCGGTCTGCCCGTCGCCAAGGCCATCGCGGAGGCGCATGGCGGATCGCTCGACATCGACAGTCGCGAGGGCGAGGGCACCTGCGTTGCGCTCACCCTGCCCATCTCCGAGAAAGGATCAGACATATGATCCCTTTGCTTTTGCTCGAAGACGAGATGCGCATCGCCTCTTTCGTCAAACGCGGGCTTGACGCCGAAGGCTTCGACGTCACCTGGGTCGCGACCGGCAAGGAAGCCCTCGCCGAGGGCCTGTCGGGGGGCCATGCGCTCATCGTCCTCGATGTGATGGTGCCGGATCTCAGCGGTATGGATGTCTGCGAGCAACTCCGGGCCTGTGGCGTGTCCACGCCGATCCTGATGCTCACGGCGCGGGATGCCGATGAGGACGTGGTCGAGGGGCTCGGGCGCGGTGCCGACGACTACCTCGCCAAACCCTTCGCCTTCGATGTGCTGCTCGCGCGCCTCGCCGCGCTCCTGCGCCGGGGCAACGGTCTCGCCACCGAGCGTGGATCATCCGTGCGCAGCGCCGCGATCGGGCCGCTGACGCTCGACCGCGACCGGCGCGGCGCGCGGCTGGCCGGGGAGGAGTTGGTGCTCACGCGTCTGGAGTTCGATATCCTGTGGCTCTTCGTGAGCGATCCCGACCGCGTCCACAGCCGCGAGCGGATCCTGTCCCACGCATGGGGGGCAGATGCCGACCCGATGACCAATGTCGTCGATGTCTACATGGCGCGGCTGCGCAAGAAACTCTCGAAACCCGGCGCCCCGCGCCTCGTGACCGTGCGCGGCGTGGGCTACCGGCTGGATGCCGGACAGGGCGCGACGCCCGCCCCCTGAAGCCCGAGCGATGCGGGGCCCGGCCCATCATGAACCGCGCTTAACGCCCTGTTCATCGGAGGTTCATGACCGCGACAGGACGCCGTCAGACCGGACGCGTATGCCTGAGGTCAGTCGCGCGGCGGTCCGCCACGTGCCAGACGCCACATCACTTCAGGACAGGAGACAGCATATGTCCAATACGACACTCACCCGCCGCGCAGCCCTGCGCGGCCTCGCCGGAGGCTCGGCGGCTGCATGTCAGATCTGCCCGGTCTGCCCGCAGGGCAACAGGCCCTCAGCGCCTTCGCCCGCCAAGGCCAGATCGGGTTCGAGCTGTGGTCCGGCGTGCCGGGCAGCACCTTCGGCGAGCGGATCGACAAGACCGTCGGGTCGCGCCGGATCAGCGGGCCGCGCAACTGGCGTCATCCCGTCACTGGCGAAACCCTGCCCATCTACATCCGCGAGAACCGGGAACGCAGAGGCGTGCGCATCCAATACCTGACGATGAACAACGATGGCACGGCGCTCGCGCGGGTCTTCGACCGCCGCCCCGGGCAGACCCATGACCGGTATTTCATCAATGACGCCTTCGTGCCCATGGGGCGCTGGCGCGATGGCACGCGGCGCAGCTACACCATGACCCAGGTTCAGGCAGGCCGTTCGGAGCGCTTTGCGCTGTCGATCCGCATGCTTCGGTCCGATTTCGTGTTCGAAGGCCGCGCCGGGTCGATGGAATACGACTGGATCGCCTCCAGCCCGGCGGGCCGCACGATCTTCCATGAGCGCTTCGTCTACAGCCCCGGACTCGGATTTGCCGATTTCGACAACCGCTTGTAGCGCGCCGGATCAGCGCGTCATCAGGAACTCCGCCACGGCCTGATAGGCCGGAAGCGAGGTCGGGTCGATGAACCCGTTCTGGGCCTGCGGATAGGAGGCAAGGCGGACCAAAACCATTTCGGCGGTCGGATCGACATAGATCGTCTGCCCGTGCACCCCGCGCGCGGCAAAGGCTCCATGGTCATTGTGGAAGACCCACCATTGGCTCGTGTAGCTGCCGGGGCCGAAGGTCGGGAAGCCATCGCCGAACTTGGCCCGGTCGCCGCCGGCGCGGATCTTTTCGACCACCTCCGCCGGGAACAGTCTCTCGCCGTTCAGTTCGCCTTCGTTCAGCATCAGTTGACCGAGCCGTCCCAGATCGCGCAGCCCGGCGGTGATGCCGCCCCCGGCGAAAGGCACGCCCTTGCCGTCCACGGTCTGATAGGCATCCTGTTCGACGCCCATCCGGCGCCAGAGCCGTTCGGAGGCAAGCTCGGTCACCGCCTTGCCGGAGACACGGCTGATGATCCAGCCCAGCATGTCGGAGTTGATCGTCTTATAGTGGAACGCGTCGCCGTGATTGCCCTCGGGTGCGACCTGCTGAAGGTATTCCCAGTAGCCATCCGGCCCTGTATAGCCCTCGGGTTTGGGCAGCGGGCTTGCCGCTGCCGAATAGAGCCAGATATCGGCGTTCGGGTCGGCGTAATTCTCGGAGTATTTCACGCCCGTGGTCATATCCATGACCTGACGGACCGTCGCCGTAGCAAAGGCGCTGCCGTCTATCTCGGGTATGATGTCGCGCACCAGCAGCGTGTCGTCGAGCGTGCCTTCGACCACCATGATCTCGGCCAGAAGGCCGGTGAAGGACTTCGTCATCGACATGATGGCGTGCTTGCCGTCCTCTTCGAGGCACCCGAAGTAGCGCTCATACACCACCTCGCCCTTGTGCAGGATCAGCATGCCATCGGTGTAGTTGGCATAGAGCGACTCTTCCCACGTCATCGTGGTGTCGCTCTGTTGCGGCGTGAAGGTAACCGCGTCGATCTGCTGTCGTATGTCGGCGAACGCGGCGGGCGGCAGGTAGGCCAGCGGCACAGGTGCGCCCAGACCACGGCTGATCTGCTCGGTGGGCAGGAACTCGCGCAGATGGCAGACCGACCAGCGCAGGCGCGGGAAGCTGAAATAGACGCTGTCGGGCTGGGTTATGATCTTGTCCGGGGGCGGCGGGAAGCCCTGCATCCATCCCATCACGTTCGGGTCCGATTCCTGTGCCGTCAGCGGCTGCGATTGGGCGCTGGCCTCTGGAGCGCCCAGTGTCAGGAGCGCCAATGCAAGGCCAGCACAGCGCAGGGTGTGTGTGAGTGTCACGTCAGATCCTCCGAGGGGTTGGTGGCGCGCGGCCGGTCAGACAGGAACTTCAGCACGGCATCACCTTTTCGACCAATTTCAGTCCCCTCAGACTGTACCGGCCCGCGCGTGACGGGCAACAGCCTGCCTGCCCAAAATGGGATGTGATCTGTGAGACAAGCGATCCTCCGCCCCGCCGCGTCGCGGCTCCACCTGCCGATCGGCGCACGCATGAACAGCCGGTCGCGAGTGCTTCGCGTCTTCGCGGCCCGGCCACCCCGGCAGGCCCTTTTGCGCGGCAAAACGGCCCATCGGGCGCGCGCATAAAGATAGGTATTGCTTTTCCGAGTAAACCTGTCAGCTTTTTGGCGTGGCCGTCATTCAGGCGGGACGGCCAAGGCCGCGCTGCGCCGGTTGGCCAACAAAAAAAGACACCGCCGACGGCCAGTGCTCGCAGCCGTGCGGCCGCGCAGCGACACTTGCCGGCACTTGCGCAGGCCATTGATGAGAGTGATGTGACCACAGCAATCGAAAGCTACATCTTCTATGAGATCGCCGCGCTGCTGGTCTTGGCGGCGGGGGTCGGCTTTGTCGGACTGCTGCTGCGTCAGCCGCTCATTGTCAGTTTTATCGCCGTGGGCATCATCGCCGGACCTTCGGTGCTCGATATCGCGCAGTCCTACGAACAGATCGACCTGCTTGCCGAACTTGGGATCGCGGTTCTGCTCTTCCTCGTCGGGCTCAAGCTCGATTTCAACCTCGTGCGGACTTTGGGGCTGGTGGCGCTTGTCACCGGGCTCGGGCAAGTGTTGTTCACGACCGTCTTCGGCTTCCTGATCGCGCTGGCGCTCGGCCTGAGCGCACTGACGGCGATCTACGTGGCCATCGCGCTGACCTTTTCGTCGACGATCATCATCGTGAAGCTGCTGTCGGACAAGCGGGAGATCGATTCGCTGCATGGGCGGATCGCGCTGGGCTTTCTGATCGTGCAGGACATCGTGGTCGTGGTTGCCATGATCGCGCTGTCGGCCATCGGGGTGGGCGGCGCGGCGGCCGAAGGCGACAACGCGGCCATGGAGGTGCTGCGGGTGCTGGGCTACGGGCTTGGCATGCTGGCCTTTGTCGTGGTGTTCATCCGCTACGTGGCCAACCCGCTTGTCGAGCGTCTGTCGCAAGCGCCGGAACTTCTGGTGTCCTTTGCCATCGGATGGGCGGCGCTGCTGGCTGCGGTCGGGCATTATCTGGGCTTCGGCAAGGAACTCGGCGGTCTTCTGGCCGGTGTCTCGCTGGCGTCGACGCCGTTCCGCGAGGCCATCGCGGCGCGGCTGGCCTCCCTGCGCGACTTCCTGCTGCTGTTCTTCTTCATAGCCCTCGGCGCCTCGCTGGATCTGTCGGTTCTGGGGGCGAGCGTCGGTCCGGCCATCGTGTTGTCGCTCTTCGTGCTGATCGGCAACCCGCTGATCGTGCTCGCGATCATGGGCGCGATGGGCTACCGCAAGCGCACCGGGTTTCTCGCAGGGCTGACCGTGGCGCAGATCAGCGAGTTCTCGCTGATCTTCATGGCGATGGGGGTGGCCATCGGGCATGTGGCGGAGCAGGCGCTGGGGCTTGTGACGCTGGTCGGGCTCGTGACCATCGCCGCCTCGACCTACATGATCACCTATTCGCACCAACTCTACCGCGTGTTCGAGCCTGTGCTTGGCCTCTTCGAGCGCCGCCGCCCGGATGCGGAGGATGCAGGCACGGCGGGCGCGGTGCGCGGCCATGACGTGATCCTGTTCGGATTGGGGCGCTACGGGCTGGGGATCGCCGCGGCGCTGCGCGACAGCGGCAAGCGCGTGCTCGGCGTGGATTTCAGCCCCGGCGCGGTGCGCTACGCCCGTGCGCAGGGCTTCGATGTGCTGTTCGGCGACGCGACCGATCCGGAGTTCCTCGGCCATCTGCCGCTCGCACAGGCGCAGTGGCTGGTGATGGCCGTGCCCGAACATGACACCGGAGTGACCCATGACGACCCCCGCCACGCCCTGCTCAAGGCCGTGCGCGCTCTGGGCTTTCATGGCAGGATCGCTGTGGCTGCCCATCTGGAGGCCACCGCCGACATGCTGCATGCGGAACGGGCCGACCTCGTGCTGATGCCCTACCGCGATGCCGCCTTCGCCGCCGCGCGGATGATCGAGGGCGATGCGCCGGAGCCAGAGCGTGCGGTCGAGGATCCCGAGGGCCAAAAGGAGTTGCCGACATGAGCAAGAGCACAGCAAACCCCGGCAAGATCCTTGCCGTTGCGGACACAAGCGAGAGCCAGATCGCGCTTGAGAGCGCGCTGGCCCTGTCTCAGATGCACGATGCGTCGCTGGAAGTCATCGCCTGCGTGGAGCCGCCGCACGATCTGTCGATCCTCGCGCGCCTGTCCGGCGAAGACCCCGACAGGCTCATCGAGGACGCGGTGGAGCGCACCCGCAGCGCGGTGCGCGAGACATTGGCCCGGATCACCCCGGCCCGGCCGGTGTCGCTCACGGTGTCGGTCGGCAAGGCCTATCTGGAGATCATCCGGCATGTTGCGCGCGCGCACTGCGATTTCGTTGTCAAGAAGGCCGAACCGCTTCCCGGGCTCGACCGCTTCCTGTTCGCCAGCACCGACCAGCATCTGCTGCGCAAATGTCCCTGTCCCGTCTGGCTGCAGACGCAGGCGGCCTCGACGCGTCCCAGACGCATTCTGGCCGCGGTCGATCTCGATCTGATGGACGCTGCCGAGCCCGAGACGCTGACAGCGTTGAACCGGCGCGTGGTCGAAGCCGCATGCCGGATTGCGGGTGCGCCGGAGGCCGAGGTCATCGTTCTGCATGCGTGGGAGGCGGTCGGCGAGGGGATGATCTGGGCGTTCTCCCCCAGCAGCGACGCGCGCATGCCCGCCGATCAATACGTGCGCGAAATTCTTGCCGCGCGGCACGCGGCGATGGATCGTTTCCTCGCGGAGCTCCGATCAGAACTCGGCCCCGAGCCCCGGCTGGTGCCCCGGCTGGAACGCGGGACCCCGGAGACGGTCATACATGAACAGAGCCGCGCGGTCGGCGCGGATGTGGTCGTCATGGGCACCGTGGCGCGGACCGGGCTGAGCGGTGTGTTCATCGGCAACACCGCCGAGAACATCATCAACAGCCTCGAATGCCCGGTCCTTGCCGTGAAACCGGAGGGGTTCGTCAGCCCGCTTCTGACCGACTGACGCACCGTGCTGACGGGATGCGGATGATGCGCAGCAGCGGCCCACGGGTCGTCAAGGTCGTGGTGGCTTCGGCGTTCTGGCCTTGCACGTCACTCCTCAGACCCGGGTAGCGTGCCAGCAGTAAACTTAGGGGCACCTCACTTCAAATGATATGTATCTCAATGAGTTATACAAAGTGATGAAGAGGATGGGACAATTGTTTGTTGGGGCCTCTTTCTTTTTTCTCCTCCCTCCTTCGCCTCACAGATTCCTGCCCGTCATTAGACATATCGGGGGCATGAACCGGGGCATTCCTGCTCACAGGGCAATTGCGCAGGGCTTAACAAGGTCGACGAGGAGAGAGTGGCTGGGGTGGTAGGATTCCATGCCAACCGATCCCTTTCTTCGGCTTTCTCAGACAGAGGCAGAAACTGGGGCATTTCTTGGGGCAGTTATGAGCCTCTTGGTGGTCTCTAGGCCTACCCCCTACCAGAACCGAAGATGGCTCTCTTTGGCGGTAAAAGTGGCCTCTATGGGGGTGTCTGGGGATGGGTGACGGTGGAGGGAACCCGGATAGGGATACCTAGATTGGATTAGGTATAAGTAATGAATAAGAAGAATAGAGAGAGAGGGAGTAATTCAGCGATAATGATGATGATGGTGACTACGACTGACCCTCAGAAGAAGCAAAAAATAAGGGGATAGGACCCCCGCCTAAGCTCCCTGGGAGGGGAACCCAGACGGGGGATGGGGTTAGGGGTGGTTAGATTTCTCGAAGACCGGTTGTTCTATACCGCGATGTTAACACTTGTAGCGACTGAACAACGCGTTAAGAGTTCCATTCTTTGCTGCTTCATCGATGAGTTTTAGCAGTTCTTGGGCTTCCGGCGTCTCTGACCAAGCCGTATCTTTTGCGACTTGTTCCGGATCAATATCCATTCGTTCAACTGTGAATGGGTGAGCATAGTCCAGAATGTAGATTTGTTCTCCGGAGGCAGATGCATTGATTAGATCTTCCCAAGAATAGCCCGTTGCGTCTTCGAACTCGTCAGGGGAGGAGACTACCCCGTCTCCTGAGTCGTCGACTGCGAATCGGATATTCTCGCCGACGCTAGAAATCTCAAAGGCAGTATAGGCCTTTTCGGGGATCAGCGGGATTGTTTGAGTGGTTTGAGAAGTGTTCATGTTTATGTTTCCTTTTTAATATGGCCCGCATCAATGTGGTTTGCGTTGGATAAAATTTGCAGTGACCACAGTTTACAGCCGAAATTGGCTTGGGCCGGATTGATTGTTCCCTAATGGGAAGACATGAGATGGTATTGTTGATTTCCGCTGAGAAGTGACCCGGTATTTTCACCGAGATTTGACCCGCCCTTGTTTATGTCTCAGCGGTCATGTTGTGGTCAATGCGGGTGTCTCCTTTCTCTTTTTCTTTGCGGCTTCTGAGCTGGCTTTGTAGCGGTAGCTGTCGTTGCCGGTTTCCAGGATGTGGCAGCGGTGTGTGAGCCGGTCGAGGAGCGCCGTGGTCATCTTCGCATCGCCGAAGATCTGGGCCCATTCTGAGAAGCTTAGGTTGGTGGTGATGATCACGCTGGTGCGCTCGTAGAGCTTACTCAACAGATGGAAGAGCAGCGCGCCGCCGGATGAACTGAACGGCAGATAGCCCAGTTCATCGAGGATGACCAAATCGATCTTGG
>CBFHJA010000076.1:0-12618 GCA_965656085.1 uncultured Aliishimia sp. | reverse complement strand
CTTCACTGACGAGGAGTGCTACAATTTCTTCAAGGCCGCTGGCTATGAAGCCAATTAAACGCAACACGCTCTAAGGGCCCGATCCCAGTTTCCAAATCGACATGGTGGCAGGGCGTCAAAGATGGACGCTTTCCCAAGCCGCAAAAACTCGGGCCCCGGACAACGGTTTGGCGCGTGGAAGAAATCCGCGCTTTGTTCGAGGGGGATGAAAATGCCTAAGCGTCCCAACCCGATGGCAATCAACAAGGCGCTCACCTACACCACGGAAGAGGCAGCGCGCGACCTCAAGGTGACAACTGCAACCATCCGCAATTATGTGCGGCGCGGCTTGCCCGTGATGAAGGATCAGCGCCCTTACCTGTATTCGGGTGAAGAACTGCGCGATTTCGTGTTGCAGGAGCGGAAGCGCACAAAACGCCCGCTCGGACCTGACGAGTTGTTTTGCCCGGCTTGCAAGAAGGGCCAACGCCCTTTCGGTCTCATGGTCGATCTGGTGCCGCGCAATGCCAAGACTGCCATGCTGAAGGGTCTGTGCGACGCGTGCGAAGGCCCAAGCAACCGGATCATCGGACTACGCCACCTGTCCGATTTCGCCGCAGTCTTCGACATCACGAAACGAGGTGGGAGCGACGCCTAATAGATGCCGCTCTCCACAACCTTAACTTACACTTCAAAGGACATGATCATCATGCGTAAATTGAACGAAGAAAACGAACGAATCAAACGCCAGTATTTCCACTATCTGCGGACGGCCAAACGCAAGGACAAGCCGACCATCGTGAAGGCCGCTGATGCGATCCAGCGTTTCGAAGCAAGTTGCAACTATGCGTCGTTCAAGAAGTTCAAGATCGAGCAGGTTGTGCGCTTCCGGGATCGGCTCGATACGGAAATCAGCAAGACGACCGGTAAGCCTTTGGCCAAATCTACCATCGCCAGCATCCTCGCCGCCAACAAGGACTTCGTCTTCTGGTTGGCCGACAAGCCGGGCTACAAGAGCCGGATCGGGCATTCGGATGCCGATTACTTCAACATGGATGCCAAAGGGCAACGGGTCGCCCGCACGGCGCGGGAAACGCCTTATCCGTCACTCGACATGGTCCGCCATACCTTCGACGCCATGCCGGAAAATACGGAAGTCGCACGCCGCGACAAAGCCCTCATCGCGTTCCTGATGCTGACTGGCGCGCGTGATGGCGCTGTTTCATCGCTTCGGCTCAAGCATGTGAATACGATTGACGGCTATGTTTTCCAAGACGCCCGCGAGGTCCGCACCAAAGGATCGAAGACCATCACGACCTTCTTCCTCCCGGTCGATCCGGTCTATGAAGAGTTCTTCACCGAGTGGGTCCGGTATTTGCAAAAGGACAAGCTGTTCGGCCCAGACGACCCGCTCTTCCCACCGCTCGAAATCGGCCATATGGACGGTGAGTTCAAAGTCGTGGGCTTCCAGCGCGCAGTTTACCGCAATGCCAACGCGATCCGCAGAGCGGTTCGGCAAGCCTTCGAAACGGCTGGTCTGCCGACCTTCACGCCACATGCGTTCCGCAAGACCTTGGTGAAGTGGGCCAGCGCTTATTACCCCACCATCGAAGAGTTCAAAGCGTTCTCGCTCAATGTTGGCCATTCCAGCGTGGTCACGACTGCGAGCGCCTATTGCCATGTGTCCCTTGAACGGCAGGCCGAGATAATAAAGAAGCGGAAGTAGCGACGTATTACTGTCGTATCGGGTTGCGGGGCAGTGAAATATGCAAAGGACCTGAAGCCCTGATTTCCCAAGTGAACTGGCATTTGGGCTCTGCCTGTGACCGTATTTCTGTTACCCTTCAGCAGGTTGAACGGCATGAGGTGCGCGTTTTATGGCTCACCCATCGGGTGCGGGGTCTCGGGACGATCTGAGGCTGGATTTCGACCGGCGGGAGCGGCTGGAGTTCCGGGGATCGCAGCTCAGTTCGGATGGCGGTCTGCTGATCGTATGAGAACTGGACGAAGCCTTGGGCCTGTCCGATCTGGCGAGCGCCGCGCTGGCCGACACCCGCGCAGGCGCGAACCGCGTCCACCAGCTGACGGGTCTGCTCCGGCAGGCCGTCTATGGGCGGCTCGCGGGGTACGAGGACGTCAATGATGCCGAGCGGCTGGCCCATGACCCGGTGATGCGACAGGTCGTCGGTGACCGCGCCATTGATGGGCAGGCCGCCTCCACCTCGCAGATGAGCAGGTTCGAGACCGATGGTCTGGCAACCGCGGAGAACCGCACGGCGCTTGCCGACCTCAGCGGACAGTGGATCGACCGGTTCCTCGACCGAACGGGGCTGAAGTACCTCGTGCTCGACATGGACAGCTCGGTGAGCCCAACCCACGGGGCGCAGGAGGGGACCGCGTGGAACGGGCATTTCGGCTGCGCCTGCTATCGCCCGAACTTCCTGTTCAATCAGTTTGACCTGCTGGAACGTTGCGCCCTGCGCAATGGCAACGTCCACAGTGCCGACGGCTGGAAAGACGTTCTTGACCCCGTCATCGCGCGGTATGCCAAGCGCGACATCATGCGGTTCTTCCGAGCCGATGCCGCCTACGCGATCCCAGCCCGCATCTCTGAACCGGTCTCAAAGGCATTCAGATAGACACATTCATACTTCAACGATCGCCACAGTCGTTCGATCATCCGATTGTCGCGCCATGCGCCTTTTGGTTGCGAGATGATGCCCATCTTATGATGGGGAGGGCGTTTCTCAGATCGCTCGGCGTAGAGACTTTCGAGAGCGGGCATCGTCGGTGGCCTGAGGCCGTGAGGGCGCGGGCCGTCGCGGAAGCGCAGGAACAGGGCGCGACAGTAAACGCGGTGGCGGCGCGTTACGGGGTGAAGCCGAACCAGCTGTCGACCTGGCGATGCCTGGCCAAGCAAGGGAAGCTGGTCCTTCCCGCCGCCGATATGGCGGACGAACCGGTAACCTTCGCGCCGCTGGTGTTATGCGAGCCGGACCCTCCGCAGGCACCGGGGCCTTGCCCGCAGCCAGATGACAAGCTGCGGCTGATCTTCGGTGACGTGACGATCTAGCTCGCCGCCGAGAATCCGGCTGCGCGGATTTCCGAGATCGTGCTTGCGCGCGTTTCTCCCTCGTGACGATGCCGACCCACATCTATCCTCTAAAGATCTGAGAGCTCCTTCCCATAGTCATTTAGTATCGGGGCAATCTGTGCGTGCCAAAACCCGAACGGGCAGATCCGCGGGGTTGATCTGCTTGACGATTGGCTGGTTGTTCATTCCGATAAGCGGCTCAGGTTTGAAGTCGAAGACAGGCGTTTGTTCAAGTGAAGCGCTCCGAAAAACGCCGCTAAACACGCTGACGAAGTAATGATCTTTGGACCCTTCGATGCTGGCGTTTCGGTCCGTGCTTCCTAGTGTCACAAAGTCGAAACGTCCCAAAAGAGAGCCGTCCGGCAAAGCACTTACTGTCATCGAACCTCCCAAACCAGCATCCGTGAAATGCTGCACGACGGTTGCCTTATTTTTGATGGCACGGGATGCGGACATCAATTGCCCAAGCGCATTGGGAATGAAAGTTACATAGCTTTTAGTGTTCTTATCGAACTTGTAGGTGCCGGGCCCGGCATAGTCATAAATGACAAAAGACAGCTCATACCCGTTCGGCCTGTTTTCGGAGAACTGAAACGATCTAGCGGCCCCATCTGACATGTTATTATCCGCGACAACCGAGCATGTTGTGAGTTTTATCCCTCTTTCCATACTTGGATGACGACTGGTGTCCAACAGTTCACCCCACTCATACTCTTGGGACCCTTGCTGCGCGGTTTGTACTGGCTTTAGCTTCATGCTGTACATGCCAAACCGTGCGCCGGCAAAACGATCAAACGGCATGGAAAGCAGGCTTGCGGCAGTAGCGTCCTTTACGTCCAGTGGCATATTTTCCGCCGAGAATGTATCAGTAGGAAGGCCAAGCTCCATTGCGATTTCTTCTGCGTACGGCGCGAGCCAATCAGGATGCATAATTGCATCTTGAAGTGTATTTGGAACCTCAATTGTGGGAGTCGGCGACGACTGAGCTGACGCGACCGGTGGGCTCAGAACGAGCAGACCGACCGCAGCAGTTACATTACGGATCAATGACATCATGAGAGTTTTGGTTCCCTTCATTGTGCTGCGAATAGTCAGAATGCGCGACCTCTAGAGCGGCCGCAACTGCTTGAGTGTTCTTCATCTCTGGGCCTGCGATCGGCGCACAAATCAGTGACAATGTAGTCTCTGTGCGCCGCTTTATCAGCGCCGCACGGTCAACCTGGCGCCGCGCTTCTGCAGTCTTATGCTTCTCCATGCAGGAGGTGGGCACGGTTGTGTCAAGCTCTTCGAGCATGTTCTGCGCCTCTGAAAGCGCTGTTTCCGCACGTGATTGTGCGAGAAGTGCCGTTGAAAACTGGGCCCCATATTCCCGGCGGCTGTTCTCGACGGACAGAATGAGTGACAACAGCGCCTCGCGCGCATTTTGTACGCGGCGTGCTGCGTCATTTTGATCGATGAGCGGCACTAAGATGGACAAAACGAGGTCTATGTTCAGTCCCGAAGAAGGTGATACCGCTGTCGGCAATTGTATGTCGAACGAGCCATAGCGCTCCAGCCGCGCCAATCTCAAAGCGCTGGACGCGCCAGCAAGTAAGAGTTGGTCTCGCAGACCGCTTCCGGAGTGGGCGTAACACAAATCCGCTGACATTCTTGTTGGCGGAGCGGGCATAATTCTGGCTGGATTCGCGCCTGTAGAGATCGTTGCAGTGTCCTTAAGTCCTGCCCTGAAAAAGACCTCACGTCGCTTTGCGTCCAAATCTTGGTCGGCCATGTGCGCCTGTCGTTGCAACTGCGCAACTCGAGCTTCCAGAGCGTCTAACCTACTGCGGCTTACTTCGCCCAACGACAATCCGATGCGTGCTTCTTCAAGGTTGCACTTTGACAGCGCAATCTGATCTTGCAACGCACGATTCTCAATATCGGCCGCCTCATATTCGAAGTACGCGGAAAAAAGGCGCCGGGTCGCCTCCAACTCAGCAACGCGGGCTTGAACTGGAAGAAACTCTTCTGCGAGTTGCAGGCCTACCGTGTCTGTGAACAAAAGGGCTTGCAAAATATCCCAATCCACGGAGATCGATGTATCCCTGGCTGTGAAGTCGGCGGCGCTACCGCCCAGCGTCACCTGGCGTCGAGAAGAGACATAGAAGCGCGGGAGTCGCCGCGATTTTCTGCTGTCAAGCTTCAACCGAGTTGCAGCTTGGTCGAGTCTGGCCTGCAGAAAATCAGGACCGCCCACCTTTGCGAAAGACAATAGTGCCTTTGGGCCGACAGACTGTCCGGGAGGTGTTGCTGGTCCCGTTACCAGCTCCTTCTGCACGTCATCCAAGGCCCGCTCCGCCTGTGAAATCAGATCTCCATGGCAGGATGCGAGCAGGAGTATGGAGACGGAAAAAAAACCTGCTTTCGGTCTTTTGCCTACACTGAGAAAGGAGCGCATTATGGAGATGCTATGCGGTCTGCTCTGCGCAAACCGGATACGATTTCGATGTAAGGTGGCTCGATAACACCGGTTTCCACTTCGACCAGTGTCATCGAGTTACCCTCCACTTTTGTTACAATCGCCGCGTCACCACGCCAATTGACATAGCTTAAAGGAATAGCGACGACATCACTTGCGAGCCGGCGGCGAAAAATGCAGACGGCATCGCTTCCTATAACTGGCACACCCTCTCGGGCTTCGAATGCCACGAGCGCCTCAAATCTGTTCTTTTGCCAGGCCGTTGCATCTTCCTGCATTACTAGTTGTTCTAGATTTGCGGTATATTCCTCCGTGTTGGTCGCGGGCGAAGCATGAGCAAGTCTTACAGAAACCTCGCTATTTCGAATGCTGTCTGCTTCTGCGGCTGTTAGCTCAACGCGGGCCCACCTTTGCTGCGGCGGAGATACCGAAAACAAATGCAGTCCGGTTGCCACCGTCGTCTCGCCAGTCCGTGCGAGCCGCGCGTTTACATGGCTAACACGGCCGTGCACAGGACTGAGTATGTCTACAAGCGCCAGCTGTTCGTCTAGAGTTTCAACGGCGATACGTTGCGTGAGCGCGATGTTGCGCTGTTCGGCGATCTGCAAGTCAGTTTCCATCTGCGCAATGGAGGTTTCCGTTTGCGCCCGCACAAGCTCTTCTTCGAGCTGGCGGAGCCTCTCTTTACTTTCGAGTGTTTGGTTTTCCGCCAAGGTGCCGTCTTCGAAAAGTGCTTGCACTTGTTCATATGATTCACGGGCGGCTGTAATCCGGCGTTCAAGGGCGGCCATGTCGAGGTTGCGAAGCTGCGCGCGGGCCTCCGTCAAAGGGCCAACCAGTTGATCTATACGGGCGAGTGTCGTGGCGAGTTGGCTTTGCGCCAGTGCGCGCTGGCGCTCTAGCTGCGTTGAGGAGTATCTTGCCAACACGTCGCCTTGTGCAACGTCATCCCCCACACGCAGTATGCTTGAGATTTTGCCTTCCAACGGAGCGAAAACCTGCCACGGGTTGCCGGGCTCGACACGGCAAGTGCGCTCTATTTTGAAATGCAGGTCGTGCTGATCCACGACGTAAAGGCCTTGCGTGTCTGCATGAAGGATGCGGCCAAACGCCAAGAGACACAGAAAGCAAATCCAAAAGCGGAGCTGCTGTTTCAACCAAGTGATGTGGTTGCTTCGTTGCACAGGGATAAGTAGCCTTGGGTGGTTCAACTGTGGGGGCAACATAGAGCGCAAGTTCCTATTAAAAGTTTACCAAGGCGACGCCAGTGTCCAGCGCAAATCGCAAAAGAAAAACTTGGTTAAAATGATGTATGATACACAGCGTTGATGAAAGCGCATTATATTGCAGGCGGTTGTGTTTTGAACGCAACATTAACCAGATTCCCGGTTACAGGTCCAAATTCGTTTTGAAAGTCGTATTGCGCTTTGCGAGGGTGTGCAAAATGAAGGAGTACCCGAAGTGAAGATCTTATCCTATCGCGCTGTTGCGATCAGCGTAGCAGCTATCAGCGTTGTCCTTCTGGCAAGCTGCTCAGAAGAAGAACTGGACTCGTTGTTCGGGACCTCGGAGTCATCTTCGAGCGGGTCTTCTTCCGTTTCCAGTTCCAGCTTTTCACCACAGCGAGCGGTCTCGATCAGTGGCTGCCCCTCTGCGTGTCTGAACATCGACATCAGTGTGCCCGGCATCCCGTCCGCATGCAGCAATGCGTGCCCCGAGACACAGGCCGCTGCGCAATGTGTGGCTGCGGGTGCTGCTTATGACTCGTATGTCAAAAACGGATTTGCTGGAGCAACATCGGCACAGCTGACACAGCTGTATTCGCAATATCAACAGCAAGTGAGCTTGACGCGAGCGTTCCTCCAACGTGTGGATTGCTAACTGAGCGCGTCAACAGCCAATTCTAACTACCAGACGCCGCTGGTAGCGGTTGAGGGCGTTACTCACACGCTATCACTTTTCGGTCAGGATGTGACGATCCTACGCGACATAAACCTACGCGTCGCGCAGGGTGAAAAAATTGCAATACTCGGCGCATCGGGGTCTGGCAAATCGTCTATTCTTGAAATGATGGGGGGGCTTAGCCGGCCCTCCTCCGGTGAGGTGTTTTTCTCGGGAACCGCGCTTTCCAAGCTTTCTGTGCGAGACAAACTTCTGCTGCGACGGCGGAAGATTGGCTTCGTTTTTCAAAATGCCAGCCTGATCGAATATCTTTCGGCAGTCGACAATGTGGCGTTGCCTTTGCGCTATTCTGGTGTTCGGCGGCGCGAACGTCGGGCGCGTGCGCAGGACTGGCTTAATGCTGTTGGTCTTGGACATCTTGCAGACCGTCCAGTTGCACGTTTGTCCGGCGGAGAAAGGCAACGTGTTGCAATCGCACGGGCTTTGGTCACGGAGCCTGCTGTGATTCTTGCTGACGAGCCGACTGGCAGCCTCGATCAAGCGACAGGGGATGATGTGTTTGACATGCTTGTCAGCCTTATCGACGGGAGCCGAACTCTGGTTGTTGTGACACATGATCCGCGCCAGGTGCACCGCTTTGATCGTACTGTTCACATGAGCCACGGGTCGATCGTTGATATGCCGTCACATATGGGAGAAAAAAGTGCCGCGCCTACTCTCGGCCCATAAACCGTCTCGGCTTATTTTCGCAGTGTTTACACTCGCGGTCGCTATATCCGGAGTTATCGCGAACTATTCTCTGTCACATAATGCCATCCGCGTTTTTAGAGCACAGCTTGCGCTCGGCGAAGAAGATCGTTTTTTGCTGACGGGCGCATTGTCAGACATTGTTTCAGCAACCAAAGGGCGTCTTGATGCAGGCTCGTTTGAAGATGGAATCGGCCCTATCCTGATGGGCACCTTGCCCAAGGATATGCGCGTCTTCTTTGTGTCGGCACGGCAGGGTGAGTTGAGCACACCGCAGGGTCCCCGACCGGTCCGTTTGATCGCTGCCAACGATGATTTGTTCAACGTGATCGGCGCAGTATCGCCAAGCCGAACGCTGTTGACAAAGGTTCGTCGCGCCTGTGCGCCAGGTGCGCGCCTTGCGCCCTCTTTGCCTGACACTGACCATTTCGTGATTGATGGTCGGTACTGCTATCGTCTCGAGGCGATCAGCGTCACAGACACGCCGCCATTCGTGGGCCTTGGAAATGCGGTCTTTATTTCTGATAGTCCGAACGACTTTGCCAATGACGTCGCTCTTCGTTGGTCATTGTTCATATTCGGACCAAGTGGGAGCATGACGGAGGCAGATTTGCGGGACAGGCTGGCACCTGTAATGTCGCTTGATCGCGTTGAAGTCTGGTCAGGTGCACAAGTCGCTGACAGAGCGCAACGGCTTCTTGCGATCGTGCGCTTGATTGCCAATGGGCTAGGCCTTGTCATCCTCTTGGTGGGTGGCGCGTCCATTGCGTCTTTGATGTCCTTTTCGGTTGCAGAGCGCGCGCGGGAAATCGCGATCAAACGCACCATTGGCGCCAGCCGAGCTCAAGTAATTGCCGAGATCATTTCGGAAGCTCTGGTGATAGGGATCGTCGCGACCCTCGTCGGCATTGTTGGCGGGTATACGTTGGCGCAGCATCTCGAAGCCCCTCTTGGCGAGTTTCTCGCTGTGGGTTTGCGAGAGGGCGAGAGCTTTTCTGTCTTGCCAATCATTCACACGGTTGCGGCGTTCCTACTTGTGTGCATAGCAGCCGGCGCGCTTCCAGCATGGCATGCCACGTCGCGCGATCCTGCCAGCGTGTTGAGAAACGCATGATGCCGCGGGTTTTACTTCCTGTTTTCTTGAGTCTGTTCTTGATGACATTTTGGATTCAGGTCTTGTGCTCTCCCCTTTGGCTTACTTTGGCCGAACAGCTTGGCTTTGTGAGTTTTCGGGACGCGGCCGCACGGTCTTTGGCGCATGAGATCGCCTATGCAGTATGGGTAGGGTGGTCGATCCCGCAAATGATTGCAGCTTGGGGTGCGCAGACGCAGCTAAGCCTACGTGAGGTTTTACATCTTGGGGATGTTGCCGCGCTGGTGAAGTATGTGCATCTGGTGACTATCACCTCGGCTATTGGTCTTGCATTCCTTTGGGTCCGCATCAGAGGAAATCGACACGAAGTGATTCAAAGCCTTGAGCGAACTGCGGCGGTCATCTTCGCGCTTTTTGGAGCCGGAGTGTTGCTTGTTCTCATCTTCGGATTTTCCGACATTTGGTACTTGGCTCACCTTCCCTTCTTTGCCGAGGGCAGCTTCGTGTTTGCGCCTGGATCGCGGATCACGTCGCTGTTTCCCGAACAATTCTGGCGGAAGTCTGCGCTCGCATGGGCCGGTCTCACCATGGCGAGCGCGTTTTGCCTCTTTGTTTGGGGTGTCTTGAGTCGAAAAAGGCAGAAGACCGATGGCACGCGGAAATCTGATAATGCGGTCTGACCGAGGTAATTCAAATGACGCAGTGACCTGTCCCCCGGATTTCGGACCATTCAACTGGAAGGTCCAGCACCAAGAAGGCTGAAACGTCTTCAAACCCAGGACGCGTGTGATATCGTCATCCCTATCGTCGAGCAGAAAGCCTGAACATGACCCCAGTCACCCAAGCCGAAATCAACAAAGCTGCTTGGGGGGCCTGTGACACCTTCAGGGGTGTAGTCGATCCGTCCGTCTACAAAGACTATGTGCTCACCCTGCTGTTCCTCAAATATGTCAGCGACGTTTGGAAGGACCACTATACCCGCTACCGGGCCGAACACCCCGACAGCCCCGAACTGGTCGAGGCGATGATGCAACAGGAAGCCTTCAAGCTCCCCGATGGCGCCAGCTTCGACGCCCTGCACAAACGGCGGCACGAGGCGGGCAATGGCGAACGTATCGACAAGGCCCTTCATGCCATCGAAGAGGCCAACGGTGACAAGCTGCGGGACGTGTTCCAGGATATCAGCTTCAACTCCAACAAGCTCGGCGATGAGGAACAGAAGAACGTCATCCTCCGCCATCTGCTGGAGGACTTCGCAAAACCCGCCTTGGACCTGCGCCCCTCCCGTGTCGGTCGTCTCGACATCATCGGTGGGGCCTATGAATACCTGATCTCCCGCTTCGCCGCCACGGCGGGCAAGAAAGCGGGGGAGTTCTATACCCCTGCCGAGGTCTCTGACCTCATGGCCCATCTGGCCGATCCGCAACAAGGCGACCACATCTGCGATCCGACCTGCGGCTCTGCCTCCCTGCTGATGAAATGCGGCAGGCTGATCCGCAACAAGGGTGGCAAGGGCTATGCGCTCTTCGGGCAAGAGGCCATCGGCTCCACCTGGGCGCTGGCCAAGATGAACCTGTTCCTGCACGGGGAGGAGAACCATCAGGTCGAATGGGGCGACACGATCCGCAACCCCAAGCTGCGCACCAAGGACGACGCCCTGCGGCACTTCGATATCGTCGTGGCCAATCCGCCGTTCTCCCTCGACAAATGGGGCACCGAGGCCGCCGAGACCGACAAGTTCGCCCGCTTCCGCCGTGGCATTCCGCCCAAGACCAAGGGCGATTATGCCTTCATCCTGCACATGATCGAGACGCTGAAACCCCGCACGGGCCGCGCCGTGGTGGTCGTGCCCCATGGGGTGCTCTTCCGTGGATCGACCGAGGGGAAAATCCGGCAAAAGCTGATCGAGGAGAACCTGCTCGACGCGGTGATCGGCCTGCCGGAAAAGCTGTTCTTCGGCACGGGCATCCCCGCCGCCCTGCTGGTGTTCCGCAAGCACAAACCCGACACATCGGTGATGTTCGTCGATGCCTCCCGTGAGTTCATCTCTGGCACCAACCAGAACGCCTTGGACCAGACCCATATTGACAAGATCGTGGCGAGCTATGCAGCGCGGGAGAGCGTGGACAAATACGCCTACCGTGCCGCGCGGGCCGAGATCGAGGAGAACGATTTCAACCTCAACATCCCCCGCTACGTGGACACGTTCGAGGAGGAGGAAGAGATTGACCTGATGGCCGTGCGGGCCGAACGGCAGGCGTTGAAGGCCGATCTGGCCGAGTTGGAGGCCCGTATGGAGGGATATCTGCGGGAGCTTGGTTTGTCATGAATAGTCATCCAACCAGGCTGGGTGACTACATGACCAGCAGGCGGAAGAAGGGCGAAGATGGCCTGCCAACTCTCTCGGTGACATTGAATGACGGCCTAGGGTCTGTGGACAATCGGGATTCCCATCTGGTCTGTTTTCTGATTCAAGCTTCCAAAATGGAGGTTTGAATGAACGAACAGCGCTTTGTGGTGTCGGATCGAGTGTGGCAACGACTTGAGCCGCATCTGCCGGGCAAGGCCAGCGATGCCGGAGCGACCGCGAAAGACAATCGTCTCTTTCTTGAAGCGGTGTTCTGGCGCGTTAGGACCGGCTCACCATGGCGCGATCTGCCGCCCGCTTTCGGCAACTGGAACACGCAGTTCCGGCGGTTCCGCAGATGGGCCAAGGCAGGCATATTCGAGAGTCTTTTCAATGCTATGAGCGGGGCCCCCGATCTCGAATACGCACTCATCGACGGCACCATCGTTCAGGTTCACCAGAAGGCAACCGGCGCAAAAGGGGGACTCAGGCTCAGGCCATCGGACGCTCGCGCGGCGGTCTGACGACTAAGATCGTCGCGCTGGTGGACGCGCTCGGCAATCTGGTCCGCTTCCTGATGTTGCCTGGTCAGGCGCATGACATGAAGGGCGTTGCCCCGCTGATCCGCAACGTCTCGTTCGGGGCGCTTTTAGCGGACAAGGCGTTTGATGCGAATTGGCTCCTGGAAGAGCTGGACGCGCGTGGCACAACCGCCGTGATCCCGCCGAAAACGAACCGCATGCATCAGCGCGACCATGACGCCGACGCCTACAAGTGGCGGCATCTGGTCGAGAACTACTTCGCGAAGATCAAGGAATTCAGAGGCATAGCAACGCGGTATGACAAAACCGATTGCAGCTATACAGCCAATTGGAACCTTGCCGCTGCCTTGATTGCATCAAGATGAATGTCCACAGACCCTAGAGCATTTCGCCGAAAAGTTGACCGTGCTTGTCAGCGTTTCGGCATGCGTTCTCAGATGATCAGAGCGTATCGTG
>CBFHJA010000075.1:0-12951 GCA_965656085.1 uncultured Aliishimia sp. | reverse complement strand
TCTTCACTGACGAGGAGTGCTACAATTTCTTCAAGGCCGCTGGCTATGAAGCCAATTAAACGCAACACGCTCTAACCCGCGAACGAATCAAAAACGAGCCATACAGGTGCCATACGCGCAGCCATACGCCGGGCCATACGCCTGCCAGACCTTGTTTTGCGGGCCTTAACCCCGAATTCCGGGTGAATTCGGGTTTTGGCCATCACCCAACGCGCGCTGCGTTAACCTTTCACGCGCTCCGCCACGCCCCCGGAGCCAACGTTC
This sequence comes from uncultured Aliishimia sp., assembly GCA_965656085.1. GTDB lineage: Bacteria > Pseudomonadota > Alphaproteobacteria > Rhodobacterales > Rhodobacteraceae > Aliishimia. Next base: position 12,687 of record CBFHJA010000075.1, on the reverse strand, counting down.
CCAAGGACCATTCGCCAATTGCCACCCGGATCAGCCGCAGCGTCGGGTGGCCCACATGCGCCGTCATCCGTCGCACCTGCCGGTTCCGCCCTTCGGTGATCGTCAACTCCAGCCACGTGTCCGGCACGGATTTTCGCTGCCGTATCGGTGGGTTACGTGGCCAGAGCCAGTCCGGCTCCGGCACGGTCCGCGCCTTGGCCGGCCGCGTCGGCCCGTCCTTCAGCGTCACCCCTTTGCGCAGCGCCTCCAGCGCGGCCGGCTCCGGGTCGCCTTCGACCTGCACCAAATATGTCTTTGGTTTCAGAAACTTGGGCGAGGAAATCTGCGCTTGCAGGCGGCCGTCATCGGTCAGCAAGAGCAGCCCCTCGCTGTCGCGGTCAAGCCGTCCAGCGGGATAGACGCGCGGGACGTCGATGAACTGCGACAGCGTCGGACGCGGTGAGCCCTCGGTGCCCTTGTCGGTGAACTGGCTCAGCACGCCGTAAGGTTTGTTGAACAAGATCAGCATCTTAGCGGGGCAGAAGGCGTGTCGTCCCGAGCGAGGCCGCGCGTGCCAACTCCACGTCGAGCGACATCGGAATATACTCCCCGCGCCGCCACAGCTGCGCCAGATCGTCATAATGGCGCGAGAACACATGCCCCGATTGCCCGGTCGAGATCACGAAGACCGAACTGTCCGGATCGGCGAAGTCATACACCCCCCGATACCCCGCCCCATGCACGTTGTGAAACGGGTTCGGGTCCGTGCCTTTGGTCCGCCCGCGCTGTAGCGTGTTGTCGCCCCCGGAGGTGCTTTGGCGGATGTTAACTATCGAGGATAAAAGCGGAATTTCACCCAGCACCTGATGGTCATGGGTCGCCTGATGCGCGTCGCCCCAGCGCAGGCTGTCGAAATTGTCGCCCCAGCGCTCCTCGATCCAGATCAGCGCATCGTCGAGCGCCAGCCGCGCCATGTCCGGGCAGGTCTCCACACGCGCGCTCTGCTTGACGTCACACCACGCGGACGCGCCCTCTATGTCCCTGAAAACACGCTCGATAAAGAGCGGCTCCACATGCGTGAACTCATCCGCCAGCGGCCCCAGATCGTCGCGGATCAGCCGTTCCTGAAGCGCCCGGACCCAAGCTGCGTAGAGCAGGGGTTCGGGCAAATGCTCGTTCATCTCGCCATTCCAATCCGCCAGCAGGCGCAGCGCATCCTGCCGCTTGCGCTCCGGCGTGCCGAGCGGCGCGGCCTCGCCGGTGAACCACAAATCCGCGCCGATCAGCGGCAGCAGGGAGCGCGCGGTGAAGGAGACCGTATCGAGCTGTGCCTCGATGAAACTGTCGCGGGTATGGACCTCGCGGGACTGCATAAGCCCCTGCCAACGCAGGACTCTTTGCGCGTCGCCCCAAGTGAAGGAGATGTGGTTCGGGAACGGGCGCGCGACGGTTTTGTTGTTGGTGTTGCCCAGAATGCCCGAGACCGGTGCGACGAATTCGGGATTCGACAGGTACGGCATCCGCCCGTCCCAGCGGTTCTCCGGACGCCAGCCGGGCGAGGGGATGCGGCCTTGGCTCTGGTGGCGCGCATCGCGGCGCGGCACATGGCCGATGGTCTTCATCGCGATGGTGCTCTGATCGGCCAGCGTCAGGTTCTGGGCCGGGGCCACATAGCCCTCGGCGGCGGCGATGGCCTGCTCCACGGTGGCCGCCTGCGTGATCCGGAGCGCCGCCGAAAACGAGGTGTCCTGCGGTGACAGCAAGGTCCAGTTCACCGACGCAACATGGCCCGGGGGCGTCACCAGCCCCAGAGAATAGCGGTTGGGCGGCAGCACCGGCCCGTTCTCGGTCCAGCGCAATTGCACCGTGATCGGCTCGGCATCCGCGATGGTGATGATCGAGGGCCGGGTCTCGAAGGGTTTAAACCCGCCCGGCGTGAGGTATTCCTCCGGATTGTCCGGGTTGAGCTGCTCGATATAGACGTCCTGATCGTCCACATAGGCCGTGGTCAGCCCCCAGCCGAGCCGCGCCGAGCGCCCGGTGAGCACCACCGGCAAGCCCGGGATCGTGCCGCCGATAATACCGCCCGACCGAAGCTCGAGCCGCGCCAGATACCAGATCGCCGGGGCAGAAAAGCCCAAATGCGGATCGTTCGCGAGCAGCGTGCCGCCCGAGGCCGAGCGGGCGGGCGCGGCGGCCCACGCGTTCGAGGCCCCGGCAAAACCGCGGGCCGGGAAAGGGGAAAGCGGGTGCTCGGCCGCGTCCGGAAGGCGGGCCAGCGCATGACGCTCAAGGCTCGGAAAAAGTTGGGAATATTCCGGCAGAACGGCGATGCCCGCGCCGGGGTGATCGGGCAAGACGTCGCGCAGCCGCTCCGGCGCTTCGAGCGCCAGCGACACCCGCGCGCGCAGCACTTCCTCTTCGAGATGGCCCGAGAGTTGCAGCCCCATCAGCTTCACGACCGCCAGCGAATCTGCCGGGGTCCATGGCGCGAGCGGGGCCGGGAAGAGAAACATCTCCGGCGCCCCGCGCCCCAGCGCCTCATCGTTGATTTGCGCGAGGCGCGCATTCACCCCCGCCGCATAGGCTTCCAGCGCGGCGATGGCATAGTCGTCCTGTACCGCGACCGAGGCTTGCGCAAGCCGGTAGATATCGAGCCGCCGGATGAAGGTGTCGATCCCCACGGTCGCCTCGCCGAAGAGTTCGCTCAACCTGCCCTGCGCGGTGCGGCGCATCATCGTCATCTGCCACAGCCGGTCCTGCGCATGGGCAAAGCCGAGGCCGAAGAACACATCCGTGTCCGAGGTCGCGAAGATATGCGGCACATTGGCATTGTCGCGGATGATGCGGGTTTCCGCGCCCAAGCCGGCGACTTCGACGGCGCGGTCGTAGTCGGGCAGGGAACGCGAGGCGAGGTAATACACGCCGAGCAGTGCCAGAGCGATCAACCCGAGGATCGCCCCGGTCAGCCGGAAGAGCCATCGAAATACACTCCCCATGACGGGTCTGCCCCTCTCGCTGCAACATTGAATTGACGCCTAGAGCCTGACTGTTAGGTAAGGAGCCGAATGAACGCAACAGGGACGGACGGGGAACACCATGGCCAAGCTGGCATTTCTGGGACTGGGGGTCATGGGTGGCCCGATGGCGGGGCATCTGGCGAAAGCCGGGCATGAGGTGACGGTGTATAACCGGACGGCCTCCAAGGCGTCTGATTGGGCCGCGCGCCATGGCGGCGCGCATGCTCCGACGCCGCGCGAGGCCGCGGCCGGGGCCGAGGCGGTCATGGCCTGCGTGGGCAATGACGACGATCTGCGCGCGGTGTGCCTTGGTGAGGACGGGGCCTTTGCGGGCATGGCGCCGGGCAGCATCTTCGTCGATCACACGACGGTCTCCGCCGAGGTCACGCGCGAGCTTGCTGCGAAGGCCGCCGAGGCAGGGATCGGCTACATCGACGCGCCGGTGTCCGGCGGGCAGGCCGGGGCCGAGAACGGCCAGCTTGTGGTCATGTGCGGCGGCGGGGCGGAGACCTATGCCAAGGTGGAGCCCCATATCGAGGTCTATGCCAAGAAGACCCAACGCATGGGCGAGACCGGTGCGGGGCAACTCACGAAGATGGTCAACCAGATCTGTATCGCGGGACTGGTGCAGGGGCTCAGCGAGGGTCTGCATTTCGCTCAGAAGGCCGGGCTCGACGGGCGCGCGGTGGTGGATGTGATCGGAGGCGGGGCTGCGGGGTCGTGGCAGATGGTGAACCGCTACGAGACGATGCTGGACGATGTCTGGGAGCATGGCTTCGCGGTGGACTGGATGCGCAAGGATCTCGGCATTTGTCTCAGCGAAGCGAACAACAATGGTGCGTCCTTGCCGGTCACAGCCATCGTGGACCAGTTTTACAAGGATGTGCAGAAGATGGGCGGCGGCCGGTGGGACACGTCGAGCCTGTTCAAACGTCTCAGTGAAATGGGCTGATCCGGCGCCGCTGCGTTAATCTTTAAGTCACCGCTTGCCCGTATGATGCCCCCGGAACCTGACAGGGGGCGTTGCAATGAGTCTATCAAGTCAGTCGAGCTGCGAGGCATTTGGCGTCGAGGATATGTTTTTCTCGCGCACCGACAAACGCGGCGTGATCGAGAGCAGCAACACCGTGTTCCAGCGTGTGAGCGGCTATGACTGGTCCGAGTTGATCGGTGCACCGCACAAGCTTGTGCGCGATCCCGATATGCCGAAAGCTGTGTTCCATCTGCTGTGGCAGACGATCCAGCAGGGCGACGCTATCTGCGCCTATATTTGCAACAGGACCAAAAGCGGCGAGACGTATTGGGTGTTCGCGACGATGTTTCCGCTTGAAGACGGCTACCTGTCGGTGCGGATCAAGCCGGTCGCGGGGATGCTGGAAAGGGTGGTGCCGATCTACAACCATGTGGCGGCTTTGGAGCAGGAGGGCAAGGCCACCCCGGCTGAGAGCGCGGCGGTTCTTCAAGAGCAGATACAGGCGCTTGGTTTCGATGGCTACCGAGAGTTTATGGCCTACGCGCTGGTCGCCGAATTGCGCGCGCGGATGCAGATGCTCGGAAAATCGGCCGATCCGGTGCTTGAGGCGTTGTCCGAGACACTTGAGAGCACAGCGGCGCTGGAAAGCTGTGCGAACAAGGTGAAAGTCTCATTTCGCGACACGCATCAGATTCCCTACAACATGCGCCTGCAGGCTGGACGAATCGAGGGCAGTGACGGGCCGATTTCGGTCATCTCCGGCAATCACCGTCAGATGAGCGAGGGGCTTGAACGGATCGTCGAGGCGTTCGGACGCGCGTCGCGGCAAAACACGCACGCGCTATGCACTGCATCTCTGGAGATCGCCATGGCGCAGGTTTTCGCGGATATGCGGTCGGTGTTCGCGGGCGAGACCGGCGACGCGCAGCCCCAGAAGGCCGAAATCCTCGAAGTGCTTGATGGGTTTTCCGCGCGCTACAGATCTCAGTCCTATCAGACACTCAAAGTGGCCGCCGAGGGAATGCACAGTTTTCGCAAGCAGAGCCGGCAGATGCGCCGGGCACTGTCAGGGCTCGAATTGACCCGTATCATGTGCAAGATCGAACGGGCCAAAATCGGTGGCGACAATTCGGGCCTCGACGAGATTGTGAACAGGCTGGCCCTCGCCCAGTCATCGCTTGAGGGGTCCTGTGACGACATCGAGCGTCTCTCGCTGCAGATCTTGAATTTGAGCGAGTCGCTGTTGCGCGGACAGACGCGGACTGCAGCCTGACGTAGCACGGACGCGCCGCCACCGAATGTTTGACGCCGGGTTGGCAGCCCGACGCCGTTCGCGGCGAGCGCACCGTGGACATTTGGTGCGCAGCACTTCGCCGAGAGTGTGTTGCTGAAAACTGGTCCGCACTTTTCAGATTTTTTACTTTCTAAATCAATAAGTTAGAGGGCGTCACGTGAGCACGAATGAACGCGACGCGCTCTGGGGCGCGCGTCAGGGAATGATGCGCGTGTATTTTGATCCTTGCAGCGTGGCTCCGACCCTTAGTCCGGCGCGCCCGAAGACCGCCGCGAGGACTGGGGAGAGGACCGTGGTCGTATCGGCATTCAGGCTGTCGCCCCGATCCGAGACCACATATTCCAAATCCGCACCCGCGACCCACCCCGGTGAGCGGCGGAAATCCTCAAGCGCGGTTTCGGTCATGAAAAACAGAACATGCGCATATTGCTGTGCGCCGATTTGCAGCCCGCCCGAGCCTTTGATCACCGAATAATAGTCCACCGTCACATCGCCGACCCGCAGCGCGCCACGGCCGTAGGCTCCGCCGATGCCAAGACCGGCTTCGGTTACAAGCGGCATAACCAGCATCCCATTGGACTTTTGTGCAAGGGTCAGGGTGTTGGGGTAGAGCCGGTACATTTCCGACAAGGTCGCATCGACACGCGCGTCGATCGTTGCGGCGCCGCGACCGCCGACGCCGTTGCCGCATGCGCTGAGAACGCCTGCACTTGCCATCAGAGACAGCGTGAGCGCACGCCGGGTGATCGGTTTTGTGGTCATGGGACTGCCTGTATATTTTTGTTGCTCGCCGCCGGATCTCGCCGGTCTTGCGGGCAAGTATAGCCAATCCCGGCGGCCCTGTCATCTCACATCAGCGGCAGGGCGCCGATGAGGGGCCGATCATGCCCGGCGCCAGTCCCCATTTGCAATCGCGCGCGCCGCATCGAGCGCGAAATAGGTCAGAACGCCATCGCAGCCTGCCCGTTTGAAGGACATCAGGCTCTCCAGCATGACCTTGTGCCCGTCGATCCAGCCGTTCTGCGCAGCCGCCTGGATCATGGCATACTCGCCGGAGACCTGATAGGCGAAGGTCGGAGCCCCGAATGTGTCCTTCACGCGGCGGCAGATATCGAGATAGGGCAGGCCGGGCTTGATCATCACCATATCGGCCCCTTCGCGCAGATCGCGTTCGATCAGGCGGAGCGCCTCGTCCGAGTTCGCCGGGTCCATCTGGTACGTCTTCTTGTCCCCGGTCAGCGCGCCCGACGCGCCCACCGCATCGCGGAACGGGCCGTAGAAGCTCGACGCGTATTTCGCTGAGTAGCTCAGGATCGACACCTTGTCATGCCCGCCTGCTTCCAGCGCGGTGCGCATCGCACCGATCCGGCCATCCATCATGTCCGACGGGCCAATGATATCGGCCCCCGCCTCGGCCTGCGCAACGGCCATCTTCACCAGCGCTTCGACGGTGCGGTCATTGACGATCTCGCCGTTCTCCACGAAGCCGTCATGGCCGTTGATGTTGTAAGGATCGAGCGCGACATCGGTCATCACCGCCATATCCGGCACCGCCGCCTTGATCGCGCGGATCGCGCTGTTGCTGAGATTGTCCGGGCTCCACGCTTCGGCGCAATCCTCGGTGCGATCGGACTGTTCGGTATAGGGAAAGACGCAGACCGCGGGCACGCCGAGATCGAAGGCCTCGCTGGCGGCCTCGGCCACCTTGTCCACGGAGCGCCGCACCACGCCCGGCATCGAGGAGACCGGCTCTTCGACACCCTCGCCCTGCCGGACGAAAATCGGCCAGATCAGATCGCCCGCCGACAGGTCGCGCTCGCGGACAAGGGCGCGCATGGAGGCGCTTTTGCGCACGCGGCGCAGGCGGGTGGCGGGGTAGGCGGCAGTGATCGGGCGCATGGAGAACCTGTCAGTCTTGGTTTACAGTTTCACAAGTGCCACGGTTTGCCCGCCACCTCAAGCCTTTGGGGTACCAATTGCCAAACCGGGCCGCTAAAGGGAGGAGCACCACACGCTGCCCGGATGCCCACCCTTGGATCTGCACCAGACGATTTTCGAACTTATCGACATGCGCTCTTTCTCGAACCTGTGGTTCTGGATCGCGCTGGCGGTGCTATGGTCCTCGGCCAGCCATTGGGTGCTCGGTGTGCCGTTCGACATGGTCGTGCGTGCGCGCAGGCAGGGCGGTCAGGCAGAAGTGGATCTGGAGGATATCGTCCGGGTCAATGTCAATCGCCTGCTCTATATCGGACACGTCTCGGGTCTGTGGTTGCTCGGTCTGGGGTGCTTTTTCTTGACCGCTCTGGCCTTGCTGGGTTTCGTCTACGGGGTTGAATTCGCGCAAGCCCTGTTTCTGCTTGTGTTCCCGATGTCCCTCCTGGGACTGCTGAGCCTGAACACCGCGACGCTGATCCGTGAGGGCGGGTTGATGGGCGAGGCGCTTCGGGCACGGCTTTTGAGGCACCGCGTCTACACGCAAATGATCGGCGTGGTGTCGATATTCGTGACCGCCTTGTGGGGAATGTATCAGAACCTCTCGATCGGGGTGCTGGGCGGATAATTCCGCTTGACGCGGGCGATGCGCCGGACCAAGTGAGCGGTCTGCATGGATGAGCTGAGACATATCACGGTTTCCGGCGCCCCCGAGGGCTTCGACGCGCACCGCGTGCTGCAAGAGGTACGCGCGCGGGGCCCGGTGCTGCATGTGGCCCGCGACGACAAGCGCCTCGCGGCGATGCAAGCGGCCTTGCGCTTCTTCGCGCCGGATATGCCGGTTCTGGTCTTTCCCGGCTGGGACTGCCTGCCTTATGACCGCGTCTCGCCCAACGCCGACATCGCTGCGCAACGCATGGCAACGCTCGCCGCGCTTGTGCACCAGATGCCGGCGCAATTCGTGCTTCTCACCACGTTGAACGCGGCGACCCAGCGCGTTCCGGCCCGCAGCATCCTGCGCGAGGCAGCGTTTACGGCGCGTGTCGGCGGGCGGGTGGACGAGGCCGGTCTGCGATCCTTCCTTGTGCGCATGGGCTTCAGTCAGGCGCCAACGGTGATGGAGCCGGGCGACTACGCAATCCGCGGCGGCATCATCGACATCTACCCGCCCGGCGATCTCGGTCCGGTGCGGCTCGACCTCTTCGGCGATGTGCTTGACGGCGCGCGGCGCTTCGATCCGGTCTCGCAGCGCACGACCGAGAAACTCGACATGGTGGAGCTTGCGCCAGTTTCTGAGGTGATCCTCGACGAGGCGGCGATCACCCGGTTCCGCCAGAATTACCGGTTGGAATTTGGCGCTGCGGGCTCGGACGACCCGCTCTACGAGGCGGTCAGCGCCGGGCGCAAACATCAGGGCTTCGAGCACTGGCTGCCGTTTTTCCATGAAGAGCTTGAAACGCTGTTCGAGTACCTGCCGGGCGCGACGATCTCGCTGGACGAGCGGGTCTCGGCGGCGCGGCTTGCCCGGTGGGAGGCGATCGAAGACCAGTACGAGACACGCCGCCTCGCCATGCAGAACCGCGCCTCGATGGACACCGTCTACAAGCCGGCACCGCCCGGTGGGCTTTATCTCGACGATGCGGCTTGGGAAAGCGCCGTTGAGGGCCGCCGCGTTCTGCACTTCGCGGCGCTGCCGCAGTCCACGGGTCCGGGTGTGATCGACGCGGGAGGCCGCGTGGGGCGAAATTTCTCCCCAGAACGCCAGGTCGAGAACGTAAGCCTTTTCGGTGTTCTGGCCGATCACATTAAAGCAAAACTTGAACTTGGTCCTGTGATCGTGGCGTCCTATTCGGAGGGCGCGCGGGAGCGCCTGTCCGGACTGATCGAGGATGAGGGTCTCGCCGAGACCATTCACGTCAGCGACTTCACCCGCGTCGGCAAGCGTGGCCTGCATCTGGCGGTCTGGCCGCTGGAACAGGGGTTCGAGACGCCGGAATTGACGGTGATTTCGGAGCAGGACGTGCTGGGCGACCGCCTCATTCGTCAGCCGAAGAAGAAGCGCCGGGCAGAGAATTTCCTCACCGAGACCGGCTCGCTCAGCCCGGGCGATCTTGTGGTCCATGTCGATCACGGGATCGGGCGGTTTACAGGGCTCGAAGTGGTCACCGCGGCGGGCGCCGCGCATGAATGCCTGCTGCTGGAATATGCCGAAGGCGCCAAGCTCTACCTGCCGGTCGAGAATATCGAGCTTCTGAGCCGCTACGGCCACGAAGAAGGGCTGCTCGACCGCCTGGGCGGCGGCGCGTGGCAGGCCAAGAAGGCCAAGCTGAAAGAGCGTATCCGCGAGATGGCGGACAAACTGATCCGGGTCGCCGCCGAGCGTGCGTTGCGCCGTGCGCCGATTCTGGAGCCGCCGCCGGGCATGTGGGACGCCTTTTCGGCCCGCTTTCCCTATGAGGAGACCGACGATCAGCTGCGCGCCATCGGCGACGTTCTAGAGGATCTGACCTCGGGCACGCCGATGGACCGGCTGATCTGCGGCGATGTGGGCTTCGGCAAGACCGAAGTGGCGATCCGCGCGGCCTTCGTGGCCGCTTTGTCCGGCGTTCAGGTCGCGGTCATCGCGCCCACGACCTTGCTGGCGCGGCAACATGCCAAGAGTTTTCAGGAGCGCTTCCGGGGCTTTCCAGTGGAAGTGCGCCAGCTCAGCCGCTTCGTGCCGGCCAAGGAGGCGAGCAAAACCCGCGAAGGGCTTGCGCGCGGCACTGTCGATATCGTGGTCGGCACCCACGCGCTCTTGGCCAAAAGCGTTCGATTTCACAATCTCGGTCTGCTGGTGATCGACGAGGAGCAGCATTTTGGCGTAAGCCACAAGGAGCGCCTGAAGCAATTGCGCTCTGATATCCATGTCCTCACGATGACGGCCACACCGATCCCGCGTACGCTGCAACTGAGCCTGTCGGGCGTGCGGGATCTTTCGATCATCGGTACCGCGCCGGTGGACCGTCTGGCGATCCGTACCTTTGTGAGCGAATTCGACGCGGTGACCCTGCGCGAGGCGCTGCTGCGCGAGCATTACCGGGGCGGACAGAGCTTCTACGTCGTGCCCCGCATCACCGATCTGCCGGAGATCGAAGAGTTCCTGAAAGAGCAGTTGCCCGAATTGACCTATGTCGTCGCCCATGGCCAGATGGCGGCGGGCGAGCTCGATGAGAAGATGAATGCCTTTTATGACGGTAAGTTCGACGTTTTGCTCGCCACGACCATCGTGGAATCAGGGCTCGACATCCCCTCCGCCAACACGATGATCGTCCACCGCGCGGATATGTTCGGTCTGGCGCAACTCTACCAGATCCGGGGTCGGGTGGGGCGCTCGAAGACACGCGCCTATGCCTATCTGACGACCAAGCCGCGTGCCCGGTTGACCCCGGCCGCGGAAAAGCGGCTGCGGGTTCTGGGCTCGCTCGACACGCTCGGGGCCGGGTTCACGTTGGCCAGCCAGGATCTCGACATTCGCGGCGCCGGGAACCTGCTTGGCGAAGAGCAATCGGGACAGATGCGGGATGTGGGCTTCGAGTTGTATCAGTCGATGCTCGAAGAGGCGATTGCCAAGGTCAAGGCTGGCGAGCTTGAGGGGTTGAGCGAGGCTGATGAACAATGGGCGCCCCAGATCAATCTCGGCGTGCCGGTTCTGATCCCCGAAGACTACGTGCCTGACCTCGATGTGCGGCTCGGATTGTATCGCCGTCTCAGTGGTCTATCGAGCAAAGTTGAACTGGAAGGCTTTGCGGCGGAGCTTATTGATCGCTTCGGCAAATTGCCCAAGGAAGTGAACACGCTCATGCTCGTGGTGCGGATCAAGGCGATGTGCCGGAAGGCGGGGATCGCCAAGCTCGACGGCGGTCCGAAAGGCGCGACGATCCAGTTCCACAACGACAAATTCGCCTCACCCGAGGGGCTGGTCGAGTTTATTCAGGCGCAGCGCGGGCTCGCCAAGGTGCGGGACAACAAGATCGTGATCCGCCGCGACTGGAAGAAGGACAGCGATAAGATCAAGGGCGCGTTCGCCATCGCACGTGATCTTGCCGAGAAGGTGATTGCGCAGAAAAAGCAGAAAGCGTCGGCTTAGAGCATGTCGGGGCTCTGCGGCGGGCTGCCCGCCGCCTGCCGCTCTTCGAGACGCCGCGCGGCCCGTTTCATCCGGAGCATCATCGTCAGCCCTGCGGCGCCAAGGCAACAGGCGGCGATCATAAGGGGACGCGGCGTGCCGTCGAACATCGCCCCGACAAAGGTCGCAATGGCAGAGGCCAGAAGGGTGGCAACCGCGCCTGTAATCGAGGCCGTGAAGCCTGCGATATGTCCCATGGGCTCCAGCGCGAGCGCGTTCAAATTGCCCACACACATGCCGGACAGCCAGATCAGCAGGAACTGGAATAGCACGAAGCTCTCAAAAGCAAAGGCCGGGGCATTGATATAGAGCCCCAGCGCGAGCGCGGCGGAAACGGCTTGACCCGCCATGCCAAGTGTCACAAGGCGCTGCATCCCGAAGCGCATCACCAGCGCTGCGTTGGCAAGGCTTGTGCTGGCGGCCGCGATCAGGGCAATGCCGCCGAACCAGTAGGCAAAGCTGTCCGCGCGCCCGAAGACATGGGAATAGATCGGCTGGATCGTCACGATCAGGCAGAAGATCAGGGCCAGCGCCATGCCTTGTGTGAAGATCGCCAGCCGGACCGTGGGGTGGACAAAGACCTCCCGTCCGGCGGCCATGAGCAGCGACACGCACAGGGCTCGGCGCTCGGAACGGGGCAGGGTTTCGGGCAGGCGCAGCCAAAGCCACAGGGTCGAGATGATCGAAAACACCAGAAAGGACAGCAGGATGGCGCGCCAGCCGAAGGCATCCGAAAGCAGATCGCCCATCGCCGGCGCGAGGGTGGGCACAAGGGTGAAGAGCACCATGGCAAAGGAAACGATCTGTGCCATGGCACGGCCTTGATAGAGGTCGCGCACGATGGCCAGCGAGACGACCCGCGGTCCGGCCGCGCCCACGCCCTGCAGGAAACGCGCCGCGACGATGGTCTCGAAATCCGCGCTCAGCCATGCCACGGTGCCCGCGCCGAGATAGAGCGCGGCGCCGAGCAGCATCGTGGGTTTGCGTCCCACACGGTCGGAGAGCGGGCCGGCGACCAGCGTGCCGAGCGCGAGGCCGGCCATGAACAAGGTGATGATGAGATGCACCTTGCCCTGCGCGGGGGGACCGAGATCGGCCTCGATCTGCGGGAAAGCGGGCAGCAGGGCATCCACCGAGAAGGCGATGGTCGAGAACAGCATGGCGATCAGTGCCACGAACTCCCATTTGCCCATTGCTTGGCGCGCCTGTTCGGGCATTTGGCCTCCAACCGTCTACATCACCTTACGCTCCGCGCAACGTAACCAGAAGTAGAACTGAAGGGGAAGCCGGAATCGATGCGAATTGGCGTCAGGTCCTAGTC
>CBFHJA010000074.1:0-14492 GCA_965656085.1 uncultured Aliishimia sp. | reverse complement strand
ATCCCGCGCTCAGCGCCGCGCCGCAACTCGCGTGGCGCGCCGATATCGGGCAGGGCAACACCCGCCGCCAGCGCATCACCGCGATGCCCGTCGTCGCGGGGGCGCGCATCTACACCATGGACGCCGCCGCCACCGTGACCGCCGTGAGCCAATCGGGCGAGGTGCTCTGGAGCCGCGATCTCACGCCGCCCAATGACAGCAGCGAGCAGGCCACCGGGGGCGGGATCGCCTATGCCGAGGGCCGTGTTTATGTCACCTCCGGCTTCGGCTTTCTCACCGTGCTCGACGCCGCCACCGGCGCGGAAGTCTGGCAACAGCAATTGCAGGCCACCGGGTCCGGCGCACCCACGGTGCGCGGCGGGCTGGTCTATCTGACCTCCGGGGACGACACCGGCTGGGCGCTGGAGGCGGACACGGGCCGCATCGCGTGGCAAATCGGCGCGTCCCAGAGCATCTCCAACGTGCTCGGCGCCCCCTCGCCGGTGCTCAGCGACGATCTGGCCATCTTCTCCTTCGGCTCGGGCGATCTGCAGGCCGTGTTCCGCCGCGGCGGGCTGCGCCGCTGGGATGCCGCCGTGGTTGGCGAGCGCCGGGGCTATGCGCTGTCCAAGGTCGGGGACATCACCGCCCCGCCGGTGATCGACGGCGGCCGCATCTATACCGGCAATCAGTCGGGCCGCACGGTGGCGCTCAACGCGGATAGCGGCGACCGCATCTGGACTGCACAGGAAGGCGCGATCACGCCGCTCTGGCCGGTGGGCGGATCGGTCTTCATGGTCAACGAGCGCAACCGGCTGATGCGGCTCGATGCCTCGGACGGCACGCTGATCTGGGATGTGGAGCTTCCCAACTTCATCAAGGACCGTCCGCGCCGCCGCATCGCTGTCTTCGCCCATTACGGACCCATCGTGGCCGGGGGCCGCGTGCGGCTGATGTCGAGCGACGGGCTGCTGCGCAGTTTCGATCCGGCAGATGGGTCCTTGCTGAGCAGCGTCGAGATCCCGGGCGGCGGCGCGGCGACCTCGCCAGCGATTGCGGGCGGTGTGCTCTATGTGGTGAACGCGGCGGGCGAGTTGCTGGCCTATCGCTAGGCTCGGGGCTGGTCGGCTGTGCTTGCCGGCGCCGCATGGTGGGCAGATTGCCCGCCCTGCGGGATGAACAGCCCGGAGCTTTGTTCTCGAAGCGGCCTCGGGGTCAAAGGGTGCCCCACGCTTAAGCGCTTTGCCCTGCGGGCGGAAATCGGCTAAAGCCGCGCGAACCCCCTGCACCTGACGTGCCAGAAAGCCAAGAAATGTCCTTCACACTTGCCCTTGTCGGGCGGCCCAATGTGGGCAAATCCACCTTGTTCAACCGCCTCGTGGGCAAGAAGCTCGCGCTCGTCGACGACCAACCGGGCGTCACGCGCGATCTGCGCGAGGGCGCGGCGAAGCTTGGCGATCTGAAATTCACCGTGATCGACACTGCCGGGCTCGAAGAGGTCACCGATGACAGCCTTCAGGGGCGGATGCGCCGCCTCACCGAGCGCGCGGTGGACATGGCCGATATCTGCCTGTTCATGGTCGATGCGCGGACCGGGATCACGCCCACGGATGAGCTGTTCGCCGATATCCTGCGCAAGCGCGCCGCGCATGTGATCCTTGCCGCCAACAAGGCCGAGGGCGCTGCCGGCGAGGCCGGGGCGCTCGAAGCCTATGCTCTGGGGCTGGGCGAGCCGGTGCGGCTGTCGGCGGAGCATGGCGAGGGGCTGCCGGAGCTTTACGCGCTGCTGCAACCGCTGGCCGACGGGTTTGCCGAACGCGCCGAGGCCGATGCGCCGGAGACCGATGTGGACGTGGACGTCGATGCGGAGGAGGAGGAGGGCGAGATCGCTCCGGCCCCGGTTCCGACACGCGCCAAGCCCCTGCAGGTCGCCGTGGTGGGCCGCCCGAACGCGGGCAAATCCACGCTGATCAACCAGATTCTCGGCGAGGACCGGCTGCTGACCGGGCCCGAGGCCGGGATCACCCGCGACGCCATCTCGCTCATGACCGACTGGGGCGGCACGCCGATGCGGATCTTCGACACCGCCGGGATGCGCAAGAAAGCCAAGGTGCAGGAAAAGCTCGAAAAGCTCTCGGTGTCGGACGGGCTGCGGGCGGTCAAGTTCGCCGAGGTCGTGGTCGTCCTGCTCGACGCCGAGATCCCCTTTGAGCAACAGGACCTGCGGATCGCCGATCTGGCCGAGCGCGAGGGGCGTGCGGTGGTCGTGGCTGTCAACAAATGGGATATCGAGACCGACAAGCAAGGCAAGCTGAGGGCGTTGAAAGAAGCCTTCGAGCGGCTCTTGCCGCAACTGCGGGGCGCGCCGCTCGTGACGGTGTCGGCCAAGACCGGGCGTGGGCTCGACCGGCTGCACGATGCGATCCTGCGCGCCTACGAGACATGGAACCGGCGCGTGCCCACTGCCGCGCTCAACCGCTGGCTGATGGGGATGCTGGAGGCGCACCCGCCCCCCGCGCCGCAGGGCAAGCGGATCAAGCTGCGGTATATGACACAAGCCAAGACCCGGCCTCCGGGCTTCGTGGTCATGTGCTCGCATCCCGACAAGATCAGTGACAGCTACAAGCGCTATCTGGTCAACGGGCTACGCGGCGATTTCGACATGCCGGGCACGCCCATCCGGCTGTTCCTGCGCGGGCAGGGGGATGCGAACCCCTACAAGGGACGGCGCGAGAAGCGGCCCGGGGCGCTTGGCAAGCATCTCAAGAAGAAGTCCGGGGGGTGACGCGCGGTCCGCGCGTGCGAGAGATCCTCTCTCGCGCTCTCTGGGATATTTTGGGCCAAAGGAAGACAGGGGCGGGGCGCCCGGTGGACCTGCGTGGGACCCCGTAGGGTGCGCAATCTGCCCACCATGGCGAAGTGTTAACGCGCAGCACCGTACTGTCCTTTAAGAGGCAGGTTAACGCACCGTGCGTATGTACAGAGTATGCACAGCGGTATGCACGGGATGCGTACGCCCAGTGCACTTTGTTTTTATGGCGTTAACCCCAATTTCGGTCCATTTCGCGAATTTCGGGCATTTGGCCCCTCGCGCAACGTTCGCTCCGTTAACCCTCCGCCCCGCCGCTCGGGGCCGCGTACTGCAAAGCCTACACCTTGCGCGCGGGGCGCGCTAAGAGGCGGTGAGTGATTCACCCGCGTCAACCAAAAGGACGACTCCCATGCATGACATCAAAGCGATCCGCGAGAACCCCGCAGCGTTTGATGCCGCCCTGTCGCGGCTGGGAGTGGCCCCGGAATCCTCAGCGCTTCTCGCCCTCGACGAGGCCCGGCGCGGCAAGATCCTCGCCGCAGAGACCGCGCAGGCCGAGCAGAACAAGGCCAGCAAATCCGTCGGTGCCGCGAAGGCCAGCGGTGATGAGGCCGAGTTCGCGCGGCTGCGGGCGCTGGTGGCCGAGAAGAAGGCCGAGGTTGCCGCGATGCAGGCCGAGGCCAAGGAGCTTGACGACCAGTTGCGCGATGCGCTGATGCGTATTCCGAACCTGCCGCATGAAGACGTGCCGGAGGGGACCAACGAGGCCGATAACGTGGAAATCCGCCGCTGGGGCACGCCGCGCGTGTTCGATTTCACGCCGAAAGAGCATTACGAGATCGCCGGGGTCTTGCCGGGGATGGATTTCGAGACCGCCGCCAAGCTCTCGGGCAGCCGTTTCGTGCTCATGCGCGGCGGGATCGCGCGCATCCACCGGGCGCTCGCGCAATTCATGGTCAACCTGCACGTCGACGAACACGGATTGACCGAGACCATAACGCCGGTTCTCGTGCGTGACGAGGCCATGTACGGCACCAACCAATTGCCGAAATTCGCCGAGGACAGCTACCAGACCACCAATGGCTGGTGGCTCATTCCGACCTCGGAGGTGACGCTGACCAATACCGCCGCTGGTGAAGTGCTGGATGAGGCCGATCTGCCGGTGCGGATGACAGCGCATACCAACTGTTTCCGCTCCGAGGCCGGGAGCGCGGGCAAGGACACCGCCGGGATGCTGCGCCAGCACCAGTTCGAGAAGGTGGAGATGGTGTCGATCACCCATCCGGACCGCTCGATGGAGGAGCATGAGCGCATGACCGGCTGCGCACAGACGGTGCTGGAGCGGCTCGGGCTGCCCTATCGCACGGTGATCCTGTGCACCGGGGACATGGGCTTTGGGGCGCGCAAGACCCATGACATCGAGGTCTGGCTGCCGGGGCAGGACGCCTATCGCGAGATCAGCTCGGTCTCGGTCTGCGGCGCGTTTCAGGCCCGGCGGATGAATGCACGGTTCAAGCCCGCGGATGGCGGAAAGCCCGAGTTCGTGCATACGCTGAACGGGTCCGGCGTGGCGGTGGGGCGGTGCCTGATCGCGGTGCTGGAAAACGGCCAGCAGGAAGACGGCTCGGTCGACCTTCCGGAGGCGCTGCATCCCTATCTGGGCGGCAAGACACGGCTGGGTGCGGATGGCGTTCTGGTGTGACCGGGACTGGGCGTGATAGGAGGGTCTCATGATCGCAGCCTTGATGACCTTGCTCGTGACGCTCGCCTTTGCGGCGGGGCCGTTTCTCGTGCCGAATTTCGGGGGCTTTGATGCTGATCTGTTCCCGGTGCCGCAGGTCCAGCCCCCGGTGCAGCCTGCGGGCTGGGCCTTTGCGATCTGGGGGCCGATCTACTTGTGGCTCGTGACCTCGGCGCTGTTCGGGCTGATCTATCGGCGCGATGATGCGGGATGGGCGGAGATGCGCCCGGCGCTGATCGCCTCGCTCGCGGTAGGGGCGGCGTGGCTGCCCATCGCGCAGCAATCGCCGCTTTATGCTGCCGCGATGATCTGGGTGATGCTGGTCACGGGGCTCGCGGCGCTGTTCCGGTCCCCGCGCGAGGACCGGCTGATGGCAAGCTGGCCGGTCGGGCTCTATGTCGGCTGGCTGAGCGCGGCGGCCTGTGTGGCGCTGGGGCTCAATCTGGCGGGCTATGGCCTCATGCCGGCCTCCCTGACCGCGCAGGCGATGATCGTTCTGGCCACGGTGATTGCCGCCAGCGTGCAGATGCTGCTGCGCCGGGTGCCGACCTATGGGCTGGCGGTCGTCTGGGCGCTGGTGGCGATCTATGTGGCCAATGACGGGCGCGATGTTCAGGTGGCCGCCTTCGCGATGGTCTGCGCGATTGCCATGGCGGCGCTGACGCTGTTCATGGGGTTGCGCGAGGCGCGGCGGCGTACGGAGTTCTGATCACTCACCGGCCAGATGCGCGGCGACCTGCGTGCGCACCCAGCCATCCACAGGCACGATCAGCGCGTCGGAGCCCATCCGGGCGCTGACCACGCCGCGCACGGCCCAGACACCGTCCTGTTCGGCAAAGATCGGTCCGCCGGAATTGCCCGGCAACACCACGCAGCCCACCTGAAGCAAGTCGTGGAACTGCCGCTCGACCGGGCAGTCGAACGCGCCGGTGAGCATATGCGGCACCTGCCGGTTGTAGCCCATCAGCGCGACGCGGGCTGGGATTCCGGTTCCGGCAAGCGGCAGCGGGGCGGTTTCGACAATCGGTTCATCAAGGATAATCAGGCCGATATCGTAAGACGGGCCCTTGTCCGGATCGAAATCCGGGTGGATGCGCTCCTCGCGCGCCCGGGCGAAGCCAACATAATTGCCCTTGGTCCAGCCGGCGACGAAAACCCGGCTGGTTTGTGTCCCGCCCGACAGGCAATGCGCAGCGGTCAGTACAAGATCCGGAGCTATCAGCGTGCCCGAACAACTCTGGCGGCTGCGGAAGCCAGAGCGCCCGAGCCGTCCGACAGAGGTGAACCCCGCCGCTTCCGCCTCGGTCAGGCGGGGCAGCACGTCTTTGGCTAGCCCCGGGGTGGGGGCACAAGCGAGCAGGGCGAGACAGGTAAGAATGCGGAGCATAAGCGCAAGGTAAGCGCGGGGCGCAGAATGAAAAGGGCGAAGTAGCAAAGCGCGCGCGGTACCGCGTCAAGCGACTGCCGATCCATGCCAGCGCAGGTCAGGAATTCCTGACCCCGGCGTATTAGGCGTTGCCTTAACGTTAACGGTCGATAGTCTGCCTGTACGAAAGCGTCGCGTTTCAAGGACCTTTCACGGAAAAATCATCACGGCCGCAAGGACTTCGTCATGCTCGACGCAAACATCGTCAATCAGAACCTTCAGGCGGAAATCGACGCGCTCCTGATCGACATCTCGGATCGTCTGACCGGCCAGACCCTCCCCTTCGTCGCAG
The DNA here is from genome assembly GCA_965656085.1 of uncultured Aliishimia sp. Taxonomy (GTDB): domain Bacteria; phylum Pseudomonadota; class Alphaproteobacteria; order Rhodobacterales; family Rhodobacteraceae; genus Aliishimia. Next base: position 8,242 of record CBFHJA010000074.1, on the reverse strand, counting down.
ACCAGTTGCTCAACGACAGCGAACAGCTCCTCAGCGCGGTGAGGCAAGTGCAAAAGGCCATCGAAGAGGCCCTCTCGGCTGCGGATGAGATCGAGCCCGAGGAGCTCATCGAGATCCTCGCCAATATCCAGTTCGGCGATCAGGCCAATCCGATCATCGCCAAGGACACCGGCACCGGCCAGATCGCGCTTTATCTGGAATTGCAGGATCTCGCCGGTTTCGACGGGCTTTTGCTCGATGCGGGCACCTCTCTGGGCCTGTCGGCAGGCGCGTTCGATCTGGGCGGCGAGGTCGCGGCGGATGTCACCGTCGATGCCCGGTTCGCCTTTACCATCGAGGCCGCCACCGGGGACGTGGCCTTCGCGCCGGACGAATACACGCAGGAGATCAGCCTGAGCGTGGGGGGCGAGATCAACTACAATCTCGAAGCGGAGAACGCGCTTGGCTTCATCGACGTGGCTCTGGAGGATATCGAGCCCTTCGATCCCGAGGCGCCCAAGGACGATCTGGCCATCACGCTCGGGCTCGATCTGAAATCCGGCGGACAAGACCCCACGCTGTCGATGGATGGGCGCGCGACGCTCGATTTCGCCTTCATGGCCGGTGCGCCCGACCTGCGCGTGCTGCCCGAGTTCGGGGCCAATGTCTTCGTCGAGGTCACCTATACCGATGCCGATCTGATAAACGGCGATGCAGCCGAGGGCGCCTTCGCGATCGAGTTGCGCAACGTGGTGTTCAAGCTCGAAGCGCTCGCGGGCGTGTTGCAGGACGTGTTCTCGACGGTTAACGACATTCTCAACACCTTCCCGATCGGCGAGATCGTTGACCTGCTGATCAAACGCCTGCCCGTGGTGGACGATCTTGCGCCGGACGCGTTCGATTTCGACGAGGACGGCAAGATCACCCTTCAGGACGTGATCACCTTCATCTCCATCGTCAATCCAAGCGATGTTCCGCCCGCCTTTGGGCTGATCCAAGGGGCGATTCTGCTCGCCGAGGTCATTGACGCGCTGGAGGAATTCTCCGCCGGGCTCGCCGAGGATGGCTGCTTCGACATCGGCACGCTGCGGCTGACCAATGAGGCGCTCGACACGATCACCAGCGGGGCGAGTTTCTCCGAGGGCGCGCAGCTGATCTCCTCGGGTGACAGCGATCTGGCGAACCTTGCCGATCTGGTGGCCGCTTTCGAAGCGCTGCACGCCTATATCGGGCTCGACGATACCGTCGAGGGCGGCGGGGGCGAAACCCTGCTCATGGGGAGCGCGGGCGCGGACCTGGTGTCGGAGCTGGATGAGGGTGGGCCGTTCGATCTGCCCGATGTCGGCCTCAGCTTCCCGTTCCTCGCCAGTCCCGAGGCGCTGGTCCAATCGCTCGGCGCGCTGATCCTGAACGGCGCGAATGCGCCTGCGGTCAGTCTCGTCGAGTTCGACCTGCCCCCCTTGGAATTCAACGCCTATGACGAGATCAGCATCCGCTTCGGCCCGTTCATCGGCTATCTGTTTGGCACGTTCTATGCCGGGGTCGACATCAATATCGGCTATGACACTGAAGGGTTCGGCGACAATTTCGACTTCCTCGAAGGGCTCTATATTTCGCCCGACCTGCCCGATGTGACCGTGGATGGCGTCACCAAGACGCCCGTGGGCACGGTGCAACTGGGCGTCGGTGTGGGCGGCGGGCTCGATGTGGTGATCGCGCGGGTGTCGGTCGAGGGCGGCCTGCTTGGGCAAATCGACGTGTTTCTGGGCGGCACCGGGCCGAATGACAACAAGGCGCGGCTCTCTGAGCTTGGCGGGTGTTTCTTCAACGATATTGCGGGACGGATCACGGCCGGGATTGATCTCGTGTTCAAGTTCGGCTTCGGCATCTTTTCCTTCACCAAGAAGCAATCGCTCGCCACGGTCACGCTCGCGCAGTTCAATATCGACCCGTGCAACCCGGTGCCCGAAGAGATCATGGACGAGCTCGAAGTGGACACGGCCGGGCTTGCGGAAGACCTTGGCAACGGCACCCTGCAACTCAATGTCGGCAGCCGCGCCTCCGAGCGGAACCTGAGCGATGAGGCGGATGCGGAGTTCGACGAGAATGGCGACCGGACCGGCAAGGCCGAGACCGAGACCTTCTTTGTGGGGCTGGTGCCCGAGGATGAAGAGAACCCCGCCCAGCCCGGCGAGGTCGCGGTGTTCGCCTTTGGCATTTTCCAGCGGTTGGGCGGCGGTGAGGTGGCGCTGCAGCGGATCGTGGGCGCAGGCGGCAGCAAGGACGACACGCTGACGGTTTCGGCCTTTGTCAATCTCGATGCGGACCTGCGCGGCGGCGATGGCGATGATGTGATCGTAGGGGGCGGCGGCAATGATTTGCTGCGCGGCGATGATGGCAATGACCAGCTTGACGGCGATCTGGGCGACGACACTCTGCAGGGCGGCAACGACAACGACATCCTGCGCGGCGGCGCGGGCGCGGATGATATCGACGGCGGCTCCGGGTTCGATCAGGTGGATTTCTCCACCAGCGCGCAGGGCGTTCTGCTCATCGAGAGCGCCGCGACCCCCGGGCTCATGCTTGGCTTCGGCGGCGAGGCCGAGGGCGACACGGTGCGCAATGTCGAGCATTTCATCGGCTCGAACTTCGCCGATACCTTCTATGGCAACCGGATCGCGGCCAACATCTTTGAGAGCGGCGGCGGCGACGATGTGCTGATCGGCGGCAACGAGGGCGATCTGTTCATCGGGGGGCGCGGCGCGGATGTGATGCGCGGCAACCGCGCGGGTGCACTCAACACGCCCGGCGACGCGGCTTCCTATGTGTTCTCGGCGGGCGGCGTCTTTATCAACCTGCCCTTGCTCTATGGGGCGGGGGGCGATGCGCAGGGCGATCTGTTCCTCGGGATCGAGGATTTCCAACTGTCGCGCCATGCCGACCGGTTCATCGGCGATGATGTGGACAATATGATCGACGGCTATGACGGCGACGACATTCTCGAAGGCGGCGGCGGGCAGGACGAGGTCAATGGCGGTGTTGGTGACGATCTGATCTACGCGCTTGCCGATGGCGACATGCTCGACGGGGGCGGCTTCCTGAACTACCGCCCGGACGAGGACGAGCTGAGCTATGAAAAGATGGGCGAGGCGGTTGTGGCGAGCCTGTTTGACGGGTTTGCCTTCACCTTCTCGAATATCCTGCAGCAGGACAGCATCGCGTTCGCGCAATATATCGGCTTCAACCCCGATGGGGAGAACGCGATCCTGACGCGGGATGGCTCGGCCAATCCGCGCTTGTCGAGCTTCGAGAACCTGACTGGGACCGATTTCGATGATGTGCTGACCGGGGACGACGCGGCGAATGAAATCCGCGGGCGGTTCGGCAATGACACGATCGACGGCAAGGGGGGCGACGACCTGCTGATCGGCGGCTTCGGGGCGGACACGCTCGACGGCGGCAGCGGGATCGACACGGCGGACTATCGCGAGTCGGACGCGGCAGTGCAGGCCAACCTCAATCCGGGCACGTTCGGGCAGGGCGGCCATGCGGCGGGCGATGAGCTGATCAATGTCGAGAACCTGATCGGTTCGCGCTACGAGGATTCGCTGGTCGGCAATGATGCCAATAACCGGCTCGACCCGTTCCGCAACGAGTTCAACGCGATGGAGATCCTGATCGGGAATGGCGGCGTGGATACCGCTGTGCTCGACTACAGCTACGACAACACCGGCACGGCCTATGGCGTCTTCCTTGGCGCAACCGGCGCGGGCTTTGTCACGCGCCAGCCCGTGGGCGGCGGGCAATCGCAGAATGTGGTCACGCTCAACACGATCGAACAGGTCGAGTTCTTCGGCGGGCTCGGCGATGACACGGTCTTCAGTCAGGCTTCGGGCAATGACCTGATCAGCACCGGGGCCGGGTCCGACACGATTCTGGCGCTCGATGGCAAGGATCAGGTCTTCGCGGGCGCTGACAACGACTCGGTGCTGCGCATCGGGTCCGGCACTGTCCAGAACGACCTCTATGTCGGCGCGGGCGCGGTGCTGCAGGACACGTTCGTGCTCGATGGCGGCAGTGGGATCGACTCGCTGCTGGCGGATTTGTCCTACACCGAGCAATCCATCTCATGGGTCGGGGCCATGCCGGGGTCGGGCGAGTCGACCCGGTCGCTGAGTCTCGAAGGCGGCGGGGTGATCCGGAATTTCGAGATCCTCACCGGGCTCGTGACCGGCAAAGGCGATGATTTTATCGGCCAGCTTGGCGACGTGGACAGTGTCTTTTCCACCAATGGCGGCTCTGACACGGTGCTTGTGGGGCTTGGGATCGACAGTGCCGATGGCGGGCGCGATGAGCGGGCTCTGCCGACCATTCCGCTCTTTGCCGAGGTCGATACGCTCATCGTGGACTACTCCGGCCAGCAGGGCCGGGTCAACTTTGTCGATCCCAAGGACCTCACCGGCTCCGATCTTCTCTTCGAGGGCATCATCCGGCTTGAAGAGCTTGACGGGGCCGACCCGGCCACGCTCGCACAGGTCCGGCACCGCGAGTTCGAGCGCATCCTGCTCACCGGCACCGATTTCGACGACTACCTCGTGGGCGCCGACACTGCCTACAACCAGAGCAGCGGGCCCACGCCCGGCGACGTTCTGGACGGTGGCGATGGCGATGACGCCATCGAAGGCCGCGCGGGCGACGACACCCTGCGCGGCGGCGAGGGCCGGGACATTCTGAGCGGTGGCGAGGGCGACGATATCCTGATTGGCGGCACGCAGGGCGGCGGCTTTGACGATTTCGACCAATTGTCGGGCGGGCTTGGGGCCGATCTGTTCGTGATCGGCGATGCGGGCGGTACGCTCTATGACGGGCTCGAAGATGGCGCGCAGATCGTCGATTTCACCGCCTCCGACGGCGACAAGATCCAGCTTGCGGGCAGCGCCAGCGACTACCGTCTCGACATCCTCGACCCGATCATCTTCGCCGACCGCGCGCTCTTCCCGCACGTCCTCTACGAGATTGATGCATCCGGGGCCGAGCGGGCGATCCTGACCATCGTGTCGGATACGCAGCTCAGCCTCACGGGCGGCAGCTTCACCTATGTGCCCGTCGCCAGTAGCGGCGAGGTGCTTCTGGAGGCACCGCTGGAGCTCTCCGCCGACATCGCGGCCTTGCCGGAACTGTCCGGCTGGCTCTGGCAGTCCGGTGTGATCGGCGATGCGGCGCTCATGGACGCGGTGCAGTCTGCCGCGCTGAGCGGCAGCGCTGACGACAGCGCGCCGGAGTTTTTATCGGTGCTGAGTGAGGACCCGGTCGTCTCGGCCGCCTCGATCATCCGCGCCGAGGATATCTCCGAGGAGACCTTTGCGCTGATCGGCGGGGCAGTGTCTGATTTCGCCGTGCCGCTCTTTGAGTTGGACAACTTCACCCTCTACAACAGTTTCGAGATCGACGGGGACGCCTCCGCCGCCGGTGTGTTCTACAATATGTGGGGGGCCAAGGAGGGGATTGTGCTCTCGACCGGGCTGGTCGAGGAGATACTCGGCCCCAACACCGAGGACGGGCGCTTCACCCAAGGCCCGCGCCCGGCTTCAGAGCTCACGCTCGACTTCGAACGGCTCGGCACGCTGGAGGGCGGCACGCTCTACCGCGCGATGGTGCCTGATGTGCCGGGCGGCATCCAATCGCTGGTTCTGCAAGACGATGGCGACCTGACAGGCGGCGCGGCGGGCAATTTCAGCGCCTTTGATCTCGACGCGCTGTTCTTCAGCACGGATGTGATCGACAGCACCGCCGGGCTCACGCGGGCCGATGTGAACGCGCTCAGCAAGCTCGGCGTGATTGACTATTCGCCTGCGGGCGTCGCCTTCGAGCCCGGCTATCAGCGCCCCGGCGGGGTGCAATCGTCCGATATGTTCGCCACCGTCAACGGCATGATCGACTTTGGCCGCGCGACGCTGGACAGGCTGGACTGGAACAACACCACCAACCAGACAACCGCGGCGGGCTTCATGTCCCTCGGCGAGGGCGGGTCGGTCTCGCTCAATCTGACCGGAGCCGTATCCCCCGCCGAACAGGGCCAGCCGACCTATCTCTATGTCTACGAGATCGGCGGCGAGGAAAATCTCGACGGGATCGGGCGGGTCTCGGCGGAGGCGATTGGTGTGGACGGAGACCTGTCCACCGATCTCGGCGCCCCCGGCATAGCAGGCGACACCACCACGCTGCGCAGTTCCTTCTTCGTCGACTACAGCGGCAAGCAAGGCCCGGTGCCGGGCTTTGCGCAACTCAGCAACGTGCCTTTCTTCGATGTCGTGATCGTCAGCGAGGAACTGCCCGAGCGTGGCGGCGCCGACCTGCCCGATCTGGTCACCGTGCGGGTGAACGGGGTCGATGTGCTGCTCGACGGCAATGGCGGGCAGGTGACGATGAACACGCTGGCGCTGTCGCCCTATGGCGATTACGCGCCGGAGCTCAGCCTGAACCTTGTGGGCGAGGGCGCGCTGGTGGATCACCTCAAGGCCGACAGCTACACGACGGTCTACCGGATTTCCGGCCCGGTCATGAATGGCGAGAACACCATCGAGGTGTCGGTGTCGGACCAGTCCGACGCGCTTCTCGATACCGCGATCTTCCTGATGCCAATCACAGATGGTGTACCGCTCAACACGGATCCTGTGGCACGCCCCGACGCGCTGTTCGTGTCCCAGACCCAGAGCGGGACGATCAACCTGATCACCGGCGATGGGCTCGACACAGACAGCGATGGCGACGCGCTCACTGTCACCGCGCTCGATCTGGTAGATGCCAGCGGCGCGGCCCTGCAGACCATCGCGCTCGGCGGCAGCACCGCGCTGGCAAACGGGCTGGGCAGCGTCACCGCGCTGGCGGACGGCACTTTCACCTTTGACGCGGCGCCCGGCACCGCCTCGCTGGCCGCCGACACCGCCGAGGCGCTGCAATTCCGCTACAGCATCGCGGACGGGCAGGGTGGCACGGCTTCGGCGGGCGTGACCGTCGCGCTTGCCGGTCTCAATGACGATCCGGTGGCGCAAGGCGCCAAGGCCACCACCGAGGAAGACACCGATCTGATCGTCGACCTCACCACGCTGGCCTCCGATATCGACGGCGATCTGCTGAGTTTCTCGGCGGAGGGCGGTGAGAACGGCACGGTCGTGGTCAAGAACGGCGAGCTTCTCTACACGCCGAACGCGGATTTCAACGGTACGGACGTGGTCAGCTACACCGCCTTTGACGGCAAGGGCGGGCGTGCCACGGCCGAGATCGCAATCACCGTAAGCCCGGTCAACGACGCGCCTATTGTCGAAGGCGAGCGCACCGAGGTTCTGGAAGACCGTGGTCTGGAGTTCACTGCGGTGGAGCTTTTGGACAACGACCGGGATGTGGAGGGCGATCCGCTGACCATCATCGGCGTGTCGGCCCTGAACGGCATTGCGCTGATCAAGCCCGCGAGCGAGGACGGGCCACTTGAAGGTCCCGACATCGCCAATGATACAATCATCTTCTATCAGCCGAACCGCGACTTCAACGGAACGGACGAGATCACCTATCTGGTCAGTGACGGGCAGGGCGGTGTCAGTGAAGCCATTGTCACCGTTGAGGTTCTGCCGGAAAACGATGCACCCGTGGCGCAGAACGACACCGCCACCACTCATGCAGGCAGCCCGGTGATCATCGACATTCTGGCCAATGACAGCGATGTGGATGGAGACAAGCTGAACGTCAAATTTCCGGATGAGGCGCCGGTCGGCACGATCTCGCGCAACCCGGATGGAACGATCACCTATGATCCGGACGGAGCCTTCGACCGGCTCCCGCTCGGCACGGTGGAGACCGTCACGTTCGACTATGTCCTCTCCGATGGCGCGCTTGAGGACACCGCAACCGTTGCCGTCGAAGTAACGGGGACTTTTGATGGCACAATCATCGGGACGGTTGACGATGACGAGCTGACCGGCACGGATGGCGACGACAAGATCTTCGGTGGTGCAGGCAATGATAGCCTGTTCGGACTCGGGGGCAATGATCTGCTGGTCGGAGGTCCGGGCGACGATCTGTTCGACGGCGGGGCGGGGATTGATACGGTCTCCTACGGCGGCGTGGGCGGGCGCGTTGCGGTGTTCCTGACACGCTCCGCCGATGTGCTCGGCGGGCAAGGCGTCGACACCTTCGTCAGCATCGAGAACCTCATCGGCACCTCCTTCAGCGACCGGCTCGTGGGCAACGGCGCCGACAACCACCTCAT
>CBFHJA010000073.1:0-16187 GCA_965656085.1 uncultured Aliishimia sp. | reverse complement strand
TGCCGGCGCGGGCGGCACCGGACGAGGCGGCGCTGGCGCGTGCGGCGGAGATGCTGGGCGGCGCGGAGACGCTGTTGCTGCTGGGCGGGCAGGCGCTGACCGAGGAGAACCTTGCGCGGGCCGGGCAGATCGCCGCTGCGACCGGGTGCAAGATCTTGTCGGAATGGTCCAACGCGCGCTGCGAGCGCGGGGCGGGCACGGTGTTCATCGGCAAGGTGCCGTATCCGGTTGATATTGCTTTGAAAACACTGGAGCCGTTCAAGCGGATCGTGCTCGTTGGCGCGCGCGCGCCGATTGGCTTTTTCGCCTATCCGGGCAAGCCTGCGGTGCTGACGGCGGAGGGCGCGGAGATTTTCGAGTTGAGCGGTGCCAGCGGTGATCTGGACGCGGCGCTGACCGGGCTGGTGGCTGCGACCGGGGCCGGGGAGACTGCGCCGGAGGGCGTCTGCGCGCTTGATATTCCAGAGGCGCAGAGCGGGGCGATCACGTTGGAATCGCTGGCAAAAACTATTGCGCGGGCGATCCCCGAGGAAGGGATCATCGTCGACGAGTCGGTCACCACGGGGCGGAACTTCTTCCCGGCGACGAAGGGCGCGCGGCGGCATACGTGGCTGAACAATTGCGGCGGGTCCATCGGCTACGGGATGCCAACGGCGGTGGGGGCGGCGATTGCCTGCCCGGAGCGGCCTGTGATGGCGCTCGTGGGCGATGGCAGCGCGATGTATACGGTGCAGGCGCTCTGGACGATGGCGCGGGAGAGCCTCAACATTACCACGTTGATTTTCGCCAATAATTCCTACCGCATCCTGCGCGGGGAGCTCACGAATGTGGGGGTGCAGAACCCCGGCCCGCGCGCGATCGACATGCTGTCGCTGGACCGCCCGAGCATCGATTGGTGCGAGATGGCGCGGGCCCATGGGGTGCCGGGCGTGCGGGCGGAGAGTTGCGAGGCGCTGGAGGATGCGCTGGCGCAGGCGGCGGATGCGCCGGGGCCGCATCTGATCGAAGTGGCGCTGTGAAAGGTTAACGCGGCGAACGTTGCGCGACACGGACTCCGCCAAAAACGTGATTTCGGGCGTTAACGCCATAAAAACAAGGGCCATACTGCGTATGGCGCGGCGTATGGCTGCGCGTATGGCACCTGTATGGCTCGGTTTCGATTCGTTCTCGGGTTAACGGGGCGTACGGTGGTTCGGCGTTAACCTTTTGCCATGGTGGCCCTCCCGGCAGCTTTTCAGCGAAAAGCGCCAGCCGGGCCTCGCCCGCCGCCAGCGCGGCAGGCTTGGGCGCGGCAAGCTGAAGCAGAGCTCCCCCACGCGCCGCAGGCCCCCCCCGAGGACGACAGATACCGGGATGACACCGGAGGCGATCCGCGACATGGTGGGATCCGGAAGAGGCGGAGGCAAGGATCATGGCCGCAACGGGATATGCGACACGCACGCAGCATGACAGCTATGACGTGGTGATCGTGGGAGGCGCGATCATGGGCTCGTCTCTGGCGTGGTTTCTCACCGAAACCCCCGATTTCGACGGGCGGGTGCTGGTGATCGAGCGCGATCCGACCTATCAGGCCTGCTCGACCGCGCACACGAATTCCTGCATCCGCCAGCAGTTCAGCACCGAACTCAACGTGCGGATCTCGCAATTCACCGCCGACTTCGTGAAGAACCTGCGCAGCTACATGGGCGGCGATCCGCGCGTGCCGGAGCTTGGCATCCAGAGCTATGGCTATCTCTATCTGGCGGATAACAACGGCTTCGCCGATGTGCTGCGGGCCAACCAGACAGTGCAACTGGCTGCCGGGGCCGAGACGCGGCTCTTGAGCCGTGAAGAGATCGCGGCGGAATATCCGTTCTATGCGCTGGACGATATTGTGCTCGGCTCGATCAACACCCGCGATGAAGGCTATTGGGATGGCGGGACGGTGTTTGACTGGCTGCGCCGCTCGGCCCGGGAGAGGGGGGTGGAATACATCTCCGGCGAGGTGGTCGCGATGACGCGCGGGGCCGGGCGGATCGAGAGCGTGACGCTGGCCTCGGGGGCGGTGATCTCCTGCGGCACGGTCGTGAACGCCACCGGGCCGCGCGCTGCCCGCACCGCCGCCATGGCCGGGATCGCCGATCTGCCGGTGGAGCCGCGCAAGCGCTTCACCTATATCTTCGAGGCCGAGACGCCGCTGGAGCGCGACCTGCCGCTCACCATCGACCCCTCGGGCGTGCATGTGCGGCAGGACGGGCCGAAAACCTATCTCGCGGGCGCTGCGCCGGAGCCCGACCCAAGCGTCGATCCTGAGGATTTCGCCATGGATCACGCGCGCTGGCAGGACCATGTCTGGCCGATCCTCGCCACGCGCATCCCGCGCTTCGAGGCGATCCGGGTCATCACTGAATGGACCGGGCATTACGCCTATAACACACTCGATCAGAACGCCGTGCTGGGGCCCCATCCGGAGGTGGAGAATTTTCTGTTCATGAACGGGTTTTCGGGCCATGGCTTGCAGCAATCCCCGGTGATGGGGCGCGGGCTGGCGGAATTCATAACCTATGGCAGCTACCGCACGCTGGACCTCTCGCCCTTCGGCTATGAGCGGATCGTGCAGGGGGCGGGTCTCGTGGAAAGGGCTGTGATATGATTGGAAAACTCGTTCTGACCGGGGCCGCGGGGCGGCTTGGCGCGCAATTGCGCGCGCCCCTGTCTCGGATCGCGCGCGACCTTGTCTCAACCGATCTGGCCGACAGCATCGGGCCGCTGCATACCGGTGAGCGCTATCAGCAAGCCGATCTGGCGGTGCGCGACGAGGTCGCCGCCGTTCTGGAGGGCGCGGAGATGGTGGTGCATTTCGGGGCCATTGCCGATGAGGCCCCTTTCGAGGACATCCTCGGGCCGAATATCGTCGGGGCCTATCACGTCTGGGAGGCCGCCTATCGGACCGGGGCGCGGCGGGTCATCTATGCCAGTTCGATCCATGCGGTGGGCATGTATCCCAAGCAAGAGCGCATCGGCGTGGACGCGCCGCACCGGCCCGACACGTTCTATGGGCTGTCGAAGTGCTTTGCCGAGGATCTCGGGCGGCTCTATTGGGAGCGGCGGGGGCTGGAATCGGTGCATTTGCGGATCCTGTCCTGCACCGAGGCGGTTGGCAATGCGCGGGCGCTCGGCTCGTGGCTCAGCTATGGCGATCTGGTTCGGCTCGTCACCCGCGCCATCGACACGCCCACAGTGGGGTGCTCGGTGGTCTATGGCGTGTCCGGCAATGACCGCGCGCCGGTGGACAATCGCGGGGCCGGGCATCTGGGCTACCGGCCGCAGGACAACGCGGAAGCTGTCGCGGAGGCGATTCTGGCCGAGGCCGGGCCGGGCGATCCGGGCGATCCGGCGCAGATGCACCATGGCGGGCCCTTCGCGGCGATTGATCTGGGCGAAAGCGGGCTGGCCGCCCTCAAGGCGCTGGCGGGGGACGATGAGAGCTGAGGCGTGCCCCGGTGGCTTGGCGCGGCGCTGACGGGCGCGGCGTGCAAATGCGGGCGAGCCCGGCAGTTTTCCGGTGTGGAGGACGTGAATGACCACGGTGACGAGCTGGCTAGCGGACCTCGGGCTGGAGAAATATGCGCCGGACTTTGAGGCCGCAGAGATCGACTTCGGGACCCTGCCGGCTCTGAGGGAAGAGGATCTTGTCGAACTGGGTCTGCCGCTCGGCCCAAGGCGCAAGATCTGGGCTGCGATCCAGCGGCTTGAGGTGGGCGCGCCCGCCAGCCCCGAAGACGCCGCGCCGATTTCAGGCGCGCCCGCCGCGCCCGCTGAGGGTGAGCGGCGCCAGTTGACCATCATGTTCATCGACCTCGTCGGATCGACGGCCCTGTCCGCCCGGCTGGACGCCGAAGACATGGCGGCCTCCCTCAAGGCCTACCAGAACGCCGTCGCCGGCGAGATCACCCGGATGAACGGGCATGTGGCCAAGTTCATGGGCGACGGGGTCATCTGGTATTTCGGCTGGCCGCAGGCGCATGAAGACGAGGCCGAACGCGCCGTGCGCGCGGCGCTTGCCATCACGCAGGCGGTGGCACGGCTGGATGTCGGCGGGCAGCGCCTTGCCTGCCGGGCCGGGATCGCCACAGGGCGCGTGGTGGTTGGCGAATTGGTCGGTCACGCAACAGCTCCAGCGCGCGGCGGGATTTTCGCGGGGCGACACGCAGGACGCGCGATTGAGCAAGCTGGAAGCCCTGTTCGACAGCGAGGACATGCCCATCATTGCCGACCTGATGGGGCTCGACGCCAGCGCGCGCCATGGCGCCCATGGCCTTGCGCCCGGACCGCTGCGCTCGAAAACGCTTGAGGTCTTGTCGCGGCAGATACAGCGGCTTGCGCAGGACAAGCCCGTCGCGTTTTTCTCGAAGACGCCCATTGGATCGACCCGACCACGCTCGAACTGCTGGAATTGACCATTGATGCCGTGGCCTCAGCGCCGGTGCTGATGGTTCTGACCGCGCGCCCGGACAACCAGCCCGACCTTGCAGCCCATCCGCATGTGACGCGGCTGGCGCTGAACCGGTTGGGGCGTGCCGGGGTGGACGCGATCGTCGACCGTCTGGGCGGTGCAAAGCTCACCCCTGAGACCGTGGAGGCGATCATCCAGCGCACGGATGGCGTTCCGTTGTTCGTCGAGGAATTGACCAAGGCGGTGGTGGAAAGCGGACAGGCGGCGATCCCGGCCTCGCTGCACGATTCTCTCATGGCGCGGCTGGACCGGTCGCCGGGAGATCAAGGAAATCGCGGAATGCGCCGCTTGTATCGGGCGCGAATTCGATCTCGATCTTCTGATGGTGGCAACCGAACGCGGCTAGGCCGAATTGCGGCAGGGGCTGGCGGGCCTTGCCTCTGCCGAACTGGTGTTCCGGCGCGGCGTGGGCGAGAACGAGCGCTATGTCTTCAAGCACGCGCTGGTCCGCGACGCGGCCTACGAAAGCCTGCTCTTGTCCCGGCGGCGCAGCGTTCACGCCCGGCTTGTCGCAGCCTTGGACCACGCGGCCCCGCCCGAAATCGTGGCGCGCCATGCCGAGGCGGCTGCATTGACCGATCAGGCGATCAGACTTTACGTGAAAGCCGGCGATCTTGCGGTGAGCCGCCCGGCCTACCGGGAGGGCGCCGCGCATTACGTGGCCGCGCTGCGCTTGCTCGAAGACGCGGGCGACCGGCCCCGCGAAGAGCTGTCCGTGGCGGCGAAGCGCGGCGTGTCGCTGATTGGCGCGGAGGGCTATAGCGCGGCGCAAACCGTCGACGCCTTTGCACAGGCGCGCAGGTTGCTCGACAGGCTTGGCGACGCGCCCGAATGGCCAACGGTGCGCTATGGCGAGTGGGCCAGCCGCTATGTCAGAGCCGATCTTCCGGAAGCCGAGGCCTTGGGGCTGTCGGTGCTGGGCGACTTGCCCGACGACGATCCGCACAGGTTCAGAAGCGTTGCGAACCGCATGGTTGCCACATCTCAGACGATGATGGGCCGGTTCCGCGACAGTCTGCCTTACTACGCGCAGGCCCTGAGCCATTTCGATCCGGTGCGCGATGTGGATCAAGCCAGCCGGCACGGCACGGACCCGATGGCCGCAGCCAGTGTCTACATGGCTTTGACCCAATGGTTTCTTGGCAACATCGCAGGGGCCTACGAGCATGCGAGCGCCGCCGATGAGATCGGCAAGATGCCAGATCACCCCGCCTTGAGCCGGGCCAATATCCTTGGGCATATCTCCTACCTGAAACACCTGAACCGCGATCCGGACGCGCTTGACTGGTCGAACACGACCCTTGCGGTCAGCGATCAGGCACAGATTGATATCTGGCGCTGGCTGGGCCTTGCACCACGCGCTGCCATCTATGCGGAGACCGCCGACTACGCGGCGGCCTTGGCCGATGTCGAGGACTGCAAGACCGCTTTGATCAAGGCGAATGCCTGGCTGTTCATGGGCTGTGTCTTTCGGGCGGAGGCACGCGCCTATATCGGGCTTGGCGCGTTCGGGCGGGCGGAACGGGCCCTGAGCGACATCGAGCCGATGATGACGCGCACGACTCAAAGGTGGGATGAGGCCGATACCAGATGCGCGCAGGCCGAGTTGGCCCTTGCCTTCGGCGATGCGGACGAGGCGGACCGTCTCTATCGCAGCGCGATCGCGACAGCGCAGAGCCAAGCGGCCCTCAGTTGGGAACGGCGGGCAGCCATTCCCTTGGCCAGGTTGATGGCGGCGCGCGGTTCGCGCGCTGAGGCTCTGACCCTTTTGTCGGATGTTCAGGGCAAGTTCGACTCCGGTTTCGAAACACCGGACCACCGGGCGGCGTCCGATCTGCTGCGGGACCTTGGCGCGGACTGACCGGGACAGCCCGGACCGGATGCGCGCGGTGTGCAAAAGCTCTCATGCGCGCTCTATTGCCAAGTCAATGTCGTCAGGTCCGGTGCCACAAGCGATGCGTGTGCCGTCATCAACGGTCAGTCGTGCGCACCAGTTGCCGCTGTTTGCGCGCCTAGCAAGCTTCAGCTTTTTGTTCACAGGTACAGTTTCAATGCCGTAACTCATGGTCTTCGCGCCCCGCAAAGCGCCTGCATATCAACACGATAGCTTGAAAAAGCCATGAGGTGCCGCAAACACTGCACGCGGGGTGCGGACGAGTTGTGTGCAGTCTTGGCTTGTCTAGATGTTGTGTTGGATTGGGGGGGGCTAGCAAAAACAACCAGATATTGTGGAGGCGAGTACCGGACCCGCTACCATTAGTCCAAGTCTTTGATTAACTTAGGATACCAAGTGAGAGGTTTCGATTTGTGTCTCACTTATGAATATCCCTATGTAGCCCGGATGTTGAGAAGTTGTCAAAGGGATCACAAAGGCAACCCGGAGGCTGGATGACCAAGGCAAAGTCTAAAGGGATGATCTTTGGTTTGGCATTGATGTGGAAGGTATCGGTTCTGAATATTGGTTTTGGATTGTGGGTCGAAGTGGGTTGCATCGAAGATGCTGTGAAGCAGATCAACAATCGGTTTTGAATATTTCATGTAAGATACTGATAATAAAAGATTTTGTATTCACAGGATTGAATATCTGGCCAGACAGATACTGGGTCGCATCTTGTCCAATAGGTGGCGCGATAGATTTATCTAATAGATACAAGGGGATAGCTCGGGGCAAAAATGATCACCGTGCAACCTTCTGTCCATTAGTGGGTGCGATAGGCTTTCATTGGAAAAACAAAGGGTTACAACCCTTGTCAACTGGGCTCAAATACCTCTCAACACAGCCTGTTTGAACCGCGCCTATGCCAAGTCAAGACGCTATCCCGGATGGGAACAAGCGCACCTTCTTCCCATAGTGTCGGGGAATGCTTCCGGGGCGCATCTGATGGTTGCAGAGGCGGTGTCGGCTGTCAGGCCGGTGCAGATGGAAAACAGATAGATACCGGACGCCGGGGCGTTTGTCCGGGGCAGCAGCTTCAACTTGAAATAACCCAACGCACGAAGCCGAAGACTGCCCCTATGGCCACCCCTGCCACGGCTGCGAAGAACGCAACGACGATGGGCACGGTCCATATCTCATAGTGGCTGAGAACACCCAGCCTTGGGACGACAAGACCGAAAACAAACCCCGCAACTGCGCCCCGCACACCCCAGCGCGCCCCGGTGAAGATGATCGCCTGCAAGGCTGACCTCAGCGCGTCCTTGTTGGCTTCGATCTTCTCAAACCCGGCGTGGTAGGCGTCTGTCAGAACGGATGGGGCATGGGGGAAAGTCCCGTGCGGTGCAGTAGTAGATTGGCCCTCGGAAAAATCTGTCGCAAAATCTTGAGGACGGTTCGCCTGCGGTTGTGCATTTGACATGTGGGCCATGTCGAAGCGCGTATCGCCACTGTCGATTGCGAAACCGCGTTGTCGCGCTTCGTCGATCCAAGGCAGTTGTTTGCCCTCAGTCATGCGATTGGCCTTGTCAGTCGCGTATTCGATAGCTGCAACGTCCGTTTCCGGTGTTGAATGCTTGGTGAACAACCGGGCGACCTTGCCGTTCGCTTCGTCTGTGTTCGCCCCACTGTCTAGCAAGTCGAGGAAGTGAACCGCCCGGACAAATCGCTGGGCACGGCGTTTGTTGGAATACCAGACCACAACGGTTCCGACGCAGAGGATTGCAACGATCCACATATGGCCTTCCCTTCCACGCAATGACGGCCCACGACCCCAAAGCCCCGGATAGCCCGATTATCCTAAAATGGTATTATCCTAACTTGGGATTACCCGACTGCCTGCATCCGATCAACAGGCAGTCATTTGACCAAGACCCTTCGCACACCGGAACACGTCTACCTGTGCCAGCGGCTCAGGCAGGCGCGGCTTGATGCGGGGCTGACCCAAGCAGACTTGGCCGAACGGCTGGACAAGCCGCAATCCTTCGTGGCGAAGGTCGAGACAAAGGAACGTAGGCTGGACGTGATCGAGTTCGCCATGTGGATGGCGGCTTGCGAGGGCTTGGACGGGGTGTCGGAGATCGTGGCCACCATCGCGGATGGTCAGGCCGCGTCCCAGACGTGATTTCCGGGCCTCTGAGAGCCTTCTCGCGCCTGCGCTTGGGTTCCCCTGCCGAGGTATGGCAAGGCCGCTCAGCGGGCCTTTCGGAGGCTGTGAGGGTTGCCGATTGCTCGGTTGTCGTGCTGGACGGGCGAAGTAGTCTCTTGCCGTTATCCGTAAGGGGCTGTCGGGGAAGTGCCCGTATTGGCTTGGGCGGCCTTCAGTGGAGTTGAGTGCAGTGCAACCTAACGGCATGAGGCCCTGAAGTAAGAACGCCAACAAGGGTCTTTGATTGTGCTCTGCCGCCTTCACCCAGCCAAGAGGCCGCCCGGCAACGATGGCCGTCGACTGGCGCGCGTCTAGGAGGTGCACATTTGCTACACCTGCCAATCATGCACACAATATATGCACACAGCAGTTTAATGTTCTCTTGATGTTCTTTTGCCACTATGGCAAAGATATTCCCAGCAACGAACAAGGGCAGAGACATGAACTTCACTGAGCTTCGTCACCAGACAGGGCTTTCCGTCGCTGAGGTCGCAGACCTTCTCGGCAGGCCAATGAGGACCGTTTACAACTGGGACGAAGGACGTGGAGGGCCTAAGCCTGCCGAAGTCGAGAAGGTGCTTGGCGCTATTCGCAGCCACGCCCCTCTGACGGGCAAGCCAGCATTTCGTTTCATCGACCTGTTCGCAGGTATCGGCGGGCTACGCCGCGCTTTCGATATGGAGACTGGTGTAGGCGGTCAGTGCGTCTTTACCTCAGAGTGGGACAAGTACGCACGCATCACGTATTCAAGAAACTACTGCGAGACGGACGACGAGATTGCAGGTGATATAACAGAGGTCAGCGAGACTGACATTCCTCAGCACGAGGTACTTCTTGCAGGCTTCCCCTGTCAGCCTTTTTCGATTGCAGGCGTATCGAAGAAGAACGCTCTGAAACGCCCGCATGGTTTTGCATGTGAGGATCAGGGCAACTTGTTCTTCGACGTTGCGCGTATCATCAAGCACCATCGACCGAAGGCGATCTTGCTAGAAAACGTGCGCAACCTAGCGAACCACGACAAGGGCCGCACTTTCAAAGTGATCCGACAGACACTGAGTGAGGAACTTGAGTACGACATCTTCCCCATGATTTTGGATGCAAAGTCATGGGTTCCCCAGCACCGTGAACGGATCTTCATTGTCGGCTTCCCCAGAGAACGGGGCATCAAAGACTTCACACTGCAACCACTCAAGGACCGTGATCCACTGAGCGGACCGAAGCTGTCCACTATTCTTCATCCCGAAGATGGGACTGAGAAAGCAGAAGGACACTTCACCAGCGGGGCCAAAGCGACGGTTTCCGACAAGTATGTTCTGACAGAGCACTTGTGGAACTACCTGCAACGCTATGCGGAAAAGCATCGCGCCGCCGGGAACGGTTTTGGTTTCGGTTTGAACGGACCTGACAACGTGGCCCGCACTCTTTCCGCAAGATACTACAAGGACGGGTCTGAAATCCTGATCCGGCGTCCCAGCGGCCCGCCGCGACGTCTGACCCCGCGCGAATGCGCGCGTTTGATGGGCTTCGATAAGCCGGGCGAGAGCAAGTTTAAGATCAAGGTGTCAGATACTCAGGCTTACAAGCAGTTTGGCAATGCCGTTGTCGCGCCAGTCGCAACGGATGTTGCCCGGCTTATGCTCCCCCATATCGCTGAGGTCGCAGGCGTCGCTGAGGCGGCTCAGGAGGCGCTGGAAGAGGTTGCCTGACGTTCACGACCGTGAGACCCGCAGCCGCAACATGGCGGCTATCAGAGGGCGCGACACAAAGCCTGAGAAGGTGTTGCGCTCGGCTCTGCACAGGGCCGGATACCGGTTCCGGCTCAATACCCGGCTTCCCGGCAAACCTGACCTGACTTTCAGGAAGTATCGGGCCACAGTGTTTGTCCACGGCTGCTTCTGGCACATGCACGACTGCCCCCGGTTCAAACAGCCGGGAGGCGAGAATGCGGCTTTCTGGCAGGAGAAACTGGCCCGCAACGCCCGGCGTGACAAAGAAGTGTCTGACGCTTTGCGGGAGGCGGGTTGGCGGCAACTGGTGGTGTGGGAATGTGCTCTGAGCGGGACCGGGCGCATTGATCTGTCTCAGATCGTGGCAAAGGTCGGGGCATGGCTTGCGTCCGATACAGAAGCGGCAGAGATCGCGGGAACGTTTTGCTAGGATGGTGCAATATGGACGTGGCAGACTGGCTGGATGAACACTCAGAAGGGTGGTTCTGGTACATCAAGCGCCTTTCCGGCAACGACACTTTGGCGAACGGATCGCATCAGGCGGGGTTCTACATTCCTAAAGCGGTGTTCTTCCGCCTTTTCCCCTCGCTCGAAACTCACACGCATGACAACGCGGATGCATGGTTTGACCTGACGATTGACAGTCATCCCGACGCGCGGAACGTCCGTGTCGTCTGGTACAACAACAAGATGCGGGGCGGGACGCGCGATGAAGTGCGCGTTACCAACCTCGGTGGCGGTCAGTCGGCTTTGCTTGACCCGGAAAGCACAGGCGCATTGGCTGTATTCGCTTTCCGGCAGTCGGATGGCAATGACGCAGACAACTGCGCTGTCTGGGTTTGTCGGGACGAAGTTGAGGAAGATTTGGTGGAACGGGAAGTCGGTCCGGTTGAGCCGGGCCGGTGGACGACCTTTCCGCCCGATGGTGGCTTGCTTTCGTTGTTGGCAAAGACTGTCCGCGCGGATTGCAGGCTGGCCCGGAGTGAACTGCCGCCAGAATGGCTGCTTAGGTTCCCGACAGGGGCAGAGATCATCCGAAAGGTTATCGAGTTGCGCCCGGACAGTGAACTGGCCGTTGACAAGCGGCTGATGCGCCGCCGGGATTGTGAGTTTGAGTTGTTCCAGTCGCTCGAAGAAGCAGTTGAACTTCCCCGCGCCCAAGCAGGCTTTCACACGATTGCTGACTTTCTCGCTGCTGCGCAGACCGTACTGCAACGACGCAAAGCACGGTCGGGAAAGTCGCTTGAACTGCACATGCGGGAAATGCTGATAGAAGAAGCGTTCGTGGAAGGTCAGGACTTCACATATCAGCCGAAGGCCGGAAACAACCCGGATTTCCTGTTTCCGAATGAAGCCCTCTATCTGGATGCTAGCTATCCGCGCACGCAGTTGCGGATGCTGGCTGCCAAGACGACAATCCGGGACAGGTGGCGTCAGGTTACAGAAGAATGCTCCGACCTTCCTGCACGCCACTTGCTGACCTTGCAGGAAGGTGTCTCCGAAGCACAGTTTAAGCTGATCGTGGACGCGGGCATTCACTTGGTGGTGCCGCAGAAGCAGATAGAGAAATACGCCCCGTCTATTCGACCTCACCTGCTAACTGTCGAAGCGTTCATGGCTGACCTGCGTACTTTGTCGCCCAGCTAGCATGGCTCAGACAGTATATTTGTTGATTGCCTCTTTGAGTTGGCCCAGCGTGTAGCCTTCCCTCAGATAGACTTCCTGTGTGACGCCTGACCTAGCGTGGCCAACAATGCACTGGATGATCGGCTCTGGCACGTTTGCTTGCCCAAGCCGCGTTACCATCGTGTGCCGCAGGCTATGGAACACTAGGCCCGGTTGTTTGATCCGCAGCTTGGGCAAGAAACTCTCATTGCACCAGCGGCCCAAGTTGCGGCCATAGCCGCCATTGGCGCTGTAGCTGTAGTCTGGGAACAGGCGTGTGCCGTTTCTGCGACTGTCCACGAAGTCGAGAAAGCCAAGGCGGATCAACTCGGAATGCAGCGGCACCTTGCGCCGTCCTGCCTTCGACTTGACGCTCTTGGTGTCGTCGCCTTCGTCGGTGATGTTCAGAAACCAAGTCGCGCTGTCTTGCTTCACATCGGCAATGTCGAGTTGGCAAATCTCGTTCAGACGCGCCCCGGTGAACATGCTCAAGAGCATCCCCCATTTGTGGCTGTCTTTGCGGACCAGCCCGGACGGGTTTTCCGTCAACTCGGTAAAGATCAACCGCGCTTGATCGGGTGCGAAGGGCCTGCGCTCACTGTCGCTGGCCTTGTCCTTCCGCACTTTCATGCCTTCAAAGAGCGTGTGCGGCGCATGTCCGTGCCGTTCTGCCCAGTCGAAGAACATCTTGAACATCTGGATATGACTGTTGATCGTCTTGGCCGCGATCTTCTTGTGCCCCGGTTCCTTGATGACCTCCATTAGCGGCATGGCCTTCAACTTGGGCTTGGTGTTCCGGCTGGCCGGTAGCGCCTGCAAGACCTTCTTCACCTCGCTCGCATCCTGCTTGGTGATCGTGGCAAGCAGCCGGTCAGGACCGAAGTATTCGACAAGGATGTTCAGGTAAGCCCGGTTCTGGCCGATGGTCTTGCCTGCCCACTGTCGGGAGTGCTCAGCGATGAAATCATCTACCGCCGCGCCCAAGGGCGATGAGGCTGGCAGAGCGGGCGCAGGAGCGGCAGGAGCGATGGCCGGGGTATCGGCATAGGAATATCGCTCAAGGCCCTCAGCGGCGTCCAGAACGCGTTTGAGCATGTCCCGGCGGCCTTGGCGAAGCTGGAAGGTGATCCGGGGCTGGCTGGCGTCCCATTGTTCGTCTGACACATCCATGACGCGCTTAAACCGGGAGACGGGCAGCCACATCGGAGAGGTTGTCTCCAACTCAAGCAGGCTTTCATGGTCCAGCATTTCTTCGCGGGCATCGGTCAGGGCGTTCTTGGACAGTCCCCGCCGGTCCAGCCAGTCTAGGTACTGGTCCAGTTGCGCCTTGAAGTAGGTCTGCACCTTCTCTCGTATCTCGCTCTGCCTGAGCCCTGCCAAAGCGTTGCTATCCCTCACCAATCTACCATGTGCAGCCAAGTATCTTGCCAAGTCTGCCGCCTGATGTGGGCATCTTGTTTTTAACGATACCTTAACCGTGCTGCGCTTCTCCCGCCCGGAGTGGGGCAGCGGCCAGCGAAAATAGAATATACCGTGTCTGGAAGGGCTTAGGTAGGCTGACAATTTCATGGATGTGTTCCACCATTGTGTCCCACTCGATAGCCATGAAGCTAAGTCATTGATTTAGAATGAAATGGAGGCGAGTACCGGAATCGAACCGGTGTACACGGATTTGCAATCCAGAAAGAGCGTAAGCGAAAACAACGACTTAAGGGTGCAAAACACCCCCTGACAAAAAGTGAACAAAAAGCGAAAGTTTCAAAGCCAAATTCGCCGGTTCAAAACGAGAAAGGCCCCGTCACAGCGGCAACTGTGAACCGGGGCCAAATAGAAAAAGCCTGTCAGCTTTCACGATACATTAGCACGGGCCAGCGCCGCACCGCAAACGCTCAGTCGGCCTTTTCGTGGCCTCTGACCGGTGAGGTGGTCCAATGAGCTGGCGCATCGCAAACGAATGCGCCGAGCGCCGCTTTGGCAGCGCTGCGCGAAAGCAGATCATCATGTTCCTGGCCGACAAGGCGAGCGACGACGGCTCTGGTATCTGGTGTTCGAAGGGGACAATTCAGCGCCACACAGAGCTCAGCGAGAGCACGGTCAAGCGCACCATCATCGACTTTCTGCGCGAAGGTATTCTGATCGAGACGGGGCGGCGGCACTGCAAGAACGGCTACACCGTTATTTACCGCATCGTTCTGGAGCGCGTGGCCGCGCTCGAACCGACGGCAGAGCCTGACATTGAGACGGGGGTCACTGTGAACCCCGTCCAGCCTGAACCCGGTACTGGGTCCACAGTGAACGGGGTACGGGGTTCACGGTGGACCCCAAACCATCCTAAAACCATCCATAAACCACCTACGCGCAGGCGCGAGGCGGCGGAGGAGGTTGAAGATCTTGAAGCTGAGAAGATCTTGGCGGCCTATCCCGAGGACAGGGTCCGAGACCGGCGAACTAGTCTGAGCTTGATCGCAGCCACCGTGAAAGCCGGGGTAGAGCCCGATGATCTGCTGCAGGCGGTCAAAGCCTATGCCAAGGAAAGCGAAGGCTACACGCGCAGCAAGGTCTGTTTCTCGGACAACTGGTTCAAGATGCGCCGATGGGAAAAGGGGCTGGCCCAGATACAGGCAGATCGTGAGAAAGCGCGAGAGGCGGAAGCCAAAGGACGCGCCAGCCTTGCCGAATGGGTCCACGAGCGCCATCCTCTATGTCGCCACATCACCAACCGGCAGATCGAGGATTTGATTGCATCAAAGCTGGTGACGCCCGAACAGGTTCGCGCTGCGGGGCTGCAGGTTTGAGCGCAGCTCGAAAATTACGCCATAACGCAAAAAGTACATATTTACGTTGTGGCGTAATTTGCTTTCGTTTACGCTGCGCCGTAAAAGGAGCCACATCATGGACCTCACAGCACGAACGGCCGAGCAGATCGGCGAGGCACTCCGTAGGACGCGCAAAGCGCGCGGCTGGACCCAAAGCGATATCAGCGCGCGCACGAATTTGCGCGTCGCGACGATTTCGTCGCTGGAGAATGGTGATGCAGGAACCAAGCTCGCCACGGTGCTCGCCGTTATGGCGGCACTTGGGCTTGAGTTCCGATTGGTGGAGCGTGGTGGCTCGCTTGAGATCGAGGATATCTTCTGATGGCCAAACACGGGCGTAGCGGCACGATGCAAGTGCTTTTGAACAGACGGTTGGTGGGGGCTTTGCGTCTTGCAGGCTCAGGCGCAATCAGCTTTACCTATGATCCGGACTGGCTGTCGTGGGAACATACCATGCCCATCTCGCAGTCACTGCCTTTGCGTGAAGAGGCGCACCAAGGCGGCCCTGTCATTGCCTACCTAGAAAACCTGCTGCCGGACAATCAGGCGATACGCGAGCGCGTTGCCGCTCGGGTGCGCGCAGGCGGCACGGACGCGTGGCACATGCTGGAGAAAATCGGACGCGATTGCGTGGGGGCCTTGCAGTTCGTCTCGGGTGAGACGCCCGAGTTTGACACGCTCGAAGGAGAACCCGTATCTGAGGCGCAGATTGCTGATATGCTGCGCAACCTCGCAAGCGCTCCGCTCGGCCTGGATGAGGAAGACGACTTTCGCATTTCAATCGCAGGGGCGCAGGAGAAAACAGCGCTGCTGCGCCACGAAGGCGCGTGGATCCGTCCATCGGGTCTCACCCCCACGACACATATTCTCAAGACGCAGCTTGGCGTCCTGCCCGGAGGGATCGACTTGTCCGACAGCGTCGAGAACGAATTTTTCTGCATGAGCTTTTGCCGTGCCATGGGCATGGATGTGGCGGAGGTCGAGATTGCCGATTTTGAAGACGTGCGGAGCCTTGTTGTGACGCGGTTTGACCGGCACTGGACCAAAGATGGCCGCTTGATCCGCCTCCCGCAGGAAGACTTTTGCCAAGCGCTCACAGTCCCGCCCAGTCAGAAATACCAAATGGATGGTGGGCCAGGGATTACCGAAGGGATCGGCCTACTGGCTGGCAGTGATGATCCCGAGGCGGATCAACGCGTGTTTTTCCGCGCGCAGGTGCTGTTTTGGCTTTTAGGGGCGACAGACGGGCACGCTAAGAATTTCAGCATCGCATTGCGCCCTGGCGGGTTCCTCATGACCCCGCTCTACGATGTGCTGAGCGCTCAGAAAGCCGTGGATGACGGTCAAATCCGCCAGAACCGGATGCGCCTCGCGATGGCCGTCGACGGACACTACCGGATCA
>CBFHJA010000072.1:0-16495 GCA_965656085.1 uncultured Aliishimia sp. | reverse complement strand
GAGGCCGCCCCGCGCGAGGCCGAGGCCTTCACCGCGCTCGCGTCCTCAATCTGGGCCGCGCGCCAATGGGCCGAGGAGGCCGCCACCGCGACCGGGCGGCTACGCCATGGCCGGGCGGTGAACCTTGACCCTGCCGTGCTGGTGCTTGATACGCTGCTGAGGCTGAACGACACCGCGAGCCGCATTTCCACCCAAGGCCAGATACCTGCATGACCTCCACGCCCCGCATCACCGACAGTCACTGCCATCTCGATTTTCCCGAACTGACGGAGGACCTGCCCGGCATCCTGAGCCGCGCCGCCGAGATGGGCGTGCACCGGATGGTCACGATCTGCACAAGGCTGCGCAATGTCCCGCAAGTCCGCGCGCTCGCGGAGGCCCATTCGCCCGTCTTCTGGGCCGCAGGCACCCATCCGATGAGCGCCGCCGAAGAGCCTATGGCGACTCTGGAGGAGCTGATTGCCCTGACCGAACATCCCAAATTCGTCGGGATCGGCGAGACCGGGCTCGATTACCACTACACCACCGAGAGCGCCGAGGTGCAGAAGCGCTCGCTCCGCGTGCATATCGAGGCAGCGCAGGAGACCGGGTTGCCGCTGATCATCCATGCGCGCGCTGCCGATGACGACATGGCGCGGATCCTGACCGAGGGTTACAAAACAAAGCCTTACACCTGCGTGATGCACTGCTTCTCCTCGTCGTCGGAGCTTGCGCGCGCCGCGCTCGATTTGGGGTTTTACCTGTCGATGTCCGGCATCGCGGCCTTCCCCAAGAGCCAAGAGTTGCGCGATATCTTCGCCACCGCCCCGCTGGAGCGCATCCTCGTGGAGACCGACAGCCCCTATCTCGCGCCCCCGCCCCATCGCGGCAAACGCAATGAGCCGGGCTATACGGCCCACACGGCGCGCGTGGGCGCGGAAGTGTTCGGGCTGGACTACCGAGAGTTCGCCGCCGCGACAGAGGCCAATTTCGAGCGCTTGTTCTGGAAAGTGCCGCAATATCAAGAGGCTGCCGCATGAGCGCACAAATGCGACTGACCGTGCTCGGCTGTGGCTCGTCGGGTGGCGTGCCCCGCCTTGGCGGGCATTGGGGCGATTGCGATCCCTCGAACCCCAAGAACACCCGCCGGCGCTGCTCGGTGCTGGTGGAACGCATCGGCCCGGAGGGCGTGACGTCCGTGCTGATCGACACTTCGCCCGATTTGCGCAACCAGCTTTTGGGCACCGAAACCGGGCGGCTCGATGGGGTGGTCTATACCCATGCCCACGCGGACCATGTGCACGGGATCGACGATCTGCGGATGATCGTGTTCAACATGCGCGCGCGCTTGCCGGTCTGGGCCGATGGGCCCACACAAAACGCTCTCTACGACCGATTTGCCTATGCCTTCGTGCAGCCCGAGGGCTCGCCCTACCCGCCTATTCTCGACATGAAGAGTATCGACGGGGCCTTCGAGGTGGACGGGCCGGGCGGGCCGATTCCGTTCGATCCATTCGAGGTCGAACATGGCGCGATGGATTCGCTTGGCTTCCGGATTGGCGATCTGGCCTATCTGCCTGATGTTGTTGAGATTCCGGGCGCGGCATGGGACAAGCTCCAGGGGCTCGACGTGTGGATCGTCGATGCGCTGCGGCGCGACCCGCACCCGACCCATTCGCATCTGGCCCAGACGCTCGAATGGATCGAAAAGGTCCGCCCCAAACGCGGCATCCTGACCAACATGCATATCGATCTCGACTATGAGACGGTGAAAGCCGAAACCCCGGCGCATGTGACCCCCGCCTTTGACGGGATGCAGATCGACTGGACGCTGTGAGGTGATCCAGACACTGCTTGACGTCATCCTGCCGGTCTTTCTGGTGATCGGCATGGGCTATGTTTGCGTCTGGCGGGGTGTGTTTCCGATCTCGGGGATCGACGGGATCATGATCTTCAGCCAAGGCTTCGCGATCCCGGTCCTGCTGTTTCAGGCGATCTCGCGGATCGACATCGCCGCGAGCTTCGATCCGGCGCTTTTGGTCAGCTTCTATAGCGGGGCGCTGGTCTGTTTCCTGCTGGGCCTGACCGGCGCGCGGCTTCTGTTCAAACGGGACATCGAGGACAGCATCGCCATCGGTTTCACCTGCCTGTTCTCCAACTCCGTCCTGCTCGGTCTGCCGATCACCGAGCGCGCCTATGGGGCGGATATCCTGACGGCGAACTACGCGATCATCGCCTTCCATGCGCCGTTTTGCTACCTCGTCGGGATCACCTTCATGGAGATCGCCCGGGCGCGCGGCGCGGCGACCGGGGGGGCGGCCAAGGCGGTGCTGCGCGCGATCACCCGCAATGCGCTGTTCATCGGGATATCCCTTGGATTCATATGGAATATCGGGGGCTTACCGATGCCCGTGGTGGTGGATGACGCCCTGAGTCTGATCGCCCGCGCCGCCCTGCCCGCCGCGCTGTTCGCGCTTGGCGGGGTGCTCTACCAATACCGGCCCGAAGGCGACATGAAGACCATCGCGATGGTTTGCGTCATCACCTTGCTGATCCACCCGGCGCTGGTCTGGACCACCGGGCGCGCGCTGTCGTTGCCGCCGGACGCCTTCAAGCCCGCCGTGCTGACGGCTGCGATGGCGCCGGGCTTCAACGCCTATATCTTCGCGAACATGTATGGCCGCGCCAAGCGGGTCGCGGCCTCCTCGGTGCTGATCGCGACGGGGGCGTCGATCCTGACCGCGTGGGCGTGGCTGACGGTGCTGGGCTAAGGGCATGCCGGTTTTGGCGCGCCGCGCGTCTGCCTTGAGAGGTTAACGCACCGAACGAACACGCACTGCGATTGTCACGAAAAACGTGATTTCAGGCGTTAACGCCCTAAAAACAAGGTGTGGCAGGCGTATGGCACCGCGTATGGCTTGGCGTATGGCACCTGTATGGCTCGTTTTTGATTCGTTCGCGGGTTAACGGGGCGTACGGTGGGGCGGCGTTAACCTTTGGAGTGGTGGTCCTCCTGGCAGCTTTTCTGCGAAAAGCGCCTCCGGCCATACTGCGCGGATCAGGCTTTGGGTGTGCGCAACCCCGGCAGCAAAGCCGCACCAAAACGGCTCGCGGCAAGGAGCGCAAGCGCGGGCGGCAGGAAGAAATGGCTGAACTGGTCATAGAGATTGCTGGAGCCGATATCGGCGAGCCAGAGCGCCTGCCCGAGCGCCAGCCCGACCAGCACCGCGATCTGACCGCGCCAGAGCGCCCAAAGCGCAATAGGCACGGGCAAAAGCGCCGCGCCGAGACCGCTGTAGAACCACGCATAGGGGTTCACCGGGCCGATCCCCGCCGCGCCGATCAGCACCACAGCGCCGAGCAGCGCGAAGACCAGCAGGTCCGGTGTGGGCACGCCCGGCACGCGGATCAGCCCGAGGCGTTTCAGCGACCATGCGGCGCAGAGCACCGGCACCAAAGCGCCGACCGGCGCGAGGACCGACATCCACAGGCCGAAGCCAAATCCGCCGATCCAGCCCGCGACCGCCGCTGCGCCGTAGCCTGCGACCGGTGCCCAATGGATCGGCGCGGAGCGCGGCAGGATCAGGATCGCGATCCGTTCGGCAACCCAGCCGGTCACGAGGATCGCGGCGATCAATTCCACAAGCCCCGTCATTGCTGCACCGCCCAGCTTTCGGTGAACACATGCGCGACGATGCTGGCCTTGCCGCCCGCCGAGTACGTGAGCGCGATGCGCCCGTCGCCAAGCGTGCTGAGCATCGGGTAGCGCAGCGCGCCACCGCCTTCGCTACCCATTACCGGGCCGCGCGTCCATGTATGGCCCTGATCGGCGGAGATTGCGAGCGTGAGCGTGTCGGCCCGGTCCAAGGCGTCGTTGAAGGCCATCAGGAGGCGCCCGTCGCTCAGGCGCAGCGCGGCGACCGGGGCCGAGGGGTTCGGCAGATCGAGCGCGGCGGGGGCCGTCCATGACTGCCCGCCATCCTCGGTCCAGCTTGCCAGAAGCGGGCCGCCGCCACGCGCGAAATTGCGCAGGAGTGCGACGGCCTCCGTATCCGAGAGCGGCACCACCATCGGCTGGATCGCCGCCGCGCCGCCACGCATGTCCGATTGGCCGCGCACGCGGCCCTCAGCGTCGAGTCGCGCGGCGACGCCATAGGCCGTGCCCATTTCGAAATAGGCCGGGAGCAGATGCCCGCCCTCCGCCATCGGCACCACAGGGGATTTCACCAGATGCGAGCGCGCGAGCAAGGGCGAGAGGTTGAGCCGCCGCCCTTCGGCGATGACGCCGCCCGCGCCGGACAGGTGGGTGATCGAAGACGCCGCCCAGCCGCCCAGCGACACGGTCGTGGCCAGCAGCCCGCCCGCCCCGTCGCCGATCGTGTTGCCGAGTGTCAGGACGGTCTGCGCAGGCACCATATCCGCCGAGACCGACTGGCGTGTCAGCACTTCGGCAGGCGCGCCGCCCTCGGGATAGGTCACGCCAAGGATGCGCACGTCATTGTGGCTCTCGCGGAGGCCGTCGAACCACAGAAGCGCGAAATCGCCCTCCGGGCCGCCGGGGATGAGCGCGGGGGCGTGGGCGGTGCCTTCGGGCGAGGTGTAGGCGAAGACGGTCTTGAAACCGGGCGGCAGGTCCGGGTCGGGCAGCGCCGGCGTCGCGAAGCGCCAGTCTGGACCCGGACGCGCCGTGTAGCTGAAGGCGGCCAACCCCAGAACCAGCGCGGTGAGCGCCACCGAGAGGACACGCACGATCACCGGAACACCTCGCGATTGGCCGGGTGCAGCACCACCAGCGCTAGCAGCAGGCCGATGGCGAACTCGCCCAGCTCGGCGGAGCGCGAGGTGGGGATCAGCGTCATGACGAGGAGCGCCGCGATAAATGCCGCCCCATGGCCCGCGCGTGGCACCGGAACGCCCCAGCGCCCGGCCCATCCGGCCACGGCGTCGCTGCGATGGTGCAGGATCGGAAGCACTGCGAAATAGAGCAGGAAGGCGAGGGTCAGGGTGACGCCGAACAGGAGCTTGTTGATCTTCACATCGCCCACGACGAGGTTGTGCAGATTGGTCTCGGCCTGATCGTTGTTCTCGACCCAGAACTCGCCCGAATCCCATCCGAAGACCCGCTGGCCCCACGAGATCTCCTCGCCCGCCCCGAAGAACAGGACAAGCGCCCCCAGCGCTGAGATCACCGCAAAGAGGCGGGTCTTGCGCGGCAGACGGACCCGCATGGCGCAGATCACCGCGCCGAGAAACAGGAAAGCCGCCGTGGCCCATTCGAACGGGCCGTCCTCGGCGGCGAGCGTGCCGACATAGAGGTCGGGGGCAGCGAAAGATGTGATCAGGCCAAGGGCAAGGCCGAGCACAAGGATCGCGTAGAAAATCGGTTCCGACAGGCGCATGGGATGTGCCTAGCCTGCAAGACAAAAAGGGGCAATGCCAAGTTTACACCGCGCCCCGCGACACTTTACTGCGCTTTTCGCGCTACTTGCGGCCAAAATCGGCGCGCGTCACCTGACCGTCGCCGTCGCGGTCGAGGAGGTCCATCCACGCGCCGGACCGGGCGAGGAATTCGGTGCGCGAGACCGCGCCGTCGCCGTTGGTGTCGTTGAAGGCCAGCGTCATGCCTTCGGCTGCGCGTTTGAGCGGCCCGCCGCCGCCCTGCCCCTCATTGGCCTGCTTCATGCCATTGGCGCGCGCGGTGTCGAAGTAGCTATATTCCTCGGCGTCCAGCGCTCCGTTCTCGTCTGCATCGAAGGCAAGGAACACGTCGCCGCGCCGGGCTTCGATCTCTTGGGGGGTAACAGCGCCGTCGCCGTCGATGTCCCAGTTTTCGATGAAATGCGCACCGGGCTGGCCATCCGCTGCGAAGGCCGGAAGGGCCAGCGCGAGAAGCGCGGCGGTGAGGGTTGGAAGAGACGTCATGGGGAGGTTTCTCATGGGGTGTTTCCTGTTGTGGTGCGGCCCTGCCGCAGTGAGGGTGTCTTGCGCAGCTCAGCCATGCGCGCCAGAGGAGCGCACCAGCCGTTCCATGCCCGCCCGTCCCGTCAGATGCACCGCGCCGCGCGCCTGCTCGATCCAGCCGCGCCGTTGAAATTCCGACAGCGTGCGCGAGATCACCTCGCGGGCCGTGCCAAGCTCGGAGGCCAGCACCGCATGGGTCGCCTTCACGGTGTCCGACCCATCCGCCAGTTCGAGAAGGCGTGCGGCCAGCCGCACATCCATGCGCTGGAACACGATGTCATCGACCAGCGTAAAGAGGTCGGTGATGCGCCGCGAATAGGCGGTGAAGACGAACTCGCGGAACATCGGGGAGCGGGCCACGAGCGCGTCGAAGGTCTTGCGCGGGATCGCCACGGCGCGCACATCGGTCTCGGCGATGCCGTCGGCGGAGTATTCCTCGAAGGCGAGCATACACGCCGTGGTCAGCACGCAGCTTTCCCCGGCATGGACGCGGTAGAGAAACACCTCGCGCCCGGTCTCCGAGCGCTGCTGTACCCGCACGGTCCCGTCCAGCAGCATCAGCAGGTTATCCGCCGATTGCCCGGGCGCGAAGACCTGCGTTCCGGCCGGAACCGAAACGATCTGGCTGCCGGTCTCAAGCTCGGCGCGCAACTCTTGCGGCAACCGGCTCAGGCCGGTGAAGTTTTCGATCCATGACGGGTCCATATCCGTTCTTCCTGCGCTAAGCGTTGCGAAAGGGGCGCGGCGGGCCGATGGGCGAGCCGCGCCCCGTTGGTGTTTGATTACAGAGACTTGGTCGAGAAGTACCAGTCTTTGGTCTCATAGCCCTCGGACAGGCGCGCCTCGGCATCGGCGGCGGTTTGCGGCGGAGGCACGATGACGTCCTGCCCGGGCTGCCAGTTCTCGGGCGTGGCGACTTTCTGCGCGTCCGAGGTCTGCAGGGCGGTGACGAGGCGGAGGAATTCATCGACCGAGCGGCCATTGCTCATCGGGTAGTAAACCATCGCCCGCAGCACGCCCTCGGGGTCGATCACGAAGGTCGCCCGCACCGCTTGGGTGTCGGAGGCGCCGGGCTGGACCATGCCGTAGGCCTGCGCCACTTTCATGTCGAGATCGGCGATGATGGGGAACGGGATGTCGACGCCGAAGCTCTCCTTGATCGAGCGGATCCACGCGATGTGGGCGTAGTGGCTGTCGATCGACAGGCCCAAAAGCGCGGTGTCGAGCGCGGCGAAATCATCCGCGCGTTTGGCGAAGGCCATGAATTCGGTGGTGCAGACCGGGGTGAAATCGGCCGGGTGCGAGAACAGGATCAGCCATTTGCCCTTGTAGTCGGCCAGCGTCTTGCGGCCATCGGTGGTCAGGGCGTCAAAGGCCGGGGCCGGCTCGTTGAGGCGCGGCAGGCCCGCTTGGGTTTCGGGGACGGGGGAAGTATGTGCGTTCATCTGAAGACTCCTTGTCTTGGTGATGACCTACAGATACGCCTTGCACGCTTATCTTGGAAATTGATTGTATGCGCCGTCATTATTCAATAAAGCGATAAGTCATGACAACACTCCGCCAACTCCGCTTTCTCGTCGCCCTCAGCGACACGCAGAATTTCTCGCGCGCCGCCGAGCTGTGCAACGTCACGCAATCGACCCTCTCGACCGGGCTCAAGGAGCTGGAGGCGCGGCTGGGCGTGCAGGTGGCCGAGCGCAGCAAGCAGCATGTCCTCATGACCCCCGTGGGCGCAGATCTTGCGGACCGCGCGCGGGGAATTCTGGCCGAAGTGCAGGATTTCGAGGGCCGGGCCAAGCGCGAGCACACCAGCGGCGCCACCGAGATCCGCCTTGGAACGATCCCCACGGTCGGCCCCTTCCTGATGCCGCGCGCCATGCCGTTGCTGCGCCGCGCGTTGCCGGACACGAAAGTCTACCTGCGTGAGGAACTCACCGACCCGCTTCTGGACGGGCTCATGGAAGGGCGGCTCGACCTGTTGCTGATCGCCCTGCCCCATCCGCTGCCCGCGCAGGTCGAAACCCGCGTGCTCTTTGAGGACGGCTATTGCCTCGCCACGCCCAAAGACCATGCCTTGGGCAATCGCAGCCATGTCGGTGCGGACGATCTGGTCGGGCGGGACCTGCTGCTCTTGGAAAAAGGGCATTGTCTGCAACGCCATGCGCTGTCGAGCTTTCCCGGGCTCGATCTCGACATGGACCCGGGCTTCTCGGCCACGAGCCTGCCGACGCTGGTGGCGATGGTGGAGGAAGACCTCGGGATCACGCTCTTGCCGAAACTCGCGGTGGCGGGTGGGATTTCCACGGGCCATGCCCTGCATCTGGGTGACGTGGACGGTGCGGTGCCGCGCCAGATCGCGCTCGCGTGGCGCAAAAGCTCCGCGATGACCCAGGTTTTCCAGACCATCGCCGACTGTCTGACCGAGGCGCAGGACAGTCTGGGCGCGCCCTCCCTGCACGGCTGATGCGCCCGGCCCTGCGGCGGCATTTCTGATCTATATCAAGGAAATGCGCGGCATTTTCGGCTAGCCTCATGTGATAATTCAAGGAAGGAGTTTCCGCATGTTCAGACTGGCCGCTATGCTCTATGCCCTGATCGGAACCAGCCTCGCCGGCAGTGCGATGGTGGTGGCGCTGATCATCGGGCAGGACACATTGGTGCCCTTGGTGATCGCTGCCGCGATTGGCTTTGCCGCCGCATTTCCGGCGTCTTACCTGATCGCCAAACAGATCCGGCAGTATCAGGCCTGAGACTTGGGCCCAGAATGCACGAAAGGCCGCGCCGATGAGGCGCGGCCTTTCTCTTTTCAGACGCGTTTAACAGCTCAGAAGCTCAGAACGCGCGTGTCATCGGCCATCAGCGTGGCCGCCATCTCGCCGGGTTTCGCCACGCCGATCCCGTCCAGCAGAACCGAGGGATCTTCGCCGCGCCCGGGCAGGTAGATCGCGCAGACCTCGACCGTCGCGCCGGTCTTGGCGGCGATCATCTGCATCAGGCCTTGCGGGCTCATGTCACGCGGCGGCTGGCCCGCTGTGGCGCTGGCAGGTGCGTCCTTCAAAGCCAGATCGCCTGCCGGCCCGCAGAGCAGGATATGCGCCTCGGCGCCCTGTTGCGCGGCCTGCATGGTGAGCACCATCGACATCAGTTGGGTTTGCGCATCCGCCGAGGTCACGACGGTCACGACTTTGGCCGGTCCGTCCGCGAAGGCGGCCACGGCAGAGGTCACGACGAGCGCGGCGGAGAGGAGAAGTTTTTTCATGGGGAGGGTCCTTTCAAGATCCACAGGTTAAACGTTTATTCAGGAACACAAATCTCGCCTGCCCGCGCGGCGCGGATTGTGCGCTGCGCAAGGGCGAGGATCGTGAGGATGAGCAGTAGAAGCAGCGCCGTTCCGGCGAAGCGGTAGGCTTCGAAACCGGAATACGCCGCATGGCGGAAGAGCGCCGTGGTCAGCGCCGCGAGCGGGAACGAGAGCGCCCAGAACGACATCGCGAAGGGCAGCCGCAAGAGCGCCGGGACCTGCACCGCCACCAGCGCGGCGAAGAACAGCGCGATATTGATCAGCACATGGGCAAAGGCGTCGATCTGCCCGCCATTCAGCGCGGTCCACGCCAGATAGCCCACCGAGGGCGGCGCGATCAGGATCACCAGCGTCGGGCGCAGCTTGCCCGGGAGCGGGTCGTGGAACACCAGCCGGTTGAAGACCAGCGTCAGCAGGACGATCCAGAACAGCAGCCCTACGGAGAAGAAATACCAGCTCACCTCGACATAACCGAGATGCGCGCCGCCCAGAGGGACGATGACATTGGCCACCGCCGGGATGAACCACGCGGGCGAGAGCATCGCCGGGCCAAAGGGGCGATGCGAAATCCACGCCGAGACGATCACCACGGTAAGCACCGCCTGAAGCGCCGCACCGAGCCACCACATCCCCGCCGAGACCGTGGGCAGGATGTCCTGCAAGAGCAAGGAGAGCAGCAAGAGCGAGATATTCGCTGCCGGGAAGAACGACAGGCGCACCGGGTGGTGCCATTCGCCGGCCACCTGCCCGGGATAGCGCAGCGCTTTGAGCGCGTAGAGGACATAGAGCGCCGCCAGCAGGAGCGCGCCCGCGCCGGTGATCACGTCAGAGGCCGCACTGAGCCCGCCCGCGCGCAAGCTCAGCGCCAGTCCGAACACGCCCATGGTGACGCCGAAAAAGGTGATCGGGAAATGTTCGAGCCGTGTGCCCGTGGCCTTCGGCATGTCCTTGTCCACGGTGATCATGACTTGCCTTTCGCTCCGCCCTTGAGCGCCAGCGCCGGAGACATCCGCGCCATCACATCCGATTTCAGCCAGAGCTTCTGCACCACCGCCCCGGCGATATGCAGCACGATCAGCGCCAGCAGGAGCTTGGAGGCCGCCTCATGCGCCTGTGCCGGAACCTCCAGTCCGGCCACCCATGCGACAGTGCCCGAGATCGGCATTGCCAGCAGCAGCGCGTAGAAGGCCAGATGGGTGCCTGCCGCAAGGACCTGCAAGGGTTTTGGCTCATGGGCCGGCAAGGGCGGCGCGCCCCGGCGCAGGCGCAGCACTACGCGCCAGACCATCAGCGCGAAGATCAGCAGCCCGGCGATGGCATGGGGGTTGGGAAAGGGCTCGTTGGGGATCGTGCCGTCCATGCGCTGGTCCCACGCGTCCGAAATCCCCTCATGGAGCAGGAATTGCGCCGCGACCAGCAGCGTGATCGCCCAATGGAGGGCGACCTGCGCCCGCGAATAGCTCTGCGATGTCGTCATGGTCAGGGTCTCCTTGTATCGCGCCGCGCTCAGAGTTCCGCGTCGCCCTTCGTGCGTTTGGTGCCGAGCAGGGATTCCAGCGTATAGACGAGGATCGCCATGCCCACCGCGCCCATCGCGGCGATGCCGAGGAAAACGACAATGTCGATCGGCCCGCCGAGATCAGTCAGGTGCGACTCGGTCATCACCATCACGAACCACACCGCCAGCACCGCGCCGACGGGCATCGAGAGCTGCGCCCAGAGGAACTTCTTCCAACTCACCGCGCGGTCGCGCACGAGCACGTAAGCGTAGGCCACCGTAACCAGCACAGCCGCCGCCACCATGATCCAGAACAAGCCCCGTCCGAAGATTTCCTCGAACACGGCCAGCAAGGTCTCAAAAGTCAGGTCTTTCATGTCGGTCTCTCCTCAGGCCTTGCCGCGCAGCATCGCGTTGTACGTGGCCTTCAGCGCGACCTCCTTCATCAGCCAGCTGATCCACAGCTCTTCGAGCGGGGCGATCATGCCGGGGAAGGAAGGCACAAGGTTGTTGTTGTAGTCGAACTCCACCAGCATCGCGCGGCCGATCCGGGTGATCAGCGGGCAGGAGGTGTAGCCGTCATAGGTCTCGGTGCCCTCGCGCCCTTGAATGGCGGCGACAAGGTGATCCTCGACCACCGGCACTTGCCATTTGACGCTCGCGGCGGTCTTGCCCTTGGGCACCCCGGCCACATCGCCAAGCGCGAAGATCTCCGGGTGGCGCAGGTGGCGCAGGGTCTGCTTGTCACACTCGACCCAGCCCTGATCGGTCCATTTATCGGCCCATGAGAGGCCGGACTGGCGCACGAACTCGGGCGCGCGCTGGGGCGGGATCACGTGGAGGTAGTCGTAGTCCATCACCACGTCGCTGCCGCCCGCGTCAACGAAGGTGGCCTTGCGGGCCGCGCCGTCGATGGATTTCAGCGTGTGCTGCATCCGGGTATCGACGCCGCGATCCTCGAAGAGCATCCGCACTTTCTCGGCCACGATCGGCACCCCGAAGGTGCTGGCCTGCGGGGCGGCATAGACCATGTTCATCTTGCCCGCGTTCCCGGCCCGGCGCGCGATGTCGTCGATCAGGAAGGTGTGCTTGAGCGGCGCGCCCGCGCATTTCATCTCGGTCGCGGGGCGCGTGAAGAGCCCGGTGCCGCCTTCCTCGGTGAAGCGGCTGGCGGCTTTCCATGTGCGCGCGGCATACTCGGGGCCAGCATAGAGCGCGCCGATCCCGTTCTCGCCCACCATGTCGAGGCTGAAGCCGTCGATGGCATCGTGATCGAGGATCAGACCGGGCGCTACGACAAGCCAGTCATAGGCGAGGCTGGTGCCGTTTTCGGTGACAACCGTCTTGGCCTCGGCATCCACCGCCGCGACCGCCTCGGGCAAGAGCGTCACGCCGCGCGGCAGCCAGTCACTGGTGTCAGAGACCACGTAGCCCGCAGGTTTCAGACCGGCGGCGACGAGCGACAGGCCGGGCTGGTAGAGGTGATTGGGGCGCGGGTCGATGATGGTGATCTGCGCGCCGTCGAGCCGCTCCACCAACCGGTTCGCCAAGGCCGTGCCGGCAGCACCGGCGCCGATGATCACGATCTTGGCTGATGTCGCGACCGGCTGAGCGGCGGCGTCTTGCGCGCCGGCGGCCATGGCGGCAGCGGTGCCGGTTCCCATGGCGAGCGTCAGGAATTTTCGTCTGTCCAGTGTCATTTCTGTCTCCTCCATGCCAAGCGCGCCAGTCGCGCTTGGCACAATTTTGGTCCTGAAGATCAAAGGCCCATGCCTTGATCCATGTCATTTTCTTCCGCCAGTTTCCGGTCGCGCTGAAGCTCCAGCCACATGGCGTTCATGACGGCGAAGATCGCGGCAAGCGGGAGGCCGAGCAGCCAGGCAAAATACCACATTTCATTCTTCCTTTCGGTTACCAAGCCAAGGTCTTGACGTTGGGGTCAAAGAGCAGACCTTCGACCACGGGCCATGAGCCCATGGTGACGCCCGCGATGTAGTCGGCCTTGGTCAGGCCAGCGGCCTTGGAGCAGGCACTACACATGATCACCTGCCCGCCATCGGCGATGAAGGCGGCGAGCATGTCCTGAATGGAGGTGCCGTTTTCGGCCATCAGCCCGTGCACGTGGCTGGGGCGTTTCTTGTCCGCCAGATAGACCGCGCGCACGTTGAGCCAGATCGCGACCGGCGCGTGGCCGTTCTTGAGCGCCTTTTCATGGGCGAACATGATGGCCTTGGCCGCCGACCATGTGTCGTCCGTGGTCAGGTTGACGAAGAGGCCCGGCTTGCCCTCCTGTGCGGAGGCCGCAGGCGCCATTGCCGCGAACCCGGCCAGCATCAGAACCAAGGCGACGAAGAGGTTTGTGAGGAATTTCATGTTGTTCCCTTTCTCAGTAAACACTGTCGGAATTGGCGGTGACATCGGCCTCGGTGACCTTGCCCCAGAGCACTTTGTAGACCCAGGCTGTGTACATCAGGATCAGCGGCATGAAGATCGCGGTGCAGACCAGCATGATGAACAGGGTCTGGTGCGACGATGAGCTGTCCCAGACGGTGAGCGAGCTGTTCGGATCGACCGTGGAGGGCAGGATGAAGGGGAACATCGTCAGACCGACCGACGAGATCACCCCCGTTATGCCCAGTTTCGACCACAGCAAGGTTGAGACCTCCCGTCCTGCGACCAGACCCCGGACCGCCAGCGCCATGCCGGCAAAGCCCATGATCGGTGCGATCACGATCCACGGGCGCGCAGCATAGGCCGAGAGCCACGACCCGCCCTGTTCGACCTCGGAATAGAGCGGATTGGAGGGCCCGTCAGTGACAACGTCACCAACAAAGGCAAAGCCGTCGACACCCACCGCGAGCCAGAGCCCGGCGAGCGCATAGCCGCCCATCGCGACCAGCCCTGCATAGGTGCCGATGCGGCGGGCGCGATTGGCCACCAGCCCTTCGGCCTTGAGGCTCAGCCACGCCGCGCCATGCATCAGGAGCATCGAGAGCGAGACCACGCCCGCGAGGAGCGCGAAGGGGCGCAGCAGGCCGATGAACTTCATGGCGAAGTTGCCGTCATAGCGCGGCATCAGCATGTCGGTGAGGTGGAACGGCACGCCGAGCAGGACATTGCCCACCGCGACCCCGAAGAGCAGCGCAGGCACCGCGCCGCCCGCAAAGAGCGCCCAATCCCAGCTGGACCGCCAGGTGGCGCTGTCGCGCTTGGAGCGGTACTTGAAGGCTACCGGGCGCACGATCAGGGCCGCGAGGACGACGAACATCGCGAGGTAGAAGCCCGAGAAGCTCACCGCGTAGAGCGGTGGCCACGCGGCGAAGATCGCGCCGCCGCCGAGGATGAACCAGACCTGATTGCCTTCCCAGACCGGGCCCACGGTGTTGATCACCACGCGGCGCTCGACATCGCTTTTGGCGACGAAGGGCAGGAGCGCGCCCACCCCCATATCAAAGCCGTCGGTGAGGGCGAAGCCGATCAGGAGCACGCCCAGAAGCGCCCACCAGATCACCCGCAATACGTCATAGTCGATGAGTTCAAAGAGGATCATGTGTCTTACTCCGCAGGGGTTGCGCTGGCGTCGATCGCCGAGGCGGCACGGGCTCCGGCCGGGGCGAAGGGCCCCTTGCCGTCATGGGTGCGCAGACGGTGCTCGTGCCGCGCCTCCCACGCCTCGGTTTCAGCGACGTCCTGATAGGGGCCTTTGCGGATGTATTTCAGCATCAGGCCCATCTCGACGATAAACAGGATCGTGTAGAAGATCATGAAGCCCGCCAACGTGATCAGAAGATCGGCAACGCTCAGATGGCTGGCCGACAGCGCCGTGGGCAGCACGCCATCCACGGTCCAGGGCTGGCGTCCGAACTCGGCCACGAACCAGCCCAGCTCCGCCGCGATCCACGGGGTCGGGATCGCGAAGACCGCGCCCCAGAGCGCCCAGCGGGGATAGGTCTGGCCCTTGAAGGACGACCGATAGAAGAAATAGAGCATCACAGCGATGAAGGCGAAGCCCAGCCCCACCATGAGCCGGAACGCCCAGAAGAGCGGCGCGACGGTCGGCACGGTGTCTTCGGCAGCCTGCGCGATCTGCTCCGCGGTTGCGTTGCGCGGATCGTCCACGTAGCGCAGCAGCAGGTAGGCAAAGCCCAGATCGCCGGAGTGCTCTTCGAAGGTGGCGCGGACCTCGGCAGGCGTGGCGTCGCGCTCGGACCGGATGGTCTGCAGCGCGTCATAGGCGATGATCCCGCGTTTGACCTTCTCCTCAGCCTCCTCGACAAGCTCCGCGATGCCGGGGATTTCCTGCGTCAGAGAGCGCGTGCCGATGATGCCCATCGCCCACGGGATATGGACGGCATAATGGGTCTCGCGCGCCTCCTGATCGGGAAAGCCGATCGCGGTGAAGGACGCGGGCGCGGGTTCGGT
Source organism: uncultured Aliishimia sp. (assembly GCA_965656085.1). Lineage (GTDB taxonomy): Bacteria > Pseudomonadota > Alphaproteobacteria > Rhodobacterales > Rhodobacteraceae > Aliishimia. The sequence continues at coordinate 1,334 of CBFHJA010000072.1, read as the reverse complement.
CTCCCACATGGCCTCGATGGCCGCGAGTTTCATTTTCTGGGTGTGGCTGGCCGAATAGCCCGACTCGTCGCCCAGCACGACCACCGAGAGCGCGGCAGCGAGCCCGAAGGACGCGGCGACGGTGATCGACCGGCGGGCAAGCTCCACATGGCGGTTCTTGAGCAGATACCACGCGGACACACCGAGCACGAAGACGGCGGCGGTGACATAGCCCGCCGAGACCGTGTGCACGAATTTCGCCTGCGCGACCTCGTTGAAGAGCACGTCGAAGAACGACGTCATCTCCATGCGCATTGTGTCGGGATTGAACTCGGCCCCGACCGGGTTCTGCATCCAGCCATTGGCGATGAGGATCCACAGCGCCGAGAAGTTCGAGCCGATGGCCACGAGCCATGCGACGACAAGGTGCTGCACCCGGCTGAGCTTGTCCCATCCGAAGAAGAACAGCCCCACGAAGGTGGCTTCCAGGAAGAAGGCCATCAGCCCTTCGATGGCGAGCGGCGCGCCGAAAATGTCGCCGACATAGTGGGAATAGTAGGACCAGTTCATCCCGAACTGGAATTCCATGGTGATCCCGGTGGCGACGCCGAGAACGAAGTTGATCCCGAACAGGGTGCCCCAGAATTTCGTCATCTGCCGCCAGATCGGGCGGCCCGTCATGACATAGACAGTCTCCATGATCGCCACGATGATCGACAGACCGAGCGTGAGCGGCACGAAGAGAAAGTGATACATGGCTGTCATCGCGAATTGAAGGCGCGACAGCTCTACGACATCTAGCTCCATAATAAGCCTCCAGAGTGATGTGCGGGGTCCGGCCGGGTCAGAGATCGGCCTGAGCGGGCTCCACAAGATTTCTGAGGGCGGTCTACGCCGGTACACCGCGAGTCGACGGTGACATCGTCACTGTTCCGGGCTGAGGGGGCGTTGCGCGTCGAAGATCGGGTGATCCGCGCCCCGGTGCAGGGCGGCGACGATCAGGGCCTCGGGCAGTGCGCGGCGCAGGCCGGTGAGCACCGTGTCGGCGGTTTCGGCGTCAAGCCCCTCGGTGGGCTCGTCCAGCAGAAGAATCTGAGGGGATTTCAGAAGGCTACGGGCCAGAGTGACGCGCCGCGCCTGCCCACCCGACAGCCCGGCCCCGGCCTCGCCGAGCCGTGTATCGAGCCCGTCACGCGCGCGCAGATCGCCCGCCAGCGCCACCGTCTCCAGCGCCGCCCAGAGCGCCGCGTCGTCGAAATCGCCAGCGAGTGACAAGTTGTCACGCACGGTTCCGGCGATCAGCGCGCTGCGTTGCGGCAGCGCCGCTAAGGTCTCGCGCAAGGCGGCCTCCGGCC
>CBFHJA010000071.1:0-17025 GCA_965656085.1 uncultured Aliishimia sp. | reverse complement strand
CGGGGAAGGGGCAGGGGTCGCGTCGGTTTCGCCGCGCCCATAGCCTTGCGCGGGGGCGGTCTGCTCCGAGGCCTCCGCAGGGGCCGCGTTCGAGCTTGCCGGAGCCGCCGCCGGAGCAGCGCCGCCGCCCGCGTCGATGTCGTCGGCGCTTTCGCCCTCTTCGAGCAGAACCGCGATGGGCGTGTTCACTTTCACGCCCTCGGTGCCGTCACCGACGAGGATCTTGCCGACAACGCCTTCCTCGACGGCTTCGAATTCCATCGTCGCCTTGTCGGTTTCGATCTCGGCCATGATATCGCCCGAGGAGACGGTGTCGCCTTCCTTCACGAGCCATTTGGCAAGGGTGCCTTCCTCCATCGTGGGGGAGAGCGCGGGCATCAGGATTTCGATGGGCATGTCCGATGCTCCTTAGCTATAGGTGACTTTGCGCACGGCCTCGATCACCTCATCGGTGGTCACCAGCGCGTGTTTTTCGAGATTGGCGGCATAGGGCATCGGCACGTCCTTGCCGGTGCAGCAGATCACCGGCGCGTCGAGATAGTCGAACGCCTCCTGCATGATGACCGAGGAGATATAGGAGCCAACCGAGCCTTGCGGCCAGCCTTCCTCGACGGTCACGCAGCGGTTGGTTTTCATCACCGATGTGATGATCGACGCGGTATCCATGGGCCGCAGCGTGCGCAGGTCGATGACCTCGGCGCTGATCCCGTCCTCGGCGAGCTTGTCTGCGGCTTCCAGCGCGTATTGCATCCCGATCCCGAAGCTGACGATGGTCACATCCGTGCCTTCGCGCCAGATCCGGGCCTTGCCGAACGGCACCGTGAAGTCGTCCATCTCCGGCACCTCGAAGGTGCGCCCGTAGAGGATTTCATTTTCCAGAAAGATCACCGGGTTCGGATCGCGGATCGCGGTCTTGATCAGCCCTTTATAGTCCGAGGCCGAGTAGGGCATCGCGACCTTGAGCCCCGGAATTTGCATGTACCACGCCGCATAGTCCTGAGAGTGCTGCGCACCCACGCGGGCGGCGGCACCGTTCGGGCCACGGAACACCATCGGCGCGCCCATTTGCCCGCCGGACATGTAGAGCGTCTTGGCCGCCGAGTTGATGATCTGGTCGATGGCCTGCATGGCGAAATTGAAGGTCATGAACTCGACGATGGGCCGCAGCCCGCCAAAGGCCGCGCCAACACCGATCCCGGCGAAGCCGTGCTCGGTGATCGGCGTGTCGATCACGCGCTTGGGGCCGAACTCGTCGAGCATCCCTTGGGTGATCTTGTAGGCGCCGTTATACTCGGCGACTTCCTCGCCCATGACAAAGACGCTCTCGTCGCGGCGCATCTCCTCGGCCATCCCGTCGCGCAGCGCTTCCCGCACGGTCTGGGTTTTCATCGCCGTGCCCTCGGGCCAGTCGGGGGAGGTGTCGGTTTGCGGCGCGGTGGGCGGCGCGTCCGGGGTGGCGGCGGTGGTCGGCGCGGGGTCGGCCTTGCCTTCAGGCCCGCTCAGCTCGGTCGGGGCCGGGGCGCTGGATGTGTCGATGTCCTCGGCGCTCTCGCCCTCCTCGACAAGCACCGCGATGGGCGTGTTGACCTTCACCGCTTCGGTGCCTTCGGCTACGAGGATCTTGCCGACGATGCCTTCATCGACGGCTTCGAACTCCATCGTCGCCTTGTCGGTTTCGATCTCGGCCATGATGTCGCCGGACGACACGGTGTCGCCCTCCTTTACGAGCCATTTGGCAAGCGTGCCCTCTTCCATCGTGGGGCTGAGCGCGGGCATGAGAATTTCGGTTGCCATGGATCAGGCCTCCTGCGGAACTTCGGTGGCGTAAATGTCGGTCCAGAGCTCGTCGAGGGCGGGCTCGGGGCTTTCCTTGGCGAAATCGGCGCTCGCGTTCACGATGCCCTTGATCTCCTTGTCGATCGCCTTGAGATCGTCTTCTGTGGCGTGCTTGCCGGTCAGCAGCAGCGAGCGCACGGCCTCGATGGGGTCGCGCTCGTCGCGCATCTTCTGCACTTCCTCGCGGGTCCGGTACTTGGCCGGATCGGACATGGAGTGGCCGCGATAGCGATAGGTCATGATTTCCAGAATGTAGGGGCCCTTTCCAGCGCGGCAGTGCGCCACGGCCTTCTCGCTGGCGGCCTTCACGGCCAGAACATCCATCCCGTCGACCTGCTCGCCGGGAATGCCGAAGGCCGCGCCGCGCTCCCAGAGGTTGGGGGATTTGGAGGCACGCTGCGTCGAGGTGCCCATGGCGTATTGGTTGTTCTCGATCACAAAGACAACCGGCAGGTCCCACAGTTCGGCCATGTTATAGGTCTCGGCGACCTGGCCCTGGTTGGCCGCGCCATCGCCGTAATAGACGAAGGTGACGTTGTCATTGCCCTTGTACTTGTCCGAGAAGGCGAGGCCTGCGCCGAGCGGCACTTGCGCCGCCACGATCCCGTGGCCGCCATAGAAATGCTTCTCTTTCGAGAACATATGCATCGAGCCGCCCTTGCCCTTGGAATAGCCGCCCTCGCGCCCGGTCAACTCGGCCATCACGCCATTGGGGTCCATCCCGCAGGCAAGCATATGGCCGTGATCGCGGTAGGAGGTAATGCGCTTGTCGCCGTCCTTGGCAGCCGCTTCGAGCCCGACGACGACCGCTTCCTGCCCGATATAGAGGTGGCAGAACCCGCCGATGAGGCCCATGCCGTAGAGCTGGCCGGCTTTTTCCTCGAAGCGTCGGATCAGGAGCATGTCGCGGTAGTAGGACATAAGCTCCTCTGCGGAGACATTGGGCTTCTTCGCTGTCTTGCGGGTGGCCATCGTGGCGTTCCTCCCCCTCGAAAGAAATAGTTTAGCGTTAAACTAACACCTAACTGAGAGGGTTTCAAAAAGCGAGTTCAATATCGTCGCACCGGATATACCCCGGTTGCAAGGCTGCAAGTGCCTGATTCCAAGGGGTTAGCGGATCACCACTTCATCGGCGCGGATCAACCCGAGCACCGAGCGGGCCTGCTCGTCGAGCAGGTCGATGTCGAGATAGTCGTCCGACAGGCGCTTGGTCAGATTCTCCATCCGCGCCACGTCAGCCCGGACCTCCGCAAGCTGCGCGCGCAAGTCGCGCGCCTCGGCATTGATCTCGGCCCGCCGGAACAGCCCGTAATCGCCCTGCACGGCGGCAAAGGTGAAATAGAGCCCGAGCGCGAACGCGCCGGAGAACACGATCAGGGGGCCGATGGCGGGGCGCCTGCTCTTGGTCATTCTTGCTCTGCCTCACTTTGCGCCCTCGGTTGGAGCGCTTGGCAGGCACTATGACACAGGTGATTCGCGATGTGAATCCAGAAAGTTACGTGAACATTCGGTTTTTCAGCCCCGCGCCAGCGCGGCGCGCATGTGACGCACCAGCCACGGGCGCGGCCCCGTAGGATGGGCAATCTGCCGGGAGGACCATCGCCCAACCTGCTCAAAGGGTTAACGCCAGACCACCGCACGGAGCCTTAACCCCGGAACGAATCGAAACCGAGCCATACAGGTGCCATACGCTTTGCCATACGCCGCGCCATACGCCTGCCATCCCTTGTTTTTAGGGCGTTAACCCGGGTTTCCCGGGCTCATCGCGATTTTGCCTGTTGCGTGCGCGCGCAGCGTTAACCTTCCAGCGCGGCAACCCCGGGCAGGGTCTTGCCTTCCATCCATTCGAGGAACGCGCCACCGGCGGTGGAGATATAGCTGAAATCCTTGGCCGCGCCCGACTGGTTCAGCGCCGCCACCGTATCGCCGCCCCCCGCCACGGTGATCAGCCTGCCTTCTGCTGTCAGCCGCGCGGCGGTGCGGGCCGCCGCGAAGGTGGCCGTCTGGAAGGGCGCGATCTCGAACGCGCCGAGCGGGCCATTCCAGACCACGGTTTTTGCCTTTGAAAACAACGCCTCGATCTCTGCCACGGCCTGCGGACCCGCATCGAGGATCATCTTGTCCTCCGGGCACGCGTTGGCCGGGACGGTCTCGGAGGGGGCATGTTCCTTGAACTCGGCAGCGACCACCACATCCACGGGGAGTTGCAGATGGCAGCCCTTGGCCTCGGCCTTCGCCATGATGTCCTGCGCGGTCTCCAGCATGTCGCGCTCGGCCAAAGATGTCCCGATTTCAAGGCCTTGCGCAGCGAGGAAGGTGTTGGCCATACCGCCGCCAATCACGATCGTGTCGACCTTCTCGATCAGGTTGCCCAGAAGCTCCAGCTTGGTGGAGACCTTCGCCCCGCCCACCACGGCCACCACGGGCCGCGTCGGCGCGCTGAGCGCCGCTTCCAACGCTTCAAGCTCGGCCTGCATCAGACGGCCCGCGCAGGCGGGCAGGTGATGGGCGACGCCTTCGGTGGAGGCATGGGCGCGGTGGGCGGCTGAGAAGGCATCGTTGCAGTAAATGTCGCCAAGTCCCGCAAGACGCTTGGAAAAGTCCGGGTCGTTCGCCTCTTCGCCGGGATGGAAGCGGATGTTCTCGATCAGCAAAACGTCGGCATCGGCCTGCTCGGCGGTCCCGGCCTCCGCGCCCTCCAGCGTCTCCACGAACCCGACCTTGCAGCCAAAGGCCTCGGCCAGCGCGGGCACCGCGAAGCGCAGCGACATGTCGATGTTCACCTTGCCCTTGGGCCGCCCGAAATGCGCCAGCAGGATCGGCTTTCCACCCGCCGCGAGGATGTCCTTGACGGTGGGCACGATCCGGTCGATCCGCGTGGTGTCGGTGATCTTGCCGCCCTCGACAGGCACGTTGATATCCACACGGCAGAGCACGCGCTTGCCTGCCAGATCCATGTCGTCGAGTGATTTCCAGCCCCTGCCGATACTCATACCCCGTGTCCTTCCGCCTGACCTCGTCGCGGCTGCTTTTTGCGCCTCGGCGCGCCGGGGTCAATGGCCTGCTTGGCAATCGCGACATAAGCGCATAGGTCTGGGCCAAACCAATGACAGGAGAGCGCCCGATGGCCGAGATCAAAGACCCCGAAAACACCATCCTGATGGAGCTCACAGGCGGCACCGTCACGATCGAGCTTTTGCCCGATGTGGCTCCGAAACATGCAGAGCGCATGAAGGAACTCGCACGCGAAGGGGCCTATGACAATGTGTGCTTTCACCGGGTGATCGACGGCTTCATGGCCCAGACCGGCGACGTGGCTCATGGCAATATGGAGGCGGGGTTCAACATTCGCATGGCGGGCACTGGCGGATCGGACAAGCCGAACCTTCCGGCGGAGTTCTCCAAGCTGCCCCATGACCGTGGCACGTTGGGCGCCGCGCGGTCGGCCAATCCCGACAGCGCCAACTCGCAATTCTTCATCAATTTCAGCGACAACCACTTCCTCAACGGGCAATACACCGTCTATGGCCGGGTGATTTCCGGAATGGAGCATGTGGACGCGATCACGCGGGGCGAGCCGCCCACCGAGCCCGACCGGATGATCTCCGTGAAGGTGGCCGCCGATGCGTAAGCTGCTCGCCGCGCTGCTGCTCACCGCCTCTCCAGCCGTCGCAGCGGGGCTGGAGATCACCGTTGAGGGTGAGGCCAATGGTGTGATCCGGATCGACCTGCTGGAAGACGTTGCGCCCCAGCATGTGGAACGCATGACCACACTGGCCCGCGAGGGCGCCTATGACAACGTGGTGTTCCACCGGGTGATCGAGGATTTCATGGCGCAAACGGGCGACGTGCAATTCGGCAAGCTCGGCATGGACATGCGCCGCGCGGGGACCGGGGCCTCCGAGTACCCGGACCTTCCGGCGGAGTTCTCCAATATCAACTTCGCCAAAGGCGTTGTGGGCATGGCCCGTGCGCAGGATCCCAACTCGGCCAACAGCCAGTTCTTCATCATGTTCGAGGAGGGCAGCTTCCTCAACGGTCAATATACCGTGGTGGGCGTGGTGACCGACGGGCAGGAGGTGGTCGATGCGATCAAGAAGGGCCAGCCGCGCAGCGGTCAGGTCATGGGCCGGCCCGATGTGATGACCTCGGTGGTGGCCACTGAGTGACCCGGGCCCGGGCGCGGCCCCTGCGCGGCGCCCGGTCTATTCGAGCACCGTCACCGGCAGACCGATCGACTCCAGCTGATCGGGGCGCAGCCATTCCAACTCGCCGGGTTCCGCAGTCATCACGTAGCGCACGACGGAGGCCGAGAGCCCGACCTCGGACATATAGTGGCCCACGAGCGCATTGCCGGTTACCGAGGCCGTGCCGACGCTGTCATAGGCCTGATGAAAGCCGACCCGTGCCTCGGACTTCATGAAAAGCCGTGCACCGCCCAGCCAGATCAGCGCGCAGGCCGAGGCGCATTCTTCATTGGCGTCCACGAGTGTGAAAAACCCCAGATCATAGATCAGCCGTCCGAGCCGCAACGCCTCGTCGAGATCGCCGCCGGGCCCTTCGAGCCAGACATCTATCGGGAATTGCCGCGAGCCATGCAGCGCGATGGCCTCGGGCATAGCATTCAGAAAGCGCTGGTAATCGCCGCGCTCGGTCTCGCCGGTGATGAAGATATACGCGCCCGGCCCGTCCTCGTAATCGGCCTGATAGCGATGCGCGGTGATCTCGGCAGCCTGTGCGGAAAGCGCGGCGGTGAACAGCGCGGCGGTGGCCGGGCCTGCCCGAAAAGCCGCCTTTGAAATGTGCGTCACGATCATCTCCTGAACAAATCCCAAAACCCCCATGCAGGTCAACCGCGCGGACGGTGTCACAGGCCCTGACAGCTGCGTGAGGGTGGCTTGGCGCAAAGCGCGGCGCAAGGCACACTGGAGGTGATGCAGCGCGCGGGAGGTGAGCGATGAAGTGGGTGATGGCAGCCTTGGTCTGGTGTCTGGCGGCAAGCCACGCGCTGGCCGATCCGTCCTTCTGGCGGCATGAATGGCCGCGCACGGATTTCTCGCGCAGTTCGGTGGAGAACTGGGCGGAGATCCTGTCGGGCGGCCCGCCCCGGGACGGCATCCCCGCGCTGGACGCGCCCGCGATGCAGAGCGTGGCGAGCAAGACCGGGTTGGAGCCGCGCGAGCCTGTGATCGCCTTGGAGATGGACGGCGAGACCCCGCGTGCCTATCCGATCCGCTACCTGATGTGGCATGAGATCGTGAATGACACGGTGGGCGATCTGCCCGTCGCGGTGACGTTTTGCCCGCTGTGCAATTCCGCGATCACCTTCGAGCGGCGGGTGCAAGGGCGGGTGCTGAGGTTCGGGGTGACAGGCAAGCTGCGCAACTCCGATATGGTGATGTTTGACCGGGAGACCGAAAGCTGGTGGCAGCAGGCGACCGGGGCGGGGATCGTCGGCGAGATGACCGGGGCGGAGCTGGACGTTTTGCCCACATGGATGGAAAGCTGGGCGGATTTTGCCGTGCGCAACCCCGGCGGGCTGGTGATGGCCGAGCCTGCGTATACTCGCGCCTATGGCCGCAACCCTTATGCGCGGTATGACAGCGCGCAGCGGCCCTTCCTCTATTCCGGCGACCCGCCGCCCCATGGCATCCCGGCGCTGGCGCGTGTGGTGCGGGTCGGGGATCGGGCGTGGCCGCTGACACGGCTGGCGGAGGCCGGGCGGATCGCGGAGGCCGGGGTGGTGCTCACATGGCAAGCGGGGCAGGCCTCGGCGCTCGACACCGCCCGGATCGGGGCGGGGCGCGATGTGGGCTCGGTGCGGGTGCGCGATGTGGCGGGGGCCGATCTGCCGCATGACGTGATGTTCGCCTTCGCCTTCGATGCGTTCTGGCCAGACGGCGCTTGGATGCTCGGGGAGTAGGGCGCGCCTGCGGCGTGCTTGGGCGCTGTCTGCCCGCAAACCCCGTGGACCTTGTGAGACATGCGAAGACAGGGGCGGGGCGCGTCAGCTTGGGTGTGGGGCGCCTTGAGGCAGACGGGTCAGGGGGGCGAGGGCCGCGCTTGCAAGGCACAGGGCGGCGGAGACATAGGCAAGGGTCTGGAACCCGGCGGTCATGGCCTCTGCGTGGCCGCCCGTGTCGCTGGCTACGCCGAAGGAGGCAACGCCGCCCGCCGCGCTGTAGCTCGCCGCCGCGAGGCCACCCACCGCCGCGACCGCGATCAGGCCGGCCAAGCGCGAGACCGCGTTGTTGATCCCCGAGGCGGTGCCCGATTGCGTCTGCGGCGCGGCGCCCATCACCGCCGTGGAGAGCGGCGCGACCACCAGCGCCATGCCGAGCCCCACAAGGCACATCGCGGGCAGCATGTGGCGCCAGAACTCCTGCGCAGGCGCGAGAAGGCCCATCGAAAGATAACCCGCCGCGACGATCAGGCTGCCCACCGTCAGCAGCGGGGCCGGGCCGACCCGGTCGGCGACGCGGCCTGCGCGGGAGGAGAGAAGCGAGATGAAGACCGACATCGGCGCGAAGCTCGCCGAGGCTTCGATCTCGCTGACGCCCCAGCCTGCGATGAAGGTCATCGGCATGTAGAAAAACATGATCGAAAGCGCCGCGTAGAGCAGGAAGCTCAAGCCGTTGGCCGCCGAGAAGACAGGGCTGCGGAACAGCGCGAGCGGCACCATCGGGGCGGGACTTCGCGCCTCGATGATGACGAAGAGCGCAAGCCCTGCGACGCCCGCTGCGATCCAGCGCAGGTCTGGTGCCGCGCGTCCGTCATGGCCGGCGGCGGTCAGCCCGTAGGCAAGAGCGAGCAGGGCAAGGCTCGCCACCAACGCGCCGGGCGCGTCGATCCGGGTTGCGCTCCGGGCGTGCGTATCGCGCCCTGTGCCACGCCACACGAGCACCAGCGCCAGCGCTCCGAGGGGCAGGTTCACCGCGAAGATCCAGCGCCACATCTCCGGACCGCCGAAGCTCAGCGCCAAACCGCCGATGATCGGCCCGAGCGCGGTGGTGAGCGCCGAGGCCGCCGCCCAGATGCCGATGGCGCGGCCCCGGATCTCCGCAGGATAGGCGCGGGCGATCAGGGCCAGCGAGCCCGGCACCATGACCGCCGCCCCGATGCCCTGCACGGCGCGCGCGCCGATCAGCACCTCCGGGCCCGGCGCAAGGGCACAGACGAGCGAGGCTGCGACAAAAAGCGCGATGCCGAGGCCAAAGATGCGGGCCAGTCCGAACCGGTCGCCGACCGCGCCGCCCACGAGGATCAGCGCAGAGAGGGTGAGCATATAGGCGTTGTGGATCCATTGCGCCTGCGCCAGCCCCGCGCCGAGCGTTTCGCGCATGGCCGGGAGCGCAATGGCCACGACGGTGCTGTCAATGAAGCCAAGCGCAGAGGCGAGGATCGCAGCGGCAAGCAGCAGCGGACGCTGCGCCGGAGTGCAGAAGGGGGCGGGCGTCATGGCTGTCTGTAATCAACCCGGTCTCGGGCTTGAGGCGAAGCCGTACCGCAAGACGCGATGCCTGTGATGTCGAGGCCCCGGGTCAGGCGCGGGGTTGGATTTGCGGGCGGTGACGAGGCGCAAAGCAAAACCGCCGCACCCTTGGGATGCGGCGGCCTGTGTCTATGCGCTGCCACGCGCCTCGCTCAGGCGTCTGCAGCGGGTTTGGGGGCCGGGGCCGGGGCCGGGGCGGGCGCTGCCGCCGCGGCGGGCTTGGCGCTGCCTGAATTCAGCGGGTCGTCCTGACGCTGCACGGAGCCCTCGAAATGCGCACCGCTTTCGATCGCGATGGTCTTGTGGATGATGTCGCCTTCGACACGCGCGGTGGAGGTCAAGCGGACCTTGAGGCCCCGGACGCGGCCGACGATGCGGCCATGGATCACCACGTCATCGGCGACGACTTCGCCCTTCACGGTGGCGGTCTCGCCAATGGTCAGCAGATGCGCGCGGATGTCGCCCTCGACGGTGCCTTCGACGTTGATATCCCCGGTTGTCTTGACGTTGCCAGTGATGTGCAGATCGTTCGACAGGGTGGAGGGGGTCGGCTTGGGCTTGGGCGCGCTCGCCTTGAATTCGGAGGCGGGGGGCACGGAGGAGGCGGGTTTGTCCGCGCTCGTGTCGGAGGCCGGTGTGTCCGCCTTCGGTGCGGGATCGTTGATTTTGCTCTTAGAAAACATCGTTCGCTGCCTTGATATAGATCATCGGGTTGACTGCGGTGCCGCCCACACGAACCTCGTAGTGCAGATGCACGCCGGTCACCCGTCCGGAGGCTCCCATATCACCAATCCGATCCCCGCGCGAGACCCTTTGTCCGACATTCACACGCATTCGTGACAGATGCGCGTAGCGTGTTTCGATCCCGAATTCGTGCTGAATCTTGACGAGCCTACCATATCCTGAGGACCAGCCTGCGTGCACCACAACCCCATCGGCGGTGGCATAGATCGGGGTGCCGTTGCTGGCGGCGAAATCAACGCCCTTATGCAGGCGGCGCCCGCCGGTTTTTGGGTCGCGTCGGGGGCCGAATCCGCTGGTAAACCGGAAGGCGCTCTTCACAGGCGTAGCGAAGGGGGCTTTCTCGGCGGCGATCCGGTAGATGTTGAGCGTATCCATCTGATCGAGCAGCCGGTTTGCGCGGCTTGCATCGAGTGTGGCGGCGCTGCCGGAGGTGCTGAAAGAGATCGGCGTCAGCGGGCCTCCCTGTCCCGAATAGCCGCGCCGGACCTGCTCGATGATCCGGTCGGTGGGCAGTCCGGCGGCGCGAAACATCTTGTCGAGCGGGGCGACGGAGACGGTCATGGCTTCTTCGAGCTGGCGGAAGATCTGGTCGTTCTGATCCTGCATCGCGGCAATCTCGGCGGCCAGCCGGTCGGCTTTCACGAGCGCGTCTCGGGCATCGGCAATGACCTGATCGCGCTCGGCGGCGGTGCGCGCAAGCGCGTCGGCGAGGAAGGTCATCGGCGCACCACCGCCCACGGTGGGCGCGGACGCGGTGCCATCGCCGCTCGTTTGCGCCTCGAGCGCCGCGAGTTGGTCGCGCACGGCCTCGCGGTCCTTCATGGTGCTGCGCAGGGTGCTCTGGATGACCTCGATCCCGGTCTCGAGCTCCCGGCGCCGGGTCTCAGAGGCCAGAAGTTCCGATTGCATGACCGAAATTTGCGCCAGCGCGGCGTTGAAGCGCTCCTGCGCGGCAAGAGCCTCCTCGGCCCGCATGTCGCGCTGTGCGGAGAGGTCGTTGAGCCGCGCCTGATAGGTTTGAAGATCGCGCTTGGCCTGTTCGCGGAAATTGCCTGCGCCGATGCTGTCCATCAAGATCACCGCCGTCGCGACGATGGCCCACGCGACCAGCAGGGTGGAGCCGAGGAATGCGGCGGCCTGTGTGCCGGGCCGCAAACGGATGAACCGCGTGTCCGTGTCGGATTTCAAAAAGACCCTGCGCTCGGGAAAATACCGCTCGAGCAGGGCGTCCAGTCGGATCGCCAGTTTGGTTCTCACAAGGTGTTTCCTTGTCCCATCTCAATCACGGCGCTCGGTTTCCCCACTTCCCGACGCCTTGGGGGCCTTCTACACGCCTGCGACTCACCGGGCAAGGGGGACGCTACGGCGCGCGCATGAAAGGGTGACGATTTCATGAAGGTAGCTGGCGAAAAACGCGCGCATTGCGCAATTCTCGCAGCGGGTTTGACGCGGCCTTTTGATTGTGACCAAGATTGTTGTAGAGTGCTTTCAAACACGACTGGAAGGACGCATGTCACGGAGCCTTGCCGGAATCCTTGTGGCCGACGCCGTCGGATACAGCGCTCGGATGGAAGCCAGCGAAGCGCAGGCGCTTCAGGCGCTGGACCGCACGCGAGCGCATGTCGATTCCGCTGTGGATGCGCATCAGGGCGAGATCGTTGCAACCGCCGGCGATAGCGTCATCGCGGCCTTCGCATCGGCGTCGGACGCAGTGCGGGCCGCTTTGGACATGCAGACCGCGATCGTGGAGGACGCAGGGGATTTGTTCCGCTTGCGGATTGGCGTGCATTTTGGCGATGTCGCGCAGACCGGTGACACGTTGCTCGGCGACGGTGTAAACATCGCGGCGCGCCTCGAGCCTCTCGCGCCCCATGGCGGCATCCTGATCAGCGGCGTTGTGGCCGACCAGATCGCTGGGAAGGTCGACGCGGCGTTCGCGCCCATAGGCAAGCGGGACGTCAAGAACATCGCCCGTCCCATCGAGCTTTACTGCTGGCCCCCAGAGGCCGCGCGTAGCTATAGGCGGCAGCGCCTGTTGAGGATGTGGCCACTCGCCGCGGGCGCTGTGATGATTGCGGCGGTTGGGCTGTTCTTGGCCCGCGGCCAGACCGGTGCCGGGCCTGACGATGGAATGCCCACTGGCCCGCGCATCGCGCTGTTGCCATTCGAAGAGGTGGGGGCGGCTCCGGACGAAGCGTTCTTTGCTGAGGGGCTGAGCCGGGACGTCAACGCTTATTTGTCGAAGTTTTCCAATTTGTTCGTTCTCTCGCCGAGCTCGACGCGTCAGTATGCAGAGGCCGATTGCGCCACGATCCGCCGTGAGCTCGATGCCGATTTCATCCTGTCTGGCACTGTGCGCCGGGACGATCAGAACCTGCGGGTGACAACGTCTTTTACCGATGCACGCGATTGCGCGCAGATGAATGCGCCAGGCCCGTTCACGCGCGATCTGACGGCGGGTAGCGTGCTGGATGTGCAGATTGAAATCGCGCGCAAGGTCGTGTCAGAAATTGGTTCGGCAGATGCACCGATTTTCGATGCCAAGCTCGCGAAGGCCATTGAAGAAAAGGCCCCTGAGCACCTGAACGCGTATGAATGCGTTCTGCTGTCCTACTGGTTTTACGAAAATTTCGCGCCGGACCGTCACCGGCGGGCGCGCGATTGCCTGATGCAGGCCGTGCAAACCGATCCGGGGTACGCGCTGGCGTGGTCGCGGCTGGCCTTCTCGTATATCGAGTCGAAGAAATACGCCATCGACACGCAGGAAGACTGGGCGGAGCAAAGCTTGCAAGCAGCGCAGCGCTCTGTGGATCTCGATCCTGCGAACCCGGATGCCTATTACGCCATGGCGATCCGCAGTCAGGTGGTCGGTGAGCCGCCTGAGGTCTTCGCCCGCTATGCGCGCAAGGCGGTCGAATTGAACCCGCACGATTCCTTTGTGTTGGCCGATCTCGGCACATGGATGGCCTATGCCGGGCAATGGGAAACTGGCAAGGACTGGGTCACCCGGGCCAAAGCGCTGAATCCCAAGCATCAGAGCTGGTGGGATTTCATCTGGCAATTGCACGCATTCCTTCAGGGCGACTACGCCGCCTCCATCGCGCATGCCCAAACTGTGAACCTGCCCGGCAACTACATGGTGCAGGCTGCGCTGACGGCTGCCTATGCCAAGAACGGCGATGACGAACTGGCGGCACAGACCTTGGAAAAGGTGCTCGAGCTAAAGCCCGATTACGCTGAGGACCCAGAGCAACCGTTCCGCGCGCGCGGGATGCAGCGCGCCCTCATCTACAAGCTTATGGAAGGGCTGCGCGAGGCCGGTTTGCAAAGCACGTAGACGTGCAGCTTTGTGCGAGGCATAACGCTGTCACGCGCTGCTGGCTTCTTGCTCCGCCTCGCGCTCGGCCTCGGCCTGTTCGGCCGCCCAAACGCCGGCAGCCTCGACCGCGACGGGGGTCGCGGTGGGCAGAACGCCAAGGTAACTGTCGGTCTCTTCGCTGGGGATCACGGCCTTCTGGGTCATACGGTAGAGCGCATAGAGTGCGATCACCCCAAAGGTCCCGCCGAGCACCACCCAGAAGAACCCCGCGCCGAAGCGGCCCATGGCCCAGCCGGTGAGAAGCGGCCCGAATATCGCGCCGATCCCGAAGGTGAAAACCAGCCCGCCCGACGCGGCAGGCATGTCGTCTGCAGTCAGGTAGTCGTTGGTATAGGCCAGAAACAGGGCATAGAGCGGCGTGGTGACCCCGCCTGCAAAAAACGCCGCACCCATCAGGAACCACGGCGTGCTCCCGGCCCAGAAGCCAAAGCCGCAGGCAGTGGCGCCAAGGGCCGAGGCGCCGAAGATGAGTTTGCGCCGGTCCATCCTGTCCGACAGCCACCCGATGGGATATTGCAGCAGCAGCGCGCCGCCGAAGAGCATCGCCACCAGAAGCGCGATGGCATCGGCAGACATGCCGATCTGGCTACCGAACACCGCCGCCATGCCCGATTGGGTGGCATAGACGCTGCCGAGCAGGAAAATCCCCACCGTGCCGAGGGGCGACAGGCCAAAGAGCGATTTGAGCCCGAGGGGCCGCGCGAGTTCCGTGGCGGGCGTGGGGGTGACCGAGAGCAGAATGGGCCCGAAAGAGATCGACACGAGGATGGAGGCGGCGATGAACAGCGTCGCCGTGCCGGCATCCCCGAGTGTCAGCAGGCCCTGCGCGCCGATGATCCCGAGGGTTTGCGCGATCATATAGGAGGCCAGCACCTTGCCGCGGGTTTCATTGGTCGAGGAATCGTTGAGCCAGCTTTCGGCGGTCACATAGATCCCTGACATGCAAAACCCGACCATGATCCGCAGCACGGTCCAGAACCATGGATCGGAAAACAGCGCGAAGGCGATGAGCCCGGCGGACATGAAGCTGCCAAGGGCGGCGAAGACCCGTACATGCCCGACCCGCCGGATCAGACCCGGGGTCAACTGCGCGCCCGCGAGAAAGCCTGCAAAGTAGCCCGAGGTGATGATGGCCAGTTCAGTGGCCGAGAACCCGTCGATCCCGCCGCGCAGACCGATCAGCGTGAAATGCATCCCGTTGCCGAGCATGATGAAGATGATGCCGATGAGCAGGGCCCAGACACCGGAGAGGACTTGAAACATGGGGCGATGCGCCTTGCCAGAAATGTGAGGGAACGTGCTGCTCGTGCATAGGGTTTTCAGGCTGCGCAGGGCAATGAAATCCCGGCATCCGTTTCGCGATTTGCGACACCGCGAGGCATTTTGCGCATCTTCTGGGCAGTCGCTCCCGAACCGGTCCGCGCCAGTCCATGCACCGCCCGGCGTGCACGCGGAGGTGCGGGCTACTTGTGCCGCGTTTTGCGCGCCTCGTCCTGCGCCCATACATGCATCCGGCCCTTCTGGCGCACCCGGACCCTGCGCGAGGCCACGCGGTGCCGAAGGTGACTTGACAGCACCGGCGCGGCGGCGTCCTCTCTGCGTCATGGAGGAGAAACGTTCCGTCGATGGGTTCGGCGCGGCCTGTCTGATCGGCTTCGCTTCGCTTCTCGCGTTCAATCAGGTGGTGATCAAGGTCACGGGCGCCGGGTTCAATCCGGTGTTTCAGGCCGGGCTGCGCTCGGCGCTGGGGCTGGTGGTGCTGCTGGCGATCATGCGCTGGCGTCGCATCCCGCTTGCCATGCCGCGCAAGGCGGTGTTTTGGGGGCTGATCTCAGGGCTTCTCTTTACCTATGAATTCATTCTACTTTTCGTCGCGCTCGACCTCACGACCGTGGCGCGGGTATCGATCCTGTTCTACACGATGCCGGTCTGGGTCAGTATCGCGGCGCATTTCCTGCTGCCGGGCGAGCAGATGACGCGGGCCAAGGCGTTCGGGCTGGTGCTGGCGGTGGCGGGGATCGTTGTGGCGCTGGCGAACCGCAGCGCGGGCGAGGCGAGCCTTCTGGGGGATCTATGCGCGCTCTTTGCCACGTTCGGCTGGGCCGGGATCAACATTCTGGTGCGCATCACGCCGCTGGCCGAGACCCGCGCCGAAAGCCAGCTTCTCTATCAACTGGTGGTCTCGGCGGCGATCATGCTGCCGCTGGCGCCGCTCTTTGGCGCGTTGATGCGCGATCCCACTTGGCTGCATGTGTCGGGCTTGCTGTTTCAGGCGATCTGCGTGGTCTCGCTCGGCTTCCTGCTCTGGTTCTGGCTGCTGAAGACCTACAAGGCCAATCAGGTCACCCCGTTCAGCTTCCTGTCGCCGGTGTTGGCGGTGATCCTTGGCTGGGCCTTGCTGGGCGAGCCGCTCCAGCTTCAGATCTGGGTGGCGCTTGGCTTGGTGATGGCGGGTATTTACCTCGTCACAAAGCGCTAGTGCGGCGGCGAAAGGTTAACGCAGCGAACGCCCGCGCGGCGCCAAACTCGCACAAAACGTGAATAGAGGCGTTAACGCCCTAAAAACAAGGGATGGCAGCTGTATGGCTCGGCGTATGGCAAAGCGTATGGCACCTGTACATACAAATCATGATTCGTTCCGGGATTTGAGACCGTTAAGGCATCGCGCGGTGGGGGCGCGTTAACCTTTGGATATGGTGGTCCTCCCGGCAGCTTTTCGTCGTGCGACCAGCACGCTTTCAGCGTGACGAAAAGCGTCTGCCGGACGTCGCCCGCCGCCCCCTCTCGCCCATCGGCTCTGCCGATAGGCTGCCGGTCTACGCCCGCCGCTGTCGCGGCAGGCTTGGGCAGCGCCTCTCGCACGCGCCAAGGGCGCGTTCCTCCCGCTCAGGCGCGCTTCGGTGTCTCGTCGGCCAGTGGCCAGTAGAAATCCGGCGGTATGCCCGCCTCGGCGCGCTTTTCCTCGTTGAAGGGCGGCTTCAGCGGGCCGTGGAAATACCTGCGCACCAGATCGTGGAACACCGGGGTCGGGTCGAGACCGTCGCGGCCGCAGAGGTAGTGGAACCATTTCGAGCCATAGGCGACATGGTGCACCTCTTCCGAATAGATGATCTCCAGCGCCGCCACCGCCTGATCTGCTTTCGCTTTTCGGAAAATCTCGATCATGCCGGGGGTGACGTCGAGGCCGCGGGCCTCCAGCACCATCGGCACGACAGCAAGGCGCCCGTGAAGGTCCTCGGCGGTGTCCGAGGCCGCGCGCCACATGCCCGCATGGGCGGGAAGCGCGCCGTAGTGGCTGCCCATCGCTTCAAGACAGTCGCATACGAGATTGAAATGCTTGGACTCTTCGTCGGCGGACTTGACCCAGTCGTCATAGAAGCCAATGGGCATCGGGACATGGCCGAAGCGCGCGATGATGTCCCAGTGAAGGTCCACCGCATTGAGCTCGATATGCGCCACAGCGTGCAGCAGCGCGATGCGGCCCGCCTCCGAGCCGGGACGGCGGCGCGGCACGTCGCGCGGGCTCAGGAGCTCGGGCTTGTCCGGGCGCGCCGGGTGCAGCGGCGGCGTGGCG
>CBFHJA010000070.1:0-17678 GCA_965656085.1 uncultured Aliishimia sp. | reverse complement strand
ATCGTCGATGGCGACATGACCGCCGACGCCGTGTCACTGCATTGCCTGCCGCTGTTTCACTGTGCGCAACTCGACTGTTTCCTCGGGCCCGACCTCTATCTCGGCGTCACGTCGATCCTGCACGACAAGGCGGAGCCCGCCGAGATGCTGGAGGCTGTGGAGGCGCATGGCGTGACCAAGCTGTTCTGCCCGCCGACCGTCTGGATCGCGCTGTTGCGCCACCCCGACTTCGATGCGCGCGACCTCAGCAGTCTCAACGCGGGCTACTACGGGGCGTCGATCATGCCGACGGCGGTGATCGAGGAACTGGCCCGGCGTCTGCCGAATATGCGGCTCTACAATTTCTACGGTCAGACGGAGATGGCCCCGGTGGCCACGATCCTGCGGCCCGAAGATCAGATGCGCAAGCTCGGCTCGGCAGGGCGGCCCGCGCTGAATGTCGAGACCCGCGTGGTGGACGATAACGACACCCCGGTCCCTGTGGGCGAGGTCGGCGAGATCGTGCACCGCAGCCCGCACCTGATTTCGGAGTATTTCAACGACCCCGAAAAGACCGCCGAAGCCTTCCGAAACGGCTGGTTTCACAGCGGCGATCTGGGCCGGTTCGATGCCGACGGGTATCTCTATGTGGTGGACCGCAAGAAGGACATGATCAAGACGGGCGGCGAAAACGTCGCCAGCCGTGAGGTCGAGGAAGCGATCTTTCACCACCCGGACGTGGCCGAGGTCGCCGTGTTCGGGATCCCGCATCCCAAGTGGATCGAGGCCGTCACCGCCGTCGTCGTACCAAAGGCCGGAGCCGATCTGACCGCCGCCGCGTTGAACGACTACTGCCGCGCGCAGCTTGCGCATTTCAAGGCACCCAAACACATCGAGATCGCGGGGGAACTGCCCAAGAACGCCAGCGGCAAGATCCTCAAGCGCGAATTGCGCGCCCTGCATGCCCGTGTTTTCGACGCCGAGGCAGGCTGACAGGGCACATGGCGGGCTTTCCGAACTCTCCAGACACTGAGGCGGCACGATGATACCTCACATGACCGACCGCTCGATCGCCCTGCGCGACCGGATCGAGGCCTTCATGGCGGAACATATCTACCCCAATGAGGCGCGCTTCTACCGCGAGTCCGAGGATCTGGGGCCGTGGCAAGTGCAGCCTGTGGTCGAGGAGCTTAAGGTGAAGGCCCGCGACGCAGGGCTGTGGAACCTGTTCCTGCCCGCCTCGGACCGGGGCGCCGGGCTGAGCAATCTTGAATATGCGCCGCTCTGCGAAGTGATGGGGCGCAGTCATCTCGCTCCCGAGGTGTTCAATTGTTCTGCGCCGGACACCGGCAACATGGAAGTGCTGGAACGCTACGGCTCGGAAGCCGACAAGAAACGCTGGCTTGAGCCGCTCTTGAACGGGGAAATCCGGTCGTCCTTTGCGATGACCGAACCTGCGGTGGCCTCGTCGGACGCGCGCAACATCGAAAGCGCCATCACCCGCGATGGGGATGAGTACGTCATCAATGGGCACAAGTGGTACACCACAGGCGCGACCGACCCGCGCTGCAAGATCATCATTTTCATGGGCAAATCAGACCCGGACGCAGAACCCTATCGGCAGCAATCGATGATCCTCGTGCCGAAAGACACGCCGGGGGTCCGGGTGATCCGGTCGCTTCCGGTGTTTGGCTTCTACGGCGTGCCGGATCGCGCCTCGGAGGTGATCTTCGACAATGTCCGCGTGCCCGCCGAAAACATGCTGCTCGGCGAGGGCAGGGGCTTCGAGATTGCTCAGGGGCGTCTGGGGCCGGGGCGCATCCATCACTGCATGCGCCTGATCGGGCTGGCGGAACGGACGCTGGAGAAGATGGTGGCCCGCGCAGGCGAGCGCACCGCCTTCGGCAAGTTGCTGTCGGAGCAATCGGTGACACGCGAACGCATCGCGGAATCGCGGATCATGATCGAACAATCGCGCCTGCTGACGCTGCGGGCGGCGCATATGATGGACACGGTTGGCAACAAGGAGGCCAAGGCCGAGATCGCCATGATCAAGGTCGCCGTCCCGCAAATGGCCTGTCAGGTGACCGATTGGGCGATCCAGCTCTTCGGCGGCGGCGGTACGAGCAACGATTTCGGGCTCGCGGCGGCTTACGCGACGGCGCGGCTGCTGCGGCTGGCGGATGGGCCGGACGAGGTACACCGTGACCAGATCGCGCGGCTTGAATACAAGCGCCACCGCGACCGCAATGATCGCGATGGCGTCGCGGCCCATACCCCAGCCCTGTCGAACCGCGCCCTTGGTGCGACTGGCTCCGGCCGTTTCGCCTAGCAGTCAGCCCCGCTCGTCGACTTGGCCTTGAAATGCCGGGTGCTGACCAGACCCTGTGTGAACTCTTTCTTTCGAGAACAACCGGGAATCGGGCCAAGCGTTGCCCGTGGGTAACGCCTGCCTCTTGCGCCACGCCGACGCGCAGCTTAACCCTATGACCATGAAAATCGCCTGTACATTTGCCCCCGGGCGGGGCGATACCGATCTTCTGCTACAAAGGCTGGCCACTGCGCTCCTCGCGGGTGGACACAGCGTCTGTGGGACCGTTCAGATCAATAGCGAAGCACCCTGTGACGGTCCTTGCGACATGGACGTGCGTTGCTTGCCGGATGGGCCCGTCATTCGCATCTCTCAATCGCTTGGCAAACACGCGCGCGGCTGCCGTCTGAACCCGGCGGGACTGGAACAGGCGGTGAGCTGGGTCGAGTCGCGGATCGGCAGGGACATCGACTTTCTGCTGGTTAACAAGTTTGGCAAACACGAGGCCGAAGGGCGCGGGTTCCGGAGTGCCATCGCGCAGGCACTGGCGGCAGACATACCTGTGATCGTGGGCATCAATTCAATGAACCGAGGCGCATTTCATGATTTCACCGGCGGTGCAGCGGAAGAGATTGCCCCGGATCCCACTGCACTTCTGGCTTGGGCGCGCAGGGCTCACTCGTAGCCGGTCATCTCCAGATAGCCTAACCCTGTATGGCTGCCCGTCACCCTAACCGGTCCCTCCCAATAGGGGATGGACAGAGGCATCCATGACTTGGGATTGATCGCCGCGACGTGTACGTCCACCCCCCTCTCCGGCAGCGTTACCCTCCAGGTGGTCGGCACCTTGCGCCCGGCTTGTGCCGTAATGGTGCGAGGGTCAGCTTGAAACGCGCCATGGCGTAGGGCGGTCGACGCACCGTCCGCATCGATCCATGTGCCAGACGTGAACGTCGTGCCGTCCGTTTGACGCAACTGGAAGCCCATGAGCTTATCGCCTGTCTCGAAGGAGAGAGAGAACCAGTCCCAGCCCGACTGGTTCGCGGCGAGCGGTTGCGAGGACCATTCGCGGTCTAGCCATGCTTGCCCCCTCACCGGAATATCGCCGGAGGGCAGGGAGAGTATGCCGGAAACGGTGTAGAAGGGTTGCGAGTAGTAATAACTTGCCTGACCTTGCGCGGACTTGACCGAGTAGCCGTTCTGGCCATGAAAAATGAGCGGGCCTTGGGCGGTCAACTCCATCTCATAGGCGAAGTCCGGCCCTGCTGCCCGCATAGACAAATTGTCAAAATCGGTCCCAGAAAGGGACCAGTCATCAATCCAGGCCGAAAAAGGATCGGCGCGGACCCCAGCTTGGCCGATTCCCCCGCGCGCGAAGCGTTCGGTGGCGAAATGGCGTTTGGGGGCCGTGACGGCGGCATGGCCGAGCCAGACTTGCGGGCTCTCCCAGTCGTCCGTGTCGAAAGGCGCGAGCGCAGAGCGGAAGAGGGTCCATTGCAGCCCATAATCGGTGCCGCCGGGTCCTTTGAGATTGGCGGTCAGGTACCACCATTCGATCCGGTAATCAGGATGCGCGCCGTGGTCGGTGGGGAAGTCAAAGACCGGGTTTGCTTGTGGGTTGGTGAACCCCTCGGCGTCACTCCCCATCCCCGCGAAACCTTGGGCGAGGGCGGCGCAGGGGAGCCAGATGGCGATAAGAAGGGCGAGGGTGCTAACGCTCATGGGCGAAAACCTTCAATAGTTCAGCGGGGGCGATATGGGCTAAACGCCATGCGGGCCATGCGGCGGCGAGGAGGGCGGCGAGCAGCGCGAAAACACCGAGGCGAGCGTAATCGAGCGGAAAGGTAAACATCGGCAGGCGCCAACCGAACGCCTCGACATTGACCACGGCGAGTAGAACCCAGGCCAGTGCAAGGCCTAGGGGCAGGGCGCACAGGGCCGTTAGGACGGCGAGCGTGAGGGCCCGCACCGTCTCTAGACCGCCCAATTGGGTCTGAGTCAGGCCAAGCGCCCAAGCCGGGGCAAGTTGCGGCAGGCGCAGCCCGGCGAGGGTCAGGAGCGACATCAGCATCGCAAAGCCCGCAACCGAGAGCGTCAACACGTTGAGCGCGTTTGTCACTGTAAAGGTGCGTTCGAACACCTCCAGTGAGAAGGCCTTGATCGCGGCTTGGTCCATGATCTGTGCCTCGGGCAATCCGAACTCCTCCACGAGCGCGCGGCGCAGGGCAGTGGGATCGTCGGTGCGCAACCCGAAGGAGACTGGGATCACCTCAGGATTCAGGGATTGAAATAGCGGCTCGGAGATGATCGCCTGTCCGATTGGGTTGCCGTAATCCCCAAACACACCCGCGATAATCAAGCTCTGTTCCGAGGAAATCTTCAAAGTATCACCGGCCCAGAGACCCGCTCGACGAGCCAGCTGCTCGTTGATCAACACCGCCTCGCCTTGCGCGACGCGGTCCCATGCGCCGGGCAGGGCGGCCAGAAATCCCCAGTTCTCGCGGTAAGTCTCGCCGACGCGCGCGCCGTACAGCTCGCCGGGCAACCCAGCGAGTGTGGCGTCCACGTAGATCAGGGGAAGAAGCTCGCGGGCGCGGGGCGCGGCGAAGGCTTCGAGCGCGGCGGGGTCTTCGCTGCGCACGTAAAGTTCGGCGGCGAGGCGCTGGTCGAGAAATCCCGTGAAGGTGAGGCGGAAGCTGGAGACCATGGTGGAGACCCCGATATTGGCAGCCATGGCGAGCAGAAGAGCCATGAGCGCGAGACTGAGGCCGGGGAGTTGTTGGCGGGTGTCGGCCCAGAACCATTGCCAGAGCGCTGATTTTGCGCGGCTTTCCGAGGCAGCCAGCACGGCGGAGAGCACGAGAGGCAAGGCGAGGGCGGCGCCGATCAGCAGGCAGGCGAGCATCGCGAAGCCCGCGATGAGGCCGGAGCCAAGCGGGATCAGCGCGAGGAAGGCGAGCAAAAGGAAAGCGGAGACAAGGGCTTGCAGGCGGCGGGTGCGGCTGCGGGCCATGCTCCATGCGCGGGGTTGGGCTGAGGCGAGCAGGGGCATTCGGGCGATTTGCCAGAACCCACCCGCCGCAGCAAGCGCGGTGCCGCCAAGCGCCATGGCGAGGCCGGGCCAGATCCAGTCGGGGCGCAGTTGCAGCGTGCCGGACACCTGCGCGCCGTAGAGGCCTTGAAGTGTGGCGGCCACATCGGGCAGGAGCGCGGCGGCGACTGTGTAGCCAAGGGCGAGGCCCGCGAGGCCGCCGAGAAGCGCGAAGCCGGTCAGTTCCGCCGCCATCAGGGCGATGAGGCGGGGCAGGGGGACGCCCATTGCGCGCAAGGTGCGCAGCATCGGGCGGCGCTGTTCGACGGCGAGGCCAATGGCGCCATGAACGATGAAGATGCCCACGGCGAAGGACAACAGGCCGAAAGCGGTCAGGTTCAGATGGAAGGAATCAGTCAAACGCCCAATGTCAGAGCCTGTTTGAGCCGGTTGCAGGCTCAGATCGGGGGCAAGGTCTGCGAGCGGTGTGAGGCCTGCCGGTTGGATCGGAGCGACCAGCAGGCGGGTGAGCCCGTCCGTGCCAAGCCAGCGCGCCGCGACGGCGATATCGGTGAGCGCGGTGCCGGGGGCGATGTTCGGGTCGGGGATAAGCGGCGGCGTGTCGAGGTCTGCGAGGCGGCCCGCCATGTCCGGGGGCACGAAGGCCGGGCCGTCGCTGAGAAGCTCCGTGAGGTCTGGGCCTGCCGGGTCTGCGAGGGGGGCAAAGCCGCTCGGGGCAGTCAGGGGGTCAAGGCCGATCACGCGGAGGCGGGTACCGTCCGGAAAGCGGATCTGACCTTCGAGGACCGGGCTCACCTGCCAGCCGGCGCGGCGCAGCTCGACGTAGCGTTCGAGCGGGATCGTCTCACCGGAGCGCGGCAGGAGTTGGTCGAAGCGGCCCTCACCAAGCGTCGCGGCGGCGGCGTCGTAGCTCGCGCGGGCCTCGGAATTGACTGCCTGCACGGCAACCCAGAGCGCGGTGGCCAGCATCAGACCGCCGAGAAGCGTCAGCAATTGCAAAGGGTTGCGGCGCCAGTGTCCGGCCAGTGCCTGTAGGATCGCGGCTGTCATGCGACGCGGCCCTGCGCGAGGTGGAGGCGGCGCGACAGGCGGGCGGCGAGGGCGGTGGAATGGGTCACCATCATCAGCGCCGCGCCGGTGTCCGCGACCAGCGCGAGCATCTGGTCGAGCACCGTCCGCGCGGTCGCCTCGTCGAGATTGCCAGTCGGCTCGTCGGCCAGCACGACGGCGGGGCGCGCGGCCAGCGTGCGGGCGATGGCGACGCGCTGTTGTTGGCCGCCGGACAGCTGCTCGGGGTATTTGTGGAGATGCGCGGCGAGGCCGAGCGTTTCGGCGAGCGCGGCGGCGTGGGCCGGGTCGTGGCGGTTCGCGAGGCGGGCTTGGAAGGCGATGTTGGCGGCGACGGTCAGGGACGGAATGAGGTTGAATTGCTGGAAGATCAGGCCGATCTGGGAGCGGCGCAGGGCGGCGCGGCCGGTGTCGTCGAGGCTGGAAAGCGCGGTATCGCCAAGGTGGATTTCGCCGCGATCCGGCACGTCGAGCCCGCCGACGAGGTGCAGAAGGGTGCTTTTGCCGGAGCCGGATTCACCCGTGAGCGCAAGGGTTTCGCCGGGATCCAAGGTCAGGGACACGCCGCGCAGGACCGGGACGGGGCCATCCGCGCCAGCATAAGATTTATGCACGTCTTGGACCGTCAGGCGCATGGTGTCAGGCGGGTTTGGCTTGGGGCAGGGGGGTCTCCTCGGGCGTCGGGCGCAGACAGAGGCGCAGGAGGGGCGGCACCGTGAGGAGCGTCAGGAAGGCCGACATCGACAATCCGCCCACCACCACCGCGCCAAGGCCGCGATAGAGCTCGGAGCCCTCGCCGGGGAACACGATCAGCGGGAGCATGCCCATCACCGAGGTCAGGGTCGACATGAAGATCGGGCGGATGCGGTTGCGGGTCGCCTCTTCGATAGCATCCACCGGGCTCATGCGGTCCTCGTTGAGGTGGTAGAGCGATTGGTGCACAATCAGGATTGCGTTGTTGACGACAATTCCGATGAGGATAACGAAGCCCAGAAGGGTGAGCATGTCGAGAGGTTGGGTCTGGTAGATGTTCAGTAGGGCAAGCCCGCCCACGCCCCCGGCAGCAGCGACCGGTACGGCGATCAGGATTACGAGAGGCAAAACGAAGCTCTCAAAGAGGATCGCCATAACCAGAAACACAATAACGATGGCTACGAGAAGGTTAATCTGGATCGCGTTCCACGTTTGCGAGAGTTGGTCTGCGGTCCCGGAGACAGAGAGGCGAATGCCAGGTGGCAGATCCTGTTCTTTCAATTTAGAGACGACTTCGCGCTCTAGAAGCAGCACCGCCTCTTCCAGCGCCAGCGCGTCGGACGGGCGCACTTCGAGGGTGACGGTGCGCAAGCGGTCGCGGTGGCGGATCTCGGTGGGGCCGGCGGTCAGCACGACATCAGACAGCGCAGAGACCGGGACGATGCGGCCCGAGGGCGTCACGACCGGATAGCTGCCGATGTCCTGCGTGCGGAGGGCGTCGCGGATCGACGCGTCGCCCATCAGCATCAGGTTCACCCGTTCGGCGCCAACGGTGATCTCGGCCACGCGCAGTCCATCGTTGAAGGCATCAACGGTTTGTGCAAGATCCGAGCTGTCAAGACCGGCATCGGCGAGCCGCTCGCGGTCTGGAATCAGACGCACTTCCGGTGCGCCCAACTCCAAACCGGGGATCGGGCGGAACTGGTGGCCCTCGGACCGGGGCAGCAGGCCCGAGACCATGCCGGCGGCCTGACCTGCGACAGCAAGTATCTCGTCGAGATCCTGACCTGAGACATTCAGTTCAATGGTGCGTCCGCCGCCAACGCCGCGTCCGAAGAGCGAGGGTTGCGACATGAAGCCGAAGGTCCCGGGCTCAGCGAAGATTGGTCGGGACAGCACCGGGATGAGGTCGCCCGCGCGGCTGCCATCCACGGCCGCGGCACCGACAAAGGAATTACCGGGTGTTGCGACAAAGAAGAAATTTTCGATCGTGGGCGTGCCATCCTCGGTCTCCAGCGCCGGCGCCGCTTCCCAAAGTGGCTCGGCCACCCTTTCGATGCGGTTCGCAATGGTCTGGGTGGTTTCCAGATTGTAGCCCGGCGGTGGAATAATCAGGCCGAACACAAGGTTGCGGTTGCCCTCGGGCAAGTATTCGAGGCGGGGCAGGAAGGTTAAGGATGCCACAGCGGCACCGCCAGCGATCAAGCCGACCATCAGTATGCCGAGCACGCGGAAGCGGACGGTCCATTTGACATAGTACATCACCAGCGCCCGGAAGCCGCGTGCCATATGGTCGATGCCCCAGAGCCCCGCTGGTTTGCCATCCCGTGACGACAGAAGGCGGGAGGCCAAGGCGGGGATCACAGTCACGGCGACGACCAGCGAGAGCAGGACCGAAACCGAGATCGCTACAGCAATATCGCGGAACAATTGGCCCGCTTCGAGTTGCATGATAAGGATCGGCACGAAGACGAGAACGGTCGTGAGGGCCGAGACGAGGATCGCGCCCCAGACCTGACTTGCGCCCTTTAGGGCAGCTTCGCGCCGGGGCAGACCCTGTTCGCGCAGGCGGAAGATGTTTTCCAGCACGACAATAGCCGCGTCCACGATCATGCCGACGGCGAAGGCTATGCCCGCCAGCGAGATCACGTTGAGCGTGCGTCCTGTCAGGGCCATGGCCACGAATGTTGCGACAATGGAGACCGGGATCGCCAGCGAGACAACGAGGGTTGCCCGGGGTGAGCGCAGGAAGAGCATTAGGATGATCGCGGCGAGCACACCACCGATCCAGATATTCTGGGTTACAAGGTCGATCGCGCCTTCAATATAGACTGTTTCGTCATAGACCTGTTTGAGCGTCAGCCCGGCATCGGCCAGCGGACCGGCGGCCAACTCATCGAGTACTATGCGCAGTTCTTCCATGACGCTGATCACATTGGCACCGCTCTCGCGCACGACGTTGAAGGCTAGACCCGGCTCGCCGGTATTGCGCAGGCTCGAGGTCGGTTCGGCAAAGGCAAAACCTACATTGGCCACGTCCGACACGCGCACCTGACCGATCCCGCCCGACTGTGCCCCAGCGCGCAGAACCACCGAGCGGACTGACTCTTCGGTGTTGAGATTGCCTTCCGCGCGCACCACGTATCGGCGCTTACCCTCATCCACATCGCCGGCCGAGAGCGAGATATTCTCGGCGCGCAGGGTGCGGACCACATCCGGCACCGTCAGCCCGAAGCGCGACAGGCGGGCGGGGTCCACGACGATCTGCAACTCGCGGGACACGCCGCCGAAGAGATTGACCGCCGACACACCCTCGATGCGCTCGACGCGGTCCTTGACCACGTCTTCTAGAAAGTCGCCGTAGGTCGGCAGGGAGCGGGTGTTGCCTTCGGCGGCTTTGAGGATCACCCACGCAATCGGGCTGTCATCGGAGCCCGACGTGTTCAGCGTCGGCTGGCCTGCCTCGTCGGGATAGCCCGTCACCCGGTCGAGGCGGTTGGAGACCAGCAATAGGGCCTGAGACATGTCGAAGCCGATTGCGAATTCCAGCGTGACCGAGGCCTGCCCGGTGCGGGAGCGCGAGGTCATGAGTTCCAGCCCGTCAAGCCCGCGCAGCGCGTCCTCCTGAGGATTGACGATCTCGCGTTCGACCTCGGATGGCGCGGCGCCGGGCCATGTGGTCTCCACAACGACAATCGGCTTGCGCACATCCGGGGCAAGCTGGATCGGAATCCGCGTCAGGGCGATCACGCCGAACAGAACCGCGATCAGCACCACGGCGAGCACCGCCACGGGACGGTCGATGGCAAACTTGATTGGGCTCATCAGTTGGTATCCGCTTTGGTGGCGTCATTGACTGGGGAGGGCGCGATATCCTGCCCGGGCCGCAGGCGTTCATTGCCGCGCACAACGACCACATCGCCATCAGAGAGACCGCTGAGCACTTCATAACGGTCCCCGGACGGCGCACCGATCGTGACCGGGCGGGGCATGGCCTTGCCATCGGCGGCCACGAAAACCGTCCAGCCGCCCCGGGCCTGCACCAGCGCGTCCTTGGGGACCGAAAGCACCTCTCGGGCCGGGCCGACTGGAATATCGACAGTTAGTGACTGGCCATCGGCGATATTGGGGCGGGTGGCGAACGACGGGGCTGAGAGGCGTACTGCTCGGGTGCGGGTCGCAGGGTCTTCCACCGGCAGGATCGCGCGCACGGTCAGGGTCAGCCGTTCGCCGGTCTCTAACTGAGCCTGCACCTCCTGCTCAGGCACCAGCGCGTCGACGTAGCGGGACGGCACACTCGCCTGCACCTCGAAGGATTGGGTGTCGAGAAGGCGCACAACCGGCGTGCCAGCTTGAATATACGCACCAGGGATCGTGTCGGTTTCCAGCACGATCCCGGCGAAGGGCGCGCGGATTTGGCTCTGGGACAGCTCATAGCTTGCCTCCTCGACGCGGGCCTCTGCGGTGTCGCGGCGGGCGCGGGCCTCTGCCAATTGTGCCCTGGCCTCGGCAACGGTCGCCTGCGCGTCATCAAAACGGCCTGTGCTGAACGATGAAGACCCACGCAGCGCCTCGATCCGCGCGAACACGGTCTCTGCGCTCTCCAGCCGCACTTGCGCTGTGATCACGCTCGCCTCTGCCTCTGCGATCTGCGCGCGGGCCTGCGCCACACGGATCGACAGTAGATCGGGGTTGAGTTCGACGAGAACATCGCCTTGCGCCACGCGGTTTCCCACGAGCACATTGACGCCGTCGACACTCCCCGCCACGCGGCTTGCCACAGCGCCCTCGCGGGCCGTCACGACTTCCGCGAAGACTGGAACGGTCTCGGTCAAGGTGCGCGGCTCTACGGTTTGCACCCCGACCATGGCAGCGCGCCCCTGCGCCTGGGCAAGGGCGGGAAGGGTCAAGCAGAGCAGAAGAATGGCAAGGCGGCGCATGGGCAAAACTTTCACAGCGGGTTACCGAAAGATAGCCGTCTGGGAGGTTTTTCAAATACGCACCCTTGGGGTCGGTGCAAATACTGCTACAATGATCCCAAGACGAAGAGGGAACAAATCACTTTGTGGCAGAGGTATCACCGGGGCTTGGCAGGGCTGATCGGCGCAGGCGCGGTGCTGCTGGCAGTTGCCGCCGCAGCGGGCGACATACGTCTGGCCCGGCCAGACGAAGATCTGCAGTCGAAATTGCAGGCGGCGGCGCGGGTGCTCGCGCTCCCCGAGGGCGCTACGCGCGAAGATACTGTTGCAGCGGCGCAGGGCGACTACGCCCGGCTGGTGTCGGTGCTCTACGCGGACGGATTTTACGGGCCAGACCTGTCGATTACCCTTGCCGGGCGTGAAGCTTCAGAGGTCTCGAGTCTGGACCCACCGGCGCAGATTTCGCCGGTCTTGATTCGCGTCGATCAAGGACCGGCCTTTACTTTTGGGCGAGCTCAAATCGGTCCCTTGCCGGATGGGGTCGTGCTGCCCGAGGAGTTTCGTTCTGGCCGCACGGCCCGGATCGCGCGCATTCGTTCCGCCGCGCAGATCGCAGTGGACGGATGGCGCACAGCCTCCCATGCCAAGGTCGCAGTCACCCGCACAGACATAACTGCGCGGCACGGCGCAGCCAAGCTCGATGTGGATATCGGGATCGAGCCCGGCCCGGCCCTGCGGTTCGGTCGCCTCGTTGTGCCGCAGGACAGCGCTGTACGCCCAGAGCGGCTTCGCAAGATCGCCGGACTTCCCGAGGGGGAACCCTATTCGCCCGACGATTTGCGCCGCGCGCGTGAGCGTCTGGTCAATACCGGCGCGTTCAATACGGTTGTGATGCGCGAAGCGGAAATGCCCAATCCGGGTGGCACGCTTGATGTCCGCCTTGGTGTCGAGGATGCACCGCAGCGGCGGCTGGGTTTCGGAGCGGAGGTTTCGACCGATGAGGGGCTGTCGGTGGAAGCGTTCTGGCTGCATCGCAACATTTTTGGTGGAGCGGAGCGGCTGCGCCTGTCGCTCGACATCGACGGCATCGATGGCAGCGCTGCGAATGACGGTGTGGATTACGAGATCGGAGGGGTGCTGACCGTTCCTGGCTTCCGGAGGCCCGATGACACGCTGACAGTTGGTGCGCGAGCGCAGCGTCTGGACGAGCCAACCTATAAGAGCGATGTGGTCGAGATTGGCGTGTCCCGCTATCGCCAATTTAACGAGCGGCTCAGTGCAGGGATCGGTGCAGGGCTACGCCGAGCTGAAACGAGCGATGCATTCGGCGACCGCACGTTTCAGCATGTGATCTTCTCGGGGGAAGGCACCTATGATGCGCGCGATGACAGCATTGCGCCGCGCGCGGGTCACTACGTCGATTTTGACGTCGAGCCGTTTCTTGGGCTCGCCGGAAGCAAAAACGGTGTTCGCATGGCCGGTGACCTCCGGGCGTATCGCGCGCTAGGTGAACGGACGGTGCTCGCCGGGCGGCTTCAACTTGGGACGGTGCTTGGGCCTAGAATCGCCGAGACCCCACCGGAATTCCTGTTCCTGTCTGGCGGGGGCGGCACGGTGCGTGGGCAGGACTTCCAGTCGCTTGGCGTAGAATTGCCCGCTGGGCGTGTCGGCGGGCGCAGCTTTGTCGGCTTGTCCGCCGAATTGCGTCAATCGTTCGGTGGGAATTTGGGCCTCGCCCTGTTCGCTGATTATGGCTACGTGGCGAGCGGCAGTGATTTTGCCGGTGGCGCAGACCACGCCGGGGTGGGGCTGGGCGCCCGCTATATCACAAGCCTCGGGGCGCTGCGCTTGGACGTCGGCACGCAGGCCACCGGCGACACGGCCAGCGATGTGTTCCTTTATATCGGGCTGGGAGAGGCGTTTTGATACGGGTTAGTCTCTTCTGTTTTGCCTGCCTGCTCTGGGCTCCGTTCTGGGGAAGCAGCGTTCTGGCACAAGGCCTTGACGGGCGTGCGGAGCGGTTGCTCGAGGATCAATTGTCGGGACCGGGGCGGGACGTGGAGATCTCCGGGTTCGAAGGTACGTTCTCTACCCGAGCGAGTTTCGAGCGGCTGACCATGTCGGACGCGCAGGGGGCTTGGCTGGTGCTGGAAAACGGCATTCTGGACTGGACCGCCTCGGCACTACTGCGCGGGCGTCTGCAAGTGGACGAGCTCAGCGCAACCTTGCTCGACATTCGTCGCCTGCCGGCCTCCGAGCCCGATCCGATTGCGGCGAGCGAGGCGTCGGGCTTTCGCATTCCCGACCTGCCGATTGCGATCAATATCGGGCGCGCGGGCATTGAGGAGATTAGGCTCGGCGCTCCACTGCTCGGCACAGCGGTCCGCGCCACGTTCGAAGGTGCTGCGCGGCTCGAGGATGGTGGGCTCTTTCTGACCATCGCCGCCGAACGCCGCGACGGTCCGGGCGGAGTGGCGAACATCGCCTTGTCCTATGCGCCATCTGAGGAAATGCTGAGTGTCGATGCGGATATTCGCGAACCGGCCGGCGGAATTCTGGCCCGCGCGCTCGGTCTACCGGGGCTGCCCTCTGTAGAATTCCGCGCCGAGGGCAGTGGGCAGCTTGACGCCTTCACCAGCACGATCCGCCTGTCGACCGACGATGTGGAGCGCTTCGGTGGGCAGGTTTCGCTGACCGGCGTCGCAGATGGCACACGGCAGTTCGAGGCCGATTTGCGCGGAGATATCCGCCCGCTTCTGGCACCGGAAAGCCAGCCGTTTTTCGGCGCTGCCACAGGGATTTCCGCGTCCGGTCAGGCTCGGCCTTCCGGTGAGATCACGCTCGACACGCTGCGCGTAGACGCTGCGCGGCTCAGCCTCACGGGCACCGGAGCGCTGGCCGCCGACGGCGTTCCCTCACGGTTATCGCTGTCGGGGCAAGTGACCGGGGACCTGCCGGGCGGGGCGGTCACTCTGAGGCAAGGGCAGCTCTCAGTGTCGTTCGACGCCGCGCAGGGCCCGGACTGGAGTTTTGCGCTCATCAGCGATGACGCGCGCTTCCCGGGTGGCAGTGTGGCGCGTGCCACCGTGGAGGGGCAGGGGCGTCTGGAACCCGGTACTGACACCCCGTTCGCGGGAGACATCTCCGTTTCAACCATGGGTCTGGTGCTGGACGATGCGGCGCTTACAGAGGCGCTTGGGCGACAACTGGCGCTGCAAACAGACCTTGCAGTCGGCGCGGATGGCCGGGTGGATTTGTCCGACCTCTTGCTGTCCGCCGGGCCACTTTCCGCGTCCGGAAGTGTGGCGGCGATCCCCCGCGATGGCTTTGTTGCCCTTACTGCGGATCTGCTCGCTGAGGTGCCTGACCTCGGCGCTCTCGGGGAATTGGTTGCGCCTGTACGTGCGGGCACGGCACGTGCCCAACTCAAGCTTGACGCCGATTTTCCGGGCGGTTCGCTCGCAGTCGCCGTGACCGGTGAAACGAATGGGCTGGATATCGGTCAAGAGGCTCTGAAACCTGTCTTGGAGCCGGAAACCGCTCTTACCCTCCGGATGAGCCGCACAGAGGCGGGCACCGAGGTTGAGACTCTTGAACTCGAAAACAGCGCGCTGAGTCTTACGGCAGAGGGCAGCCTGTCGACCCGGCAGGGCGGGCTGACGCTGGACGGTCTACTGCGGGACCCCGCCGCTTTGCTTTCCGGACTGCCGCCCGGCCCGTTGCGCGTGACAGGACGCATCGACGACGTGGTGACGCAGCCTAACGCGCGGCTCGCGCTCACGCATGACACAGGCACGCGTGCTGACGTGACAGCAAGGCTGGATGGGCAGAATGCGGATTTTGACATTGTTGTGGACATGCCCGCGCTGGCGCCGTTCGCAGACCTTTTGGCTCCTTTGGAGCGGGGCGCGGCGCAGGCGCAGGTGACCGGGCGTGCGAACATGGAAAGCGGCGCCGTCACCGCGCAACTCAGTGCGACGACGCGCGGGATATCCATCGGAAATGCGGTGGTCCTGCCCGTGTTGGAGCCAGAAAGCGTGCTGCAGGCTACGTTGACGCGCCGTGCTGATGGGACGGTCACGGTCGAGCCTGTCAGCTTGCGCAATCCCGAATTGAGCGCTGAAGCGACCGGACGCCTTGCCCCCGACGGCGAGACGGTATCAGTCGAACTGACCGCTCAATTGCGGCGCCCCACATTGTTTGTGACGGATTTACCAAACGGTGCGCTTGATCTGAGTGGGCGCGTCGAAGGCGTGCTGAGCGCCCCGCGCGCACGTCTTAGCCTGTCCCACGCTGCAGGCGCGGAGGCCATCCTGCGTGCGCGGTTGGACGACGGACGCGTGAATTTCGATACAGAGGCGCGTATCCCGGAACTTGCGCGCTTCGCTGCCCTGCTGGGCCCGGTACGCCGCGGTGCGGCCTCTGCACAGATCGCTGGTACTGCAGAACTTGAACAGGCACGTGTCTCAGTTCGGGTTTCGGCTCAAACAATTGGGCTGGAGACGGCAATTACACCACTCAATCCGCTGACGCGACCCGACACTCGACTAGCGGCTGTGGTCACGCGGGAGGCAGACGGGCGTAGTTTTCTGCGAGATGTGGCGCTGCGCAGCAGCGCGCTCGAGGTGGAAGCGGACGCCGAGATCGGCGCGGACGGCGCTGTGGTACGCGCCGATCTAGCGTCTGTGGTGACCGATCTGGCGCAGATAGCGCCGGACCTGCCGGGACGCCTGGCGCTTGACGCGTCCCTTGTGGGCGACCGGATCACGGCGCAGTTGAACAGCGTAACTGGCGCATCGGCGCAAGTCTCCGGGCGCATCGGCCTGCCCGGCAACACCGTCGACTTGAGTGCGACTGGAAGCGCGCCGCTGGCGCTGGCCGGGCCGTTCATTGGTAACCGCGCGATCTCGGGTAATGCCGGGTTCGATCTGGCCCTGCGGGGCGGGGCAGGGCTGAACGCCGTATCAGGACAGGTAAGCTCCTCTGATCTGCGTTTCACCGATCCCGCGCTGGGGCTGGTACTTGATCCGGGGCAAATGCAGGTTGATCTGTCGGGTGGGCGCGCGCAACTGGTGCTAACCGGGCTGTTGAACGGCGCTCCTCTGGATGTGCGCGGCGGGGCAGGTCTGTCCGCGCCGTTCCAAACCGATGTCAGCCTTTCGCTGCGCGATCTCGACTACGCGCTGCAGGATATCGCGCGCCTGAACGTCTCCAGTGACCTGACTTTGAGCGGGCGAGCGTCGGAGCGCCTCGCTGTCGCCGGGGATATTCGGCTCGGGCGAAGCGAATTTCGCATTCCGGACGGGCTGGGCGGCGTCCCTGCACCGCCGCCGGTGCGGCATCTGGGCGCGTCTTCTGGCGTGCTGCGGACGCTGGAGCGGGCAGGGCTTGCAGAGCAAACCGAAAGTGCGGGTGGCGCGACACCGCGCGTGTCGCTCGATTTGACCATTCGCGCACTGGAGCCGATCTTTGTGCGTGGGCGTGGGCTGGATGCAGAATTTGGGGGCGAGATCCAACTGCGGGGCGACGTTGCCGAGCCGGTTCCGAGTGGCGAATTCACCTTGAGACGTGGGCGACTAAATCTGCTTGGGCAGCGGCTCAATGTGACCGATGGGCAAATCAAGGCAACCGGCGGGCTGATCCCTGATCTGAACATCGTGGCCACGTCGCAGACGGACAAGATCACCGCGCGGGTCGCACTCACTGGACCGGCAGATGCGCCGGAGTTGGAGCTGTCCTCGGAGCCGCAACTGCCGCAGGACGAGGTTCTCGCGCAGCTTCTCTTTGGGCGCGACGTGAGCAGCCTGTCGGCGTTTCAAGTCGCGCAGTTGATCGCGTCGCTGCAGGCCCTGACTTCCGGGCGACCGACGCTGTTCGAGCAATCGCGCTCTGCGTTCGGTGTGGACGATTTCGATCTCCGCACCGATGCCGCCACTGGCCAGGCGGAACTGGCGATCGGCAATTACCTTACGGAAAACCTCTATTCCGAAGTCGAGATCGGTGCAGAGGGGGATACCCAAGTCAACCTCAATCTCGATCTGACAGAGAACACCAAGTTGCGCGGATCTGTGGATTCCGAGGGTGGTTCGGGCGTTGGCGTGTTCTGGGAGCGTGATTACTGAACCGCGCCCTGAGGTCCAAATTGTGTAGCCAATGGGCGGAAAATCTAGCTCCAGCGGGTGCGCTTACGGTAGCACAGCAAACCTCAACAGAGCTTGCCTGTAATGGCGAGCTCCAAGTGGCGCAGGTCACGAGGAAGGCCAACCATTAACGACTTGCGGATAGTGGGTTTGCCAAGACTTAGAGCGTGTTGCGTTTAATTGGCTTCATAGCCAGCGGCCTTGAAGAAATTGTAGCACTCCTCGTCAGTGAAGAG
>CBFHJA010000069.1:0-17931 GCA_965656085.1 uncultured Aliishimia sp. | reverse complement strand
TATGATCACCTGCTGCGCTATTTGGGGGCTGCGCAGGCAATCATAGCCTTTAAACCAGCACCATTCCGAAGGTGCTATGGCAGCGAATTTGTCTCTCGGGACATGGACCTTTGGGCCTGCCAGCGGGGTGTTGCCTTGGACTTCTCAAGGCCAGGAAAGCCCACTGACAATGCCTACATCGAGGCGTTCAACAGCAAACTTCGATCCGAGTGTCTGAACGCTCATTGGTTTATGGGCCTTGAAGATACGGCCAAAAAGTTGGAGGCTTGGCGTAGAGACTACAACGAAGAAAGACCGCACAGCGCCATTGGGAACAACGTCCCAGCAGCGCTCATGAAATTGCCAGACGCGTCCAGCCCGTCTGTGTGATCAAAGGGCGGAAAATCTAGCCCCAAGCGGGGACACTTCCGGTAGCTCAGCAAAAGCCCGCAAACTCTCGTTATGAATGAGGAACCATCGGGAGGCAGGTCAAAGCCTAGCGCTTTTTGCACAGAAAACGGAGTGCTTGCTCGTCAAAGTCCGAGGTGGACGATTTGGCGCGTCTGGATTCGCAGCTGACCTGGTACGGTAGTGCATCAGTCGCGTATCGGGCGTCCAAAAGCGCGTTGCAACAGGCCCGTCTTGCGTATGTACAGGAACGTTCCACGCTTCAAGTGAAGTCCTTCAGAAGCGCTTTTCTATCGGCGCGGTCTGAGGCGCAATTTCTACGGGAGTGAAATCAAACTCATCGCAAGACAAAAAATCATCAATGAAGAGGCGCAGAGCCACACTCATGGTTTCATTCAGCACGAATGTACTCAGAGCTTCGTTTGCAGATTTCTCGGGGTCGTTCAGAAAATCCAGTTCGAGACCAAGCCGATCCCGCAGCACGGCGAGATTTTCGGTCTTGTGGCCTGCATACACTTGCGCGGACCGCCGTTCGGCCTGCAGACGCCAATATGCAAGAGCAGATTGCCTTGGCCCACGCTTTGGAAGCTCCGCAGACCATTTCCGTGTGCAGACGCACTCGATGAGTTGACCAATCCGAACTGCACCCAACGAGCTCTTGCTTATGAACTGATCACAGCCTTCGCGCAAACACAGGTTACGGAGGCGGTCATCCTCGCGACCACTGATCATCACCGTATAGCTCTGGGCCTGATTGGGATGGCTGCGGATCAGGTTGAGGGCATCCAGACCGGTCCCATCCGCCAGAGCGTAGTCCATAAGGACCAGATCGAACTGTCTTTGGCGAATACTGTTCTTGAAATCAGCAAGGTCGGCGATCTCAGTCATAACTACGTCTGCGGAAGTATTTCGCTCGATCCAGCGCCTGACACGCTTGCGATCAAACGCATCGTCGTCGAGAATAAGGACTTTCAACGGCGCTTGCGGTTTGCGTCCTGACACAGTCATCGCGGTCACGGCATTCATCCTCGGTACTCCCAACACATTCCCTTCCCTTTTGCATTTGCAAACGGGCGCTCGCCTTAGCCATCGGCGCAGGTCTCTAACGGTTCATCTCTTTCGAAGGGGCGCACTCCACTGTCGCTCAGCGTTACCCTGACGCGCAACCCACCGGTCTTTCTATCTCTGCCCGCTGCCACGGTACCATCGTAGTGCCGCGCAATCCGTTGCACGATCGCAAGCCCCATTCCACTTCCCTCACACTCATCGCGTCGTTGCAGGGTGGTCATGGGGCGGAATATGCGCGGCACATCAGAAGGCGCTACGCCCGGACCGTTGTCACAAAACGAAATGGTCACGTCGCCTCCGGCGCGATGAGCGGAAATCCAAAGGTCGTTGCACTCAGGCGGACAATGGCGGATCACATTGTCGATCATACACTTGAACAGGATGTAACCATCCTTGTACCCCAATGTGACCGTCGGAAGATCTGCCGGAAAGTGCACCCTTACACGATCCGCATGAGCCGTCTCCTTCAGAACGCGCTCGATCAGATGGTCAAGAGGAATGGTGGTCACTTCCTGCAGGCGACCAACGCGCGAATAGGTCAGCAGGTCCAGCAGCATTCGGTCAAGACGCTCTGCATGACGCTCAAGTAATTCAAAGTCTTCGCGTAGGTCATCACTCAGAACAACGCCCTGCTCCTCAAGATCGGAGCGCAACCATTGTGGGACTTCAGTGAGCGCACGTGCGGAGTTCCGCAAATCGTGGCTGACGATGTAGACGAACTCTTCCAACTCCGAGGCTGGCTCTATCGGATCAATCGTCAACAAGTCCGGATCATCCACGCGGATATAAGCGCTTTGCATCATCATCTCATCACCCTGCACAGCCGGACATAACCGGCTGCGCCACCTGTATCGCGTCTTATATGTCAGGAAGGGTTGAAGATGCCGTTAAACAATCCAGTCCAATCTTAGCGGTCCGGCAGTGGAATAAACTCGGCATTGTCCGTGGGCGGCAACTGAAAGCGCCCATGCTGCCAATCTCCTGCCCGCCAAGCCTCCTTGGCTGCCTCGATTCGCTCATTGGAGGAGGCCACAAAATTCCACCAGATATGGCGCGGTCCACCCAAGGTGGCCCCGCCGAGAAGCATCAGGCGCGCGCCACTCGGTCCTGCGCGCATCGACACACGATCCCCCGGTCTGAACACCATCATTTGACCGGGTTCGAAAGTCTGCCCAGAAACCTTCACGGATCCCGACGTGACATAGGCCCCGCGATCTTCGTGATTGTCCGGCAACGGTATCGCCGCCCCAGGGTCCAGCACCACGTCCGCGTAGAACATTTCTGACGGCGTCGCCACCGGCGTCCGTTCGCCCCAGGCATCCCCGAGGATGAGCCGGACCTGTTTTCCCTCGCCTTGCAAGAGTGGCAATTCAGACTTTGGGGCATGAACGAAGTCGGCAGGCATGTCTTCCTTGTCTTCGGGCAAAGCGATCCAGGTCTGAATGCCGAAAAGACTGTAGGGCGCTGCAAGCATCTCCTCGTCCACACGCTCAGAATGGGTCACACCATGTCCGGCTGTCATCAGGTTAACAGCGCCGGGCTCGATCCATTGATCAGTTCCGAGACTGTCGCGGTGATGGAACCTCCCCTTGTAGAGATAGGTCACGGTCGCAAGACCGATATGCGGGTGCGGGCGAATATCAATCCCCTGCCCGGTGACGAACTCGGCTGGGCCCATCTGGTCAAAGAAGATGAAGGGACCTACCATTTGCCGCTTAGGCGCCGGCAAAGCGCGGCGGACTTCAAAATCACCGAGATCGCGGGCGCGCGGCACGATAACGGTTTCGATGGCGTCGACATTTTCGCCTGTCGGGCAATCGGGGTCGAGTGCAGGGTTCCAACTCATGTCATCCTCCTTTGCAGTTTCTGGAACGATAAACGAACCAGCACAGCTATAAATGGCGGTCACAAGACAGGATTTGTGCAAAATTGCACAATAAGGCACATCAAGGAGGTTGATGGTGGGTGATGAGAGACTCGAACTCCCGACATCTTCGGTGTAAACGAAGCGCTCTACCAACTGAGCTAATCACCCATCTAAGGCCGTATAAAACGGTCCCGCTCAGCTATGCAAGCGTCTTGTGGCTGCCTTTTTGGACGACATGGACAACACCTTGCCCACCGGGAAGCGCACCGAGCCCTGTAGGCGGCACGCCGAGTGCCAGACACCGGATCATGCGCGAGGTGATGCCGTGGGTAACGATGATCGTCGGGCGCGTGAGCTCCGACAGGAAAGCGGCGCAACGGGCCTTGAGGGCGGTGAACCCCTCTCCGCCCGGCGCGTGTTCGTAGAGCGCGAGCGGGCCATCCGGTGTGTCGGGACCCAGCGAGCGCGCGTTCGCCACCATATCGCGGCGCAGCACACCCGTCCACGCGCCGACGCCGATCTCACGCAACCGCATGTCGGTCTGCAACAGCGCGTTTCGGTGTCCGAGTGCGAGGGCCGCCGTTTGCACGGCCCGGCCTTGCGGGCTGACACGCACATCCATGTCCGACAGATCAAGTTGCGCGAGTAGCGCCCCTTGCGCCTTGGCCTGCGCCGCGCCCGTCGGGGTCAGGGGCGAGTTCAGCGCGCCTTGCCAACGGCCTTCCGCGTTCCACTCAGTTTCACCGTGCCGCAACACGTAAATAGTAGGAAACTCAGTCATGCCCGCAGCCCTCTCAAACCACAAAAGCGCACCCGGTTAGGATGCGCTTTCGATGGTGGGTGATAA
This sequence comes from uncultured Aliishimia sp., assembly GCA_965656085.1. GTDB lineage: Bacteria > Pseudomonadota > Alphaproteobacteria > Rhodobacterales > Rhodobacteraceae > Aliishimia. The sequence goes on along the minus strand of CBFHJA010000069.1, from coordinate 13,762 downwards.
GAGATTTGAACTCCTGACATCTTCGATGTGAACGAAGCGCTCTACCACTGAGCTAATCACCCAAGCCAAGGCTGACTACAAAGGATCGGGCGCGGGCGCAAGAGGGTTTTGTCACCTTGACGTGGCTGTTTCAGGTGCGGAGTCTATGGCCATGACCTTCGATCCGATCCAGCACCAGATGCACCCGCCCCGCCCCTTCGACGCGTTCCAGATCGGCGAGGTGTATAGGGCCCCATCTCGCACCATGACAGCCGCGACTTTTGCTGCCTTTCAAACGCTAAGTGGCGACAATCACCCGATCCATTACGACCGGCATTATCTTGAACGTCTCGGACACAAAGCGCTCATGGCGCATGGCTACCAGACGTTGACACAGGCCGCGATCGGCGCCTGCCCACTTGCACATGAAATGGGAGAAGCGCTGATCGGGTTTTTGGAGCAATCGAGCCGCTTTCTTGCTCCGGTCTACGAGGGCGACACGCTCTACCCGGTATTCACCATCACCGACCTGCAGAAGCGCAACACGACCGGCACCCTCACGGTTCGGATCGAAATCTTCAATCAAACCGGCATATGCGTCTGCGATGGGGCGCAGACCTATCTTCTCCGCCTGTCTTGAGGCAAAAGGCCCGGCGTGAAAACCGGTTTCCGCATTGCGCTAGCAGCAGGCGTTAATGTGTCGTGGCGCTTGCGCTGCCCGCCTCGGCTGCCTTGGCGGCGAGTGCAGCCTCCTCGGCCGCCTCGTCCCATTCGATGGGCTCAGGCGTGCTGACCAAGGCCAGTTTCAACACTTCCGATACGTGGCTGACAGGGATGATCTCCAGACCTTCCTTCACATTGTCCGGAATCTCCGGCAGGTCCTTGGCGTTTTCTTCCGGGATCAGCACTGTCTTGATGCCACCGCGCAGCGCCGCGAGCAGTTTCTCCTTGAGACCGCCGATGGGCATAGCATTGCCGCGCAAGGATACCTCGCCGGTCATCGCGATATCTTTGCGCACCGCGATCCCAGTGAGCACCGACACAATGGAAGTGACCATTGCAAGGCCAGCTGACGGACCATCTTTCGGGGTCGCTCCGTCAGGCACGTGAACGTGGATGTCCATCTTATCGAATTGCGTCGGCTTCACTCCGATCCGCGGGCTGATTGAGCGCACGTAAGAACTCGCGGCGTCGATAGATTCCTTCATGACATCGCCGAGCTTGCCGGTCGTCTTCATCCGCCCCTTACCGGGCAGTTTCAGCGCCTCGATCTGCAGCAGATCACCACCCACAGAAGTATAGGCCAGCCCGGTCACGACACCGATCTGATCGTCCTCTTCGGCCAGTCCGTACTTAAACTTGGGCACGCCAAGGAATTCATTGACGTTCTCTTCTGTAACGGCAACTTTCTCGGCTTCCTTCTTGACGATCTTGGTGAGAGCTTTCCGCGCTGTCTTCGCGATTTCTCGTTCAAGGTTCCGCACACCAGCTTCCCGCGTGTAACGCTGGATGATCTCGCTCAATCCTGAATCTGTCAGTTCAAACTCGCCCTTCTTCAGACCGTGATTCTTGATCTGCTTCGGAGCCAGATGCCTCTTGGCGATCTCGCGCTTCTCGTCCTCCGTATAGCCTGCGAGCGGGATGATCTCCATCCGGTCCAGCAAAGGCCCAGGCATGTTGTAGCTGTTCGACGTGGTCAGGAACATAACATTCGAAAGGTCATATTCGACCTCCAGATAGTGGTCCACGAAGGTGGAATTCTGTTCCGGATCCAGCACTTCCAGCATGGCTGAGGCCGGATCGCCGCGGAAATCCTGACCCATCTTGTCGATTTCGTCGAGTAGGATCAGTGGGTTCGTGGTCTTGGCCTTTTTCAGCGCTTGAATGATCTTGCCGGGCATCGAGCCGATATAGGTCCGGCGGTGGCCACGAATTTCGCTCTCGTCTCGAACGCCGCCGAGAGAGATCCGGATGAATTCACGCCCCGTCGCTTTCGCCACGGATTTGCCGAGCGAGGTTTTCCCGACACCCGGAGGTCCGACAAGGCACAGGATCGGCCCTTTGAGTTTCGAAGAGCGCTGCTGTACCGCGAGATACTCGACGATGCGCTCCTTGACCTTTTCGAGGCCGAAGTGATCGTCGTCGAGGACTTTCTGGGCGCGACCCAAGTCCTTCTTCACGCGGGATTTCTTACCCCACGGGATGGATAGCATCCAGTCCAGATAGTTGCGTACCACGGTCGCCTCGGCGGACATCGGGCTCATGTTCTTGAGCTTCTTGACCTCGGCCTCCGCCTTTTCGCGCGCTTCCTTGCTGAGCTTGGTGTTCGCGATTTTCTCTTCGAGTTCCGCAACCTCGTTCTGGCCGTCTTCGCCATCACCCAGCTCGCGCTGGATCGCTTTCATTTGCTCGTTGAGATAATACTCGCGCTGCGTCCGCTCCATCTGGGACTTCACGCGCGTCTTGATCTTTTTCTCGACCTGAAGAACGGACATCTCGCCCTGCATCAGCCCGTAGACTTTCTCGAGCCGCTCGCTGACGCTAAGGGTCTCCAGAAGGTCCTGCTTCTGCTCGACCTCGATACCGAGATGCCCGGCCACGAGATCGGCCAGTTTGGCAGGCTCGGTCGCTTCTCCAACGGCGCCTAAGGCCTCTTCGGGGATGTTTTTCTTGATCTTCGCGTAGCGTTCGAACTCATCGGCCACCGAGCGCAGAAGCGCTTCAGTGGTGGACGCATCGCCCGGCATTTCGGTCAGATAGTCGGCGCGGGCTTCGAAATAGTCATCATTGTCGAGAAACTCGGTGATGCGCACCCGCGCGATACCTTCAACCAGCACCTTGACGGTGCCATCGGGCAATTTCAGCAGTTGCAGCACATTTGCCAGTACACCGGCCTTGAAGATGCCTGCGCTGTTCGGTTCGTCCTCAGCCGGGTCAATCTGGCTCGACAGCAGTATCTGCTTGTCGTCCGCCATGACCTCTTCGAGTGCCTTGACCGATTTCTCACGCCCAACGAAGAGCGGGACGATCATGTGCGGGAAGACGACGATGTCGCGCAGCGGCAACACCGGATAGGACGCGTTCAGTGGCTCTTGCATGCTCTTTCCTTGTCTTGCGGCAGGCCATCCAGATCCCTCTCACAGGCAATCCCGGCAGCCTCCTCTTTATGGACTGTTAACCTGTGCGCCCGAGGGCCGGGTTTCAAGTCCTGATACCACAGGCCAGTCTGACGGGCCAACGCGCAGGCCGCAAGCGCCCAAAAGGTCTCTATCCGTCAAATTTTAGCCGAGGCGCGGATAAGGCATACTACACATATGTACTAGTCCGCGCGCAGGGTCAGACTAACCCAACGCAATTGCGGCAATACAGGCAACACAGATCCAAGACATGGAAAAAATCGCGAAATGCATGACGGCCCCCTCACTCACAACCATGGGGCAAGCTTTTCCGATTGCAGCGAGTCGCGCGAGTCCGGAAAACCTGACTTTGCGAAGGACGACGCAATATTCTGGAGACTGTGCACATAGTGCCGCAAAATGCGGCGTGCGACCCGAGCACTTTCTGATCTACAGCGGCTCGATGTCCCCTTCTGCCCGCATCGAGTGGAATTCCCCCTGCCAGGTTTCGAACCGCCCGGCTGCAATCGCCCCGCGCATTTGCTGCATGATCTGCTGAAAATAGTGCAAATTGTGCCAGGTTAGGAGCATTGAAGAGATGATCTCTTGACTGCGAAAGACATGGTGCAAGTAGGCGCGGGAATAGCCTTGGCAGGCCGGACAGGTGCACTCGTCGTCCAAAGGTCGCGGGTCGTTCTGATGACGGGCGTTCTTGATGTTGAGCACACCGCGCCGGGTAAAGACTTGGCCCGTCCGCCCGGAACGCGAAGGCAGAACGCAATCCATCATGTCGATACCGCGCGCGACAGCACCTACGATGTCGTCGGGCTTGCCCACGCCCATCAGATAGCGTGGCTTTTCCTGTGGCAATTGCTCGGGCGCGAAGTCCAGACAGTTAAACATAGCCTCTTGCCCTTCGCCCACGGCAAGCCCGCCCACCGCATAGCCGTCAAAGCCGATCTCGGTCAGCGCGGCGGCGGATTCTGCACGAAGATCTTCTTCCAAGCCCCCCTGCTGAATACCAAAAAGCGCATGACCAGGCCTATCGCCAAAGGCGTCACGGGAGCGCTGCGCCCACCGCATCGACAGGCGCATCGAGCGCGCGATCATGTCCTTTTCGGCGGGCAGCGCGGGGCATTCGTCGAAGCACATGACGATGTCCGAACCGAGCAGGCGCTGGATTTCCATGGACCGTTCCGGGTTCAGCATGTGCTTTGAGCCGTCGATATGGCTTTTGAAGGTTACCCCGTCCTCGGTGAGCTTGCGCAGCCCAGCGAGGCTCATCACCTGAAATCCGCCGCTGTCGGTTAGAATGGGCCGGTCCCAGTTCATGAATTTATGCAACCCGCCGAGCCGGTCGATCCGTTCAGCTGTAGGGCGGAGCATCAGGTGATAGGTATTGCCAAGCAGGATATCGGCGCCGGTGGCCCGAACGGCCTCCGGCAGCATGGCCTTGACGGTTGCGGCGGTCCCGACCGGCATAAAAGCGGGGGTTCGGATCTCTCCGCGCGGCGTTGTGATCTGACCCGTCCGCGCGCGGCCATCGGTTGCCTTCAATTTGAACTCAAATTTTATCATTTTCAGACCCTTAACGCCCAAAGCCTACCTGTATGCCGCACCCGCTCCGGCACGTATATCGCTTGCAATATGCCCTGCGAGAGGCCATCTATCAGGCATCGATCAAAATCGTAAAGGGATTGCGTCTATGAGCCCCGAAGACGTTCTGCTCGAATTGTTAGCGAGCAACCTTGGGTTTATCCTTCTCGCGATCCTCGTGATCGTCTTTCTCGTCAAGGCCATCCAAATCGTTCCACAATCGGAGAAATTCGTGGTGGAACGCTTCGGGCGGCTCCATTCGGTGCTCGGGCCCGGCATCAACATGATTGTCCCCTTCCTCGACCGCATCGCCCACCAGGTCTCTATTCTGGAGCGGCAGTTGCCGACCGCAAGCCAGGATGCGATCACCCGGGATAACGTGCTGGTTCAGGTGGACACCTCGGTATTCTATCGCATTCTGGAACCAGAAAAAACCGTCTACCGCATCCGCGACGTCGACGGCGCCATCGCCACCACGGTCGCGGGGATCGTCCGGGCCGAGATCGGCAAGATGGATCTCGACGATGTTCAGGCGAACCGCGCGCGGCTGATCGAGACGATCAAGGCCAGCGTTGAGGACGCCGTGGACGATTGGGGCATCGAGGTGACCCGCGCTGAAATTCTCGATGTGAACCTCGATCAGGCCACGCGCGACGCCATGTTACAACAGCTTAACGCGGAGCGCGCCCGGCGGGCAGACGTCACCAAGGCTGAAGGTCAAAAGCGCGCCGTGGAACTGGCCGCCGATGCAGAGTTGTACGCTGCCGAACAGGATGCAAAAGCCCGCCGCGTTCTTGCTGACGCCGAAGCCTATGCGACCTCGGTGGTGGCGACCGCGATCAACCAAAGCGGGCTGGAAGCTGCGCAATACCAGATCGCGCTCAAACAGGTGGAAGCGCTCGGGGCTCTTGGCGCAGGACAGGGCTCAAATACGATCGTCGTGCCGGCAGACGCAACGCAAGCCTTTGCAGACGCGTTCAAACTTCTCAGGGGGCGTGGTACATGATCGATCTGCTTGCGCTTTGGTGGGTCTGGGTGTCAGCGGCTCTGGTCTTCGGACTGATTGAGATCATCGCGCCGGGCTTCCTGTTTCTGGGGTTTTCACTGGGCGCTCTTGCGATGGCCGGGATCACGGCCTTTTCACTACTGGACTTGTCGCTCTCGGCAAAACTGGCGATTTTCGCGATTTTTTCATTGCTGGCTTGGGTCGCGCTGCGCAGGGCGTTCAAACCTCCTGCCGGCAATGTGAAAACTTTCGATCACGACATCAACGACTGACAGGTTACGCCACCTGCATCAAATCCGGTTGGTTGTGCCTCCCCGCTGCAACGCGCTACGGTCCCCTTATCGCAAAGGGAGATATCGCATGAGCGAGGAAAAACTGGAATTCGGCTGGGAAGAGTGGGTTGCGCTGCCCGACCTCGGCCTACCGGCGATCAAAGCGAAAATCGATACCGGAGCGCGTACATCGGCGCTGCATGCGTCCGACATCGAAGTATTCGGCCCCACCAATCGCCCGAAGGTTCGCTTCATAGTGCACCCTGTTGCCGGCGATTACGGCGTGGCGATCCCCTGCTCAGCAAACATTCTAGATCGCCGCGAAGTGACCTCGTCCAATGGCGAAAGCGAGATGCGCTACGTGATCGGCTCCAAACTGGCGGTAAACGGTCAAAGCTGGCACATCGAAATAACCCTGACAAACCGCACCGGCATGGCGTCCCGTATGCTGCTCGGACGGCAGGCGCTCGGCGACAATATCACCATCACCGCCTCGGAGCGCCGCTTGCAGCCCGAGCTGGATTACAAGGTTTATCGCTCCGCCGGGCTGCGCAAGACCGCGCCAAAACGCGCGCTGCGAATCGCAGTTTTGAGCCGGGAAGACAACTACTCGACCCGCCGATTGGTGCAAGAAGGAGAGGCGCGTGGACATTCGGTCGAGGTCATTGACACAACGCGGTGTTACATGGCGATTAACGCCCGCAATCCGGAAATACACTACGACGGCAAACGCCTGCCCCGCTATGACGCTGTGATCCCGCGTATCGGTGCATCGATCACCCCGTATGGCACAGCGGTGATCCGCCAATTCGAGACCATCGGCACCTATTGCGTCAACGGTTCCGCGGGGATCTCCTCGTCACGCGACAAGCTCCAAGCGCATCAGATACTCGCAAGCCAGAGGATCGGCATGCCAACCACCGCCTTTGCAGCGTCACCGAAGGATACGAAAAACCTGATGGAACTCGTCGGCACCGCGCCGATGATCGTCAAACTGCTCGAATCCACCCAAGGCAAAGGCGTGGTTCTCGCTGAGACCAAGAAAGCCGCCGAGTCGGTGATTGACGCCTTCCGGGGCCTGCGGGCCAATTTCCTTGTGCAGCATTTCGTTAAGGAGGCCGCCGGAGAGGATATCCGCTGTCTGATTATCGGCGGCAAAGTTGTTGCGGCGATGAAGCGCACCGGCGCCGAAGGCGATTTCCGCTCTAACCTGCACCGGGGCGGCTCCGCCAAAGTCGCCAGGATTTCGCGCTCGGAGCGGACAACGGCAGTCAAGGCCGCCAAGGCCTTCGGGCTGGGTGTGGCGGGGGTTGATTTGCTGCGCTCCGAGGACGGCCCAAAAGTGCTGGAAGTGAACTCTTCACCGGGATTTGAAGGGATTGAAACCGCAACGGGCAAGAATATCGTCGGTGCGCTTTACGATCAGATCGAAGACCGCGCCGCGCCAAAACCGTCCCGGTCACGGCGCAGCACGCCAGACGCTGCCGAATAGCCGCCAGCCCGCTCTGGACGTTCGGGCTCGAAATCCATATATAAACAGTCAGCAATGACAACGCCCGACAGGCGCATAGTACAGCGCCCGTTACAGGGCTTGAAAAAGAGGCATAGCGATGAACGATCAAGCTCCGATGGAAGGCCAACCGCTGATTGCGCCCTCGTCGACCGATCACCCTCTCTACGATCAGATCGTTGACGCTTGCCGCTCAGTGTATGACCCGGAAATTCCGGTGAACATCTACGAGCTTGGCCTGATCTACACGATCGACATCAACGCACAAAACGAGGTGAAAATCCTCATGTCCCTGACGGCGCCGGGCTGCCCTGTGGCCGGTGAAATGCCCGGCTGGGTCGCCGATGCGGTGGAGCCGATCGCAGGCGTCAAACAGGTCGATGTGGACCTCGTCTGGGAGCCGCCTTGGGGCATGGACATGATGTCCGACGAGGCCCGGCTTGAATTGGGCTTCATGTAAACTTGATCGAAACCTGTCCCGGCCTTAGGTTGGGGTAGGACAGAAAAGGTGACACAATGTTCGCAATCCCCGGCAAGCAAGCCGTGACAATGACCGACCGCGCCGCCGCGCAGATCGCCAAGCTGATGGCCAAGGAAGGTCACAAGGGCTTGCGGATCGGCGTCAAGAAAGGCGGCTGCGCGGGCATGGAATACACCATGGAATATGTCGACGAAGTCTCGGAGCATGATGAAATGGTGGAGCAGGATGGCGCGCGGGTGATGATCGCTCCGATGGCCCAGATGTTCCTCTTCGGCACCGAGATCGACTACGAGACCTCACTGCTCGAATCCGGGTTCAAGTTCCACAATCCCAACGTGGCCGATGCCTGCGGCTGTGGCGAAAGCATCAACTTCAAGTCGCCTGAAGAGTTGGCCGCTGCGCAGGCGGACGGCAAACTCTAGAACATGGCTGTATCAGACGCGCAGATCGCCTTCGTGACGGATCTGTTCGCTGATGTCGGTCCCATCACAACTCGCAAAATGTTCGGCGGCCTCGGTATCTATAGCGAGGGCACAATATTCGCGGTTGTGCTGTCCGAGGACGGTGTCTGGCTCAAGGGGGCCGGCGATATGGCGGGTGTCTTTGAGGCGGAAGACTGGCTGCGCTGGACCTACGCGCGGAAGCATGGCGGCCGAACCGCTATGCCCTACTGGAAAATGCCCGACGCCTTGCTTGATGATCCCGGCGCCGCCTGTGACTGGGCATGCCGCGCGCTCAGAAGCCTCTAAGCTTTCTGGAGATGCACATAGGTCTCGTTGAAGCGGCGTGAGAGGTGATCACCCGCCGAAATCACTTCATCGCTGCGGGGCGGTGCGACATTCGTGTTGTGGGACGGGTTGAAAAAGAGCGGTACGGAAATTCGCTCGCGGTCTGTCCCGATCACACGGTGCGGGGTCGCAAGCACCTCTCCTGCGGTCCAGAACTGCATCATTTCCCCGAAATTGATCACAAACGTTCCTGGCTCCGCCTTGACCGGAATCCATCCTCCGCCCCGCTTACGCACTTCGAGACCGGGGGCGCCATCGGTGGCGAGCAAGGTCAGGCAGCCGTAGTCAGTATGGGTCGCGATGCCAAAATCCTTGTCCGTCGCCCAAGCCGGGCGCTCGGGGTAAAAGTTGCCGCGCAGCAAGGCCATGGGCGTCTCGAACGCGCGGTCGAGAGCGTCACGGGGACGCCCGAGGGCAGCAGACAAGGCCCGCAGGACGTCCATTGCGACCGCACAAGCCTCCCCATAATATCCCTCGATCACGCCTTGAAACTTCCGCGGCGTCTTCGGCCAGAGGTTGGGCGCGTAAACCGGCATATCTGTCAGAGGGTGCCCTTCTGCCAAGGTCAGACCACAATCGAAGTACTGTTTGTAATCCGGGTTCGCATCCGGATCGACCTGTTCAGACCCCGGCAGTCCCCAGCCCCGGTTCGATCCGGTCAGCGCCATGTTCACAGCGGCTTTGTCCTGAGCTGGCAAGTGGAAGAATGCGCGGTAGGTTTCGATCACCTCAGTGACGCGCGCGGGCGGCAGTGCTGTGTTTCGCACGGTCGCGAAACCCGTCTCGGTCGCTGCGCGGCGCATATCGGCAAGTGCGGCGGGGTCCGAGGCCGAAAGCGCCTGCAAATCGATCTCCGGAATTGCATCCTGTGCCATCGCCGTCTCCCTGACATTGCTGCGACGTGACCGAGATGCTAGCACCGGCCAAACGCATTGGAAAAGGAAGAACTGCCATGCGCCGCAAGCTTGCCGCCGGAAACTGGAAGATGAATGGAACCGGTGCCAGTCTGGCCGAGTTGCGCGCCTTGGCCGATGCCGTGACGACAGTCTCCGGCACCGACATACTGGTTTGCCCCCCGGCCACCTTGCTGAACCTCGCGGTGGAAGCAATTGCTGGCAAAGGGATTGCCATAGGAGCGCAGGATTGCCATGCCGAGGCGTCAGGCGCTTTCACGGGAGATGTTTCCGCGGCGATGATCGCGGATACCGGGGCGTCATACGTTATTGTTGGCCATTCCGAGCGCCGGGACGTGCATCACGAAACGAGCGACGATGTGCGTGCCAAGGCGCAGGCTGCGATGGGCGCGGGCGTGACCCCGATCATCTGCATTGGCGAGTCGGAGGCACAGCGTGTCTCAGGGGACACTCTCGCGGTGCTCGGCGCGCAACTGGAAGCGTCCTGCCCGGACAGCGCCAGCGCTACGGAGGTCGTGACCGCCTATGAGCCGATCTGGGCGATTGGCACCGGGCGCGTGCCCACATTGGAACAAATCGCCGAAGTGCATGACTTCCTGCGCGCGCGCCTCGTGGAGCGTTTTGGCGATAACGGGAACACCATACGCCTGCTCTATGGTGGGTCCGTGAAGGCGAGCAATGCCGCCGAGATCTTCACATGTGCAAACGTCGATGGCGCGCTTGTCGGCGGCGCCTCTCTCAAAGCGGTGGATTTCGCACCGATCGTGCAGGCCTTGCAAGAGAGTTAATCCTGAGGCGCCCGGTGAACGGCGCCTCAGAAGCGCCTGTTAATTGGTGATAATCTCCGACCCCATCATGAGCGTTGGGAGCCAAGTTGAGATCGCGGGAATATAGGTCACCATGATCAGGAAGACGAAGAACACAGCAGTGAATGGCAGCGCGGCCTCACCACCCGCATCATCGGCATCCCCGCGACACTTGATGTGACGAAGAGGTTCAGACCCACCGGTGGCGTGATCATTCCGATCTCCATATTCACCACCATGATGATGCCGAGATGGAACGGGTCGATCCCAAGTTCGATCGCAATCGGGAAGACCAGCGGCGCAACGATCACCAGGAGGCCCGAAGGCTCCATGAACTGACCGCCGATCAGCAGGATCACGTTCACCATCACAAGGAACATCACCGGACCGAGACCCGCCTCCAGCATGGAGGCCGCGATGTGCTGCGGGATCTGCTCCTCGGTCAGAACATGCTTTAGGATCAACGCGTTGGCGATGATGAACAGTAGTGTGACGGTGAGCTTGCCCGCTTCGAACAAGGTGTTGCGTGTGTCGCGGTGAAAGAAGACCGTGATCAACGCAATCGGCTTTTGCAGCAAGGTGAGGTTGCGCGTTTCATCGCCTTCAACATGCAGCGGACCCATGTCGCGGTAAACCAGCGTCGCGATGACAAAGGCGTAGACAGACGCCACCGCCGCCGCTTCTGTCGGCGTGAAGATACCGCCATAGATGCCGCCAAGGATGATGACGATCAAAAACCGACCCCAGAAGGCCTCGCCGCCCGCGCGTCCAATCTCATGCCAGCCTGCCCATTCGCCCTTCGGCAAATCGCGGAGCTTGGCGATAACGTAGATCGCGGTCATCAACATGAAGCCAGCCATAAGACCGGGGATCACACCAGCAAGGAACATGCGGCCAACCGAGACGTCTACTGCAGAGGCATAGACCACCATCACGATGGAGGGCGGGATCAAGATGCCGAGCGTGCCCGCGTTGGCAATCACGCCAGCGGCGAAATCCTTGGTTTAGCCCACCTGCCGCATCCCCGCGATCACGATCGTCCCGATGGCGACGACCGTCGCCGGGGACGAGCCGGACAGGGCAGCAAAGAGCATACAAGCAAAGACCCCCGCAATCGCCAGACCGCCCGGCAAGTGCCCAACACAGGCAATCGAGAAGCGGATGATCCGCTTCGCCACCCCGCCCGTGGACATGAAGGTCGAGGCGAGGATGAAGAACGGGATCGCGAGCAGTGTGTAGTGGCCCGCCATCGCCTGGAAGAGCGAGTTGGCAAACGAGGCCAGCGAGGCTTCGGAATAGATCAGCAAGAAGAGGATCGAGGAGAAGCCAAGCGAGACCGCGATCGGCACGCCAATCAGCATCAGGCCGATCACCATCGTGAAGAGCAGAACAACATCCATGTTTTTAGTCTCCGGCGTTCACGTGGCGAACATTGTCCACATCGTCTTCGGCTTCGTGGCTGACAATCAGGCTGGTCGCCTGCCCGCGCCAAATCCGCAGGGTGGCCTGAATGAAGCGAAAGAGCAGCAGGGCCATGCCAAAGGGCAAAATGGCATAGGGGATGAAACGCGGGATTTTCTCGTATTCCTCGCCCTCATTCATGATCGGTTCGATCCAACGCAGCCATTCGGGGAGCGGGATGTCGATCACTTCGTACCAGCCGCGATAGGATGTACTCTTCATTTCCTCGAAGCCGGTCGGGAACCAACGGCCTGTGGTTTGCGGCAGGTTGGCAAAATTCGCCCAGTAGTCCCATGCCCCATTCAGCAGAAGGAATGCAAATACGATGCAAATCCCACCAGAAATCAAAGCCCGAACCCTGCGTCCAGTCAGGCTGAACAGGTTAGTGACCGCGTCCACACCCAAGTGAGACGTGGTTTTCACCGCATAGCTTGCGCCGAACAGCACGAGCCATGCGAACAAGAATGAAACAAGTTCCAGCCCCCAGATCAGACCAGTGTTGAAGCCGTAGCGCAAAACAACATTGATATAAATGTAATTATGGTCATCGCGCCGAGGATCAGGGCGATAAAGGTTTCTTCCAACTCATTGATGAAGCGACCAAACCCGCTGTGTTCTTGTACATTACTTTTTGACATGCCTGTCCCCCGAATGCCCGTGCCATGGGCCTGCACGCTCGCCGAGCGCAAGCGCGCACGGAAGCGGTCAGAGGCCCCGGATACGCTCCGGGACCCCGCATATAGGGTTCCGCGCAGCCATCTGCGCGCAACCGGGCCGCTTGACTTAATTCATGGCCGCGTTGATGGCCTGCGCAGCGTCGATATTGTCCTGACCGACATCATTCTTGAACTGATCCCAGACAGGTTTCATCACTTCGACCCACTCAGCGCGCTGTTCGGCTGTGAGTTCGCGCACAACACCTCCAGCATCAATAATGGCTTGCATATTGGCGGCGTTCACAGCGGTCGCTTCGGCACTCCGCGTAATCGTCACCTCGTCGATGATCGTCTTGAGTTGGTCGCGCACATCCGCGTCGAGGCTCTCCCACCAGTCGACATTGGTCACCAGCAGATAGTCGATGATGCCGTGGTTGGTTTCGGTGAAACCGTCCTGTACTTCGAAGAACTTCTGGCCGTAGATGTTGGACTAGGTGTTCTCTTGCCCGTCGACAACGCCGGTTTGCAGCGCGCCATAGACTTCAGAGAAGGCCATCGGCTGGGGCGAGCCGCCGATCGCGGCCATCTGCGCTTTCAGCACGTCCGAAGACTGCACGCGGAATTTCAGCCCGCTCGCATCAGACGGGGAGACAAGCGGGACATTTGCTTCAATCCGTTGTGCCAGAAGGCAAGACCGAGCAGCCCGCGGCGCACCATGGAGTCCTTCATCGCCTGCCCGGTTTCGGAGCTTTGAAACGCGTCGACAGCAGCGATGTCGTTGAACATGAACGGCAGATCGAAAATGCGGAACTGCTTGGTGAACTGCTCGAACTTCGACAGGGACGGCGCGGCCAGTTGCACATCGCCTTGCAGCATCGCTTCCAGCACTTGGCTGTCGTTGTGAAGTGTGGAGTTCGGGAAGACCTCCATGCAGACCTTGCCGTTCATTTCCTCGTTCACGCGCTCTTCCAGCAGCGTGGCAGCAATGCCTTTTGGGTGTTTGTCGGTGTTGGTGACGTGGCTAGAGCGTTTGTCCTTCGACCTGAATCGATTGGGGATTCCCATCCGGGCCAAGGTCTGATTGATTGCTCGCGAGGCAGACAATGGGGGCAGCGATGGGCAAACCACTCTCCATGGACCTAAGGGAGCGGGTGATAGAGGCGATCGACGGTGGCAT
>CBFHJA010000068.1:0-18088 GCA_965656085.1 uncultured Aliishimia sp. | reverse complement strand
ACCGCCGCCGCCCCACGGGCCGCCGCAGAGCCGCCCCTCACCGCCGCGCAGCCGCATCTGCCCGTGCCGCCCGCGCCCGACTTCTCCGCGCAGGACTTTTCGATGCCGGAGGACGATGCGGTGCTTGAGCCTGTAACACCCGCCGCCGCCGCGCCGGTGCTGCCGAAAGCCGAGCCGCGCACGGTTGTGCAGCAGCCGCAAACCAAGCCGCTCCAGCCCTCCCGGCGCGCCAAGGCCGAGGCGCAGCCCTCGCTTGATTTCGAGGGAACCAAGGCCGATTTCGAACTGCCCCCGCTGGGTCTTCTCACCAACCCCGCCAAGGTCGAGCGCCATGTGCTGAGCGACGAGGCGCTGGAGCAGAACGCGCGGATGCTGGAGACGGTGCTCGATGATTACGGGGTGAAGGGCGAGATCGTGTCGGTGCGGCCCGGTCCCGTGGTCACAATGTATGAGCTGGAACCCGCGCCGGGTCTCAAGGCCTCGCGGGTGATCGGGCTGGCCGATGACATTGCGCGCTCGATGATGGCGCTCTCCGCGCGGGTCTCGACCGTGCCGGGGCGCTCGGTGATCGGGATCGAATTGCCCAATGAGAACCGCGAGAAGGTCGTGCTGCGGGAAATCCTGTCGGCGCGCGATTTCGGGGACAGCAACATGAAGCTGCCGCTGGCCTTGGGCAAGGATATTGGCGGCGACGCCATGGTCGCGAACCTCGCCAAGATGCCCCACCTGCTGATCGCCGGGACCACCGGGTCGGGCAAGTCGGTGGCGATCAACACGATGATCCTGTCGCTGCTCTACAAGCTGACGCCCGAGGAATGCCGGCTGATCATGATCGACCCCAAGATGCTGGAACTCAGCGTCTATGACGGGATTCCGCATCTTCTGTCGCCCGTTGTGACCGATCCCAAGAAGGCCGTCGTGGCGCTGAAGTGGGTCGTGGGCGAGATGGAAGAGCGCTACCGCAAGATGTCCAAGATGGGCGTGCGCAACATCGACGGCTATAACGGGCGCGTCGCCGAGGCGCTTGGCAAGGGCGAGACCTTCAGCCGGACCGTGCAGACCGGGTTCGACGATGAGACCGGCGATCCGGTCTTCGAGACCGAAGAGATCATGCCCGAGAAGCTGCCCTACATCGTCGTGATCGTCGATGAGATGGCCGACCTGATGATGGTCGCGGGCAAGGAAATCGAGGCGTGTATTCAACGGCTTGCGCAGATGGCGCGGGCGAGCGGTATCCACCTCATCATGGCCACGCAGCGGCCCTCGGTGGACGTCATTACGGGGACGATCAAGGCGAACTTCCCGACGCGGATCAGCTTTCAGGTCACGTCGAAAATCGACAGCCGGACCATTCTGGGCGAGATGGGCGCCGAGCAACTCCTCGGGATGGGCGATATGCTCTACATGGCGGGCGGCGCGAAGATCACCCGGTGTCACGGCCCGTTCGTGAGCGATGAGGAAGTCGAGGAAATCGTCAACCATCTCAAGGCCTATGGCCCGCCTGACTATGTCGGCGGCGTGGTCGAGGGACCGCCCGAGGACAGCGCGCCGAATATCGACGCGGTGCTGGGGCTTGGCGGGAACACCGATGGCGAGGATGCGCTCTACGATCAGGCGGTGGCCATCGTCATCAAGGACCGCAAATGCTCGACCTCCTATATCCAACGCAAACTGGCGATCGGCTACAACAAGGCCGCGCGTCTGGTGGAGCAGATGGAAGAGGAAGGCGTGGTCTCGCCTGCGAACCATGTGGGCAAGCGCGAGATTTTGGTGCCCGAACAGCAATAGCTGTACTCGCATATCAGCCTTGGGTCGCTTATGTGAAAGGCAGACATAACGACGTGAGGCATTGGGTATGCGCGGCATCGCGGCACTTGTGGTGGGTCTGTTTCTGGCGGGGCCGGCCCTTGCGGAGAAGCTCTCGCTTGGGGAGATTTCCTCTTATCTCAACGGCTTGCAGACCGCGCAGGGCGCGTTCACGCAGATCAACGATGACGGGTCGATCTCCACCGGGCAGATCTACATCAAGCGCCCGGGACGGATGCGGTTCGAATATAACGCGCCGGACGACACGGCGGTGATCGCGGGGGCGAACACGGTGGTGATCGTGGACCGCAAATCGAACACGCCGCCCGAGACCTATCCGCTCAGCCGCACGCCGCTCTCGCTCATTCTGGCCCGGAACGTCGATCTGGGGCAGGCGCGGATGGTCGTGGGGCATACGTATGACGGGACCGCGACGAAGGTGATCGCGCAGGATCCCGAAAACCCCGACTATGGCAATATCGAGTTGGTGTTCACCGGTACTCCGGTGGAGCTTCGGCAATGGGTGATCAATGACGGCAATGGCACGTCGACGACGGTGATCCTCGGGGATCTGTCGCGCGGGGGGAACCTGCCGAACCGGCTCTTCGATACGTCGCGCTACGAGACCGGCGGGCGGGATTGAACGGGCTCTCGCCGCGAAAGGTTAACGGGGCGCACGTTGCGCGGGGCCAAATTCACGAAAAACGTGAATTCGGGGGTTAACGCCAGTAAAACAAGGGTTGGCAGCTGTTTGGCCGCGCGTATGGCACCTGTACATACACTGTACGTACAAATCGCGATTCGTTCCGTGATTTGAAAAGGTTAACGCACCGTGCGGTGGTTCGGCGTTAACCTTTGTGCCGCCGGTCTCAGCGCGCCGCTGGCGCGGCGGGCCGCGATCTTCACAGCGCCCGGCAGTTGCGCAGTTGCGCCTCGTACATATTGGCGCGCTGGCCGACATTGCTGGCCACGCGCACGAGCCATGATTTGCGGTTATACGTACCGCGCGCATAGCCCGTGTGGCCCTCGTGGTAGGCAAGGTATTGCCGCCGGGCATCGGTGAGCGGGATGCCGTTGCGTTCGCGGGTGATGTTCATGTACCAGCCCATGAAATCGGTAGCATCGCGGATGCGGTTGCGCTTGGCGCGACGCTTTCCGGTGTCGCTCAGGTATTCCTCCCACGTCCCGTCGAGCGCTTGGCTATAGCCATAGGCCGAACTCATCCGCCCCATCGGGATCACG
Source organism: uncultured Aliishimia sp. (assembly GCA_965656085.1). Taxonomy (GTDB): domain Bacteria; phylum Pseudomonadota; class Alphaproteobacteria; order Rhodobacterales; family Rhodobacteraceae; genus Aliishimia. Next base: position 15,040 of record CBFHJA010000068.1, on the reverse strand, counting down.
CCCGCCACGTAGCGGAACGGCGTGCGCGCGTCCGACACGAAGCGGCTCTCCTGATAGATCGTCGCCATCTGCACATGCACCGGCACCTTCCAACGGCGCTCGGTCGCCTTCATGGCGCGGGCGTATTCGGGTCGCTCGGTCAGGATGCTGCACGCATTGTCGAGGTCGCGCGGCGCAGAATTGTAGCCGCCGCCCCCACAGGATGCGAGCAACATGAGTAGCCCAAGCGCGATTAGAGATCTGCTCATCTGCCTCACTCGCGGTTTTGATTGCCAGTTTACCCGATTTAACCGGATTGGGAAATCACGATTTGAGTGCACGCGTCGCGGCAGGCGCGCTCAGAGCAGCACCGCGAGCAAAAGTGGCAAGGCCGCCACGGAAATCAGGGTGGACACGACCACCAGACCGGCCACCGCCTCGGCATCGCCGCCATATTTCTCCGCCAGAAGATACGACGTGACCGCAACCGGGGTCGCGGCCTGCAGAACGAGCACGCCGAACGCCACGCGGTCGAGCGCGAACCACAGCCCCACGGCCCATGCCAGCCCCGCGCAGACCGCAAGGCGCAGCACCGACAGCACCGTCGCCTGCCAGACCCGTCCCGGCGTGAGGCGCGCCACCGCCACGCCGAGCGTGATCAGCATCAGCGGAATGAGCATCTGGCCGAGCAGCGACAGGGTATTGGTGACAAAGGGCGGGGTGTGCCAGCCCTGCCAGAGAAACAGCGCCCCCAGCCCCGTTGCGCCGACCAGCGGCTCCTGGAGCAGCTTGCGCAGCGAGCCCCCGCCCGAGAACACCCAGATCCCGAAGGTGAAGAACCAGATCGACATGATGGCAAAGACAATGATCGCCGCGCTCAGCCCGTCCTGTCCGAAGGCGAAGAGCGCCAGAGGCAGGCCGAGATTGCCGGTATTGCCGAAGATCGTCGGGCTGAGAAAGGTGCGGATTTCCAGCCCCATGGCGCGCACCAGCCCGTAGCTTGCCAGCGTGATCGCCCCATAGGTCGCCAGCGTGGCCAGCGACAGGCGGGCCAGCGCCGCCGGGTCGATCTCGGTCTGCATGAGCGACACGAAGATCAGCGCAGGCAGCGCGAGCGTCATCGCGAGACGGGTGACAAATTCGATCCGGTATTCGAGCCCGAATTTCACCCAGGCAAAGCCAATCGCGGCCAGCAGGAAAACCGGGGCGACGATTTCGAGCACTGTAAAGATCAGGTTCACAGACTGTTTCTCACAAATTGTGGCCAAAAAATGGACAAGCCCCCCCGGGAAGCGCTAAGTAGGCCCCCGAAAGGCTGTTTTTTGATGCTGAACGCGCGCGCGAAATACCACCTCGGACAAGTCGTCCGCCACCGTAAACACCCATTTCGCGGGGTTATTTTCGACGTGGACCCAACCTTCTCGAATACCGAGGAATGGTACCAGTCGATTCCCGAGGAGTCGCGCCCGGTCAAGGATCAGCCCTTCTACCATCTGCTCGCGGAGAACGACCAAAGCTACTACGTCGCCTATGTCTCCGAGCAGAACCTCGTGGCCGACTATAGCGGCGAGCCCGTCGATCATCCCGACATTCCCGATCTCTTCGGCCCGTTTCAGGACGGCGCCTACCCGCTGCATTTCCAGCTGAATTGAGGCCCCGGGGGCAGGCGTGGGGGCGGCAGGGCCGCCCCTGTCGATGTCAGTACCCCGCCGCGCAGCCATCCTTGCGCGGATCGGACGCCCCTTCGAGCACCCCGCTGTCATGGATGCGGATCGCCTGCGCGCCGCCGATGGGCGTGTCCGGCACCTCGACCTTGTGGCCCATCTCGGCCAGTTCCGCGCGCACCGTTTCCGCATAGCCGCGCTCGACCTTCATCGTGCCCGCGTCGGAGAAGGCGCGCGGCGCATCGAGCGCGCTTTGCGGGTCCATGCCGAAATCGATCATGTTGCTCACCACGCGCGCGTGGCCGTTGGGCTGGTAGGCCCCGCCCATCACGCCGAACGGCATGGTCACAGTGCCGGTCTCGCGCAGCATCGCCGGGATGATCGTGTGCATCGGGCGTTTGCCGGGGCCGTATTCGTTGGGATGGCCTTCGTCGAGCCGGAAGCCCGCGCCGCGGTTCTGGAACAGGATGCCGAACTTTTCGGACGCGATGCCGGAGCCAAAGCCATGGAAAATCGAGTAAATCAGCGACACCGCCATGCGGTCCTTGTCGACGACGGTGATGTAGATCGTGTCCTTGTGCACCGCCTCGGTGAGCGGCGCCGCGTCGGCCATGGCGCGTTTGGGGTCGATGAGCGCGGCCAGTTTGGCGGCGGTTTCCGGTGCGAGCATGTGGTCGAGGCGCGTGGTGTGATCGGGATCGGCCAGCAAGCGGTTGCGGGCGTCATAGGCCAGCTTGGCGGCCTCGGCTTCGAGATGCGCGCGCGTGGTGCCGAACGGGTCCAGCGAGGCGATGTCGAAGTGCTTGAGGATGTTCAGCATCAGGATCGCCGTGGCGCCGGTGCCGTTGGGCGGGTGCTCCAGAAGCTCGGTGCCCTTGTACTCGCCGGAGATCGGGGTCGTGGGCGTGCAGGCTGCGGCTGCGAAATCCTCAGCCGTGTGGGTGCCGCCCGCAGCTTGCAGGGCCGCCAGCATGTCCTCGGCGATCTCTCCGGTGTAGAACGCGTCGCGCCCGTTTTGCGCGATGCGGCGCAGCACCTCGGCCTGACCCGGCGCGCGGAACATCTGGCCGGCCTGCGGGGCCTGCCCGTTCACCAGATAATGTGTCTTTCCAGCGCCTTGCAAGATGGCTGCGTCCTTGGCCCAGTCGAAGGCCACGCGCGGGGCGACCGGGACACCGGTCTCGGCATAGTGGATCGCGGGGGCCAGCACCCGGTCGAGGCCGATGGTGCCGACGGTCTCGGAGAGATGGCAGAACGCGTCGATGGCGCCCGGAACGGTGACGGCGTCGGCGGTGTAGAGCGGCATGGTGGTCTCGCCGCGCGCGCGCAGGGCGGCAGGGTCGGCCCCGGCCGGGGCGCGGCCCGAGCCGTTGAGCGCCTGCACGTCCTGCCCGGGGCGCGACCACAGCACGAAGCAATCGCCGCCGATCCCGGTCATCTGCGGCTCGCAAATCCCCAGCAGGACCGCGCCGGCGATGGCAGCATCCATGGCGTTGCCGCCCGATTGCAGGACATCAATCGCCGCGTGGGCCGCGAAGGGGTGGGAGGTCGCGCAGATGCCGTTCTGCGCCAAAACCGCCGAGCGGCCTGGAAAGTGAAAATCACGCATGGGGGAGGGCTCCGTTTCGTTTCCGAAACCCTAGTGATGCCCCACAATCCATCCAATGCACAAGGCTCTGTGCGAAGCTGCACAGGCGCGGTGTGATCTATCTGTCATGGGGAGAAGAAGAACCCCGACGCCGCGCACTGGGTGGGGGCTATAAACACGCGGCGCCGGGGGAAGCTAATGCAGCTACGAGGACAGGTATGCCGGTGTAATCGGGCTGAAATGTGCAGGAAGCGTGGTTTCTTGGCGATAGATTAAGGCATGGTTAACAGAGCGTTCAGACTGGTGTGTGCGTGGGCGGCGCCTCCGGTCCGCCTGCGCGCGGTCTCACCTTGGAAAGGGCCAGTGTCTTGGCGCGCGCGTCAAGGCGCGCGGGAAATCACAAGGCGGAGCGTCAGCACATTGCGGCCTGAGGCCCGGGAATAGTGGACATCCTTGGCCAGCCCCCGGATCAGAAACCAGCCGAAGCCCCCTTCGGGCAAATCCATCGAATCGACCTCCAGATCGGCGGCCTCGCCCAGAGGCAAATGCCCATCCGGCATCGGTTTGCCGTCATCCTCGATCCGGAAATGCAACCCGTCCGCCTGCGCCGTGACCGTCAGGTCAATCGTGCCGCGCGCATCCGGGTCCGGGTAAGCATGTTCGACGATATTGTTCAGCGCCTCGGCCAGAACCAATTCGATCGTGCCGCGCTCTTCCACGTCAAGGTCCAGCGGGGCCAAGCGCTCGAACACCATGCCCAGAACGTCGCGCACCGCCATCGGGCCTGTCTCGACGCTGAGGCGGAATGTCTGGGGTGTCTTCGAACGTGGCATCAAATCCGTGCAGTCATCATTTTTTTGAGATCCGCCAGGTCACTCCGGGTCGGCGGCCAATGCGTTTTCCAGTGTCGCGAAGACCGGGAATACCGAATCCATGCGGGTCAGCCGGAAGACCTTGTCGACCGTGGGGGTCAGCCCCGCCAGCGCCATCGCGCGGGGGCTTCCCATCGCCTTCATCGCCGCCACGATCGCGCCCAGACCGCTGGAATCAATGAATTGCACCTGTTCGAGGTTGAGAATGACATACGGGGCCTCCCGGGTTTCGTTGCGCATCGCCTCCTTGAAGGCAACCGCCACCGCGGCGTCGATCCGGGGCTCATTCACGGTCACGACCTTGCGCGCGCCTTCGGTTGTACTGGTTAAATTCATGCTATAACGCTCTGGTTGCTCACAGCGCCTGTCTAACGGGGAAGTCTTACCAATTCGTGAGGCCGGGCGCGGAAAGTCAGGGAGACAGCATCATGCAACCAGTGGTTATCGCAGGCGCATCGCGCACCCCCATGGGCGGGTTTCAGGGCAGTCTGTCGGATCTCACCGCCGCCGAGCTTGGCGGGGCGGCGATCCGGGCTGCGCTCGCCGATGCGCGCGCCGAGACCGTGGACGAAGTGCTCATGGGCTGCGTACTGCCCGCCGGGCAAGGGCAGGCCCCGGCGCGGCAAGCCGGGTTCGCGGGCGGTCTCGGCAAGGAGGTGCCGGCCACGACGCTCAACAAGATGTGCGGCTCCGGGATGAAAGCCGCGATGATGGGTTTCGATCAGATCGCGCTCGGGCATGCCACGGCGATGATCACCGGCGGCATGGAGTCGATGACCAACGCCCCCTATTTGCTGCCAAACATGCGCGGCGGCGCGCGGCTCGGGCACGCGCAAGCGACCGATCATATGTTCCTCGACGGGCTGGAAGACGCCTATGACAAGGGCCGCCTGATGGGCACCTTTGCCGAGGATTGCGCGGAAACCTTCCAGTTCACCCGCGCGCGGCAGGACGACTACGCGCTCGCCTCGCTCAGCAGGGCGCTGGAGGCGCAGGAGAGCGGCGCGTTCGCGGGCGAGATCGCGCCGCTGGAGGTCACGAGCCGCAAGGGCGCCGTCACCGTCGCCGCCGATGAGCAACCCGCCAATGCGCGGCCCGACAAGATCCCGCATCTCAAGCCCGCCTTCCGCAAGGACGGCACCGTCACGGCGGCCAATTCCTCGTCGATTTCGGACGGTGCGGCGGCACTGGTGCTCGCCTCGGAGGCAGCCGCCAAGGCAAAGGGGCTGAACATCCGCGCGCGCATTCTCGGCCATGCCAGCCACGCGCAGGCGCCCGGGCTGTTCACCACCGCCCCGGTGCCCGCTGCGCAAAAGCTGCTGAAGCGGATCGGGTGGAGCAAGGACGATGTGGACCTGTGGGAGGTCAACGAGGCCTTTGCCGTGGTGCCGATGGCCTTCATGCAGGAGATGGGCCTTTCCCATGACATCGTGAACGTGAATGGCGGGGCCTGCGCGCTGGGCCATCCCATCGGGGCGTCGGGGGCGCGGATCATGGTCACGCTGCTCAACGCGCTGGAGACGCGCGGCCTGACGCGCGGTGTGGCCGCCATCTGCATTGGCGGCGGAGAGGGTACGGCAATCGCAATCGAGCGCGTCTGATCCTTTCGCTTGGCCCGTAAACTCCGGGGATCGTTCATTGGTACGCCATTGGTTCGAGAACCAATGGACGACGGCAGCGCCCCGGTCCTGCGAGCTCAAAATACGCTCCTCGGTGAAAAATTTCTTGAAAATTTCATTTCGTCGGGCAGAGTGAAATTCGAGAGAAGTTTTTCACGGAATCAGCCGCCATGCTCCAAACCACGTCCCATTCGCTCGGAGCCGATCTGCGGGCTCTGCGCAAGGCGCGTGGTCTCACCCTCTCGGACATGGCCAAGGCGCTGGGGCGCTCGGTCGGCTGGCTCAGTCAGGTCGAACGGGACCTGTCCGGCCCATCCAGCCAAGACCTGCAACAGATGGCGCGGCTGCTCGACGTGTCCGTCTCCACCCTCGCCCCCAAGGATCACCACCGGCCAAGCGAGGAAGGTTATATCGTGCGCAGCGGCGCGCGGCGGCCCATCGGGAGCCGGGTACCCGGTCTTGCGGAAGAGCTTCTGTCGCCGGACCTGACGGACGATTTCGAGGTGGTGCATTCCACCTTCGCGCCCGGCTCGGCCCTCACCACCCCGGTCACGCGGCCCACGCAGGAAGTCGGCTACCTCGTCTCCGGCACTCTGCAACTCACCATCAACGGGCAGCGGTTCGACATCGGGCCGGGCGACAGTTTCCGCATTCGGGGCGAGCCGTTCACATGGCGCAATCCCGGCACAACGCCAGCTTTGGCGATCTGGGTGATCGCCCCGCCGGTCTATTGATGCACCGCGCGCCTCATATCCCACCCGCCCCGGACGCGCTCCGGGGCCTCCGGACCGGAGGGCGCGCCGCATGATCAAGGGGTCGTGCAATTGCGGGGCCTGCGGCTTCGAGGTCTCCGGCAAGGTCTGGAGCATCTCAAGCTGCCATTGCGGGCAATGCCGCAAGCAATCGGGCAACACATGGGCCTCCGCCGTCACCGAGCGCGCCGACATCACCCTCACCGGGCCGGTGCGCTGGTACGCCAGTTCCGAACACGCCGAGCGCGGGTTCTGCCCGACCTGCGGGTGTTTCCTGTTCTGGCGGCACGCGGGCGAGTCTTCGATGAGCTTCGCGCTTGGCGCGCTCGACGGGGATCATGGGCTCGCAATCGAAAAGCACATCTTTGTTGCCCACAAGGGCAGCTATTACGAAATCGCGGACGGGCTTCCGCAGCACGATCATTAGGGAGACGGCATCATGGCAGACTTTCCAACCACAGCGCGCGTGGTCATCATCGGCGGGGGCGTGGTCGGCACGTCGACGCTCTATCATCTGGCCAAGGAAGGCTGGACCGATTGTGTGCTGCTCGAAAAAAACGAGCTGACCGCTGGCTCCACATGGCACGCCGCCGGGAACTGTCCGTCGTTCAGCACCTCGTGGGCGGTGATGAACATGCAGCGCTACTCGCTGGGCCTCTATGCGGGGCTGGCCGAAGAGGTCGACTACCCGATGAACTACCATGTCACCGGCTCGATCCGGCTGGCCCACACCCGCGAGCGGATGATGGAGTTTGAGCGCGCCCGGTCGATGGGGCGGTATCAGGGCATGGACCTTGAGATGATGGCGCTTTCGGACATCAAGGACCGCTATCCGTTCATCGAGTTGCATGATCTCGAAGGTGCGCTCTGGGACCCGGACGATGGCGACATTGATCCGGCGCAGCTCACCCAAGCGCTCGCCAAGGGGGCGCGGAACATGGGGGCGAAGATCGAACGGTTCTGCCCGGCGACCGGGGTCAGCCGCGAGAATGGCGAGTGGATCGTGCACACCCACAAGGGCGATATCCGCTGCGAGAAGGTTGTGAACGCCGCTGGCTACTATGGGCAGCGCGTGGGCGAGTGGTTCAAGCCCTATGGCGGGCGGACCGTGCCGCAATGCACCATGTCCCACCAGTTCTTCCTGACCGAGGAAATCCCCGAACTTGTGGAATGGACCGCCTCGACGGGCCGCAAGGTGCCGCTGCTGCGCGACGTGGACAGCTCTTACTACCTGCGCCAAGACAAGAACGGGCTGAACCTCGGCCCCTATGAGCGCAACTGCAAGGCTGCGTGGGTCACGCCGGACGATCCGATGCCGGAAGACTTCTCCTTCCAGCTCTACCCCGACGATCTCGACCGGCTCGAATGGTATATCGAGGATGCCTGCGCGCGGGTGCCGATCCTCGCCAAGGGCGGCGTGCAGCGCAACATCAATGGGCCGATCCCCTATGCGCCGGACGGGCTACCCCTGCTCGGGCCGATGCCGGGCGTGCCGAACGCCTATGAGGCCTGTGTGTTCACCTTTGGGATCACCCAAGGCGGCGGGGCCGGGAAGGTCGCCGCCGAGTGGATCATCCATGGCGAGACCGAATGGGACATGTGGTCGGTCGATCCGCGCCGTTACACCGATTACACCGATCAGGACTACTGCAACCAGAAGGCGGTGGAGGTCTATGGCCACGAATACGCCATCCACTTCCCGCATCACGAATGGCCTGCCGGGCGCGACAAGAAGCTGTCGCCGGTGCATGACAAGGTCGTTGCCCAAGGCGGCGTCATGGGGGCCTATAACGGCTGGGAACGGGCCAATTGGTTCGCGAAGGACGGGGACGATCTGTCCGAGGAAAGCACCCAGACTTGGGATCGCGCGGGGGCGTGGACGCAGCGCGTGAAGGAGGAGTGCGAAGCGGTGCGCGACGGGGTCGGCGTGCTCGACCTGCCGGGCTTTTCGCGCTTCAAGATCTCCGGGCCGGGGGCCGATGAATGGCTGCGCGGGCTGATCACCGGCGCCTTGCCGAAAATCGGGCGCGTCGGGCTTGTCTATTTCGCCGACAGCCGGGGCCGCATCCTGACGGAAATGTCCGTGACCCGCGAGGCCGAGGACTTCTTCGTGCTGGTCACGGCGGCCTCCGCGCAGTGGCATGACCGGGACGTGATCCAAGGCAATCTGCCCGAGGATGGCAGCATCACCTGCGAGGACTGGACGCGGGATATGTCCACGCTGATCGTCACCGGGCCGAAATCACGGGACCTGCTCTCGGGGCTGACGGAGGCCGATCTGTCGCTGCCGTGGCTGAGCTTTCAGGAAACCGAGGTTGCCGGGGAATGGGCGGCGCTCTTGCGGGTGTCCTTCGCGGGGGAACTGGGCTGGGAAATCCACGCGGAAAACCACTCCATGCCAGCGATCTACGACGCCATCATCGCCGCCGGGGCCACGCCCTTCGGCATGTATGCGCTCAACTCGCTGCGGCTGGAGAAGGGCTACCGGACGTGGAAAGGCGATCTGTCGACCGATTACACGATGCTCGAAGGCGGTCTGGAGCGGTTCATCCGCTTCGACAAGCCGCAGGACTTCCCCGGCAAGGCCGCGCTGCTCAATGAAAAGCAGCAAGGACGCAAGAAAGCCTTTGCGACCATGGTGATGGAGCCGGGCGAACAGGACGCGCCCTATATGTCCGTGGTGTGGAACGGCGATCAGATCGTGGGCGAGATCACCTCCTGCGCGATGGGCTACCGGACCGGCAAATGCGTCGCGCTCGGGATGATCTCACCGGACGTCGTTGCGCCCGGCACAGAGCTTGAGATCGAAGTGTTCGGCCAGCGCCGCAAGGCCGTCGTGCAGGCCGACGCCCCGCTCTGGGATCCGGCGAACGAACGGCTGCGCGCATGACCGAGGTCACGCTGCTCGACGGCGGGATGGGGCAGGAGCTCATTGCACGCTCCGGCCAGCCCGCCGCGCCGCTCTGGGCTACACAGGTGATGATCGACCGGCCCGGGCTCGTGGGTGAGGTGCATCGGGACTATGCCGAGGCCGGAGCCACGGTCGCGACGACCAACACCTATGCGCTGCACCGGGACCGGCTGCGGGGGGGCAGTTCGAACCACTACGCCGCTGACGGGGTGTTCCTGCCGGACCTTGAAGACCAGTTCGAAACGCTGTTCGACCTTGCGCTGACCGAGGTCGAAACGGTGCGGACGCAGGGGCGGGTCGCTGGCTCCATTGGCCCGCTGGGGGCCAGCTATCGGGCGGATCTGTTGCCCGAGCACGAGGTCGCCGTGGCACTTTTCGCGGAGATCGCGGGCCTGCTCGCGCCCCGCGTCGATCTGCTGCTCTTCGAGACCATCCCCTCGGTGGAGGCCGCCAAGGCCGCGCTCGCGGCAGGCCTGCAGACCGGCAAGCCAGTCTGGCTCTCGTTCACGGTGGATGACGAGGATGGCAGCCTGCTGCGCTCGGGCGAGCCGGTGTCGGAGGCGGCGGAGGTCGCCCGCGAGGCCGATGCGGTGCTGGCCAATTGCTCGGCCCCCGAAGCGATGGCGCGGGCGCTGGACGCGCTCTCGGGCGCGCAGGTGCCCATCGGCGCCTATGCCAACGCGTTCCAGATGATCACCAATGACTTTCTGGCCGGCGGCACCACGGCGCAGGACCTGCAGGCGCGCGAGGACATGGTCCCGGAGACCTTCGCGCGTTATGCGCTTGGATTGCTGGACCACGGCGCGACGATCCTCGGCGGCTGCTGTGAGACAAGCCCTGCCCATATCGCAAAAATCGCTGAACGCCTCAGGGAAGAGGGTCACACCATCGCGTGACGGCCCTGTTTTCCTTTGGCTAAAAATATCCCGGGGGGAGGCGCAAGGCGACGGGGGGCAGCGCCCCCACCCGGCCCGCACATGGAGACACCACAATGACCGATCTTCCCACTGAGGCCCGCGTGGTCATCATCGGCGGCGGCATCATCGGCTGCTCGGTCGCCTACCATCTCGCGAAGGAGGGCTGGACCGATATCGTACTGCTGGAGCGCAAGCAACTCACCTCCGGCACGACGTGGCACGCGGCAGGGCTGATTGCGCAGCTTCGCGCCACGGCGAACATGACCAAGCTCGCGAAATACTCCCAAGAACTCTACGGCAATCTCGAAGCCGAGACCGGGGTCGCCACCGGGTTCAAGCGTGTGGGCTCGATCACCGCTGCGCTCACCGGGGAGCGGCTCGAAGAGTTGCACCGCTCCGCCGCGATGGCCCGCGCCTTCGGGGTCGAAATCGAAGAGATCGGGCCGAACGAAATCAAGGCGCGCTATGCGCATCTCAATGTCGATGGGGTCACCGGCGGGGTGTATCTCGCCAAGGACGGACAGGGCGACCCGGCCAATATCGCGCTGGCGCTGGCCAAGGGCGCGCGGCAGCGGGGCGCGCTTGTGCAGGAGCGCGTGAAGGCCACCGGCGTGACGCGCGCGAGGCGGCGGATCACCGGCGTCGATTGGGCCGCAGAGGATGGCAGCACGGGCCACATCGCCTGCGAGCACGTCGTCAACTGCGCCGGGATGTGGGGCCGCGAGGTCGGGCAGATGCTGGGCACCAACGTGCCGCTGCAAGCCTGCGAGCATTTCTACATCGTCTCCGAACCCATCGAAGGGCTGAGCCAGCTTCCGGTGCTGCGGGTGCCCGACGAGTGTGCCTATTACAAGGAAGACGCGGGCAAGATGATGCTGGGGGCTTTCGAGCCGGTCAGCAAGCCTTGGGGGCCGATCCCGGAGAGTTTCGAGTTCGACCAGTTGCCGGAGGATTTCGACCATTTCGAGCCCATTCTGGAGCATGCCGTGAACCGGATGCCGATGCTCGCGGAGGCGGGGATTCACACCTTCTTCAACGGCCCCGAAAGCTTCACCCCGGACGATGCCTATCACCTTGGCCTGTGCCCCGAGATGGACAATGTCTGGGTCGCGGCGGGGTTCAACTCGATCGGCATCCAGTCGGCGGGCGGCGCGGGCATGGCGCTGGCGCAATGGATGGAGGGTGGCGAAAAGCCCTTTGATCTCGGGGATGTGGATATCTGCCGGATGGCGCCCTTCATGGGCAACAAGACCTATCTGATGGAGCGCTCCACCGAGACGCTCGGGCTGCTCTATGCCGACCATTTCCCCTACCGTCAGAAAGCCACCGCGCGCGGCGTGCGGCGCACGCCCTTCCACCACCAATTGCTGCAGCACGGAGCGGTGATGGGTGAGTTGGGCGGCTGGGAACGGGCCAACTGGTTCGCGCGGAACGGGCAGAACCCGGCCTATGAATACTCTTGGAAACGGCAGAATTTCTTTGAGAACGTGCGCGATGAGCATCTCGCCGTGCGGAGCAATGTGGGCATGTATGATATGTCCTCTTTCGGCAAGCTGCGCGTCGAGGGGCCGGACGCGGAGGGCTTTCTCAACCACATCTGCGGGGCCGATATGTCGGTGCCGGTGGGCAAGATCGTCTACACGCAGTTCCTCAACGCACGCGGCGGGATCGAGGCGGATGTGACCGTAACGCGCCTTGCCGAGACCGCCTATCTGGTCGTGACCCCGGCGGCGGCGCGGCTTGCGGACCAGACATGGATGGCGCGCCACAAGGCCGACTTCAACGTGGTGATCACCGATGTGACTGCGGGTGAGGGCGTGCTGGCGGTGATGGGGCCGAATGCGCGCAAGCTGATGCAAGCGGTCTCGCCAAATGATTTCTCCAATGAGACCAACCCCTTCGGCACCGCGCAGGAGATTGAGATCGGCATGGGCCTCGCCCGCGCGCACCGGGTGAGCTATGTCGGTGAGCTTGGCTGGGAGGTCTATGTCTCCGCCGACATGGCCGGGCATGTGTTCGAGACGCTCTATGAGGCCGGGCAGGATCTGGGGCTGACGCTTTGCGGGATGCACATGATGGACACTTGCCGGATCGAGAAGGGGTTCCGGCATTTCGGCCATGATATCACCTGCGAGGATCATGTGCTGGAGGCGGGGCTGGGCTTTGCGGTGAAGACGGCCAAGCCCGCGTTCATCGGGCGGGATGCGGTGCTGCGCAAACGCGAGGCCGGGTTGGAGACGCGGATGGTGCAGTTCCGGCTGACCGATCCTGAGCCGCTGCTCTATCACAACGAGCCGGTGATCCGCGATGGCGAGATCGTCGGCTACCTCTCCTCGGGCGCCTATGGGCATCACCTCGGCGGCGCGATCGGGATGGGCTATGTGCCGTGCAAGGGCGAGGACGCGGCCTCGGTGCTGGCGTCGACCTACGAGATTGACGTGGCGGGCACGCGGGTAGCGGCGGACGCGTCGCTGCGGCCGATGTATGATCCGAAGTCGGAGCGGGCCAAGGCATAGGCCTCGGCCCCGTCTGATTTATCGGATTGACCAGACACTCACGGAATTGTTGCCACCTTGATTGGTAAATCGGATCTGGTTGCCAGCAATGTCGATCAGGGCGCAGAGCGTTCCGGTGGCGTCTTGCCCGGCAAATCTGAAGTTGCGGCAATAGCGGCCTGAATCCCACACCCAATTCAGCGCGTAGCGGCCATTTTCCGTGCGCCCGCTGCCGGTGCCGTCCCCGTTGATTTTGGCCGTACCGCCCGCATTTTGCAGCGTTTTCCCATCGACTGCACTCACGAAGGCAGCTTGGGTGTCGATACGTTGCCAATCTTGGGCATAAGCCAGACCGGGAAGGGCCGTAAGGGCTGCGGCAATCATTGTTTTTCTAAGAGATAGCATGACGATCCTATTGCAAATTCATCGGTGGACGACGGTCATCAAGTAAAGTCGCGCCACAATCAGTCAACTCCTTGGCCTGCGATCGTGCACGGAGTCGGTCACGTCACAAACGGTTATGGTCAGCGTCACAAATCAACGTGGGTGTCCCTCTTGACCCCCTCGCGGAAGGCTGCGCCTATGGCCTATGCGCACCCCGTCCCAAGATACGCTTCCCGGCTTCGCTTTTGCCGTATCCGCCTATTTTCTATGGGGTTTTCTGCCGCTCTACCTCAAGGCGCTGGAGCATCTCGGGGCGGTGGAAGTGGTCGCGCACCGGATCATCTGGTCGGTGCCGGTGGCCTTTACAGTCCTCTTGGTTCTGCGCCGGACCGGCGATCTGACCGCCGCTCTGCGCAGTCCGCGCACGCTGGCGATGGGGGCGGTCACGGCGGCGCTGATCACGGTCAACTGGGGCATCTATGTCTATTCGATCACCACCGATCAGGTGATCGACGCGGCGCTGGGCTACTACATCAACCCGCTGTTCTCCGTGGCCTTGGGCGCGGCGCTTTTGGGCGAGCGGTTGTCGCGGTTGCAAACGGTGGCTGTGGGGTTGGCGGCGCTGGGCGTGGCCTATCTGACATGGCAGACCGGGCGGCTGCCATGGGTCGCGGTCGGGCTGACGGTGTCCTGGGGATTTTATGCGTTTTTCAAGCGCTGGCTGCCGGTTGGGCCGAACCAAGGCTTCCTGCTCGAAGTGCTGATCCTGACCCCGCCGGCGTTGCTCTACGTGATCTGGCTTGGCGGGCAGGGCGGCTTTGCGACGGGCACCCCGGCGGACACGTGGCTGCTGGTCGGATGCGGGGTGGTGACGGCAGTGCCGCTGATGCTTTATGCCAATGGGGCCAAGGGGTTACGGCTCTCCACCATTGGCGTTCTGCAATACATCGCGCCGACGATGATCTTCATCAACGCAGTGTTCGTCTTCGGCGAAGAGTTCGATCCGGCGCGGCGGGTGGCGTTTCCGCTGATCTGGGCGGCGCTGGTGCTCTACGTGTGGTCCATGCTACGGCAGCGCAATGACCGATTACGCGCCGCCCCAAGCTCCGCTGACGATCCTGCATGAGGACGATCACCTGCTGATCGTCGACAAGCCGGCGGGGCTTTTGTCGGTGCCCGGCAAGGGGCCGGACCTCGCCGATTGCCTGCTGGCGCGGTTGCAGGAGGTGTTCCCGGAAACCCTGCTCGTGCACCGGCTGGACCGGGACACATCGGGCGTGATGGTCTTTGCCCGCACCCCCCATGCGCAGCGGCATCTGGGGCTGCAATTCGAGAAGCGGATGGTGAAAAAGGCCTATGTGGCAAGGGTTTGGGGAGATCCCGGCGCTTCGGGTGAGATCGACCTGCCGCTGATCGTAGACTGGCCGAACCGGCCCCGTCAGATGGTGTGCCATGAGACCGGCAAGCCTGCCCAGACCGCGTGGAAACGGATCAAGGTGGAGGGTGAGACCGCGCGGCTGCGGCTCTGGCCGAAGACCGGGCGGAGCCATCAATTGCGGGTGCATTGTCTGGCGATCGGGCATCCCATTCTGGGCGATCCGTTCTATGCGACGGGGGCGGCGTTTGAGGGGTACGAGCGGTTGATGCTGCACTCGGAGGAGTTGCGGCTCAAGCATCCCGAGGGGGGGCGGGCGATGCGGTTTCGGAGTGCGGCGCCGTTTTGAAAGGTTAACGCACCGAGCGTTGCGTACCGTCAAAATCGCGAAAAACGTGAATTCGGGGCTTAGAGCATTTTCCGATCAATCTGGATCGTATCCGCAGGCGGCGAAGTAGTTTTCGCACTCCTGCGGCGTGAAGCA
>CBFHJA010000067.1:0-18581 GCA_965656085.1 uncultured Aliishimia sp. | reverse complement strand
TATCTGCCATGCGGACAAGGAATCACAGATCAAGCTTCGTGGGAAGCCTGAATCGGAAAGGGCGCAACACGCTCTAAAAGCAAATGCGCGCGGGGTCCTGCCTGGATTCCGCGCGCATTTTCATTTTCAAGCTGCCGTCTTTGGATCAGGCGGCAATCGTGATCTTCGGCGAGGCCGGCGCTGCCACGAATTCCGCGTGCAGCGCGCTGATGGCGGCGTCGCGGTCTGCGCGGTCGACGATGAATTGCGTGTCGACATTGCGCGGCCCTTGGGTTGCGCCGCGCGGGGCAAGGCCTGCGGCTTCCATCGCCTGCAAACCACGCGACAGCGCGTGCAATCCGCTCAAATCCCGCCCGATTGCGGAGACCAGTGCCAGTTTGCGCGTGGCGATTTCCGCCTGCGGGTAGCGCGCAGCCAGATCGGCCTCGACACGGCGCATGGATTTCAGCGAGGCATCCACGTAATGCGTGATCGTGTTGGCGTTGGAGGTCTTGGACACGATCCGCACTTTGTGCCGGGTGAGCACATCGAGGATCGCCGCATCATAGCCCTTCACACCGACCATGTCCTGCTCGAACACTTCGAGCGCGATGATATCGAGGCCAGTGACCATCTCGACGGCTGGCTCATCGGCTGGCTGGTCGTCGATGATCGTGCCGGGATGGCCCGGCTCGAAGGCATTGGTGACGCGCAGCGCGACGCCCGCTTGGCGCAGGGTCTTTGCCGCCGACGGGTGGATCGCTTCCATGCCGAGATTGGCCATCTGGTCGGCCACGTCATAGTTGGTGTGCCCCAGAGTGCGCACGGCATCGCCGCCCACGAGCTTGGGATCGGCAGAAGACAGGTGGAATTCCTTGTGGATGATCGCCTCCCGCGCGCCGGTCAGCGCAGCGAGTTGCGAGAAGGTCACCTCGGAATAGCCCCGGTCGAATTCGCGCATCAGCCCTTCGCGGCATTGCGCGTAGCCGGTGACGATGGGCATCTCGGTCTGCGGGTCGATCCCCGCCATCGCGCCCGTGATCCGGTCGTCAAGCGAAACATCGCCCTCCTCGCGCCAGCCCGACAGGTCGACCAGACGCGCATTGACGCCAGCACGCTGAAGGAACAGCGCCGCCACATAGGCCGAATGTGCTTCACCGAGGCCGGACAGAAGTTCACGGATATTCATCAGGTGAGCCGAAAGGCTGAAATGGCCGTAGGAACACAGCCGCTGCAAGTCGATCAGGCAGTTGCGCGCGCCCTCGATGCGTTCCTGCACGAAGGCAGTCGCTTGTGCGGCATCTCCGGCATGGTCCAGCACGGCCTGATGCGCCTCGATCATCGCGGCCCCGGCGCGGCTCAGCGCCTCGTGCCAGCCATGATCGTCCTCGGCATTGGCGAAGGCCGCATAGACACCCGCCTCATCGGTCTTCTTGTGCTCCAGAAGCAGGTTGGTGATCCCGCCAAAGGCCGACACGACGAAGATCCGCCCATAGCGCGGCGCGCCCTCTTCGAGAAAGAGCGTATCGCGCAATTCGCGCAGGCGGGACATGGATGTCCCGCCGATCTTTTCGACAGTATGTGTCATATCAGGCCTCGGCCAATTCATCCGGTGCCGCGTAGGAGCCGTCCTCGCGGTGGACTTCCGCGCCCGTCACCGGGGGGTTGAAACAGCACGCCATGACAAGCTCTTCCTCGGCGCGCAGGACGTGACGGTCGTGCTTGTCGAGCGCATACATGACGCCGGGCTTGATGTGATGGGTCTCGCCGGTGGCGAGATCCGTGATCGAGCCGGTGCCCTGCATGCAATAGACGCTTTCGAAGTGGTTCTTGTATTCGAACGTGTGCTCCGAGCCTGCCTCCAGAAAGGTGATGTGGAAGGAAAAGCCCATTCCGTCATCGGCCAGCAGCATCCGCACGCTGGACCATTGCGCGTCCGAGACCACGCGGTCCCGCTCGGTTTTGACGATCTCGTTGAAATCTCTGACAATCATGATGTTACTCCGCGGCGATGCTTACGTTGCTGGTGACGCTGCGTGCAGCGTTGATGAGGATGTTGAGGCCCTTCTTGAGGGTCGCGTCCGGAATGGTCAGGGGCGCGAGGATTTTCACCACCTCGTCCTCGGGGCCGGAAGTCTCGACGATCAGGCCTTTTTCGAAGGCCAGCGCGCAGATATCGCCCGCGAGTGCGCCGGTGCCGACATCGACCCCGCGCATCATGCCGCGCCCCTTGAGACGTGCGCCGGGCACCATCGCGGCGATCATGCCGAGGGTCTCGGCGATCATGTCCGCACGGCGGGCGATGTCTTTTTGCAGGCTGTCATCGGCCCAGAATTTCTCGATTGCGACGCGCGCAGTCACGAAGGCATGGGTGTTGCCCCGGAAGGTGCCGTTATGCTCGGCGGGGCCCATCACGTCATGTTCGGGGCGCACCAGAACGAGGCCCATGGGCAGGCCGAAGCCAGAGACCGACTTGGCCAGCGTCACGATATCGGGCTGGATGCCCATCTCGTCGAAGGAGAAGAACGTGCCGGTGCGGCCACAGCCCGCCTGAATGTCGTCGACGATCAGGAGCGCGCCGTGATCCTTGGCAATCTGCGCCACGCGCTTGACCCATTCGGGGCGTGCGGCGGTCAGCCCGCCTTCACCCTGCACGGTCTCCAGAAGGATGGCCGCGGGGGCGTCGAGACCCGAGGAGGGGTCTTTCAGCATGGTCTCCAGAAGGTCCGCCGTATCCATGTCGGGGCCCATATATCCGTCAAAGGGCAGGCGCGTGACATTGCTCAGCGGCATGCCTGCACCGCCCCGGTGATAGCCGTTGCCAGTCGCGGCCAGCGCGCCTTGTGTGACGCCGTGAAAGCCGTTGGTGAAGGCCACGACATTGGTACGCCCGGTGGATTTACGTGCGAGTTTCATCGCCGCTTCGACCGCGTTCGCCCCCGTGGGGCCGACAAACATGAGCTTGTGGTCCATGTCACGCGGGGCGAGGATATGGCGCTCGAAGGTCTCGATGAAGGCGCCTTTGGCGTCGGTGTGCATGTCGAGCCCGTGGGTGACGCCGTCCGAAGAGATGTGCTCGATGAGCGCGGCCTTCATGTCCGGATCGTTATGCCCGTAGTTGAGCGACGAGCAGCCGGCGAGGAAGTCGATATAGGTGCGTCCTGCGGTGTCGGTCATTTCCGCGCCACGCGCGGTCGTGAAGACGGTGTCGAAGCCGCGGCAATAGGAGCGGGCTTCGGACTCGCGTCGTTTGAAAATAGACATGTGGGAGGTGTTCGTAGACATTACGACCTCTTTTCGGTTTGGGAGATGTGAAAGGGGAGCGAGGAGATGTTGCGCGGCTCAGGCCGCGCGGGCCATCTCGGCGGTGAGCCGAATCGTGACCATGTGCTCGGTCTTGTGCCGGTTCTGGAAGTGCAGGGATTGCGTGTAGTAAGGCTGAGCGTCGAGGCGCGTGCCCTTGATTTTCCCGAACTTGCGGAACAAGGCCCAGGACGCCTCGTTGTCGGCCGTGATCGTCGTCTGCACGCGGGTCACGTCGTCACAGGCGTCACGGTTCAGGATGGCCTGAAGCATCAGCGTGCCAAGCCCCATGCCGCGCGCCTTTTCGGACACGGCAACCTGCCAGACAAACAATGTTTCGGGGTCTTTGGGCATCACATAGGCCGACACCCAGCCGACAACCTCGCCCTTCAGTTCGGCCACTACGCAGGTGTCTGCGAAATGATCGCACTGGATGAGGTTGCAATACATGGAGTTCTCATCAAGCGGCTTGCAGGCCTGCACTAACTCCCAGATCGCAGCGCCATCCTCGGCGCGGGGCATCCGGAGGCTGGGCATATTAGCTCTGACAAGTTCGCGTGGGTGTTGCATGAGATAGCTCCTGAATTGTTCGCCTTGTGAAATAGCAAGTAAGGCGAGATACTTCAATAGGCAAACTAATTTAATCTGAAATAGTTCATCTCGATTGTGATCTTTTCCATCAATAAGCTGATTTATATGAGAAAAATTCCTGTTTTAACGATTTCTGTTGCTTTGATTTAAGGCGCTATATCGGGGTTGGCGTCTGCATCATAGGTCTATATACTTAGGCTTGTTAAGGATTGGAGTGGCCATGGACCGTATTGATGCCAGCCTCATCGCTCTGCGCCGCATTCTGCGCGCAACAGAGCTTTTTGGACGTGAAATCACGCAGGCGACCGGGATAACCCCGGTGCAATTCCGCGTCTTGCAGATCATCGCCGAGACCGGGCAGGCCACCGCCAAGGCCATCGCGCAGCGGATGCGCGTCAGTCAGGCCACAGTCACCTCGCTCGTCGACAAGCTCGTGCGCGAGGGCATGGTGCTGCGCGAGAAATCCACGCAGGACCGGCGCCAGACCAATATCCATATCACGCCAAAGGGGCGGCAAACGCTTGCGGACGCGCCCGATCCCCTGCAGCAGCGGTTCGTGCGCAAGTTCGATGCGCTGGAGGATTGGGAGCAGGCCATGCTGGTGGCCAATCTTGAACGGGTTGCAGGGTTTCTAGATGCGGACGATCTCGACGCCTCGCCAGTGCTCGATACCGGGGATATAAAGCGCATGAGCGAAGGCTGAGCGGTCCCTTGGGAACTAGCGACTTGCACATCCTGCCCAAACTCACTTAGGTTCCGGGCATCTGACGTTGGGAGAACCAGATCACTGGTGCCGAAGGAGCAACCGCCTCGGAAACTCTCAGGCCAAAGGACCAGCGTCAGCACACGACAAACTCTGGAGAGAGGCGCCACATGCGCCCGCCGAAGGGATAATGATCTCAGGCGCAAGGGACAGAGGAGGCGACATGGTGCGGGGTAGTCCTGCGCGTAGATGACGCCGCTTGATTCCAACATCTCGCGGAAACCGAACGGATGGACCGCGCGATGGAAGAATTGAAGCAAACCCCGCTCTACGATTTGCACGTATCGCTCGGCGCCAAGATGGTGCCTTTCGCTGGGTACTCGATGCCGGTCCAATACGGGCTCGGTGTCATGAAAGAGCATCTGCACACACGGCAAAAGGCCGGGCTTTTCGATGTGAGCCATATGGGGCAAGTCATCGTCCGAGGGGCCGATTTTGCACAGGCCGCGGCAGGGTTGGAGCGGCTGATCCCGGTGGATATCCTCGGGCTCGGCGAAAACCGGCAGCGCTACGGGTTTTTCACTAATGACACGGGCGGGATCGAGGATGATCTGATGCTCGCAAACCGGGGCGATCATGTCTTCCTGGTGGTCAATGCCGCCTGCAAGGCCGCCGATATCGCGCATCTGAAAGCGGCGCTGGAGCCTGCACTGTCGGTTGATGAGATCACGGATCGCGCACTTCTGGCGCTGCAAGGGCCTGCGGCGGAGGCTGTTCTGGCTGCGCTCGACCCGTGTGCTGCCGATCTGAGTTTCATGGATGTGGCCACGCTTGATCTGGATGGGGCAGAGGCATGGGTCTCCCGGTCGGGCTATACCGGCGAGGATGGGTTCGAGATTTCCGTGCCAGCGGAAGCCGCCGCACCGCTCGCCGAACGCCTGCTGGCCCATCCCGACGTGGAGCCGATCGGTCTAGGCGCGCGCGACTCGCTGCGTATGGAGGCCGGGCTGTGTTTGTACGGCCATGATATTGACGCCGCCACGACACCCGCCGAGGCGGCGCTGACATGGGCGATCCAGAAGGTGCGCCGTGCGGGCGGCGACCGGGCGATGGGCTTTCCGGGCGCAGAGCGCATTCTGGCGCAGATCGCAGAGGGCGCACCGCGCAAACGCGTGGGGCTATTGCCGGAGGGCCGCGCGCCGATGCGCGAAGGCGTGCCGCTCTTTGCAAGCCCCGACGCGGAAGAGCCCATCGGGACGATTACCTCCGGCGGGTTCGGCCCCACAATCGGCGGACCCGTCGCAATGGGCTATGTCAACGCCGCGCACGCCGCGCCCGGCACCGCCATCTGGGGCGAGTTGCGCGGCAAGCGCCAGCCCGTGACGGTCGCCTCGCTCCCCTTAACCCCCGCGAATTTCAAGAGATAACAAGGAGACCTGCGATGAAATACACCGAGGAACACGAGTGGCTGCGCGAAGAAGGCGACGTTTATGTTGTCGGCATCACCGAGCACGCGACCACGCAACTGGGCGATCTGGTCTTTGTCGAACTGCCCGAAGTCGGCGCGACGGTCACCAAGGATGACGAGATCGTCGTGATCGAAAGCGTCAAGGCCGCCTCTGACATTCTGGCCCCGGTGGATGGCGAGATCACAGAGATCAATGAAGCACTGGTAAACGATCCCAGCCTTGCCAACAGCGATGCGCTCGGGGATGGCTGGTTTTTCAAGATCAAACCCTCCGATCCGTCCCAGCTTGATGGGATGATGGACGAAGCTGCTTATACCGCAATGATTGCCTGAGAGGTCTGTGCGATGACGTTCAAACCAACCGACTACTTGCCCTATGATTTTGCCAATCGCCGCCATATCGGCCCGTCTCCGGCGGAAATGGAGGAGATGTTGCGGGTCATCGGCGCGAAGGATTTGGACGCGCTCATGGATGACACACTCCCGGCGAACATCCGGCAAACCGAACCGCTCGATTTCGGCAGGGCCAAATCCGAACGCGAGGCGTTGTTTCACATGCGGCGCGTGGCCTCAAAGAACAAAGTGCTGACCTCGCTGATCGGGCAGGGCTATCACGGCACCGTCACGCCGCCCGCGATCCAGCGCAACATTCTGGAAAACCCGGCGTGGTACACAGCTTATACGCCCTATCAGCCGGAGATCAGTCAGGGCCGTCTGGAGGCGCTGCTGAATTTCCAGACCATGGTCGCCGATCTGACCGGGCTGGAGATCGCCAACGCGTCGCTGCTCGACGAGGCCACAGCCTGCGCTGAGGCGATGACCATGGCGCAGCGGATCGGCAAGTCGAAGGCGACGGCATTCTTTGTCGATGAGCATTGCCATCCGCAGAACATCGCGGTGATGAAGACGCGTGCCGAGCCGCTCGGGATCGAGATCATCGTCGGCGATCCACGCGATCTGGACCCCGCGGCGGTGTTTGGCGCGATCTTCCAGTTCCCCGGCACCTATGGCCATCTGCGTGATTTCACGGACCAGATCGCGGGGCTGCACGCACAGAATGCCATCGGCGTGATCTCTGCCGATCCCCTGTCGTTGACGCTTCTGAAGGAGCCGGGCGCGATGGGCGCCGATATTGCCGTGGGCACCACGCAGCGCTTCGGTGTTCCGGTCGGCTATGGCGGCCCGCACGCCGCCTATATCGCCACCCATGCCCGCTTTGCTCGGAACCTGCCGGGCCGCATTGTGGGTGTGTCCATCGACAGCCATGGCAACCGCGCCTACCGGCTCTCGCTGCAAACCCGCGAGCAGCATATCCGCCGCGAGAAGGCGACCTCGAATGTCTGCACGGCGCAGGCGCTTCTTGCGGTCATGGCGGGCTTTTACGCGGTGTTCCATGGCCCCGAGGGTCTCAAGGCCATCGCGCAGCGCATCCACCGCAAGACCGCGCGTCTGGCCGAAGGGCTGAAGGACGCGGGCTTCGATGTGCGCCCCGCGACCTTCTTCGACACGATCACTGTTGATGTGGGCCCGCTTCAGGCCGCCGTGCTGAAATCGGCGGTGGAGGAGGGGATCAACCTTCGTAAGGTCGGGACCACCCAAGTCGGGATCACACTCGACGAGGAAACCCGGCCCGCGACCATCGAAGCGGTGTGGCGCGCCTTCGGGATCGAGCGCAAGGACAAGGATTACACGCCGCATTACCACATGCCCGAGGGTCTGATCCGGACCTCGGACTTCCTCACGCATCCGGTCTTCCACATGAACCGCGCCGAGACCGAGATGATGCGCTACATGCGCCGTCTGGCGGATCGCGATCTGGCGCTGGACCGGGCGATGATCCCGCTCGGCTCCTGCACGATGAAGCTCAATTCGGCGGCCGAGATGATGCCGGTGAGTTGGCCCGAGTTTGCTTCGCTGCACCCTTATTGCCCCGCCGATCAGGCGGCAGGCTACAAGGAGATGATCGACGATCTGTCGTCCAAGCTCTGCGATGTGACGGGCTACGACGCGATCTCGATGCAGCCCAATTCTGGGGCGCAGGGCGAATATGCCGGGCTTTTATCCATCGCGCGCTACCACAAGGCCAACGGGCAGGAGCACCGGAATGTGTGCCTGATCCCGATGAGCGCGCATGGCACCAACCCGGCCTCGGCGCATATGGTCGGCTGGAAGGTCGTTCCGATCAAGTCGGCGGAGAACGGAGATATCGACCTTGAGGATTTCGCCGCCAAGGCCGAAGCTCACAAGGAGAACCTCGCGGGCTGCATGATCACCTACCCCTCAACCCATGGCGTCTTCGAGGAAACCGTGACCGAGGTCTGTCGGATCACCCATGACGCGGGCGGGCAGGTTTATATCGACGGCGCGAATATGAACGCGATGGTCGGGCTGAGCCGTCCGGGCGATCTTGGCGGCGATGTGAGCCACCTCAACCTGCACAAGACCTTCTGCATCCCGCATGGTGGGGGCGGTCCCGGCATGGGCCCGATTGGCGTCAAGGCGCATCTGGTTCCGCATCTGCCGGGCGATCCCAATGGCGGCGAGGGCGCGGTGAGCGCGGCGCCCTATGGCTCGCCCTCGCTGCTGCCGATCTCGTGGGCTTATTGCCTGATGATGGGCGGCGAGGGGCTCACGCAAGCCACGCGCGTTGCAATCCTCAACGCCAATTACATCGCCAAGCGGCTCGAAGGCGCGTTTGACGTGCTCTACAAGGGCGGAGCGGGCCGGGTGGCGCATGAGTGTATCATCGACACGCGCCCCTACGCCGAGAGCGCCGGTGTCACGGTGGACGATGTCGCCAAGCGGCTCTCGGATTGCGGCTTCCACGCACCGACGATGAGTTGGCCCGTCGCCGGAACGCTGATGATCGAGCCGACGGAGTCGGAGACAAAAGCCGAGCTTGACCGCTTCTGTGATGCGATGCTGGGCATCCGCGAGGAAATCCGCGCGATCGAAGAGGGGCGGATGGACCCGGAGAACAACCCGCTGAAGAACGCGCCGCACACGATGGAAGACCTCGTGAAGGAGTGGGACCGCCCCTATAGCCGCGAGACCGGGTGCTTCCCGCCGGGCGCGTTCCGGGTGGACAAGTATTGGCCTCCGGTGGGCCGGGTGGATAATGTCTGGGGCGACCGGAACCTCACCTGCACGTGCCCGCCGATGGAGGTCTATTCCGAGGCGGCTGAATAAGGCATGCGGCGCGGGGGAGGGACTCCGCGTCGTTTTTGTTCAGGGCTCGATCTCAAGCGCCGAGGCGATGAGCCCCGCGCAGAGCAGCGTGGATTTGGCCAGCGCGCCTTCGTCGAAATCGAAATGTGGCGTGTGGTGATCGTCGGCCAGATCCGCGCCCAGTACGAAGACCCCGCCGGTGCCGCCGCGCGCCGCGACCCGCCGGGCCAGCGTGGCCGCGTCCTCGCTCGCGCCGAAGAATAACTCGGGCACTACAGTGTCAAACGCGCCAGTGGCCACGTTCACCTCTGCCGCCCACTCCGCGATGTCTGCCGGGTTGGAATAGCCGTCTGCGCTGCCACCCGGCGTCAGGCTGCATTCCACCCCATGGGCCTGTGCGGTGGCCTCGACAAAGGCCCGGCAACGGGCTTTGAGCGCGTCCAGCACGTCGCTGTCCTCGGCGCGCATCTCGAAGGTCAGCGTGGCCTCTTCGGGCACGATGTTCACAGCGGTGCCCGCGTTCAGCAGCCCGACATTGACCCGGACGCCCGGTTGGCTCGATTGTGCCATGCCGTGCAGCCCGAGCGCGATCTGGCAGGCGGCGAGCAGCGCGCTGCGCCCGGCCTCGGGGGTTTTGCCCGCGTGGGCCGCGCGGCCCTTGAGATGCACATCGTAGCGGGCATTGGCCAGAAGGCCGTGCACCGCGAAAGCAGCGCTGCCCGAGGGCACGCCGAGCCCCAGATGGATCGCGAAGAACAGATCGACATCATCCATCCATCCGGCGTCCGCAACGGCGCGCCCGCCGCGCCCGCCTTCCTCGGCAGGCTGGAAGAGGAGTTTCAGTTTGCCGTGCCCGTTCGACAGCAAGGGCCGCAGGATTCGGGCGGTCGCAAGGCCAATGGCCGCGTGCGCGTCATGGCCGCAGGAATGCATCACACCGGGGGTCTGCGAGGCAAAGCCCTGCGCAGACGGGGCGTGGTTGCCGGAGGCCTCAAGGATTGGCAGGGCGTCGATATCGACGCGCATGCAGACAGTCGGCCCCGGGTTGCCGGTGTCGAAAAGCGCGATACAGCCTGTATCACCCTCGCCGGGGATCGGATCGGTGCTCAGGCCCTGACGGGGCACGTCACCCAGAAAGGTCGGACCGGAGACGATCTCGTAGCCGCTCTGCGCAAGATCTGCGACGATTGTGGCGGTGGTCTCGATTTCCTGCCAACCGAGTTCGGGTTTGGCGTGAAACGCGCGCCGTTGCTCGATCAGGCCCGCCTCTTCGGCGCGGGTTGCCTCGCGCAGGTGGTCCGCGAGTGCGGGGGGCAGGACGGGCGGCTGTGGGCTGTGTTCCATGGCGTGATGCTAGTGCGCGGTCGATCCCAGACGCAAGAAGAGCTTGATGCGGGGCTGGATCGTTGGCAGCGTGCAGCAGGTGGCGACCCATCCACGGAGCCGCCTTGTGGAAGGACAGCCATGCCGTTTCGGTGCAAAGCGTCGGGGAGGAGAGAATGAGCGCCTCTTTGACGCGCCCCTGGCTGGTGCTTGCAGGGCTGGCGCTTGGCGTGACCGTCACCAATGGCTTCGCGCGATTTGCCTATGGTCTGATGCTGCCCGCGATGCAGTCCGAGATGGGCTGGACCTACGCTCAGGCCGGTTGGCTGAACACGGCGAACGCGCTCGGCTATATCGCGGGCGCGGTGCTGACCATGGTCTTGATACGCCGCGTTTCGCCGACGCGTCTGTTTGCCTTCGGATTGGTGACGACCACGGCGGCGCTGCTGGCGACCGGGCTGAACGCAGAGCTCTGGTGGCAGACGCTTTGGCGGATATTGGCGGGGCTCTTCGGGGCGATGTCCTTCTCGACCGCCGGGGCGCTGACGGCGGGGCTGTTTCAGGACGATGCGCGCAAGAACGCGCTGGCCATCGCGATCCTGTTCGGCACAGGGGGCGGTCTGGGCATTGTGCTCGCGGGGGCGGCGGTGCCGCTGATGCTCGACGCCTACGGTCCGGCGGCGTGGCCGGTGGGGTGGATGATCGTTGGCGCGCTGAGCCTGTCCTTTTTGCCGCTCGGTTTGTGGTCTGCGTTCCAGTTGCGCACGCCGTTGCAGCGAGGCGCCAAACCTGCCCGGCTGCCCTTGCGCCGGATGCTGCCCGAAATCACCGGTTATGCGGGTTTCGGCATGGGCTATATTGTGTATCTGACATTCCTCTCCGCATGGATGACGGCGCAGGCGGCTTCCGCCGGGTTCATCGCGGCGGTCTGGGTGCTGCTTGGCGTTTGCATCTCCTTCTCGCCTTTCGTCTGGCGGCCGATTCTGGCGCGCTTTGCTTCCGGCGTGCCGCTTGCGTTGATCCTGACCGGCATCGCTGTGGGCTCAGCGCTTCCGGTGGTGCTACCGACCGGGCCGGCTTTGCTGGTGTCCGCGGTCGTCTTCGGACTGTCGGTGTTCATGGCGCCCGGCGCAGTGACGCATTTCGCGCGCCAGAACCTGCCGCGCGAAAGTTGGGGCGCAGCGATCAGCTTGTTCACCGTGGTGTTCGCGATTGCCCAGACGCTCGGACCCTACGGGGCTGGGCTGTTGGGTGATCTGTCGGGAGATATCGGTAACAGTCTGCTTGCCGCTGCCGCTGTTTTGCTTGCTGGGGCGGGCATGGCGGCGATGCAAAAGCCGCTTGCCTGAGTAGAGAAGACCGGACTGCCGAGGTGGTGCCGTGTCGCCCGTCAGGATGGCAGTCAGGCACGATGAGAGCCACGTTTGCCAAGAATGCTCATGTCATTTTGCGTTCGGCCAGGGTGTTTGCAATTTGAGGTGACGTGCGCCTAGCCGGTGCAGACTGGCAACACAGATTACTCATACTCGAAGCAATGCTTGTCCCAGCAAGCCCATGGCCAGATTAGGATCAGGATTCATAACCAGTAGATGACGACGGCTGCGAGCGCGATGGCCGAGAGGAAGACCTTGGGACACCTGTGGTAGCGGGTTGCCACGCGTCTCCAGTCTTTGAGCCTGCCGAACATGATCTCAATGCGGTTGCGACGTTTGTAGCGGCGCTTGTCGTATTTCACGGCCTTCTTGCGCTGTTTTCGCCCAGGGATGCAGGCGCGTATCCCTTTGTCTTTCAACGCAGCTCTGAACCAGTCGGCGTCGCAGCTTCGGTCTCCAAGCAGCCATTCGACCTTTGGCAAACCGCCCAGCAATGCCCGTGCGCCGATATAGTCACTGACCTGTCCAGCGGTGACGAAGAGGTCAAGCGGGTGTCCCTGGCTGTCGCAAATGGCGTGCAACTTGGTGTTCATGCCACCTTTGGTTCGACCAATCAGGCGTCCACGCCCCCCTTTTTAACGCCCATGCTGGTCGCTGTTCGGTGTGCCTTCAGGTAGGTCGCGTCGATCATCACGGTCTTCTGTTCGCCGTGCTCGGCAGCCAGCCCCACCATCATCCGCGCGAATATGCCCTTTTCGCTCCAGCGCTTCCAACGGCTATAAAGCGTCTTGTGTGGGCCAAAGGCTTCAGGAGCATCCCGCCACCTCAACCCATTGCGCTTGATGAAAATTATCCCGCTCAGAACCCGCCTGTCGTCGACCCTTGGCTTACCGTGCGACTTTGGAAAGTAGGGTTTCATACGCGCCATCTGTGCGTCAGTCAGCCAGAAAAGATCGCTCATGTCACCGCTCCGTTTTCGGAGCCGTGAATCACGCAGCGCTCGGGAAATCAATGCATCCTGACCCTAGGCGGTCAAGGAAAACCGTGACAGTCCCCGCGACACCCCGGAGATCGTCTGCCCCGAGAACAGGTATTTCGGTGACGTTCTGGCCAAGAATGAACGGGCCTTCGGCACCGCCGATTTCGGTGTCAACCTGATCTTTCAGTCAACCTTCCCGAGCGGCACGAAGCACCCTTTGCTCAAGAGACTGGGCGTCGACTGGCTGCCTGTCATTATGGTGCATCGGCAAGTCGAAAGCGGCGAATTGATCACGCTGAACAACCGGTTCGGGCAGGAGGCACTGGACGTGGCGATCTACGCCCATAGCCGCGTTCAGATGGCCGACAGGCTGGTGACGTTCCGGGCGGGCAGGGGCCGACGGGGCAGCAAGGCTCAACTCGGCCCGTCTTGCGCCGGGGTCTTCGCCGTCAGCACCAAGGGAGCCCGGCTCTCGTGGTTGTGCAGCCGTGCGATCTTTTCGGCCAACTCCGTGAAGCGCGCCCGCTCCGCCCTACTCAGTCCGGCCAGAATCCGGTCCTGTGTGGCCTCCACCAAAGGCCACATGCGCGCCACCACCTCTTGCCCCTGCTCGGTAAGGGCGAGGGATTTTGCGCGCCCATCCGTGGCGCTCGGTCGGCGGTCGATGAGACCCTTCGCCGCGAGCCGCGCCACCACGCCCCCCATGGTCTGGCGGTCGAGCGCGATCAGCCCGGCCAACGTTGCCTGATCGATCCCGGGGCGCTCACCGAGCACTGTGAGCGCGGCGAATTGAGGCGAGGTCAGGTCCAGCCCGGCGGCCTTCATCTGCTCGGCAAAGATCGACACGGAGATTTGCTGCAGGCGCCGGATCAGGTGGCCTGGCATCTTGTGAATTGCGCTCATGATCTGCAGAATATCGCAAGCCGGTCCGCTCGCAAGAGCGCATCCTTCTGGCACCACGCGCGCGGTGCTACTTGCTTCGTTGCATCTGTCTGAAGGGCGTGACAGGCTCGGCCTTGCTTGGCGGAGGGGGTGTCCGCTTCAACTGCACGGGAGGCCCGGCATGGAGATCGATGGTCACGGCGCAGTGGTCACGGGCGGGGCGAGCGGGATCGGGGAGGCGATCGCGCGGCACCTCGCGGATCTCGGCGCGGACGTAACCATTCTTGACATCGACGGCGCGCGCGCTGCCGACATTGCCGCGCAGATCAACGGGTATTCGCTTCACTGTGACGTGCGCGAGGAGCAGGCTGTCGCGGCTGGGATTACCTCCGCCATGGCGCGTTTCGGGCAGGCCCCCCGCATCGTGGTGAACTGCGCCGGGATCGGTATCGCGGCCCGCATCCTTGGGCCGGAGGGGAAAGTTTCGACACCGATCTTCCGGCACATTCTCGACGTCAACCTGATGGGGGCTTACCACGTAATGACCTACGCCGCGCAGGGCATGATGGACTTGCCTCCGCTCGACACCGGCGAGCGCGGTGTGATCATCCACACCGTCGCAACAGGGCTTTGGGATGGACAGGTTGGGCAGGCAGGCAATGCGACCTCGGCAGGCGGCGTCGCGGCGATAAGCTTGCCCGCTGCGCGGGAATTCGCCGCGATGGGCGTGCGCGTGATGACGATCGCTCCGGGACCGTGCGAAACACCGACAAGGGAGGAATTGTCGGTCACTGCCATGGACGGGACCGAGGGCAGAGCCATGTCTGTCGCCTCGTCCCCGCCCCGATCGGGTGCGCCGGAGGAATTCGCACGGGTTGCGGAGAGCATTGTGCGCACGCCCAATCTCAACGGCACGGTCATCCGGCTCGGCGTAGCCATAGATCGAACCTAGATCTGAACCTTGATGGCTGCACAGGCGCTTCGAGAGGAGACAGACCGCATGACAGTCCGGTGGACCGCTTCCGGAGATCTGACAGCAGGCGACAGACGACTGGAATATGCCTGCTGGGGGCCGCCGCCGATCGATGCGCCAACCCTCGTGCTGCTACATGAGGGGCTGGGTTGCACAGCGCTCTGGCGCGGCTTTCCTGCGCAGCTGGCCGAGGCGACAGGGCTCGGGGTTTTCGCTTATTCCCGTGCTGGGTATGGGAGATCGGAGCCTGAGCCCTTGCCATGGCAGCTGGATTACATGAGCCACCATGCCACGCAGGTTTTGCCCGAGGTGCTGGACGTGATCGGCTTAGAACGCGGCGTGCTGATCGGCCATAGCGATGGTGCGACAATTGCTGCGATCCATGCGGGTTGGGTGGCCGACCCGCGCCTGCGCGGCCTTGTCGCCATCGCGCCGCATTTTTTCACCGAAGCCATGGGGCTGGCCGCCATCGCAGCGGCGCGGCGGTCCTATGAGCAGGGTGACCTGAAGACACGGCTCGCGCGATACCATGACAACCCGGACTGCGCCTTTCGCGGTTGGAATGACAGTTGGCTGCATCCTGACTTCAAGAGCTGGAACGTGACGAATGTGATCGCGGGTATCCGCGTGCCGGTATTGGCGGTGCAGGGGGCAGAGGATCAATACGGGACCCGGGCGCAAATTGACGTTCTGGCAGAGCGTTGCCGAGCCCCTGTGGAGCGCTGCATCCTGGCGGAGTGCCGCCATTCACCTTTCCTCGAAGCGCCGGATCGGGTTCTGCCTGAGTTGGCTCAGTTCTGCGCGCGGGTTCTGCAGGATGGGACTGGAAAGGTGGGCGGATGAGCGCCATGCCTGCCCCGCTGCCGCCCCATGCCTATGTTCCGGGCCGCACGGAGCGCCACCCCGAGGGTTATTTTGACGCTGTGCGTGACACGGTGCAGCCGGGAATGGGTCCTGCGGATCTGACCCGGAGCGCGGCGTTTCAGACCGGCCTGCATTATCTCGAAGAGGGGTATTACTGGGAGGCGCATGAGGTGTTTGAGCCGGTCTGGATGGCGTTGCCCGCAGACAGCGCGGAGCGGCGTGTGGTGCAGGCGTTGATCCAGCTTGCAAATGCGCACCTGAAGCAGGGTATGGGCCGACCAAAGGCGGCGCTGCGGCTCTGCGCGATTGTGCACGAATTGGTCGCACCCTGCGCCGGTGCGCGGTTGATGGGGATAGATGTCGCGGAGTTGTTCCGACAGGTGACGTTGCTCGAAAGGGCGCTCCATAAAACCTAGATGCAATATAAAGCATAAATTATGCGATAAAGCCCATATTTTGCCAAATATGTGTAAGAAAAATTGCGGTATCCTGCACGGGTCCGTTTACTTGCCGCAGAAGCGTCTTTAGTCTTAAGAGCAATTGAGCATGGGAGATGCGCGTGTCATCGAGAATCGATTTTCAGACCGAACCGAAGCGCTATCGGCATTGGCGTGTGGACTACGAAGGGCCGGTCGCATGGCTCACTATGGATGTGGACGAGGATGCGGGGCTGTTCGATGGCTATCAGCTCAAGCTGAACTCATACGATCTCGGGGTTGATATCGAGTTGAACGACATCGTGCAGCGGATGCGCTTCGAGCACCCGGAGGTGCGCGTCGTGGTCATGCAATCGGGCAAGGAAAAGGTGTTCTGTGCAGGCGCGAATATCCGCATGCTTGGCGGTGCCGCTCATGCCCACAAGGTGAATTTTTGCAAATTCACCAACGAGACGCGCAACAGCTACGAGGCTGCCGAGGTCGAGAGCGGGCAGAAATACATCGCCGCGATCAAAGGGGCCTGTGCTGGCGGTGGATATGAGCTCGCACTGGCGTGCAATTATCTGATGCTCACCGATGACAGCGCCTCTTCGGTGGCCCTCCCCGAGGTTCCGCTTCTGGCGGTGCTGCCCGGGACCGGCGGGCTGACGCGGGTCACCGACAAGCGTAAGCTGCGGCGCGACAGGGCCGATGTGTTCTGCTCGACAGAGGAAGGCATACGCGGTAAGAAGGCGCGCGAGTGGGGGCTTGTGGATGAAGTGATCCCCAATTCGAAATTCGACGAGACGGTGAAGGCGCGTGCAGCAGAGTTTGCCGCCGCCGCCCCGGCTCGACCGGCGGCGAAAGGCATTGCCCTGACCCCGCTTGACCGGACCATAGGGGAGGATGGTTCGGTCACCTATTCCACGGTCGAGGTGGCCGTTGACCGCAGCGCGCGGTCGGCCACCTTGACTGTGAAGGGCCCCGATAACGCTGCCCCGGCAGATATGGATGCCTTCACCGCAGAGGGCGCGCAGGCGTGGATGCTGCGCTCTGCCCGCGAGCTTGAAGACGCCATTCTGCATTTGCGCCTCAACGAGATGGACCTCGGTCTCGTGGTGTTTCAGACCGTGGGCGACCCTGAGGCGGTGTTGGCCCACGAAAAGCTTCTCTTGGACAATCGGGACCACTGGCTCGCGGGTGAAGTCCTGCAATACTGGAAACGCGTGCTGAAGCGCATCGACGTGACCTCGCGCTCGCTTGTTGCGCTGGTCGAGCATGGCTCCTGCTATGCCGGTGTGTTGGCAGAACTTCTGTTTGCCGTGGACCGCTCCTACATGATGGAAGACGCTTTCGAGGGCGACAACAGGCCGCTTGCGACGATCACGCTGTCGGACAGCAATTTCGGCCCCTTCCCAATGGGTAATGACCTCACCCGGCTAGAGGCGCGTTTCTATGGCACGCCCGAGGCGGTGGCGGCCGCGCACGCGCAGATCGGGGAGGCATTGGAGGCCGAGGAGGCCGATGAGCTCGGGCTGGTCACGGAAATCCTCGATGATATCGATTGGGAGGACGAAATCCGTATCTTCCTCGAAGAACGCGCCAGCTTCTCACCCGACGCGATGACGGGCATGGAGGCCAACCTGCGTTTCGTCGGCCCCGAGACGATGGAAACTCGGATCTTCGGCCGCCTCACCGCATGGCAGAACTGGATCTTCAACCGTCCCAACGCGGTCGGGGCCGAAGGCGCGCTGCAGCGCTACGGCACCGGGCTCCGGGGCAATTTCGACATGGAACGGGTTTAACCGCATCGGTGGGCCTATTGGCCACCCTACGACTTTCCCGGTGGGGTGGGCACTCTGCCCGCCATGGATAGAGGAACGAACGACATGCTTGATCTGGACGTCAGCTACGACACGCGTATTCCGAACAATGTTGGGCTCAGTCAGGACCGGAAGGTTTTGAAAGCGCTGGAGAAATGGCATCCCGGCTATATCGACTGGTGGAACAAGCTCATTCCGCAGAATTTTCAGGAGTCGATGGTCTACCTGCGCACCGCCGTGTCGGTGGACCCCAAGGGCTGGGCCAAGTTCGACTATGTGAAGATGCCCGATTATCGCTGGGGCGTGCTGCTCGCGCCGCCCGTGGAGGATCGCACGATCCCGATGGGGGCGCATAAGGGTGAGCCGGCGTGGCAGGAGGTGCCGGGCGAGTATCGTAACATGCTCAAGCGCTTGATCGTGATTCAGGGCGATACCGAGCCGGGGTCCGTGGAGCAGCAGCGGTTTCTGGGGCTCACCGCGCCGAGCCTGTATGACATGCGCAACCTATTTCAGGTCAATGTCGAGGAAGGCCGTCATCTCTGGGCGATGGTTTACCTTTTGCAAAAGTATTTCGGCAAGGATGGGCGTGAGGAAGCTGACGAGCTTCTGATTCGGTCCTCGGGGTCTGATGAGGCTCCGCGGATGCTTGGCGCGTTTAATGAGGAGACCCCTGATTGGCTATCATTTTTCATGTTCACCTATTTCACCGACCGCGACGGCAAGATGCAGCTGGAGA
>CBFHJA010000066.1:0-18910 GCA_965656085.1 uncultured Aliishimia sp. | reverse complement strand
CAGTCGAGTTGCGCACAGTGAAACAGCGGCAGGCAATGCAGTGACACGGCGTCGGCGGTCATGTCGCCATCGACGATGCAACTGACATATTGCTCGAAATGGATGCCCCCTTCGGCAATTGGGGAACGCAGACCTTCATCGCGGGCATGACGATGGACGGGCTGATCGCGCCTTAGATCATCAAGTACGCGATGGACGGTCCCGCCTTCGCGGCTTACGTCAAAAAGGCTCTGGCTCCGAGCCTGACGCTGGGTACCGTCGTCATGCTCGACAACCTTGCCGCCCACTGAAATGTCGAGGCGGCCCAAGCGCGCCGGCAGGCAGACTGCTGGATCCTTTATTTGCCAGCATGTTCGCCGAATCTAAACCCCATCGAGCAAGCGTTCTCAAAGCTCAAGGCATACCTAAGAAATATCGGTGCACGCACCTTCACCGATCTCTTTGAGGCCCTCGGCGACATCTGCGAAACGTTCATGCCAGAGCAGTGCTGGAACTTCTTCCGCAACGCCGGGTATTTATCTTGTTAAAACACAAACGCTTTAACCACAAGCGCGTGTATCGGATCATACAGCGCAACAGCCTGCTGCTGGAGAGATCTGGCTTTGACCGACCCGAGCGCAGGCATGACGGCAAACCGCGCCTGAAGTGCGCCTGGCAAAGGTGCTGACATGATCTATGCTCGCAAACCGGATGAAACACAGGTCCGGGCGCAAGGGTATCCCTCGCGGTTCAGGTTTTGCGTCGGTCGCTATAGACCTACAGTGCTTCGCTTTTCAATCGGCATCCAAACTTGAGCCATTGATCCCTGAGCAATGCGTTCCGAGTTAGATAGCCGTCATTCAACGGAGATGCGGCAACGCTCTATGTTGGCTCAGAAGCTAACTGCCGCGTTTCAGCACTCGTCGGGTTCCCGAGTAAGAAGCCGCCGTTGAGCACGGCCCAATCTGGACCTTGCGCATGATCCTCAGACGCTCCGGTGCGGCCCGTCGAAGCAGCCTTTCGCCGCAGATGCAGGATTTGCACCCAACTGGAGGTTGCTGGCGCAGTCAAAGCGATCAGTTTACCACAGTCCACTGTGTGCACGACGGTCTTTGCAGGAATGTTTTCTTTGGTCAAGCATCACGCTGGACCTCGCGCGCGCCGAAGCGGTCTTCCTGACCGCGCGCCCGTAGCTTGACCGTTTGCCCAAGTAGCGATGCCGTTGGTAAGTACCATTTCAATCCCCCTGGCAGCCCGGCAGGGATCGGCGAAATCTGCGACATCGATGATCGTATCTGGATCGAAAAGCACCAGATCGGCAAAGTTTCCAATCCGTAGAACTCCTCGGTCAGTCAACCCGAATGTCTTTGCTGTAAGCGCGGTCATTTTGTGCACGGCCGTTTCCAAAGGGAACAGGTTTTGGTCTCGCGAATAATGCCCCAACACCCGAGGAAAGGTACCCCATGCCCGGGGGTGGGGGTGTTTGTCATGGACAATCCCGTCGGACCCGATCATCGTGTCGGGATAACTCAGGATGCGCTGCACATCATCTTCGCTCATCTGGAAGTAGACCGCGCCGCCAGGCACCAACCGTTCAGCCGCTTCCAGCTCCGAGCACCCCATTTCGGCGGCGATGTCGGATAGGTCACGTCCTGACGCATCTGGCATCCGCTCAGACCATGTAATGACAACCCGGTCGCATTTCGCGACACGTTCAGGCTGGAGTATCGTTGAGCTGGCCGAATAGGGATACGCATCCAGTCCAACCTCTTGCGTCTTGCGCACTGCGTCGATCATCTCGAGCGTGATCTTTGACTTTCCATGATTGGGTCGGCTGATGCATTTGTGGTGCGATACGACCACGGGTACGCCCGCATCGGCCCCAATCTTGAATGTCTCTTCCAAAGACTCGATCACATGATCTTCTTCATTGCGCATATGCGTGACGTATAGGCCGCCAAATCGGCCCAGCGTTTTGGCAATTGCGATCACTTCGTCCGTTGGGGCCGCAGTGGCGGGTTCGTAGTAGAGACCGGTGGACAAGCCGATCGCGCCCGCTGCCATCGCGTCGGACAACAGCGCGCACATCGCGTCGATCTCGTCGGCTGTAGCTGCACGGTCCAGCCGGTCCATCACCGCGTGCCGCAGGTTTGAGTGCCCGCACAGACATGCACTGTTGACGGCGGGCGGCGTCTCTTCGAGGGCCGCAAAATAGGCGTTGAAGTCGGGAAAGCTGGTAAATTCTTTGGAGGTGAACAGGCTCAACGGGGCCGGTGCCTCCGGGCGGCCTTCAAGGACTGGTGCTATGCTCACACCGCAGTTCCCATTGATGACGGTTGTGACGCCTTGGCTCACCTTCGGCTCCAGAAGCGGCATGTCTAGAATGGCCCGATCATCGTGGCAATGGCTGTCAATGAACCCCGGGGCCAAGCCCAGCCCGTCAGCGTCAATGACGCGCTGCGCTGTTGCGCCTGCCAGATCCCCCATTGCCGCGATGCGGTCGCCTGTCACAGCCAGATCGCCCTGCACGGACGCGGCACCGCTGCCATCGATCAGGCGGGCGTTTCGAAAAATCAGATCGTAGTCAGCCATGTATCAGTTTTCCAATGGTTTCTTGGTGTCGCCGGCCCAGCGGGCCGCGAGGTGCAGCAAGATGACAGTCAGCGCGAACGGAACCGCGACCGCCACCCAAATTGTGGCAAATTCCATGGTTTCCGCATAAGTTCGTGAATGGCGGGTCAGAAAGCCACGCGCAACGCGCAGTCCCGGGCCAAAGAAGCAATAGAACAAGGCGGGCAAGACGAATATCAGCACAGCAAGGCTCTGGAGGCCCAGCATGATGACACGGCTCGCCCCGGTCATCTTGGGCTGGAAGATCGCCGGATCAAAGAACCGTTTGAAGGCCAACGTCGTGCCCATTAACCCGGCCCATATCATAAGGTATCTGGAGATTTCCTCGGTCCAAACGGGAGGTTGGAAGAAGACATAGCGGGCGACCACCTGAAGCAGCACAACACCAACCAGCAAGACAAGTGCAAGGGTGGCGACGCGGAACACAGCCGCATCCACCATATCGCTCATCCGAATGATCGCCCGTCTCATGACACGCTCCCTATTGGCGAATTTGGCCGATGGCGGCGTTGTAATCAGCCAGTGCCTCTTCACTCAGCACTTGCTTGTGAACAGCCTCGGCCAAATCCAGCATCTTCTCGCGTTCGCCCGGCGCCAGTTCGGTAACCGTCACACCGGCCTCGGCGAACTTGGCATCCACATTCTTGGCCCATTCGGTGACCCAAGCGCGGTTCGCCGCGACCCCGGCCTCAATGGCGTTCTTGAGCGTTGCGCGATCTTCCTCGGACAGGCTTGCCCACCAATCCTCAGACACCGAAACCGCGCGCAGCGAGGGAGCCAGATTAGCGGGTGTGTAGTGCTTGAGATACTGGGTGTGACCGGTGCGGAGGGCCGAATTGGGCGGGTTTACGTACCCGTCCACAATGCCCGTCTGCAGAGCATTGGCGACTTCACCCCAAGCGACAACCGTGGACTGCACGCCCATGACGCCGAAAAAGGCAACTTGCCCTTTGTTCAGCGCCCGCATCCGCAATCCGGCAAAGTCCTTTAGATTGGCGACGGGCTGCTTGGAATTGAAGATACCCGCATCCAGACCGCGTTGGTTGAACGCGACGATGCGCACACCGCTGTCGATCAGAGGGCCATTCATCTTCTCCAAAAGATCGGTTTCGGAAATCACCTGATCGAACTCAGCCGCGCTTTGGAACATGAAAGGCATGATCAGGCCGCGCAACATCGGGCTTATGGAGGCAGGCGAGGTCGCAGCGGAGAGGTTCATCTCGATCAGGCCCTGAGACGTTTGCCCCAACCGTTCCTTTTCAGAGCCGAGCGCGTCAGAGGGGAACACCTGAACATCGAAATCCGTTCCCGCAAGCGCGTCGCGGAACCCTACGACAAAGGCGTATTCGGAGTTGGTTTCAATGTCCTCCGCACCATTCATCGCGATCTTGATGTTCTGAGCCGCTGCAGGCAGGGCAGTTGCGGCGGCAAGTGCCAAAGCTGAGAGCGTGAGTTTCCAGTGTTTCATTTTGATCCTCCCATGGAATGTTAAGTCAGGGCATGAGACCGAGCCAATGTGGCAAGGTCAGTGAAATTGCCGGAACAGCGACCAAGAGCGCGAGGAGCGCGATCTCGACCACGAAAAAGGGAAAAGTCGCCTTGATCAGGTGCCAGTAATTGGCACCGGTCACGGTCGAGATGATCAGGATCACCCCGCCCAGTGGCGGCGACAGCAGGCCAACGGTGATATTGAAGCAGATCACGATGCCCAAATGGACCGGGTCCACGCCCAGCGTGATCGCGACAGGCACGAAGATCGGCGCCAACAGTGCAACGGCGGCCTTCACGTCCATCACCATGCCTGCGATCAGGAAGACGACATTGATCACAAGAAGGTATTGCGTCTTGCTCAGACCAAGATCCACGACAAAGGCCGAGATTTTCTGCGGCCATTGAGCCAGCGCTGTGATGTAGCTGAACGCCGAGATCGCGCACAGGATGATGAAGATCGCCCCTAGCAGCATCAGCGTCCGCTCTGCGGCCAAGACAAGCTTGGCCCGATCCAATTCGCGATAGGCAAAGCCGATGATCAGCGCGGCAAACACGGCAATGCCCGCAGATTCAGCAGGTGTCGTGAACCCGAACAGAACACCCGCAAGAATGATGATGGGAAGCAACAATGCTGGCAACGCTTTGAACATGCTTGGAACGAAAGGGGGAAGGTCTGCGTCCCGACCGCCGGGGTGGTCTTGAACATGGGCATAGACACCGTTCACAAGGATCAGCACCCCGGCCAGCAGCAAACCCGGCAGCACACCTGCCGCAAAAAGCGCCGCGATGGGCACGTTCATTAACGCCCCATAGAAGATCAGGATGATACTAGGAGGAATTATCGGTCCGATGATCGACGAGGCGGCAGTGACTGCTGCGGCATAGTTCAGCGAATATCCTTGCCTTTGCATCTGCGGCACCAAGGTGTTTGACAAGGCTGCCGCGTCCGCAGCCGCCGATCCACTAATCCCGGCAAAGAACACGGATGTCATGATATTCACATGCCCCAAGCCGCCTTTCAGGCGACCGACGATGGACATCGAAAAGTCGATCAGGGCATTTGCAATCCCGCCCCGGTTCATCAACTCGCCTGTGAGGATGAAGAGTGGCATGGCCAGAAAGGCGAAAACATCCAGTTGGCTGAACATCCGTTGCGGCAGGATGGCCAGAAAGTTGGCCTGATCCAATGCGAAAAACGTCAGCACCGACCCTGCGCCGATCACGTATGCTATGGCCCCGCCAGAGGCCAAGGCCACAAGGACAAAGCCCAGTATGACCCATCCTGTCATCGGTTATTCTGCAGCCGCAGCGGCAGGCGCGGCCAGCCTGTGCGCATAACCAAACAGGGCTACAGAGCCCCCGGTATGAAGAAAAATTACCTTGTCCCGCGCGCTCAAAGCACCGGATCGGATCATGCCGATCAACCCAGCCATTCCCTTTGCCGAATAGACCGGATCGAGCAAAATTCCTTCGGTTTCCGCAACCAGACGGATCGCTTCAAGTGTGGAAGCAGCAGGCAGGCCATAGCCGTCACCGATATATCCACAATCGGCACGGACATCGTGGCGTTCGATCAGACCACTCTTGTCAAGCTTGTCAGCGGTAGCCTGCGCGAGCTTGAATACATTGGCCTCCTGTGTTTCCTGAGGTGCTCGGACACCCACACCGATCACGGGTGACGTTCTGTTGACCACTTTGAAGCCCACAACCAATCCTGCTTGTGTCCCTGCACTACCGGTCGCGTGGACCACATGGTCATAACTCAAACCGATTGCCTCGGCTTGCGCGATCAGTTCGGCAGCAGCATTCACGTATCCCAGAGCGCCTGTTGCGTTTGAACCGCCGCCTGGAATGAGGAAGGTATTATCATTCAATCCGGAATTTGTCAGATGATCTGCCAAGGCTGCGTTCATATCCGGTGCGGGGGCACAATGCGTGACCGTTGCCCCATGCAAGTGGTCGAGAAGAACATTCCCGTTTTCCGAATAGTCGACATCGGAGAAATTTGTCCGGTCTTCCAGTAACAAATGACACTTAAGACCGAGTTTCGCCGCCGCTGCTGCGGTCTGACGGGCATGGTTGGATTGTGTTGCACCGTGGGTCGCAACACGTGTGTAGCCTTTGTCCAGTGCCTCCCCCATCAGGAACTCCAGCTTGCGTGCTTTATTGCCGCCGCTGGAGAGTCCTGTGCAATCGTCACGCTTGATCCAGATCTCCGGACCACCCAACAATGACGAGAGCCGATCTGCGAACTCCAGAGGCGTCGGCAAATGCGACAGTGTAACACGGGGAAAGATGTCAAGATTTAGGGTCATAGGCGCCTCTAGTATGTTTCGACATGTTAGAGGCGCGAACTTTCTTTGAATAATGCCTATTTACTGATCTAACATGCATATATCGCATATAAGGGGTGTCCTATGGATGTTGGCTGGATTGACGACCTGATCGCTATCGAGGAAAAGGGTTCCCTTTCGAAAGCCGCCGAAGCCAGGAATGTGACGCAGCCTGCTTTCTCGCGCAGGATTATGGCCATTGAGCATTGGTTTGGCGCGGACATTGTTAACCGATCCCATCGGCCCCTACGCCTCACGGCTGAAATGGCCGCTATCATGCCCACTCTACATGAAATCGCGGCAAACCTCCGGCATTTGAAATCTGAGTTGCAGGCGAGCCAGGGAAATACGTCCAAGGTGGTGGTTGCGGCGCAACACAGTCTTTTGACATCCATGCTACCCACAAAACTCATGCACAGGGTCGGCGAACACCGGCTTTTGATGAAACTCCAATCCGCCTATCCCGAAGATGGCGTCGCGCTCTTGCTGACCAAACAGGTAGATATCCTAGTTGCCTATGAAACGAGGCGCAGGCCGTTGTTCGGGCAGGTTCCCGATCTTGAACGCGCGCTCATCTCGACGGATCGATTTGTACCCGTGACAGCGGATGACAGCATTGCTGACAACCTGAGCCGTTTAGGCCAGTCAGATCTTGTCACGATTCAGGTCGTGACATTTCCCCGCCAGAATTTCTTTGGGCAAGTTCTTTGGGAAGATGTGGCCAAATCCCTACCAAGTAATATTCAGCTCGACCCGGTGATCGAATCTGGTCTTTCCACAGGCGTCATTCAGTTTGTGCTTGCGGGAGCAGGCATCGCCTGGCTCCCTCTTGCGATAGCCGCACCTTATCTGGACAGCGGTGAGATAAAGCTGCTCGATGACTACCTGCCATCAGAAGACCTCTACGCATATTGCTTTCGTGTTCGACGTTCAGAAAGCAAAGGGGTGAATTTTGTCTGGGATGTTCTTACTGAAAGCGCGTTGTGATGTCGTTTTTGTTTGCTGCCGAGAACAGGCACTTATGCGGCGCACAGCACCCGGAAGTTTGCGCGGAAAGCCGACCAGTGGTAGCAAAACGAAGCAATACAACGAAAAGCGCGACTTCCAACGCAGTCCCGAGCCGCCGCCTGACGCGCGGCGAGAACCTGGAGCGTCACTTTTCGTCATTCAAAAACACGATGCCAGCAGCCTGCATTATGATTTCCGACTTGAGGTCAATGGCACGTTGAAAAGCTGGGCCGTGCCCAAGGGTCCATCCACCGACCCGCGCGAGAGGCGGCTCGCGATCGCCACCGAAAACCATCCGCTCGACTATGCCGATTTCGAGGGTGTCATTGCCGAAGATCAGTATGGCGGCGGGACCGTGATGATCTGGGATCGTGGTTCCTATCGGAACATCACCGAGAAAGACGGCGGGCTTCGTGACATGTCAGACGCGCTGGCGGAGGGACATGCGCTGGTGTGGCTGGAGGGTGAAAAACTCTCCGGAGGATACGCGCTACAGCGCATCGACAAAGCCAAGGACCGGTGGCTCCTGATCAAAATGGAGGACGACGAAGCGGATGCGCGGCGCAACCCGGTCTCGACCGAGCCGCGCTCCGTCGCTTCGGAACGCGACCTGGATCAAATCTTGAGGCGAGAGGGGCAGGACAGCGGATGAGCGATGACCGAGCGACGTTGATCGAAGGGCTTCCCGAACGCAGCCACCCGGAGTGGATGGCGCCCATGCTGGCCGTTCTGACCGACCTGCGCTTCTCGGACCCGAACTGGATTTTCGAGCGCAAGCTTGACGGCGAGCGGGTGCTGGTCTTCCGCGACGGCGACCGGGTGCGTCTGTTGACGCGCAATCGAAACGAGGTGAGCGAGACCTATCCCGAGCTTGCGGAGGCGCTTGACGGTCAGCCGGCGCAGGACTTCGTCGCCGATGGAGAGGTGGTGGCCTTTGAGGGCGATCTGACCAGTTTCTCGCGTCTGCAGGGGCGGATGCAGATCAAGGATGCCGACAAGGCGCGGGCGAGCGGGATCGCTGTGACGCTCTACCTGTTCGATCTGCTGCATCTAGGCGGGCGCGATCTGACCGGACTGCCCCTGCGTCAGCGCAAGGCGGCGCTGAAAACAGCGCTGCGCTTCGAGGACCCGGTGCGCTACGCGCCGCACCGCAACGCCGATGGTGAGGCCAGTTTCGAGCAAGCCTGCGAGAAGGGCTGGGAAGGGCTGATCGCAAAGGACGCGCGCGAGATCTATACACATGGCCGCTCGCGCGACTGGCTGAAGTTCAAATGCACCCGGGGTCAGGAGCTGGTGATCGGCGGCTTCACCGAGCCCAAAGGCGCGCGCAGGGGCTTCGGCGCGCTGCTTCTGGGCTATTACGAGGGCGATCGGCTGCGCTATGCCGGCAAGGTCGGCACCGGATTCGACGAGGCGTTTCTCGACGACTTCCGCACCACGCTGGACGCGCGCGGGTGCGCGAGCCCGCCTTTCGACGAAGCGGTGGATGAAGAGGCGCATTGGGTCACGCCCGACCTCGTGGCCGAGATCGCCTTCACCGAGTGGACCAAGGCCGGACGGCTGCGCCATCCGCGGTTTCTGGGGCTTCGACGCGACAAGCCCGCCCGCGAGGTCACGCGTGAGGAGGCGCAGGGCTGATGGGCACGGAGACCATCACTGCAGGCGGGCGCGCGGTCGAGATTTCGAGCGCGGGCAAGGTGCTCTTTCCCGAAAGCGGAATCACTAAGCGCGATCTCGCGCAGTACTGGGCGAAGGTCGCGGAGACCGCGCTGCCGCATTACCGCGACCGCCCGCTCACCATGCAGCGCTTCCCGGATGGGATTGGTGAGGAGGGTTTCTTCCAAAAGCACATCCCGGATCATTTTCCGGATTGGATCGCGCGGGCCCAACTGCCCAAGGAGGACGGCACCGTCACCCATGTTCTGGCAAATGAGCCCGCGACGCTGGTCTACCTCGCCAATCAGGGCTGCATGACGCCGCATCTGGCGCTTGCGAAAGCCGACACGCCAAGGATGCCGGATCGCATGGTGTTCGATCTCGACCCTTCGGACGGGGATTTCGGCAAGGTGCAGGAGGTGGCCCGCGCGGTGAAGCGGGCCTTGGAGGAGCGTGGGCTCACATGTTTTGTGCAGACCACGGGCTCGCGCGGGCTGCATATCGTTCTGCCCCTCAACGCGTCCGCCGATGTCGACCGGCTGCGGCCTTTCGCGCGTGCGCTTGCGGCAGAGGTGGCTGAGACGCATCCCAGCCTTGCCACCACCGAGCAGCGCAAGGCCAAGCGCGGCGACCGGGTGCTCGTGGATACGTTTCGGACCGCCTACGGGCAAACGGCTGTTGCGCCCTACGGAGTGCGCGCGAGGCCCGGCGCGCCGGTGGCGACGCCCCTGCGCTGGGACGAGGCGTTTGCCTCGGATCTGACCCCAGACCGCTACACCATCGGCTCGATCTTCCGCCGCTTGGGGCAGACAGCGGACCCGTGGGCGGGGATTGATGCACATGCAGCGGACGCGGCTGCGCTCGCCGCGCACGGATGATGAGCGCGCGTCGGTGGTCGCTTGTGGCGGCCTGTCGCGCGCGCCCTCAGTCCTGTTGCACTTCGTCGAGGCGCGATGCGAGCGCCGCGCCAAGGGCCGCGATGACCGCGAAGGCCAGCAGCACCTGGGCCGGGCCGAACCGTTCCGCGGCAAGCCCGAACAGCCCGCCTGCCATGAGCGCGGCACCGATCAGCGTATTTGACAGCGCGGTGTACCGGGCGCGGAACGCGTCCTCAGCCATATCGGTCAGGTGCAACTTGCGCCCCGCGCGCACGCCTTCATAGGCGATCTGCGCCGCGAATATCCCCGCCGCCGCCCCAAGCGGACCACCCAGCCCGCCGAGCGACAGTCCGGCGGTGCCAAGAGCTGCGAAGACCGCGGCGCCGAGCCCGCCTGCAACCATGAGCGTCTGGCGACTGGATTGATCGGACAGGCGGCCCCAGACATAGGAGGCCAGAACCGACGCTGCCGTGGAGGCCATAACGAGCGGGCCAAGCTGGTCGAGCGCGTTGCGGCCCGAGGCGGCGGAGAGCATGACGATGAAAGGCGGCGCCAGCGCCGTGACGGCCAGCGCGGCGCGCGAAGCCACAAACACGCGCAACTGGCTGTCGGTCATGACCGGCTCGATCAGCGCGGCAAGCGCGCCGTCTTCATCGTCATCC
The DNA here is from genome assembly GCA_965656085.1 of uncultured Aliishimia sp. Lineage (GTDB taxonomy): Bacteria > Pseudomonadota > Alphaproteobacteria > Rhodobacterales > Rhodobacteraceae > Aliishimia. Next base: position 8,272 of record CBFHJA010000066.1, on the reverse strand, counting down.
GCCGCCGCGTCAGCCCGTTCTGGTTCGCGCAACGTCATGAAAATGAGCGACGCGAGCAAGAATGCCGCCCCCGCAAGCGCGATGATCGCCGCAAGCGGTGCCACGGCCACCTCAAACAGACCAGCGGCCATCAGCATACCCACGCCGAAGACGGACGCCGCCGCGACCGAGGCAGCCAGCCCCGTGATCGCGCCGCGCCGCTGTTTGGTGATCGTGCGCGCCAACGCGTCCTTGTAGCTGACCGACGCGGCAGACCGCGCCACCGCCAGCAGCGCAAGGCAGGCCACGATGGCTGCGCCCGCCGAAGCGCCGGACAGAAGCAGCGCGGCGCTGGCGATGCCGAGTGCGGCAAGCCCCTGCAGCGCGCTGCCGGCGGCCCAGAAACGTTTGCGCTGAGGGCTTTGCTCGACCCAGCGGGCCAAGGCGATTTGTGGGAGAAGCGCGCCAGCCTCGCGGACAGGCACCAAAAGCCCGACCATCGCGCCGGGGGCCGACAGGGCCGTCAGCAGCCACGATAGCACCAGCTTCGGGTCGATCAGCGCGTCCGCCGTTTTGGTCAGTGTCAGCGAGGCGACATGCACCAAACCATTGCGCGCCTCGCCGGACTCGATCTGCCCGGTCTCGGCGTTGGTGATCCTGCGGAAAGCGGTTTGGACCCGGTTGCTCATCGCGGGTCGAACTTTCCGACCGGCACGCGCAGGTAGCTGTGCCCGTCAGCTTCGGGTGCGGGCAAGCGCCCGCCCCGGATATTCACCTGCAGCGCGGCCAGCATGCGATCGGGCAGCGGCAGGGTGGCGTCGCGGGCGCTGCGGGTGGCGATGAATTCACCCTTACCGATCCCGTCCTTGACATGCCGATTCCGCAGGCGGTGTTCGGCCACGGTCGCCATGTACTCGGGATCACTGCCGCTGCCAGGGTAATCATGGCCGATATAGAGTCGCGTGTCGGCCCGCAATTGCAGGATCGCCCGGAGGGAATCCCATAGGTCCTCAGTGCTGCCGCCCGGGAAATCGGCCCGACTGGTGCCGCTGTCGGGCATCATCAGGGTGTCGTGCACGAATGCCGCATCGCCCGCGACATAGGTGATGGACGCCATCGTGTGGCCAGGTGAAAACATCACGCGCACCGGGATATTCCCAACCGTGAATTCGTCACCATCGGCAAAGAGGCGGTCCCATTGCGACCCATCGGTCGCGATGTCGTCTCCAAGGTTGTAGAGCCCTTTCCAGAGCTTCTGGACACCGGCCACTTTCTCGCCAATCGCGGTGGATGCGTTCAGCTGGTCGGCCAAGATGCGCGCTGCCGTGAAGTGATCCGCATGCGGGTGCGTGTCGAGTACCCAAGCGACCTCAAGGCCCTCAACGGAGATGTAATCGAGAATTTCATCCACGCTTTGAGTGGTCACGGCACCTGCGGCGGGATCGTAGTTCCACACCGGATCAACAATCGCCGCTTGGCGGGTCTCGGGGCAGTGAAAGACATATTGGAGACTGCCGGTCGACCGGTCGTAGAAGGCTCGAACATGAGGGGACATTGCAAGGGCTCCTTTTCGTGAACGCGCGCGGGCCTGTGCGATGGTGAAAGCTCCACCTGCATGGGGGCACGTCGCGGGGTGCGGCGGCAACGCCGCCTAAGGTGTCACCGCATCAAGCGGTAAGCGGGACATCGCCGTGTGAGGCCTGTGATGAAGAGCACGGCGCCGATGAGGCCGGATGGCCATGTCACGGCCGGTCCGAAACTTGCCGCCCAAGGACAAAAAAATGCGAACCCGAGCAGAACCAATCCGAGAGCGATCCTGGCGATTTGATCGAAGCGCCCAACGTTTTGTTCAAACATCTCAATACCTGCTTTGTTCGTATGGACCGCAAGTTAAACGCAAGGCCCGTCCGAAAAGTTCCGGACCAGATACCCGCCGCGCCGCGCGGGGTGCCTCAATGTCCGTGGCACCTCTACTCAAATACCGCAGGCGCTCCGCTCGCCGCGCGAGTAGAGCGACCGGGCGATCAGTCGTCGGCGGCGGCGTCCTCGTCGGCAGCGCTCCACGCCTCCGAAAAGGCGCTCCACGCGTCGGAAAAGCCGGTCTTCAACTCGTCCCAGGCGCTGCTCGCTCCGGCTTCGAGCGCGCCAAAGCGCTCGCCCAGACGGTTGCGCGCGCCCCGCAGATCGCTCAGCCGTGCCTGCGCTGTCTCGCGTGCCGCGTCAGACATGTCCGCCCAGTTGTCCCGCATTGCCTGCTCACGCCGCTCGATCTCGGCGTCGAGTTGGGTCAGCGCTTCGCGTGCCTTGGTGAGCGCCTGATCGCGCTCTTGCTCGGAAAAGGCCGCGATGGCGTCCATCGCTTCGGAGATTTCCGTGCGCACCTCCTCGGTGGTGGTCAGCGCGCCTGTGTCCTGCGCGGCGGCGGGGATGGCGAGCAGGGCGGCGACGCTCGCCGCCCGCAGGGTCGTAAAGACTGTCATCGGCAATCTCCCTACTTGAAACGGGACACAGCGCTGTCGAACGCGCCGGAGATGCTGTCCCACGCCTTGTCGAAGCCGGACTTCATGTCGTCCCATGCGTCGTCGCTGGCCTCACGCATCTCCTTGAGCTTTTGTTCTGCCTCGTCGCGTTGCTTGCGGGCCTCATCGAGTTGCTTTTGGGCCTCGATCTTGGTGTCGGCCTCAGCCTCGGCGACCTGTGCCTTCATCTTGAGAATATCGGCGTTCCATTGATCCAGTTTAGCCTTGGCTTTTTCGATATATTGATTGCGATCCGACATAGCTGTTTCCTCCTCATTTGGTGACTTCGATTTCAGGCAATCAGGACGATACCCCTAAAAATTAAGGTATGAATTGATAAATGTCACAGATCGGTGGGAGCCTTCTGGTTCCCATAAACGCCGTTTTGAAAAGGAGAATGACACATGAGCGAGACCGAAAAACTTTCATTGCCCGTCGTCACCCTCGCCCGCGAGAACGACGAATTCCGCAAGGTTCTATGGACCGGCGAGCAGACGCAACTCGTGCTTATGGCCATCCCCGAAGGCGGTGAAATCGGCGGCGAGGTGCACGAGGGGCACGACCAGTTGCTCTACTTCGTGGCGGGCTCCGGCGTGGCGAAGATCGGCGAGACCGAATGCGAGATTGCCGATGGCGATGTCAGCATCGTGCCCTCGGGCAGCTTCCACAATTTCCGCAACACCGGCGCGGGGATGCTCAAGCTCTTCACCACCTATAGCCCGCCCGAGCATGATCCGGGCACCGAACACGCGACCAAGGCCGAGGCCGACGCAGGCGAGTGATGGGATGAAGGCTGACACCGTCATCGTTGGCGCCGGTAGCGCGGGGCTGTCTGCCCTGCGCGAAGTGCGCCGTTATACCGACGATTTCCTGCTGGTGAATGACGGCCACTGGGGCACAACTTGTGCGGCGGTGGGATGCATGCCCTCGAAGGCCCTGATCGAGGCGGCGAATGCCTTTCACCGGCGCGCGGCGTTCGAGGAGTTCGGCATCCGGGGTGCGGGCGGCCTGCATGCGGACATTCCGGCGGTTCTGGCGCGCGTGCGCCAGATGCGAGACGACTTCGTCAAGGGGCCGGAGGCGACGCCGGACGAGCTGGGCGCGCGGTCCCTGTCCGGGCGCGCTCGGTTGCTCGGTCCCAGACGACTTGAGGTAAATGGCAAGGCGGTTGAGGCGCGTGCGATCATCCTCGCGCCGGGCAGCCGTCCGGTCGTGCCGGCGCCGTGGCGCGCATTCGGCGACCGTATCCTGACCACGGATACGCTCTTCGAACAGACCGACCTACCGCGCCGCATTGCCGTGATCGGCATGGGGGCGGTCGGCGTCGAGATCGCGCAGGCCTTGGCGCGGCTCGGGCTGGATGTGGCGGGCTTCGACGCAGATGATGCGCTGGCGGGCATTGATGACGCGAAGGTGCTGGCAGCGTTCCGCCCTCTCCTTGAGGCCGAACTTGCGCTGCATCTGGGCGCGGCGGCTGAGTTGGCGGATGCCGAGGGCGCGCTCCGTGTCACCGGCGCGGGCGGGACTTTCGAGGCCGATGTGGTGCTGGCCGCAATGGGCCGCAGGCCGAATATCGACGGGCTTGGGTTGGAGACACTGGGCGTGCCGCTGGATGACAGAGGCCTGCCGAAGGTCGATCCGTCGACCCTGCGCATCGCAGACCTGCCGGTCTTTCTCATCGGTGATGCGAATGGCAATCGCCCGCTGCTGCACGAGGCCGCTGACGAGGGGCACATCGCGGGCCGCATGGCTGCGCCGGGGGCCAGGCGCACGGGCTCGTGTCGACGCGCACCGCTCTCCATCACCTTCGCCTCGCCACAGGTGGGGCGGGTCGGACCGCCGCTGTTGGACCTGAACGCGGCGGGTATCGCCAGCGGCTCCGCAGACTTCACGAAACAGGCACGCGCCCGCATGGCACAGACTGCCGCCGGGATCCTGCGCCTCCATGCCGCGCGTGACACAGGGCGTCTGCTGGCCGCCGAGATGTGCGTGCCGGACGCCGAACACCTCGCGCATCTGCTGGCTCTCGCGGTGGAAAGCGAGATGACCGTGGCCGATATGCTGGCGATGCCGTTCTACCACCCGGTCATCGAGGAAGGGCTGCGCAGCGCGCTGCGTGACCTCGCCCGCCAAGTCGCAGCCTCGGGGGGATCGGACCTGTCAGACTGCAAGGCGATTGGCAACGACGCGCTCGACTGACCGCCGGGACATCCTCGGGCCGCTGGAACCCGAGCGTCTGGCACGACGTTGACCCTCCATGCGCCAGTCCCAAACGCCTGTGGTCTGGCAGGAAGGAGCCGCATGTCGCTTTTTGTCGAGACTTGGAACACAGCCGCTGTGACCACGCTCGGACTTTTCTGGATGGCCTTTTGGGCATTCGGGTTCGGCTATTTCATTTCGTCGATGATCCAGGTTTTCGTGACCCGGGCCCGCATGCGCCGGAGTATGGGGCAGACTGGGCCAAAGAGTGTCGGGCTGGGGGCTTTGTTCGGGTTCCTCTCCAGTTCATGCTCCTTCGCGGCGCTCGCGGGCACGCGCTCGCTCTTTGCAAAGGGGGCAGGACTGGTCCCATCGCTGGCGTTCCTGCTGGCCTCGACGAACCTCGTGATTGAACTGGGGATCGTAATTTCTGTCTTTCTGTCGTGGCAATTCGTCGTCGCCGAGTATGTCGGCGGCGTTCTTCTGATCCTGCTGATGTGGCTCGCCGTGGGCTTGACCAGCCCGGCGCGACTGATTGAGCGGGCGCGGGAGCGAGCCCGGGCTGCAGAGGGTGATGTGGGCGACGACGAACTGCCAGACTGGCGCGACCTTATCGCGAGTTCAGAGGGTTGGGGCCGGGTGGCGCGCCGCTATGTCATGGAATGGAACATGGTCTGGAAGGACGTAACGGTCGGCTTCACAGTGGCCGGGATCATCGCGGCCTTCGTCCCGCGCAGCTTCTTTGAAGGGTTGTTCATAGGCACCGGGTCCGCCGATCCCGCGCTGTGGCACATCGCGGCACAGGCGGTGATCGGTCCGGTTGCGGCATTCTTCACGTTCATCGGGTCGATGGGCAACATCCCTCTGGCGGCGGTGCTCTATTCCAATGGCGTGAGCTTTGCCGGGATCATGGCGTTCATTTTCTCGGACCTTGTAGTGTTCCCAGTTTTGCGGATTCAGGCGTCCTATTATGGCTGGCGCATGGCAGGATATATCCTCGCGGTCTTTCTCGTGGTCCTCGTTGCAACAGCGCTGACGCTGCATGTCGGGTTTGAGGCGCTTGGTCTTCTTCCCGACCCCGGCGCGGCGCGCAGCGTAACGGATCGGGAGTTCTTTGCGCTCAATTACACCTTCGCGTTGAACGTTGTTTTCGTGGGCCTGTCTGCGGTGTGTCTTGTCTGGAAGGCGCGGCGGGATGGGTTGAACTTGACGCTGCCGCAAAGTTGGGGTGACAGGGCGCTGCTGGGTCTTGCGCTGCTGTCGCTTGGCTGGATCGCCGCCGGGCTTGCGGCACCGGTTGTCTTCGCAGCGACCTGACATGACACCTAAACCCGCGTATATGGCATCCGACGCAATCACCCGCAACGAGTGTTTGGCATGACGGGCGACGCGCCGTCAGAGAGGCTGTGCGTCGAATAAGTCGAACATGTAGCCAGCGGATACATTCGGTTGAACGCTTGGCTCTGTCATTTACACGCTTCGTCACAACGATCCAGTAGCAGCACAGTTATGTTGCAGGTGACAGGACGTTTTGCGTCTACCTCGCGGACAGTGAGGAGGCGATCCGCAAGCATTCAGAACTATCCGGCATCCCCGTCACTTCAATCACCGAGATACCGCAGGTCATCGACCCGCTGACCGCCAACAACTGACAGGCGCATAAAGTCGGATGGCGGCAAGCAGTGGCCGGCCCGGGGTCCTTGGAGGCAACATAGGCTTTATAAAGGAAGTTGTGCTTTTTCTGGATGGTACACACAATGCCCATAGCTTTCAGTGCCTCCAACTTACTTGGCACACTGGACGTTTTGTACCTAAGTTCCTGCAACGGTATCGGAAGGCCGAGACGGCCTTCCGGTTTCATCACTCCGGGGTATTCGGGTGCGTCTCGGTGAGCGAAAGGTAAAGGCTTTCAGCCCGATTTCGCCGCGCGTCAGGAGTACTTATTGTCGAGGTCTGTACCCACGTTTGCAACGTGATCTCTGCCGTTCTTCTGCAAGAGCGCAGGGCCCGTTCTGTATCCATTCCAACTCGGTAGTCTTGGATTCTGCGATGCCTTGAGCCAATTTTCCTGATACTTTACGTGCGTGATTGCATGCCTGAAGGATGCATACGTCACAACTTGCGCAATAAGCTTCTAATACAGACCGTCAGGCGCGGGGATAGGCGATTTACAGAGATTTGCGATGCCGATAGAAATAAGAACAGAACGTCTTGTGCTGAGGAAACTGGCCGCGACAGACTGGCCGACGTTCAGTCTTTATGCCAGCTCAGACCGCTCTGCACCTTCCGGAGGCCCGTATCAGATTGGCAAGGCGTGGCGAACCTTCGCAGTTTGGATCGGACACTGGGAGTTGCGCGGATATGGCTTGCTGGCCTTTGAGCACGCCAAGCATCCTGACAAGGCAATTGGCTTTGCCGGGCCATTCTTTCCGCCCGATGCACCAGAACCCGAAATCGGATGGCAAATCTGGGATCCGGACTATGAAGGCAAAGGCTATGCCTATGAGGCGGCACGTGCCGCGCGCCAGTGGGCCCGTGAGACCCACGGCATCCGGCGACCGGTCTCCTATATTTGGGACGAGAATGCGCGCTCGATACGTCTTGCCGAAAGGCTGGGCTGCGTCCGTGACGACACGGCCCCGCGCCGTCCCGACGGAATGCCTGTTTGGCGGCATCCAAATCCTGAGGAGTACCGATGTTGACCGCGTCTCACGCTTGAATGTCGCACATCACACGTTCGCAGATATCTGCACGCTTTCCCCGATAAAGGACCTCGCTCAGTCCCGGATCGCCAGCGGGCACGACCTGAGCAAATTCTAGCGTCCGTTCGTCATTTGCAGGAAAGTCAAAATATTGGGTGACATAGTTCAGGAACCCGGCAACCCGGCCCTCTTCGAGAAATGGCTCGCATACCGTCAGATGGCCCTTGCCGCGCGAGTTGATCGCGAATGTGAAAAGGATCGCATCACCTTCCAGAAGGCCGGCCCGGAGTACACAGTCCCAAAGCTCCGGGTAGCCGCTCCGGCTTGACTGCGACTCCAGAGATGAACCAAGAAAACTGCGCAGGTCTGTCCCACTTCTTTGCTTGTAGTGGGCAACAGCGCTTCTGGAGTACTCCTTGAGGCGCAACTGCGGGTCCATAAGCGTTGCCGGCGCAAGATTATTCCGAACGAGCGCAACGCTGCGATCAAGTACGCGTCGCTCCTCGTCCCGGAGAAGAAGAGCTCGCATATCCAACACAGCCGCCGGACGCGGGCTGGACACCCCACGCTCCCAGCGGCTGACCGTGCCCTGATCCACGTCCAACCACGTGGCAAGGTCCTTTTGAGTTAGTCCTGCCCGGCGGCGCACAAGTTTGATGAAATCCGCGTCCATTATCGTGCACATGTATGTCTTTCTCGGAGTCAAACAAACGCAAATGCATATTTTCACCCTTCTGATGCGCCGTCCTTAAGGAGAATGTCTCAATTAGGGGCACGCGCGGTAGAGATCTGCTCGCTAGGTGTTTAGTCCCAACGAGTGGTGGGTTGGGTCGACGTTGAACCGTTTTGGTTCTGATGTCCAAATTTTGCAGA
>CBFHJA010000065.1:0-19937 GCA_965656085.1 uncultured Aliishimia sp. | reverse complement strand
TGCAGCGCCCGATGGCCGTTGCGCAGCAGCCGCCGGACCAGTCCGCGCTGCCTTTGCCCGGTCGGGATCGGCGCGGCCGGGTCCGGGGGCAGGCCGAACAGCAAAGCCGGGCAGGCCCGGGCGATGGCGCGGCGGTCTTGCGGCGTGAAATCCCGCAAAGCCTGTGGGCCGGGCAGCAGGGATTCGCTCGGTGCGCCCTCGGCGATCAGGAGTGCGTGCCGGTCGCAGAGCAGGTGCACATAGGTGAATGCCTCCGCCACCGTTTCGGGCGCAATGCCGGGCAGCGGCGCGAGCCTGTGTGCGGCCACCAGAACCTGCTTTGCGCCGAACATGCGCGCGACCGCCGGGGCGCTGACCAGCATGCGGTGCTGCCGCGAGACGCGGAGCGGCGCGCGTGGCATCTCCGGCCCGAGGCTGCCCGGCTCGAAGCGGATCGGTTGGTGACTGGCCGGGGCGCCCTGTGGCACGGTACGGCGGAGCGCGTGACGCACGCGGGTGCTGCCGCCGCCCCAAGTCGAGACGCGATCTCCCGGCGCAAGGCTTTCGACCGCGCGCGGCCCGTCTGGTGTGGCGATCCGCGTGCCCGCGACGTAGCAGGCCATGGCGGTGATCGTGCCGGACTCGAAGGCGACGAGTCCCACGGTTTCATGCGTGTGGCCCGTTTCCGTGTCGGCGCTGGTCTCTTCTTCCAGAAACACCTCCGCCGTGTGCGGATCGCCATCCGTATCGGCAAGGCGGACCGTGACCGTGTCGGGGCCATTCTGCGTCTGCTCTTCGGTGAACAGGACGGGATCCTCGAAATCGGGGTCCAGTGCGAAGCTTGAAATGCCGCTGCCCGTGATGCCCGTCGTCGCGGTTCCGGTGATCTCGTCGCCGCCGGGTTGGATCGCGATCCAGCCCACGGTTTCGGCCACATGCCCGGAGGCGCGGGTGGCTTCTTCCTCCTGCAAGCGCACCGTGAACCCGTCGGCCGTGATGTTGTAGGGGTCGCTGTCCACCGGGGCGCTCTCGTTATCCGACATCACCGACGTCAGCACAATCGGGGGCTCGGTGTGCAGATCGGACAGAGGGACCTGCGTGGCGGTCGATCCGGCCTCGACCGTGCCCGCCTGCAAGATCCGCCCGTCGGGCAGCATGTGGACGCCTGCCTCGACCGCGACCCAGTTGATCGTCTCCTCGGTATCATGCACGCCGTCGAGATACGCATATTCCTCGATCACCACGTCAAAGGAGACCACGTTGCCATCGACATCCGTCGTCTCATTGACGACCCGCAGCGTGAACGGATCGCCATCCGCGCTGGTGGCGGAGAACGCATAGACCGGGTTGGTCAGCGGCTCGTCGAGCGCGATGGTGATCGGCGTCTCTGCGGTGGCGCCCGCAGGCGATGTCACGCTGCCGACAGCCCCTATGGTCATGCGAAACTCCAAACTCGTCCACGTCTTGGTTACCGCCGATACATTACTTTTTCGTCAAACCCCGTTTCGGCGCACGGCGGGGTGCGCCATGCCGGGCAGAAAAGGGATGCACGCGGGCGCCTAGATGCTTATCTTGATGTTGAAAATGCCAAACGGGAGACGCCCATGAACCTTGGGATCATCGCCATCATCGTATCCATTCTCTGTCTCGGAGCGTCGTTCTTCGGAGCGCCTGCGGCTGTGAACATCGTCGGGCTCGTCGCCGGTGTGGCCGGGCTGGTCCTGCTCAGCCGGGCGCGCAAGAATATCGGCAAGAGCGGAGACAGCTGAGGCCTGCCATGATCGCCCTTGCCCGCCTTGTCATCGTCGGCTTCATCGTCCTGAGCGTCGTCTATATCTGCCTGTCGCTCTATTCGCGTTCCGAGCGCCGCCGCAAGCTGCGGGACGAATGGAACGCGGGCTCGCTTGCGGGCAAGCCGCCGGGCGATTACGAGGAGTTCATGGAGCGTGGCATGGCCGAATACGAAGGTTCGCTGCGCAAAAAGCTCATTTGGGGGGTGTATGTCATTCCCTGTGTTCTGATACTCGTCACGTTGTATTTGACGAATTACGCCTGAAACCCCACGGGAGGCCCCCATGCGCACCCTCAAATGGACCCTCATCATCGGGTTCTGGACCCTCGTTGCCGCGTTCTTCCACTACACGCTGCCGCAGAAAGATATCGTTTATATTCAAGGCACTGAGATCGAGCTGCGCAACATCGCCGGGGTCGAGGCGTGGTTCTATGCCTCCGCCGAGGACGGCAATGCCAACGCGGGCGGGGGGCGCGATCTGCGGCTCATCAACGCCACGCGCGCCAATGGCGAGGTGATCGTCTATCGCAACGAGGACACCGGCTTTGGCTGGCCGCCCTATTTCAAGATCAATTCGTCGGACCTGCAAGCCGAGGCGCAGAACGCGATCAGCACGCGGGGCGAGCCCGAATGGTACCTGATGACCCATTACGGCTGGCGGCTGAACTTCCCGACACTCTATCCCAACGCCATCGGGCTCACGCCCATCGCGGGGCCGGACGCGGGCAAGCCGCTGCCATGGCTCAACATTCTCATTCTGCTCAGCATCGCGGCGCTCTGGTACACGATCTGGGTGCGCTGGCGGCGGTGGCGCAGCCGGACGATAGATCCGAAACTGGAAGAGTGGCAGGACGATATCGACCACTATACGGACTGGTCGTGGTTCCGGCGCAGCCGGGATGAAAAGTGACGCGCGCGCGGCGAAAGGTTAACGCAGCGACCGCCCGCACGGTGCCGTTTCCACGAAAAACGGGGTTTCAGCCGTTAACGCCCTAAAAACAAGGGATGGCAGCGGTATGGCCCGGCGTATGGCTGCGCGTATGGCACCTGTATGGCTCGTTATTGATTCGTTCCGGGGTTAAGGCACCGTGCGGTGGGGCGGCGTTAACCTTTCGCCAAGTCGCCCCGCCCCAGCTTTCCTTTGGCCAAAAATATCCACGGGGGTCTGGGGGCAGTCGCCCCCAGCCTGTGATGCCGGCGCCTAAACGGTTCCGGTGGAGGTGATGCGGTTCACATGGCCCATCTTGCGGCCCGGCTTGGCCTCGGCCTTGCCATAGAGATGCAGCGCGGTGTGGGGCGTGGCCAGATGGGCGGAGAGGTCCGCAACGTCGTCGCCGATCAGGTTCAGCATCTCCACATCCGCATGGCGTGTGCCATCGCCCAAGGGCAGGCCCGCCACGGCGCGGATATGCTGCTCGAACTGGTCCACGGCGCAGCCATTCTGGGTCCAGTGGCCCGAATTGTGCACGCGGGGGGCGATCTCGTTGACGATCAGCCCGGCGGGCGTGACGAAGAGCTCCACGCCCATGACCCCGACATAGTCGAGCGCGTTGAGGATCTTCGCGGCCAGAAGCACGGCGTCTGTGCGCTGGGCGGGGCGCAGGCGGGCGGGCACGGTGGTGGTGTGCAGGATGCCGCCCCGGTGCACGTTCTCGCCGGGATCGAAGCAGGACACGGAGCCGTCGAGGCCGCGCGCGGCGATGACGGAGACCTCGTGCGAGAAATCCACGAAACCTTCGAGGAGCGCGGGCGCGCCAGCCATCTCCGCCAGCGCCGCCTGTGCGTCCTCGGGGGCCATGATCCGGGCCTGCCCCTTGCCGTCATAGCCGAAGCGGCGGGTCTTGAGGATCGCGGGGGTGCCGATGCGGTCCAGTGCGGCGGCGAGGGCGGCGGCGTCGGGGATGTCGGCATAGGGGGCAGTCTGCAGACCCAGCCCGGTCAGGAAGTCCTTCTCGGTCAACCGGTCCTGGCTCACGCGCAGCGCCTCGCGGCCCGGGCGGATCGGCTTCAGCGCCTCCAGCATGTCGAGGGCGGAGGTGGGGATGTTCTCGAACTCGTAGGTGATCACGTCTACCGCCTCCGCGAAGGCCCGGAGGGCGGTCTCGTCTTCATAGGGGGCGGTGGTCAGCGCATGGGCGACCTGCGCGGCGGGCGGCTCGGCGCCCGGCTCGAAGATATGGGTCTTGTAGCCAAGGCGGGAGGCGGCGACCGAGAGCATCCGGCCAAGCTGGCCGCCGCCCAAGATGCCGATGGTTGCGCCCTGCGGCAGGGGATCAGTCATCGGAGGGCTCCTCGGGGATCGAGGCCGACAGCGCGTCGCGCCACGCGTCGAGGCGCGCGGCGAGGGCGGGGTCTTGCAGCGCGAGGATGCCCGCCGCCATCAGCCCGGCATTGGCCGCGCCCGCGCCGCCGATCGCCATCGTGGCGACCGGGAAGCCCTTGGGCATCTGGACGATGGAATAGAGCGAATCGACCCCCGACAGCGCGCGGGTCTGGACCGGCACGCCGATCACCGGCACGCGGGTCTTGGACGCCATCATGCCCGGCAGATGCGCCGCGCCGCCCGCGCCCGCGATGATCACCTGAAGGCCGCGCGCCGCCGCCTCTTTGCCATAGCTCCAGAGCCGGTCGGGGGTGCGGTGGGCCGAGACGATGCGGGTCTCGTAGGCCACGCCGAGCTCGTCAAGGATCAGGGCGGCCTCTTTCATGGTGGGCCAGTCGGACTGGGAGCCCATGATGATGCCGACGGGAGGGGTGGTCATATGTGTCGTTCCGGGGCCGGGGTCAGGAAGCGCGCACTATAGCCGGATCAGGGCAGGGGGCAATCGGGGTTTTGGGGCATCCGGCGCGCCCGGCTGTGGCGAAATTCCGGATCGGGGCCGGAACGCGTACCGCCTGCGACAGACCCGTCTGTTTCACCTAGCCGGTAAACTCCGGGGGTGAGCGCGTCAGCGCGAGGGGGCAGCGCCCCCTTCGCCCGGTCAGGAGGGGCTCTGCCCCTTGGCCTTCGGCCTCACCCCGGAGTTTGTGGGGCTAAGTGAAAGAGCAGGGTCGGGATCAGCAACCACCCTTGCGCAAGGTCTATGTGCAAGGGCCGCGACCGGCGCGTCAGGCGATGATGTCGGGCAGCAGGCGGTCTTCGATGCGGGCGATCAGGTCTTTCAGCTTCAGCTTCTTCTTCTTCAGACGCTGGATCATCAGTTGATCCGCCGTGCCGGTCTGCTGCAGCACCCGGATCGCCTCGTCCAGATCCGCATGTTCCTGGCGGAAGACATCAAGCTCCACGCGCAGGACCTCATCAGTCTTCATCGACAGGTCGGAATAGGCGTTCATGTCTGGAATCAATCCTCTGAAAGGCGGCAGGCCTCTTTTATAGCCTGCTTGACAAGTTTCGCATAGGTCTTGCCGGGTTTGTTCTTAATCCCCATATTGCATGCTGTGATGTCGCCGAAATCGGGACATCGCATCCTATGTCGCTTGACGAGAGGACATGAACACATGACGAAGATGACCTTGGCGTCCTACCCGCATATGCTGGGCTTCGAGCAGCTGGAGCGGCTCTTGGAGCGGACGGCAAAAAGCTCGGACGGCTACCCGCCGTTCAACATAGAGCAAACCTCGGACCACTCCTACCGGATCACTCTGGCCGTGGCGGGATTCGCCCCGGACGATCTGTCGATCACCGTGGAAGACCGGCAACTCGTGATCCGTGGAAAACAGCACGACGACAGTGACGGGCGCATATTTTTGCATCGCGGGATCGCCGCGCGGCAATTCCAGCGCAGTTTTGTCTTGGCCGACGGGGTCGATGTCGGCGAGGCTGAGATGGAGAACGGACTGCTCCATGTCGATTTGACCCGCGCCCCGCCGGAAACAGTTGTGCAAACCATCAAGATCAACGCAGGCAAGAAAGGATAAGCCCATGCAGACGCCTTTTGACTTCGGACCCGAGGATGCGCGGATCGTCTACGTGAAAACCGTCGATGTCGCCGATCTGCCCAAGGACGTGCAGGATCAGGCCGAGGGGCATGAGCACCTCTATGCCGTGCATTCCGGCGATGGCGAGCAACTCGCGCTCGTGGCCGACCGCCGGATGGCCTTCATGCTCGCCCGGCAGAACGACTACCAGCCCGTCGCGGTGCACTAACCCCGCGCCGCTTGCGTTGCCGCGTGTGATGCCCCGTCTGGCCGCGCGGCAACCTGAGGGGCCTTTTCCATGACACTAGACTTCGACTGGGTCGACGCCTTTTCCGAGCGCGCCTTCGGCGGCAACGGCTGTGCCGTGCTGCACGATGCGGCGCATCTGGACGAGGCCACCTGCAAGGCCGTGGTGCGGGAAACCTCGCTTGTGGAGTGCACCTTTACCGGGCCGTCGGAGATCGCCGATATCCGGGTGCGGTATTTTCTGGCCAGCCGGGAGATTCCCTTTGCCGGGCATCCGACCGTGGCCACCGTCGCCGCGATGCGCCATCGGGGGCTGATCGGCGACGGCGCTCTGACGCTGGAGACCGGGGCCGGGGTGATCCCGGTTGAGGTCGCCGGGGGGCGTGTCAGTATGGTGCAGACCGCGCCGGAGTTCGGGGCGGTTGTGCCTGCCGAGGTTGTTGCGGCGGTGTATGGGCTGCCTGCCGAGGCGATCCTGCATCCGCCGCAGATCACCTCCACCGGGTTGCCATTTTGTATCACGGTTTTGCGCGCCCGTGCCGATGTCGAGGCCGCGCGGCTCGATCTGTCCGGGTTGCAATCCTATTTCGACCATTTGGGCGTCAGCGGCACCGATCTGATGGAGCCATTTCTGGTGTGCCTTCAGGGGGCCACTGAGGCCGGAGACACCTTTGCGCGGCTCTTGCTCGCGCCGCCGAGCCCGCCGGAAGACCCTTTCACCGGGTCCGCTACAGGGGCGATGGCGGCGTATTTGTGGCATCATGGTCTGATAGAACAGCCCGATTTTGTGGCTGAGCAAGGCCATGGGCTTGGACGGCCCGGCACGGCGCAGGTCTCGGTGTTGGGGCCACGGGAGGCGATCACCGGGGTGCGGGTGAGCGGGCAGGGGTTTGTGCTCATGTCGGGGGTCATGCACCTGTAAGGGGGCTTTGCCCCCTCGGCCTGCGGCCTCACCCCACGGCCCTCTCATCGTTTTCCTTGAAAACGACTGCCGGGCGCGCCCGCCGCTGCGCGGCAGGCTTGGATATTTTTGTCAAAAGGAAAACAAGGGCGGGGCGCGTCATTTGCGGGGCTTGGCGCGGAGTGTCGGGCGCGCCTCGGTCGGGTCCTCGGGCCAGGGGTGTCTGGGGTAGCGGCCGCGCATGTCCTTGCGGACGTCTTCGTAGGAGGTTTTCCAGAAGCCCGGCAGGTCCATCGTGGTCTGGACCGGGCGGCCTGCGGGGCTGAGCAGAGTGACTTTGAGCGGTTGGCCCGCGACGGTAGGGTGCGCGGTGGTGCCGAACATCTCTTGCAGGCGGACGGCAAGCTCGGGGGTCTCCTGCGCGTAGTCGAGCGCGACCTCGCGGCCCATGGGCGTGCGATACTTTGGCGGGACGGCGTGATTCAGCGCTTGCGTTTGCGGATAGTCGAGCATGGCGTGCAGGGCCGGGAGCGGGTCGAACGCCTTCCAGTCTGCGGTCGTCTTGAGGCCGTGGATATGGGGCAGGAGCCAGTTTTCGAGGGTTTCCATCAGCGCGGCGTCCGACATATCCGGCAGGTCGAGGCCGCCCTTGCGCGCCAGCGCAACGCGGGCGCGGAGGCGGTCTGCGGCGGGGGGCAGGCGGAGGCCCAGTTGGCGCACGCCGTCTAGGAAGGCGCGGGCGATGGCGGCGTCCGGGGCATCTTTCCACAGGCGGTCTTGCAGGACGAGTGCGCCGAAGCGCTCCTGCCTGCGCGCCTCCACCCGGGCGTCGCGTTTCGACCATGTGCAGACGTCGTGCCATGCGATCTGGTCCGCAAAGAGCGCGCGCAGGGCGCTTTCGGAGAGCGCGGCGGCCTGCCGGATGCGGGCATCGCGGGCATCGCCGTCGAGATCGGTGGCGACCAGCAAGCGCAGGCCCGCCATGTCGTCGCCCTCGGGCAGATTCGCGCCCTTGCCGCCTGACAGCAGGTAGCGTGGGGCGTCCCCCTTGCGGCGCAGGCCGACGCGGTCGGGGTAGGCGAGGGCGGCTTGCTCGCCGGGCTCCAGCGGGGGCGCATCGGGCAGGTCGAGCTTTGCGAGGCGCTTGGCCTCCGTGCGGATCGCTTGCAGGGCGGGGGATTTGTCCGGTCCGGCGAGGGCGCGCAGGCGTTTGGTCAGGTCCGCGCCCGCGTCGCGGAGCGGGTCGCGGTCCGAGAGCAGCGCGGCGAGGGGGGCGGCCTGACGGCCAGCCCTCAGGAGCATGTGGCCGAGGCGCGGGTGCAGGGGCAGGGCGGCGAGGGCCTTGCCGTGCTCGGTGATGCGCAGTGCGGCATCGAGCGCGCCGAGCATCTGGAGGAGAGCTTGGGCTTCTGCGTAGTGGCCCGCGTTGGGCTGGGTGAGGAAGGCGAGGTCTTCGGGGGCCGCGCCCCATGCCGCGAGTTCGAGGGCCAGCGGGGCCAGATCGGCGGTTTCGATCTCGGCGGGGGCGAAGGCCGGGAGCGCGCCCTCTTCGCCTTTCGCCCAGAGGCGGTAGGCGACGCCCGGCGCGACCCGGCCCGCACGGCCCGCGCGCTGGGTGGCCTCGGCGCGGGAGGCGCGTTCTGTGACGAGGCGCGACATGCCGGAGGCGGGATCGAAGCGGGCGCGGCGGGCGCGGCCTGCGTCGACGACCACTTCGATATCGGGCAGGGTGAGGGAGGTCTCCGCGATGGAGGTGGCGAGGACGACTTTGCGCCCCGTTGCCAGCGGCGTGGTCGCCCGGCGCTGCTCGGCGAAGGGCATCGCGCCGTAGAGGGGCATCACCACGCAGTCCTTGGGCAGGCGGGATTTCAGGGCCGCCTCGGCGCGGCGAATCTCCGGCGCGCCGGGCAGGAAGCACAGGATGCCGCCTTTGGTTTCGGTGGCAGCTTGGGTGATCAGATCATGGAACGCCGGCTCCCACCGGGTCTTGCCAAGGGGGCGGTCGAGCCAGCGGAGGTCGACCGGGTAGCTGCGGCCCTCGGAGGTGAGGATCGGGGCTTGGATCAATTCGGCGACCGGGGCGGCGTCGAGCGTGGCGGACATCACCAGAAGCTGGAGGTCATCGCGCAAAGCGCCCGCGACTTCGAGGCAGAGCGCGAGGCCGAGATCGGCCACGAGGGAGCGTTCGTGGAATTCGTCGAAGATCACGAGGCTGACGCCGGGCAAGTCGGGGTCCGATTGCAGCATCCGGGTCAGGATGCCCTCGGTGACCACTTCGATGCGGGTGTTTTTCGAGACTTTGGAGGTGCCGCGCATGCGGTAGCCGACCACGTCGCCGGGTTTGGTGCCGTGCAATTCCGCGATGCGTTCGGCGGCATGGCGGGCGGCGAGGCGGCGGGGCTCCAGCATGACGATCCTGCCCGGGACATGGGGCAGCAGGTGCAGCGGGACCATCGTCGTCTTGCCCGCGCCCGGCGGGGCCTGCACGACCGCGCGGCCATGGGTTGCCAGCGCATCGGCGATCTGCGGCAGGATCTCGGTGATGGGCAGTTTCGTCATGGGGCCGGGATAGGCACGTCTTGCCCTCTGGACAAGCCCGGAGCCGCGCGCCATCAAGCGGGGCATGGATATTGGCGATCTTTCGGAGCGGCTTATTGCCGGGGACCGGCGTGCGCTGGCGCGGGCGATCACGCTCGTGGAAAGCGCGCGCGCCGATCATCGCGCGCAGGCGCTGGAACTGCTGGAGCAGCTTCCCAAGGACCGGCAGGCAATGCGGATCGCGCTGTCGGGCACCCCCGGGGTGGGCAAGTCGACCTTTATCGAGAGCTTCGGGATGATGCTGATCGGCAAGGGGCTGCGGGTGGCGGTTCTTGCGATTGATCCGTCCTCGGCGCGCACGGGTGGGTCCATTCTCGGGGACAAGACGCGGATGGACCGGCTGTCGCGGGAGCGCGGTGCGTTTATCCGGCCCTCGCCGTCGCAATCGCATCTTGGCGGGGTCGGGCGGCGCACGCGGGAGGCTGTTGCGCTCTGCGAGGCTGCCGGGTTCGATGTCGTGCTGATCGAGACCGTGGGTGTCGGGCAGTCCGAGACCGTGGCCGCGCAGCTCTCGGACCTTTTTGTGCTTCTCATGGCGCCTGCGGGCGGGGATGAGTTGCAGGGCGTGAAGCGCGGAATCATGGAGATGGCGGACATGATACTTGTCAACAAGGCCGATGGGGATCTCAAGCCTGCCGCCACGCGGACCTGCGCCGATTATGCCGGGGCGATGCGGCTGCTCAGGAAGCGCCCCCAGGACCCGGAGGGGTTTCCGCAGGCCCGGATGGTCTCGGCGCTGGAGGACAGCGGGCTGGCAGAGGCGTGGGCGGCGATGACGGAGCTTGCGGAGTGGCGGCGGGCCAACGGCTTTTGGGACGGAACGCGCGCGGCGCAGGCGCGGTATTGGCTTGCGGAGGATGTGCGGCAGGGGCTTCTTGCGCCCTTGGCCGCGCCGGAGGGGCGTGCGCTGCTCGATGAGATGAGCGCCGAGGTGGCGCAGGGGCATCTCACGCCGAGTGTGGCCGCCGAGCGCATGTTGCAGGCGCTGGGGCCGCGGCAGGGCTAGGATCTACGGGCGCGGGGTGGGGGCAGATTGCCCTCGCTGCAGTGCTGTGCTGCAGGTCCCGGTGAATAGGCCTTGACGCTCATCCCCTATCCCCCTAAAGCCTGCCGGACGAGATTCCATGGCGCGGCTTTGGCTGCAACGATACCTGTTGGCGGCTCGCCCGCTCGCCCCGTAAGAATGAGGATAGACTGATGTCGCGTGTTTGCGAATTGACCGGAAAAGGCCCGATGTCTGGCAACAATGTCAGCCACGCCAACAACAAGACCAAGCGTCGCTTTCTGCCGAACCTGAACGATGTGACCCTGCAATCGGAAACGCTGGGCCGTGGCATCAAGCTGCGCATCTCGGCTGCCGCGCTGCGCTCGGTGGATCACCGTGGCGGGCTCGACGCCTTCCTCGCGAAAGCCAAGGACACCGAGTTGTCGGCTGGCGCGTTGAAGGTCAAGAAAGAGATCGTCAAGGCGCAGTCCGCGTCCGCGGACGTGACCATCTGACCGGCGCGCTGCGCTGCGTGCACCCGTTTTGAGCCCCGACGGGCTCCGATCAAGCCCCGTGCCGGACAGCGCGGGGCTTTCGTGTGTGCCGGGGCAGATGCCGGAACGTGGCGTGCATGTCGCACTTCCGTCCGGGCGCGCGAGGCATTAAATACCTCTCATGACGATGTGGCGCACAGCTCTGATCCTCGCCCTTTGCGCCTTGCTTGGCGTGACCGGGCAGGCGATGGCCGTCGCAGGCGCCAATGCGCCCGCCGAGGGCCGGGTCGTCATTTGTCACGGCCATGGGTCGGCGGTCATCTATGTCGACGCGGAGGGGCAGCCTACAACGCCGCCCGAACTCTGCATCGACTGTTTGTCGCTTTTCTCCGCCCTGAGCACGGCGCGCGCCGACCTCGCCGCCCCGCACAGTCTCTCCCGTACGCTGACGCCCGTGCGCCCCGCGCCCCATGGTGGCGCCGCGCCGCTCCATGTCTACAGCGCCCGTGCGCCGCCCGTGATCTCTGTCTCCTGACCATCCTCACAGCACCAGACAGATATCTCAATGGAGGCCATCATGGCATTCAAACCCTTTCTCACCGCAGCCCTTGCCGGCTGCCTCGCCCTGCCCGCCTTTGCCGGGGAGATGAAAATCGAAATCATGGACCCTTATGCCCGCTCGTCAGCCAAGAGCGGGGCGGCGTTCTTCACCATCATGAACCATAGCGGCGAGGATGACCGTTTGATCGCGGCGGCGTCTGATGTGTCGAAACGCGTGGAGCTGCACACCCACATCGAGGACGAAAACGGCGTCATGCGGATGCGGGAAATCGAGGGCGGCATCGCGGTTCCGGCCAATGGCAGTCATGCGCTGAAGCGGGGTGGCGACCATGTGATGTTCATGGGCCTGAGCGAGGCGCTGCCCGAAGGCGAGACGGTCACGGTGACGCTGACCTTCGAGAAGGCCGGCGATCTGACGCTCGACATTCCCGTGGACAATGACCGGAGGCCGCAGCACATGCAGGGCCATGGCGGCAGCATGGGCCATCAGGGCGGCCACGGCACCAACTAAAGCACTTTGCGTTTTATCTGAGCCAAAGAATTGCGTTCCGCGTTCGAGCCGTAGGCGAGAGGCAGCGGGTTGCGATAGGGTTCAAATGCAAAGTGCTTTAACCGACTATCCCGGCGCTGTCCCCTGTTCGGCGGGGGCAGCGCCCCCCTTTTCACGCGCCAAGCACCTCCGCCACCCAATCCGGAACGATCTGGGTGGCCGGGCCGAGGCGGGTGCGTTGAAAGAGCGTTGCCGTCTCCGACGGTTCGAGATTGAGCTCCAGCGTCTCCGCCCCATAGGCCATCGCCATCTGCACGAAGCCCGCAGCCGGGTAGACATTGCCAGATGTGCCGATGGAGACAAACAGATCGGCTTGGCTGAGGGCGAGCTCTATTGTGTCCATATGGTAGGGCATTTCGCCGAACCAGACCACGTCTGGCCGGGCTGCGGGTGCGGTGCAGCGTGGGCAGGCCTCGCCCACCTCCATGTCGCGCGCCACAGGCCAGCGGTGCTCGCACGCCGCGCAGAGCGCCGAGGCCAGCGCGCCATGCATGTGCAGCAGGTTCCGGCTGCCCGCCTTCTCGTGCAGATCATCCACATTCTGGGTGACGATCAGCACCTCGCCGTCATGCTCGGCTTCCAGACGTGCCAGCGCGTCATGGGCCGCGTTCTGCGTCGCGGTGGCCGCCTGCGCGCGGCGGGCGTTGTAGAACGCGGTCACCAGCGCGGGGTCGCGGGCATAGCCCTCGGGCGTTGCCACGTCCTCAATGCGGTGCTGCGACCACAGCCCGCCTTCGTCGCGGAACGTGCCGAGCCCGCTTTCGGCGGAAATGCCCGCCCCGGTGAGGATCACGATATTGCGCATCTGCCCGCCCTTTCTTGCAGCCCGGTTTCGGCCAGCCTACAAGCCCGGCAGGCCATGTCAAAGAGGGCGTCCCATGACCCGCATCCTGTTCGTTTGCCTCGGCAATATCTGCCGGTCCCCCACGGCGGAGGCGGTGCTGCGCCTCAGCCGCCCGGAGATCGTCTGTGACAGTGCGGGCACCGCCGGCTGGCATGTGGGCAAGCCACCCTACGGGCCGATGCAGGACGCCGCGCAGGCCCGGGGGATCGATATGTCGGGGCTGCGCGCGCGCCAAGTCGTGCCCGCCGATTTCGCCCGGTTCGATCTGCTCATCGCGATGGACCCCCAGAACCGCGCGGATCTGGAAACGCTCCGCCCGGACGGCAGCGACACGCCCCTGCGCCTGCTCGCACCCTATGCGGGGGGCGACGAGGAGGCCGTGCCAGACCCCTATTACACGCGGGATTTCGATGGGGCGCTGGACCTCATAGAACGGGCCGTTGCCGGGCTGTCAGCCCAGATCTGACATCCCCGTCCCGTCGCCGGTCGGCGCGGCGAGGCGGAAGCTCTCGGCCAGCCAAGGCTCGGCCTTCAGGGCCGGGGCGATCATTTGTTCCTGCGCGAGCGCCTGCACCGTCTTGGCCAGATCGCGGGGCACATCTTCCGACCATGCGGCTCCGGCAAAGAGCGACACGCGGCGCGCGAGGCCCGGACCGGGCAGGGGATAGGGGGCGACCTGATCGTGGAACCGGGCGGCGCGCATGTAGCCCAGCGGGGTGGTGATCGCCCAGCCAAGGCCGCGCGCCACCATCGCCATCAGGGCCAGATGCGAGCCCACTTCGAAGCGGTCCGGAAACTGCAGCCCCAGCCCGCGCAGATAGGCGTCGATCTGCTGTCCGATCAGTTGCGTGGTCTCGTAGCGCAAAAAGGGCAAGGCGCTCAGAGCGTCAAAGCTGTGCGGCGCCGCCGCCACCTGTGCCCGTGGAACCGCCAGAAGAAAGGGGTCTTCGATCAGCGGATATTCCCGGATGCCCGGCAGGGCCGCGCCGGCGGTCGCCGCAACGCCCATGTCCAGACGGCCCTCTCGCAGGGCCGACAGGATGTCATGGCTGGAGGCTGTGACCAGCTTGAAGCGGCATTGCGTGAGGCTCTCGGCGAGGATGTTCACCAGCCGCGGGGTCACGTCATTGTCGAAATCGTCGATCATGCCCAAAGACAGGGCGCTGATCGCACTGAGGTCCATCACCGTGAGATCGGACTGCCCCTGACGCAATTCGGACAGGGCCGCTTCCGCGCGGCGCAGAAAGCTCTCGCCGGCGCGGGTGAGCCGCATGGGGCGGCGCGTGTGGTCCACAAGCGCCGTGCCGAGGGCGGCTTCGAGCGATTTGATTTGCTGACTGACCGCCGGTTGCGACAGGCCCGTCTGGCGTGCCGACTGCGCGACCGAGCCGCTCGCGGCAAGCGCCTCGAAGACTTCAAGGCCGCGCAACGTGATGCCCTTGGGAAGCATGGTGGGTCTTTCGATTTGGAGTTTTGAAAGATAGAAGGCGTAAACTGCCAAGTATTGCAAGTAATTCGGGGTGTATCTGTAGGTTTGTGGAAATGGCCTGCCGGGTGCGCAGGTCCCGCCCTGCAGGCGTTCAAAGGGCAACAAGGCGCGATAAATCCAAGTTAGGCCTTGATAAAGCGTGGATTCAGGCGCATTTAACCCGCGTCGGTCACATCGGGCCGACATGCAATGAAGGAGAGACCATGGCCAAGGAAGAACTGCTCGAATTTCCCGGCGTCGTGAAGGAACTCCTGCCGAACGCGACATTTCGGGTCGAGCTGGAAAACGGCCATGAGATCATCGCACATACGGCAGGAAAGATGCGCAAGAACCGGATCCGCGTGCTCGCGGGCGACAAGGTTCAGGTGGAAATGACGCCCTACGACCTCACCAAGGGGCGGATCAACTATCGCTTCAAATAACCGGCATGCGCCACAGGCGCGCGGCAGTGCGGGACTGCGTCTTGCCGCACAAGACGCGAACGGCGCTCAGTAGCAATCCCAGGCGCTTGTATGGTGGATACCCCCAAACTGATCCTCGGCTCCGGCAGCCCCCGCCGGCTGGAGCTTCTGGCGCAGCTCGGTCTGACGCCCGATGCCGTGCGCCCGCCGGATATCGACGAAGACCCGCTGAACGGCGAGGCGCCGCGTCCCTATTGCAGCCGGATTTCCCGGGCCAAGGCCGCTGCCATCGAGGCCGGGCCGCAGGACGTCGTGCTCTGCGCCGACACCACGGTGGCACTCGGGCGCCGCATTCTCGGCAAGCCCGCCGATGAGGCCGAGGCCCGCGCCTTCCTTGATCTGCTCTCAGGACGCCGACACCGCGTGATCACCGCCGTCTGCGTGCGCCGCGGCGATCAGGTCTGGGCCCGCGATGTGGTCAGCACCGTCCGTATGAAAGCGCTCAGCCGGGCGGAACGCGAGGGCTATCTGGCGACCGGGGAGTGGCAGGGAAAGGCCGGTGGATACGGCATTCAGGGTGCCGCCGGCGCCCTCATTCCGTGGATGTCCGGCTCGTTCACCGGCATTGTCGGCCTGCCCCTCTGCGAGACCGCTGGACTGCTCAGAGCCGCCGGCATCGAGGTCTGGGCATGAAGGGGCGCGAGATACTGCTCGGCGAGGTGCAGGGGCGGGAGGCCGCCGCGCTTTATGTGGACGGCACGCTCGAGGACCTGCTGATCGACAGCGACGCGCCGCGCCCCGGCACCATCTACCGCGCGAAGGCCACCCGCCCGGTGAAGGGGCAGGGGGGCATGTTCTTCGAGACGCCCGATGGCAGTGCCCTTCTGCGCGGCGCCAAAGGGCTCGCGCCGGGCGAGATGCATCTGGTGCAGGTCTCGGGCTATGCCGAGCCGGGCAAGGCGATCCCGGTCACGGGCAAGCTGCTCTTCAAGAGCCGCTACGCGATCGTCACGCCCGACGCGCCGGGCCTGAACATCTCGCGCGCGATCAAGGAGGAGGAGATTCGCGGTGTCATCCGGGCCGCCGCCGAGACCGAGACCTTCGAGGCCAGCGGCTTTGGTCTCATTCTGCGCTCCTCTTGTGCATCGGCGGACCCCGATGCCATCGCCGAGGACGTAGACGCAATGGTGTCACTGGCCAGCGCGGTTCTGTCCGATGAGGGCACTGGGCTCGAAACTCTGACCGAAGGGGATGGCCCGCAGGCCGTGGCGTGGCGGGAGTGGGGCGCTGCACCTGCACGCGAGGCACCGTTGGGCGACGCGGTGGAGGTGGCCGGGTCCACGGTAAGCCGTTTGCCGGCCGGCGCGTCGATGAGCGTCGAGGCGACCCGTGCGCTTGTTGCCGTCGATGTGAACACCGGCGCAGATACAAGCCCGGCGGCCGGGCTGAAAACCAACCTCGCGGCGGCGCGGATGCTGCCGCGCGCCTTGCGCCTGAAGGGGCTGGGCGGGCAGATTGTGGTAGATTTCGCACCGATGCCCAAGAAGGACCGCCGCGCTCTGGAAGGTGTGCTACGCAGTGCGTTTCGGGCCGATGATGTGGAGACGGCGCTCGTGGGCTGGACGCAGATGGGGCTGTTCGAAATGAGTCGCAAGCGCGCGCGGCCCGCGCTGGCGGAGATCCTGACATGAGCTGTCCAATTTGCAAAAAGCCGACAGAGCGCGCGTATCGTCCGTTTTGTTCACGCCGCTGCGCGGACTTGGATCTGGGGCGCTGGATGACGGGTCAATATACGATCCCATCCGAAGATCCGGTGGACGACGACGAGGCGTTCGGCTCGGACCCGCCCGAACGTCCGAACTGACGCAAAATGCGTCAAAAGGGGCTGGACACCCCCGCGCCACCGGCCTAGAAGTCCGCCACCCAGATCGCAGCGCGATCACCCGTGCCCGGGTAGCTCAGGGGTAGAGCAGTGGATTGAAAATCCTCGTGTCGGTGGTTCGATTCCGCCCCCGGGCACCATTAAATTCAATAACTTAGACGGTTAGTCGTTTGGTGCGCTTAACTACATGTGTAATTCGTGTGTAATCAGGCCGAACTTTTGGGTTTCAACTGGCGGATATTGTCTTCCTGCGCGCCGCTGACCCGCCCTTCCAGCCGATCCATTGCCGCTTCGATGTGCGACCCACTTTGGTGCGCATAGCGCGCAACCATAGACAGCGTCTTGTGGCCGGAAATTCGCTGTACTGTGGGTAGGTCGACGCCCGCCTGAACCAGATGCGTCACCGCTGTGTGGCGAAGCGTGTGAGGGGTGATTTGGTCGGGATCAAGCCCAGCGCGTTCAGCGGAGCGCCGAAACGCCTTACGTATCGTGTGGACATGGCCAGTAGCACTTCCCGGAGAGGGGAACATCCATTCGCAACCCGGTGGCAACATATCCATGCGTCTTTCCAAATACTCTGCCAATTCGCGAGTGATTGGTTGCTCACGAGACCCTGCCTTCGCTTGGGGAACCCAAATCACTCGCTTGCCAACGTCTACATCTTCCCGACGGATCGAGAGAATTTCCGCATGACGCATCCCTGTGTGCAATCCAACCATCACAAACGCATGGACGTTTTCGTTGTGATCCGACGCAGCCGCCTCCAGCAACGCAACGCATTGGTCATCCGAGAGATATACGATCCGCTGATTGTCTTCTTTGAAACGCACGATCTTGAAGGACTTGCTCTTGATCCACTTCCACTCAATTGCTTGGTTTATGAGGTGTGACAGGGTTGCCAATTCACGGTTCACCGTCGCTTTGGCTGCACCGACCGACCGCCTAGCTTTTTTGTAGCGTTCAATGTCAAAGGATTCGATGGCGCTCAACGGCTTTGTCGCAAAGAACGGGACGAGGTGCTGTTCTAGCTGGCGCTCCTTGATGTCTATGTTCTTTCCGTCACCGTCCCGCAGCCTCTGAACATACCGAATTGCAGCCTCTTCGAAACCCAGTGGCGTTTTGCGGCCCTCGGGTAACTCCAACCGCTGACGCCTCGCGTCTGTTCTGGCTTGCGCGATGAAGTCCTCAGCTTGTTGCCGGGTCACACCTTCAGATTCTCGACCGATCACGCGATGAATACGGCGACGATCCACCATGATGTTTACGGAATAGACCCCGTCGCCATTGAGATCACGGCGAAAAGTGATGCCATGCTCCGTAATGGAACCGCCTGTCTTTAATGAGCGAATTGCGGGGCGGGTAAGCCTTGAGTACCGAACAGCCATGTCACCCTCCCTTAGAACGGAATGTCATCATCGAGGTTTCGACTGGGTGGTGAACCAACGCCGGGAAGGACGTCGGACGTCTTGTCGCCTACGGCAACAGCTACAAGGTCGTCCCAGCATTCATCAACTCTCTCGCGGACGATGCTGTCCAAATTGACATCATATTTCCAATCGCTTCCGTGCCAGTGACCGCGCCAGAAGTGTCCATTTTCTTCGATTAGTGCCCAGATGTGCTGTTCCTCGAAGGTCAGGAGTTCGGGTGCAATGATCCCAAGCGATACTAGCCGTTGGCTTTCCCGGACGTGCCACAGAACGTCTGCGCGCTCACCAAATGTATTTGGTTCGAATGAGTCTGCGTTTCGCCACTTATTTATGACTTGAGTTTGAATATGCTCCGCTAGGGTTGCTTCGATGAAGGAAGACTTCGTTCGACGCTGAGACCGAGCTGCAAGTTCGCATAGATAATTCAGGCGAGGGTCAAGCCGAATCGAGACCGTTTCCGTCCTGCCTAGCTTAGAGCCTGCGCCTTTAGGTGCCTTGATTCCCATGATGTCCTCGTGTCGAAACGTTCGTTGTTGATCCATTTTGCACGTTGCGTATTGAGTTTCAACACATGTCTTGCTCTTCTTGTCGCGTATCTACTGGCAAACCCTGTTGAGCAAGGAAACAAACCATGAAAATCGACACTGATACGCAGCGCGTCTTCATTCACCCCGATGGACGGATGGATCGCAAGAATGCGGCCCGTTACCTTGGTTGCTCGCCAAAGACGCTCGCCGACTGGGCGATGAAGGGCCAAGGACCGCAGTACGTGCTTCTCGGCGGGCGCGCATTCTACTTCCTTGATGATCTGCAATCTTGGATCGCAGCCGCGCCTCGTCTTGCTGGAACCGGCGGTCGGGAAAGCCGGGTGAGCGACTAGGGCCGCAAGAATGTCGGGAACCAAGAACCCGGACCGCAGGCGCATCCGTACCAAACGCACCTACTCTGTGCCCGAAGTCGCAGCCCTTCTCGACGTGCACGTTCACACTGTTCGCCGATGGCTCAAGAACGGGTTGGGTTCGATTGATGGCCAGAGCCCAACCCTCATTCATGGTGCAGAACTTCGCAGGTACTTGGACGCCCGCGTATGTGGCAGGAAACAAAAATGCGGCCCGGATGAAATGTACTGCCTCTCGTGTCGAGCACCCCGGCTGCCAATCTTAGGCACAGTCCACATTGCCGATCTCAACGAGAAAACGGTTCGCTTGGCTGGGGCATGTTGCACATGTGGTAGGACAATTTGCCGGGCAGGAAGCGCTTCACGGCTGCAAGAGTACACCGCATCGTTCGGGTCGCTCCAGAGGCGAACCCCAAGCCTAAAGGCGGGCCAGGTGCTCCGCATCAACGGGGCGCGCGTCGTGTTCGAGCGCAACGTCAAAATCGTCATTGTTGATGGGGCTGATGTCGAGAAGCAGCAGGGCGACAAGATGGTGAGCATCGCGAAGAAGCGGGAGGACGGCTGGCAGTCGATCGGCGCCGTCGCTGGCAAATACGCCAGCCTCATTGTCGAGAAGGCCGAAAAGCGCAACCTGATCGAAACCCTTGGCGGCGCGCTTCGTGATTTGCAGGTGGATGCCTCGGCGCCCGGTGACATCTCAGCGCGCGTCTCAGCGGCCCTGGACGCCACGGAGTTCAAGACGAGCGGGGTGAGGCGGCAGCGTACCGCGCGGAGAAAGAGCGGGTTGAGGCTGAGCGCGAAGCGGTGCGTCTGCGCAACGCTGACAGGCCCCGCAAGGAATGGGAGAAGCTGCCCGAGCCTCCGGCGGCCCCGTCGCGATGGTCTGAGCGCCCGGCAGGCGGCTGGGAGCGCAAGGTGTACGATGCCCTCAACCGCCTGCAAAGTGCGGCTGCCGAGCGCCGCGAGGATATT
>CBFHJA010000064.1:0-20084 GCA_965656085.1 uncultured Aliishimia sp. | reverse complement strand
CCTCGCGAGCAATGAATCAGACCTTGGCCCGGATGGGAATCCCCAATCGATTCAGGTCGAAGGACAAACGCTCTAAGACCTGAGCACCGCACGCTGCATTAACCCGCGAACGAATCAAAAACGAGCCATACAGGTGCCATACGCGCAGCCATACGCGCAGCCATACGCCTGCCACACCTTGTTTTTATGGCGGTAACCCGGATTTCGGGGAGTGGAGTGGGTTTCACTGTTGCGCGCGCGCGCTGCGTTAACCTTTGCCCCGCAACCGCGCGCGGTGCCGCGCCAGCCAATAGCCCGCCAGCGCCAGCGGGATATTCGCCGACCGGCGATCCTCCAGCATCTCCATCAGCGCGTCGAAGCCGAGCAGATGCGAGCGAATATTCTCGCCCTCTTCGGCCATGCCCCCTACCCCAGTCACATCGTCCGGAAGATCGGCCAAGCCAATGTAAAGATAGTAAAATTCCGATACAGCACCCGGCGCGGGATAGCCTTCCGCCACGGTTTCGAGCCGTGTCAGCGTCAGCCCGGCCTCTTCCATCGCCTCGCGATGCGCCGCCTCTTCGGGCGTCTCGCCGGGGTCCACATGCCCCGCGATCGGCTCCCATTGCCAAGGCTGCGGATCGCCGCGTCCGAACGGGCCCATGCGGAATTGTTCGACCACCAGCACCCGGTCGCGCACCGGATCATAAGGCAGCACCAGCGCCGCATCCATGCCCACGAACACCGCCCGCTGCATCGGCGGGCTCATCTCCCCGGCAAAGGTCTCGGCCCGTAATTGGTAGTCGTCCATTTTGAAGAAGTCGCTGTAAGGCGTTGTTTTTTGGTCAACTTCCACGCGCCCCTGCAAAGAGCCCGCGCCGTGCCGCACCGTTTGCGCCCGCAGCCGCGCCGCCGCCCGCAGGCGGATCCCCCTGAAGCGCCGGGCCACCTCTTCGGGCGCCACCTGCCCGAAATAGCCCATCACCTCGCGCGCCGCCTCAACGCTCAGCGCCCCCCAGCGCGCCGCCCATGCGCCAAGGTCAAACGCCGCACCCGGCGGCCCCACCTCCGGGCCCGGCAGATAGACCCGCGCCGCCCCGCCATCCTCCAGCGTCACCGGCACGAGCGCATAGCCAAACCCGCCCTCATAGAAGTCGAGCCGCGCCCTGTCGGCCTCCGAGGCCCCGGCCATCACGATCCCCTCCGCGCCGGGCCCGCCACCGAGCCGGATCATCGGATAGGGCTGCCCGTCGACCCATGTCACGGCCGCCCCGGGAAGGCGCGCCGCGCGCAATTCCTGCGGCGCGACCTGCCGTCCCAGAACCATCTCCAGAAGCGGGAGGTGCCGCAAGGTGCCGTAAAGAAAGAGCATTTCGTCGTTCAGCGCCACGTGCGCCACGCATATTCGGTCAGGATTCCGCTCACGAAGGCCCCGATCGCCATCATCAGAAGGATCGGCCCGTTGAGCAACACAAGCCCCCATTCGGACCCGATCTGGAACACCGCCGCAATGGCTTCAAACGGTCCGTCATAATTGTTTTTCATCGCGAGCCGGGTCATCTCGTTGCAGGCCTGCAGAAACAGCGCCCAGAGCGTGAGCAGGAAGACACCGGTGATCCCGTTGGTGATCGCCGCCGACACACCCCGCCCGGCCCGGCTGCCCATGGAAATCCAGCCGACCAGCAGCCCGAGCCCGACATTGATATACACGAACCAGCCGAAATTGACCTCCGCGTCGCGGTATTCCTCGAAGGCGGGCATCACGACCCCGGAGAGCAGGAAGGCCACGCAGGCAAGGGTGATCGCGGCGGTCAGGCGGGCGGCGTCTGGCATCATGGGCTCGGTTCCTCTCGCGCGCGCGGCCCGTCGCTGACATCTTACGCAGGCCGTCTGATCGTGATCTGGGTTACATCACAATTGCTGCTCGAAAAAGCCGAGGCGCAGGAGGTGAGATAAAAATTCCACATGCGTCGAAAACGTGCATCAAACCCAAGCTCGCCGACCTGATCCCACTTTTCGTTGAACGTGTCATGCCAGCGGCGCAGCGTGATCGAATAGCTCTCGCCGAACTCGATGGAGCGCTCGACCGCGAGCCCCGCGCGCTCGACCTGCGCGCGCAGCACCGACGGGCTTGGCAGCATCCCGCCGGGGAAAATGTATTTCTGAATGAAATCAACGCTCTTGCGATACATGTCCCAGCGGCTGTCCTCCACGGTGATGATCTGCAAGGTCGCCGATTTGCCCGGCTTCAGCCGCTCGCGCACCGTGTTGAAATAGACCGGCCAGTATTGCTCGCCCACCGCCTCGAACATCTCGATCGACGCGATCCCGTCATAGCTCCCGGTCTCATCGCGATAGTCTTGGAGCTTGAACGTGACCATGTCCGAAAGGCCAGCCTTTTCAATGCGCTCTTGGGCGTACTTGAACTGCTCCTCGCTGATCGTGAGGCCGGTGACCTTTAGCCCGTGCTCGCGGGCGGCATATTCGGCAAAGCCGCCCCAGCCGCAGCCGATCTCCAGCACGTGATCGCCGGGCTCCACGCCCATCTGATCCACCATGCTCTTGTATTTCGCGACCTGCGCCTTCTCGGTACTCTCTTGCCCGGTCTCGAAGATCGCCGAGGAATAGGTCATCGTGTCGTCGAGCCAGAGCCCGTAGAACGCGTTTCCAAGATCATAGTGATAGGAAATGTTCTTGCGGGCCTGCGTGCGGTGGTTGCGTTGCAGCCAGAAGCGGATCTTGCTCACCAGCGCCGTCACCCAATTGCCAGTGAACAACTCGTCCCAGAGCGCCGGGTCCATGTCGTAGATGTGATCCATGAAACCCTGCAGGTCCGGCGAGGACCATTTGCCCTCCACATAGGTGTCGCCCATGGACGCCCAGCCCTCGGACATCAGCCGGTCGAACACCTCCATATCGTGAATGTCTATCTCACTCACCCGGCCTGGCGTTCCGTTGGCCAGCGTGTAGCGCTGCCCGTCCGGCAGCACGACCCTGAGCTCGCCCGCGACGTATTTCGAGGCTTGGTCTATCAGCTTTGCAGCTGCTTTTTGTGTGAAAGACGCCACCCGTCATCCCCTCTTTTTGTCTGCGTCCCGCCCGGGACGCGCGCTTCTTGTTGTTGTCACGTCTTTGACCTGACCGGGAAATTCATCCCCGAGGCCGGCCCCACAGATGTCTAGGTACCGTGACATATGGGATCAGACAAGCGTTTCGCGGCGCATCTCAGAAGCTCCGGTTCTGATAGGCCTCGAGGGCCCGTTCGCGTCCCGCATCAGCAGCCACAATCGGAGAGGGATACGTGTCAGAGGCCGACATGGACCAGTGTTTCGGGATCGCTTCGAAGTATTTCAACCCATCCGGGTGCGGATTGCGCTTTTCCTCGGCAATCCAGCGGTTCACGTAGTCCCGGTTGGGATCGAACTTGTCGAGTTGGGTGACCGGGTTGAACACCCGGAAATAGGGCGTGGCGTCGGGGCCGGAGCCTGCCGACCACTGCCAGCCCATCGCGTTGGAGGCCGGGTCCCAGTCGATCAGGCAATCGTCAAACCACGTCTGGCCGATCTGCCAGTGACACATCAGGTGCTTGGTGAGGTAGGACGCCACGATCATCCGCCCCCGGTTGTGCATCCGCCCGGTCACATACATCTCCCGGAGCGCGGCATCGACAAAGCGGATACCGGTGCGCGCGCGCTTCCATGCAATCACCTCGGATCTGCGCTCATCGGTATTCCATGGAAACGCGTCCCAGTCCTCTTTCCAATTGCCGGTGGTGATCCGCGGCGTGTGATGCATCAGGTGATAGGCAAACTCGCGCCAGACCAGCTCCTTGAGGAAGGTCTCGGCCCCGGGTTTGCCCTCCTCCATCGCGCGGCGGCCCGCGTGCCAGCATTGATGCGGGGAGATTTCCCCAAGCGCGAGGTTCTCCGACAGACAGGACGTGCCATCCTGATCGGGCCGGTCGCGGCTGGCGTCATAGCCGCCGATCACCTCGGCACAGAAATACCCGAGCCGACCTTGCGCCGCCTGCTCCCCGAGCCGCACGAAAGGGCGCACTACATCCGCGCCACGCTGCATCGCAGCTCCCATGTCCCACGCGGCCAGATCATCGCTTGCTGGCCAGCTTTCCGGCGCCGGGATCTGCCCGGGGCGCGGCAAGGGCATGTCCACATCGCGCCCCCGCACCGATTTCCAGAACGGCGTATAGACCTTGTAGAACCCGCCGGTCTTGGTCTCGGTGGTCCACGGCTCGAACATCACATGCCCGCCGAAACTCTTCGCCTCGGTCCCGGCCTCCTTCAACGCGCTCTTGACCTCGGTATCGCGCGCCACGGCGTCCGGATCATAGAGCCGCGTCCAATAGACGGCCCCTGCCCCGGTCTCCGCGATCAACGCTTGCAAGACCTCAAGTGCCGCGCCCTTGCGAAAGATCAGCCGGCTCCCGGCCTCCTCCAGCGACGTGGCCAGATGCCCCAGCCCCAGCCCCAACCGCCATTTCGGCGCGGCCCCAAGCCCGGCGACGGTCTCGTCATGGATGAAGACCGGGATCACCGGCCCGGCCTTGCAGGCCGCAGTCAGGGCGGGATGATCGGAAATCCGCAGATCACGGCGAAACCACAAAAGCGTCGGAGCTGTCACGGCAGAGCGTTCCTTGTTGTTCAGTTCCGCCCTACCTAGCCCGGACCATCCGTGTTCAACCCTGTGCTCTGCGGCGCGCCGTCAAAAGGTTAACGCGGACCCACCGCACGGTGCCTTTACCTTTTCAAATCACCGAACGAATCAACAACGAGCCATACGCTTGCCATACGCCCAGCCATACGCCGAGCCATACACCTGCCATCCCTTGTTTTTATGGCGTTAACCCCCATAATCACGATTTTTGCAAAAATCGTGGCGCGCAACGTTCGGTGCGTTAACCAAATCGGGGCTTCGGACGGGCGTCAGACTTCCGCGTCAAGCGCCGAGATCAACTGCGCCACCTCCGCCGCAGACGTGTAATGCACGAAGCTCAGCCGGAGCACGCCCGCGTCAAGATCGACCCCCATCGCCTGCAAGGGGCGCTGCGCATAAAAATCGCCGCCCTCGGCCATGATCCCATGCCCGGCCAGCGCCGCCGCCACTGGCGCGGCGGGCCGCCCCAGATCAAGCGCCACGGTCGGCGCGCGCCCCTCGCTTGGCCCGATCAGCCGCACCGAATTGCGGGACGCGACCCACTCCAGCAGGGGCTGCATCACGGCGGTTTCATGATCCCGCATCAGGTCATGCACCCCGCGCGCATCGGTGCCGTGATGACTGGACAGCGCGTCGATATAATCGGCCATCCCCGCCGAGGCCGCGACCTGCGCGTGATCCGGCCCGGCGGGCGTGAATTTCTTCGTGAGGTCAGACCCGTTGAAATGATGCCCCTGATTGGGCAACGCCTGCGCCAGACCGCGCCGGAGGCACATGATCCCCTGATGCGGGCCATAGGTCTTGTAGGCCGAGAACAGGTAGATGTCGCACCCAAGCGCGCCCACATCCGGCAGCCCGTGCGGCGCATAGCTGACCCCATCCACACAGACCACCGCCCCGGCCTCATGGGCGACCTGCGTGATCGCGGCCACATCATTGATCTCGCCCACGACGTTGGAGCAATGCGGGAAACACACCAGCCGCACATCGTCGT
The DNA here is from genome assembly GCA_965656085.1 of uncultured Aliishimia sp. GTDB lineage: Bacteria > Pseudomonadota > Alphaproteobacteria > Rhodobacterales > Rhodobacteraceae > Aliishimia. The sequence goes on along the minus strand of CBFHJA010000064.1, from coordinate 14,440 downwards.
CCAGCAGCGCCCGCAAGCCTTCGAGACCCAGGTGCCCGGTCTCGGGGTCAATCTGCCATTCGCGCACCTCAATGCCCCGCTCCGCAAGCCGCCGCCACGGCCCGGAATTGGCTTCGTGGTCCTGATTGGTCACGATGATCGCCTCTCCGGGCTGCATCATCTGCCCGAACGCCATGCTGAGCACATAGGTGTTCTGTGTCGTGGAGGGCCCGAAGCTGAGTTCATCCTCCGCCACCCCAAGAATTGCCGAGAGCCGCATGCGGGCCTCGTCCATCTCCTCGCCGCCGAGCCGCGAGGCCTCATAATCGGCATAGGGCTGAACCTTGCGCTGCGTATAGAAGCGATGCAGCCGGTCGATGACAGGCTGGCAGGCATAGGAGCCTCCGGCATTGCCGAAAAAGGCTTGGCCTTGCAGGGAGGGTTCGGAGAAGGCGGGGAAGTGCGCGCGCACGAAGTCGAGATCGAGATGTGTCATGACGCGCATCAAGCGGCGCGCGCCGGGAAAGGTCAAGCCCGGCACGCGCCTATCTTTAAGACAGAGTGGTTACTTCATCTTTTGCCGCTCGGTCATGAGCCCGCGGAAGATCGCAAAGCACATCACCAGCAGAACAGCGGTGAAGAACAGCCCCGTGGAGATCACCATGGCCTGCAAGCTGTCGAGACCAGCGGTGCCCGCCGCGCCCAGAAGCAGCACGGCCGCCACGGTGCCCTCGAAGATGCACCAGAAAATCCGCTGCGAGACCGGCGCATCGACCTTGCCACCCGCCGTGATCGTATCGATCACGAGGCTGCCACTGTCAGAGGAGGTCACGAAGAAGATGATCACCAGCACCACCGCGAGCGTCGAGGTGATGGAGGCCAGCGGCAACTCGCCGAGCATTGCGAAGAGCGAGATCTCCGGCTTGTAGGACCCGATCACGTTCTGGAACACGCCGCTCTCGGTCGCTCCGCTGATCACCTGGCTGATCGCCGTGCCGCCAAAGGTTGCCATCCAGAAGACGCAAACCAGCGACGGGATCAGCAGCACGCAGATCACGAATTCACGCACCGTGCGGCCCCGGCTGACCCGCGCGATGAACATGCCAACAAAGGGCGACCAGGAAATCCACCACGCCCAGTAGAACGTCGTCCAGCCATGCAGGAAGCCCGTGTCCTCACGCCCCACCGGGTTCGAGAGCGGCACGATCTGCTGCGCATAGGCCATCAGCCCGCCAAAGAAATCCCCAAGGATCGCGAGGGTCGGCCCAACGAGGAACACGAAGACCAGCAGCAAGCCCGCCAGCCCCATGTTGATCTCCGAGAGCACTTTCACGCCGCCATCGAGACCGCGCACGACCGATACCAGAGCGATCACGGTGATGAAGGCGATGATCAGCACGAGCAGCATTGAGCTGTCGCCCGATGTGTCCGCATTGCCCCACAAGAAGCCAGCAAAGTTGCGCGTTCCAGCCTCGGCATCACCGGAGCCGAAGACCTCCGTGAGACCCGACGCAACCTGCGTCGCACCAAAGCCCAGCGAGGTGGCAAGCCCAAAGAGCGTCGCGAAGGCCGCGATCGTGTCGATCGCATTGCCCCAGAAGCCCCAGACGCGCTCGCCCAGAAGCGGGTAGAACGCAGAGCGCAGGGTGAGCGGCAGGCCCTTGTTGTAGCTGAACAGCGCCAGCGCCAAAGCCACGATCGCATAGATCGCCCAAGGGTGCAGACCCCAGTGGAAGATCGTCGCTGCCATCGCCATCTGACGCGCGGCCTCGACCGCCGCCGGATCAGCCACGACCCCATCGACAATGCCAAGCTCACCGCCAAGTGGCTGATCGCCCCACGGCGTGCCGAAGTAATAAACCGGCTCCAGAACGCCGAAGAACATCAGGCCGATGCCCATCCCGGCAGCAAAGAGCATCGCGAACCACGCGGGATAACTGTAATCCGGCGTGGCTTCCGAGCCGCCCAGCCGGACTGAGCCCCAAGGCGTGACGATGAGCAGAAGCGCGAAGACGACAAAGAGGTTTGCCGACATCAGGAAGAACCAGTCGAACTGGCTCTTGATGTAGTTGCGCATCGCGAGGAACGTGTCGCGCGACCATTCCGGCGCGATCAATGCGAGCGCGACGAAAAGAACGATGATCACCGCCGTGAAGACGAAGACCGGGTTGTGAATGTCGAGCCGGATCGGCCCGATACTGGTTTCGATATTGTCCTGACCGATCTCGTAATCGGTCTCGATGATCTCCGAGGCCCCCTCCGGTGCGGGGATGCCCGTGTCATCGGTCTGTGATGTGTCGACCATGCGGTCACCTCATTCCTGTTTCATGTTTTTTCTCTACCGGGCCATGCGCGCCAAGCGCTCACGCCCCGCGCACCAGCATGACGGTGATCTTGGCGTGCTCGGCGATATAGCCGCCATGCGAGGCCCAGATGTAGTCGGCGATGCTGGGCAGATGGCTTTCCATAACCACCAAGTCGCCCCCGACCTCGTCCAGAGCCTTCATCAGCGTCTTGTTCAGATCGACCGCCGGATCGTGACTGACGATCGTGTGGCTGCTGGCATCGACCCCTTCAAGCTCGCCTTGCGCCGCCGCGAAACGGGCTAGCCGCTCCTTGTATTCCTCGGGGGTATGTCCGAGCGAACTGGGCGCGGAACTCGTGACCCCGATATAGGTGACCTTGGCCTCCCACCGGCGCGCCAGATCGGCTGCGCATTTCAGCGTCCGGCCCAGCTTGTCCTCATGTGCCAAGTCTACCGGCACCATGATATGTGCGAACACGTGTGTCCCTCCTGCTTATTCACGGACGATCTTGATTGATTGTGGGGGCCATGGCTTCGGGTATGGCCCCTTCGCCCTGATTGTCGGCGCGCGCTCCACGAAATCAACACGCCCCTCACGTAGGCTAGACGAGAACCGAACCGGAATGCAAACGATTGCGTCATTTCATGTCGCAAAGACGCCATTCCCTGATGACGACGGCCTAGGCGAACAGGCGCGCCCGCCTCGCACGGGCGGCCCCGAAGAGTTGAACGCAATAGACCTGAGTTGCTCAGAGCGCCGCAGCGATCCTGGCTGCGATCGCCTTGATCTGTTCCATATCGCCCGCCTGCCCCGGCGGGCGCAAGGACACACCTTCATGACGCGGCAAGATGTGGAAATGCAGATGGAACACCTCCTGCCCGCCCGGTCCCTCGTTGAACTGCTGCAAGGTGATCCCGTCCGCCTCCAGAGCGGTCATCGCGGCATTCGCCACCTTGTTCACCGCGACCATGCACTGCGCGAGTTGCTCGGGTGAGGCGTCGAGAACGTTGCGGCAGGGCGTTTTGGGAATCACAAGACAATGACCGTCCGCACGCGGGAAGATGTCCATGAAACAGAGCGTGTCGTCATCTTCATAAACCGGGATATGCGGAATGTCCCCGCGCAGGATCTTGGCAAAGATGTTCTCGGGATCATAGGCAGGCATCGGCGGCTCCTTCTTGCGTGCGCTTAGATGTACCGCAATTCCAGCCCCAGACAATCGCCAAAACAAAAGGCGCGCGGCTGAACCCCACGCGCCCCATCCTGTTTTCCTTTTGACAAAAGTATTCCGGGGGAGGCGCCAAAGGCGACGGGGGCAGAGCCCCCACCCGGCCAGCGATCAAGCGTTGACATCCACCACAACGCGGCCCTTCACCTGACCCTTGAGGATATCCGCCCCAAGCTGCGGCAGATCGGCGAGCGTTGCGGGCTGCACCATCGCTTCGAGCTTGTCCATCGGCAGGTCTTGCGCGATGCGCTGCCATGCCACGAGGCGGTTGTCATAGGGCTGCATAACGGAATCGATTCCCAGAAGGTTCACGCCGCGCAGCAAGAAGGGAATGACGGTCGCGGGCAGCCCGGCCCCGCCCGCAAGCCCCACAGCGGAGACCGACGCGCCGTAGCTCATCTGCCCGAGCACGCGCGCGAGCATGGACCCGCCCACCGCATCGACGCAGCCGCCCCATGTCTCGGCCTCAAGCGGGCGCTTCACGGTTTCGCTCAGCTCCTCGCGGGCCACGATCTGCGTTGCGCCAAGGCTTTTGAGGTAGTCGGCGGTCTCGGGCCGTCCGGTCACGGCTGCGACCTCATGGCCAAGCGCGGCGAGGATCGCCACGGCCACCGAGCCAACACCGCCTGCCGCGCCTGTGACCAGCACCGGGCCGTCCTTGATCCCATGGCTTTCCAGCGCCATCACGGCGAGCATCGAGGTGAACCCGGCGGTCCCGACAGCCATCGCTTGCTGGGTAGTGATGCCCTCGGGCAGCGGCACCAGCCAATCAGCCTTAACCCGGGCCTTTTGCGCATAGCCGCCCCAATGCACCTCGCCCACGCGCCATCCGGTGAGCACGACCTTGTCGCCGGGCTTGTAGCGGTCGTCGCTGGAGCTTTCCACCGTCCCGGCAAAGTCGATCCCGCCCACATGGGGGTATTTGCGCACGAGCCCGCCGCCGCCGGAGCTGAGGCAGAGCCCGTCCTTGTAGTTCACTGTGGAGTACTCGACGGCCACGGTCACGTCGCCCTCGGGCAGTTGGTCCTCGGTGATTTCCGTGACCTCGGCGACAACGTCCTTGGCGTCCGGGTCGGGTTTGGTGACGAGGAGTGCATTGAATCCCATGGGATATTTCCTTTGGTTCGTGTGAATTGATGGCGCTCAGAGCCAGAAGCGGTCTTGCACGGTGGCATCGCGCATCCCGTCCGGGGTTTCAACCTCGATCCGGGTGCCGGGGTCCCAGTGGGTCATCTTCACCATCCCGATCGCGACATTGATACCGAAATCCGGGCTCCGCGCGGCGGAGGAGATCCGGCCCACCTTCTTGCCCCCCGCGAAGACGGGCCAGAACCGGTCGCAGGGCGGAATGTCGCCGTCAATCGCAATGGCGCGAATTTGCTGGACCGGCCCTTCCTTGGCCACGCGCAAGAGCGCGTCGCGCCCGATACAGCCGATGGCGGTCCATGTATCGCAAAACCGCCCCAGCCCGCATTCGTGCGGCGTGTTGTCGTCGGTCATGTCGTTGCCATAGCTCAGCAAGCCGCCCTCGATCCGTTCGATGAGGTTGGGACAGCCCGCGCGCACGTTCAGATCCTCCCCGGCGGCAAAGAGTGCGTTCCACAGCGGCATCCCGATATCGGAGCCGTCCACATAGATCTCGAAGCCCCCTTGTTTCGAGTAGCCCGAACGCGCGATGACGAGATCACGCCCTTCGAATTCAAACATATCGAAGCGGAAGAACCTTATGTCGCGAACGCGGTCGCCAAAGACGCGGGCCATAAGCTCCTCGGCTTTCGGCCCCTGAACCGCCAGCGGGCTGACATCGGGCTCGTCCACCAGCACGTCGAGCCGGTAGCCATTCGCGATCCCCTTGACCCAATAGAGCAAATCGCTGTCGGCAATCGAAATCCACCAGCGGTCCTCGGCCAGCTTCACCGCCACCGGATCGTTCAACATCCCGCCCGTCTCATCGACAATCGGGACATAGTAGCACTGCCCCGGCAGCATGGGCCGCAGATCACGCGGGGTGAGCATCTGCATCAACCGCTGCGCATCGGGGCCGCGCAACTCCACCTGCCGCTCCACCGCCACGTCCCGCACCTGCACATGGTCCTTGAGATGGCGATAATCTGCCTCGATACTCTCGAACATTGTCGGCAGAAGCATGTGATTATAGACCGTGTAGGCCTTGCAGCCCGCCGCCTCGACACCTTTGGAGAACGGCGTTCGGCGCAGCCGCCGGGAAGGAGAGATCAGAGCCATCAAGGTTACTCCTCAGGCATCAAGGCAAGATCAGAGACAGGCGCGGTTTGCCCTGCGGCCGTCAGCATCGCGTGGATCTGGCCACGGTGATGGGTCTGGTGATTGAAGAAATGCATCACGCAAAGCGCGAGCGGTTTGGTCATGGTTTGGTCGACGGCGCCCGAGTACCATGTGAGGTCTTCGGTCAGATCGATATTGCGCACCCCCTGCGCCCAGAAGCGGATCTTGCCGTCGAGAATGCCCCGCGCCCCGATCCAGACACGGATTGTCGGCGTGAGTTTAACGCTGCCTACAATCCCGCCCACCGGCGCATCCACCGACGGATCGAACCGGCTCATCCACATCTGGTCGGCCCACAGCAGATGGTTCGCCGTGGCGAGAATGGAGCCAAAGAACGCGCCTCTATCCGCACGCAGCTCGGCCTCGTCCATCGCGTCAAGAGCGGCAATCAACTGCTTGTTTTGCCATGAATTATACCGCGCCATCTGGCGGACATAACCGACATTGATCACGCTTTTGGGCCTTTCCAGTCAATTTGGCAGATCTCTGCCGAGCGGCCATTGAAGTCCCAGACCCGGCCAAAGGCGCGCACCCGGCCCTTGGAGGCGGTGGCGACAGTGATATCGGGACCCATCCAGTATTTCGTGTTCGAGATCACAATCTCCTCATCGGGCTTCTTGCCCTCGACCGGGAACACCACGCCCTCGACCTTGCGGCCCACGGTGATGTGACGGTTTTTGCCATCGTTGACATAGGACACCGGCTGGCGCTCGACGCCGATCACTTCGCCCACCAGCACCTTGAAGAGCCCCGTCGTGCCCTTGGCCTTGCCCGAGAAGATATCCACCAGCGCGTGATAGGCCTCGTTGCTGGCCCGGTCATCGATGAACAGCGCGACCTTCCAGTTGCCACGGCTCATCATGCCGGGGATCTCGATCAGCAGCCCGACATTCAGCCCCGACAGGTCCACGCCGCCGTAATGGCCGCTGTCGATCCGCACGCCGCCCCATGTCTGGCAATGGCCTTCGGTGGGCGGATGCAGGCCCAGCGACACGACGCAGGGGCAAAAGACAGTGCAGTTGCAGTTCAGGACCAGCTCGCCCTTGATGCCCCAGTCCACCGCGCCCTGCCCCGATTTCAGGGCCGCAGGGTGCCGGTTGTCGATGGGGGCCGCCGTCTCGATGCGATCGCTTGCCATTTTTGTCTCTCCTCTTTTCAGATACCTGTCAGGGCGAGCCACGCCGCGCCGGCCAGCAGCGCCGCCCCGAGCGGGCGGGTCAGCCAGCGCCCGATCTCGGGCAGTTTTTCCAGAACCATCAGCAGCGTCGCGAGCCCCATGAACGCGAGGTTCATCACGCCGCCCACGAAGGCCAGCAACATCAACGCCCAGCAACACCCAAGGCACACCGCCCCGAGCCGCAGCCCGTTGCGCAGCGGGCCTTCGTCGAAATGCTGCAGGAAGAACATCATCGGCGCGCGGCATTTGCTCAGGCACGCCTCCTTGAGCGCGGTAAACTGGTAGGCCCCGGCCACGCCGAGCAGCCCGGCCGACAGCAGCGCCGAGACCGAGGTGCCGAACGGGTCCAGCAGGCCAGCGCTATAGAGCGTCACCTGCGCTCCAGCCGCCAGCAGCGAAAAGCCCAGCCAGACCGCCAGATAGCCCGCCACCAGTGCCGAGAACCGCGTCTCCGCTCCGCTCTGGCCAAGGTCTTCATAGGTGGCGAAGGCCGGGAGCGCCGTGGGGGCCATCATCGCCGCCGACATCAGCGCCCACATCAGCACCATGCGCGCATAGCCTGCCGCGTCCGGCGTCAGGGTGCACAGATCGGCCCAGAACTCCGCGCCAAAGAGGCGCGTCGCGCTGCGCGTCTCGGCAGGCACCGCCATCAGGTAGAGCGCGGACCACGCAGCGAGGATCAGCCCGAACAGCGCCAGCCAATGCGGCGCGGACATCGCTCTGATGCGCTCTGCGAACACCTTGCTCCTCCCCGACTCAAGTGTTGCAAATCATATGTCAGACAATTAAATGTCCGACAAATGAAAAATGCTGTGACTCAAACCCCTGACCTCTCCGCACAGATTGCCTCGGAGATCCGCGACGCCATTGTCGACGGGCGGCTTATCGTCGATGAGCGTCTGCCCTCGGAGGCCGAGCTTGCGGAGCAATTCGACGTCTCCCGCCCCACAGTGCGCGAGGCGCTGAAACGGCTCGCCGCGCAATCGCTGATCCGGACCCAGCGCGGCGCAACCGGCGGGGCCTTCGTCAACCGGCTGAGCTTTGAGGATGCCTATCCGCAGCAGATCACCACCTCGACGCTGCTGCTCTCGATGAACGCGGTGAGTTTCGAGACCGCCTGCGAGGCGCGCTATGCGCTGGAACGGGCCTGCGCGCCGCTGGCTGCCGAGCGCCGCAGCGCCGATCATCTGGCGACCATGCGCGCCGAGATCCACCTCCAGTCCCAGCCGGGCCTTACCGACGAGGCGTTCTGCGCCTCCGACGTGGCCTTTCACCGCGCGCTTGTGGATGCCGCGCAAAACCCCGTGCTGTCCTACCAGCTCGCAGGGGCCGTTGAAGCGATGCAGCCCTTGATGAACATGATCACCTTCACCGCCCGCGACCGCTCACGCATTATCGCGCTGCACGGCCGAATTGCCGATGCGCTGGAGGCGCGGCGCGGCGCCGAGGCGTCCGCTGGCCTGAGTGATCTGGAACAGGAAACCCGCAGCCTTGCGCAAAGCGTGTTCCGGCATCGTCCGGCCCGCTCCTGAGCCCCCCTGATTGGCGTTTTTCCGCGATTTATGGTACAGATTGAGCCGAGCCACCCGCGGCACAGGAGGTCCAGATGGATCTTGACGACCTTACAGATTTTGCGCGCCAAAGTCAGACCACCGACGCATTGTGGGCGCAATCCTCGCAGTATTTGCGCCACGAGGGTGTGATCCATATCAGCTATCACCTGTTTCATGCGCCGCCCCACAAGCAAGAGATTGACTTCGCGGTTCTGGCGCATGCCGTTCCAGACACGTTTGCCGGTTGGTATGATGATTATAACCTGCGCCGGTTCGATCCAATCCCGCTGCTGGCACGCGCGAGCACCAGACCGCAATTCTGGGAGGACATCTGGAAATTCCTGCGCCCCACACCAGAACAATCCGGCTTTTTACACGACCTTGAAGAGGCCGGGATCGGCCACGGCATCGCCTTTCAGGTTCACGGACCGAATCTGCGCAACGGCTATGTGGGCTTTGGCTTCGATTTGGACGGCCCGCGACCTTCTGCCGCGAAGGTGTTTCGCCTGCAATGCGCCGCCCAGATCGTGCATGTGCGCTATTGCGAACTGACCGCAGAGGCGGCCGTGCGCAAGTTCGAGTTGTCTCCGCGCGAGACGGAAATCCTCGAATGGATGGCACACGGCAAGAGCAATTCGGTGATTGGCGATATTCTGGGGATCTCCCGGCACACGGTCGACACCATGAGTCGGCGCCTGTTCGACAAGCTGGGCGTGCATGACCGGACCACTGCGGTGCTGCGCGGCCTCGGATCGGGCCTCAGCCTCGGATGAGTTGCCCTGCTGATGTGATCTGTCGCGCAACTGCGTGACAGGCGTTCCCACACGTCGACGACTAGATGCTGCAACGCAAAAACGGCGGCATGAGCAATGACTGGGACGTGTGTGACCATGAGAGACCTGAACGAACTCAGCAAAAAAGGGCTGGTGCGGGCGATCAGCCACAGCATCCTCAAAACGCTGCGAGAACGGACCGGCGAAGAAGACCCCGAGTTGTTGTTGCTGATTGCAGCAAGCGCGGTGGAAAACGCGGCCTATGCGATTGCGCGCTCCGCTTCACCCCAGCAAACCGCCCGGATCATTCTCGCCGCGGCAGATCTCGAACGTCTGGCGGAACGGTATGGCGGTGACAAATCTTAGCGCTGCGCCTCTTGCCAAGCGTAGCCCATGCGCCAAGTCAGTCGAATGATCGACATTTTCAACATCGCCGCCGCCCTGCTGACCGCCGGTTTCGGCGCTTTCGGCTTTCTCGCCCCACGCTACACCGCCTCTGCGCTCGATCTGGCTCCGACGCAGAGCACCATGGGGCTGTCGGAGATGCGCGCCTCCGTGGGCGGGCTGTTCGTTGTGGCCGGTCTGGCCGCGATCTGGCTCGGCGCGCCGCTGGCCTATGCGATGATCGGCTTTGCGTTCACCGGCGCAGCGCTCGGGCGGGTGCTCTCGTTGGTCTTCGACGCCCCGCCCCTGCGGAAGGTCCTGATCTTCGGCGGGATCGAAGCGGTGCTGGCGGCGTGGTTTCTGGGGGCAAATCTCGGGGCAGCCCTATAGCGCACCGAGCCGCCCGGGAACTTGCCCGCGAATGCCCGCGAGCTTGAACATGTGCCAGCCCAGCACCTGATTGGAACTCAGCACCGGCATGTCGAGCGCGCCTTCAAGCGTGTCGATCACATCAAGCGTGCGAAGGTTGGTGCAACTGAGAAACAACGCATCCGCCTGCCCGCCCGCGCTCTGCGCCAGCGCCGTGGCCGCCGCGATCACCGACACCTTGTCGATCCGCGCGACCTTGGCCTCTTCGGCCTCATCGAACCCGCCGAGCGCCGTGCAATGCACGCCTTCCCGGGCCAGCGCCGTGCGCAATGTGGCCGAGACCTTCGGGATATAGGGCGTCAGGAAGGCCAAACGGCTGATCTTGAGTGCCCGGCAGGCGGCGATCAGCGCCGACATCGGGTTCGTCACCTCCCGCACCGCGCAGCCCGCCTTCACCGACGCGGTCACATGCTTGGCCCCGATCACCGAGGTGCCGGAGGTGCAGCCATATCCGACGGTGTCGAAACGGATCGGCCGGGGCAAGAGCCGCGCCGCACCTTCGAGTTCGGGCCCCATCTGCGCGAGCGTCTCGGGCGTCACCTCAAGCCCGCTCGGCACTCGGCTGACATAGAGCGCGACCGGGCTTTGCGGCAGCATCCGGCGCATGTCCGATTCAATGGTTTCATCCGATTGCAGCACCAGCAGGCCAAGGCAGCCATGCGCGCCGAGCGGGTCCGAGGTCGTGTAGTCAAACCGCATCAGGTGAGCACCTCCATCTGGGACCCGGCAAACGGGCTGAGCCTTTGCGCGCCGCCGTCGCGGATCGCGATCACCTCTTCATGCACCATGATCCGCCCCGCCTGCGTGGGCACGCCCGGCTCCAGCGTGATCACCATGCCGGGCACCAGTTCCGTTCGGTCTGCGTGGGTCAGCGACACACCTTCGGTGAGTTGCATCCCCAGCCCATGCCCGAGCCGTCCTGCCTCGGTCTCAACACCGAGCACGGCGCGCATCGCCTGATAGACATCGCACGCAAGCGCCCCCGGCCGTGCCGCGTCGTGTCCGGCCTCTACGGCCTCGATCAGGCGCGCATGGGCGTCTTGTGTCGCCCCGTTCGGTGCGCCGAGGCTCCAATTGCGGTCGAAATCGCTGAAAAACCCATCCCACACCAGACCGGTGTCGAGCATGAGCACATCGCCCGCCTGCAAGGGCGCGTCGGTGGCGGGCGAGATCACGTCCGCATAGCCGCCCGGCCCGGCCCCGCCGGCCAGGTACGGCACCCAATCGGCGCCCTCTTCGAGACAGAGCATCTGGAAGCGGCGGAACACCTCCGAGAGCGGCACGCCCGGCGCGGCGATCTCCGGCACGCGCGCGAAGGCCCGCCCGGCAATCCCGCAGGCCTCGGCGATCTTGTCGATCTCCGCCTCGGATTTCACCGCCCGCAGCCGGGCCACGATCCCGGCGTCATCGGTCAGCAGAACCGCCCCGCGCAGCGCCTCATAGGTGTCGCGCGGCATCCGCATGTGGCTTTCGAGCGCCGAGGGGACCCCAACCGGGCCGCCGAGCGCGCGTAGGGTCTCGGTGAGCAGGCTGATCCCGTCATTGCCGGGCTGCGGCGCGGGCCATGTGCGGATATCCGTGATCCATGTGGTCTCCATCAGCGGCGCCCCGATCGACGGGATCACCGCGATCGGCGCGCCGCTGGCCGGGATGACCAGAAACCACGGGCGGGTCGGGCTTTCCCAGAACCGCGTCAGAAACCCCGAAAAATAGCGCAGATCAGCCTCTTGGGTGAGCAGCAGCCCCGCCAACCCGGCCTCCTGCATCAAAAGCTGCGCCGCGACCGTCCGGCGGAGATACTCCTCCTCCGGAAAGCCGCGCGGCGGGCTCATACGGCGCCCTCGGAGATCACGCAGAGCACCCGCGCGTCCGGTCCAAGCGCCCCCGTGCCGGCAAGCGCCGCCGCTGCGCCCGCCCCGCCCGAGGGCGAGGTGGCAAAGCCGGCCCCGGCAAGTGTGGGGAGCTGCGCTGCGACCTCCGCATCGCTGATCAGAACGAAGTGGTCGGCATCGCGGGCCAGCCCTTTGAGGGCAATGAGCGACGGGGTCTTGCAATCGAGCCGACCCATCTCCGAGACAGGCCCCACCGTGTCCACAGGGGCGGCGCTGACGATGCTGTCATGCAGCGCAGGCGCGGCGTCGGGCTCGACCACGATCATCTCCGGCGCGTCGCCCCATGCCGCGCGCAGGCAGGCCGCGACCGCCGCCGCCATCCCGCCCACGCCTGCTTGCAGGAACACATGGGTCGGCGGCTCGGGTATCTCGGCTATGATCTCGGCGGCGAGCACCGCGTAGCCTGCCATCACCGCATGGGCGGGGGCGCTGTAGCCGTCCCAGGAACTGTCCGAGAGCAGCGTCCAGCCATTGGCCTGTGCGGCCTGCTGCGCCGCGGCCATGCTTTCCTCGTAGATCGCGCCTGCGCGCACCACCTCCGCGCCCTTGCCACGGAGCAGATCGGCGAAGGCTTCCGGCACCGTGTCCGACAGGTAAATCACGGCTTTTGCTCCGAAAACCCGCGCTCCGGCGGCGACCGACAGGCCATGATTGCCGGCGCTTGCGGCGACAAAGACCCGGCCTGTCAGCGCGGCGGCGGGATCGGCGGTCTCGGGGGCCTCGGCGGCGATGGCGTAGGCCGCGCCGAGCGCCTTGAAACTCCCCAGTCCCATGCGCCCGCGTTCGTCCTTGACCCAGAACGCCGCGCAGCCTGCCGCGCGGGCCAGAGCGGTACTGTTCACCAAGGGCGTGGGCTGCGCTGCCGGACAGCGCGCGAGCAGCGATTGCGGATGCGCGGCGTCCGCTTTCGGCCATGGCATGTCGGTCAGGGCCCGGTGGGAAAGCCCCTGCCCGCGATAAGGGTTGTCCAGCATGGCTTGCCTCGCCTGGTTTGCGTGTTGCGCGAACTATCCGCACCGAAGCGCCCCGCCGTCAAGCCCGGGCTTGCACGCCGGGCTGCGCGTGCCTATATCAGAGGCGTCGCGAGACTATGGACATAAACGCGCTCGTAATAAGCGGATCGGACCCGGGGGCGGTACCCGGCGGCTCCACCAAACATCCTTCATTTGGGGATCATGGGGCCGAAACAGGATCGACGAACGTCTAAAGGGGTTAGCTTTGTCCCGGCTGTCTGCCACCGTTATCGGCGAAACAAGTATAGTTGCAAATGACAACCATGCTCCGGTCGCAGTTGCCGCGTAAGCGGTAACGAGATCGAAATCTAAGCCCTTGCGCCTAGCCGCGTAAGGCGGGGTTCGCAGGCACCTGGCAACAGAAGCCTGCACTTTCCCCCTCCCCCTTCGCCATCGAGACGCGGCCACAATGCCGCGCTGCAACAGACCGCCTGCCCGGCGCGTGGATCGCGGGCATGGTGGGCAGAGGGCCACCGGGCGAGGCGAAAGATTAACGCACCGTTCGCGCGCAACAGCCGAAACCCCGAAACACCCGCAAAACGCCCGTTAACGCCCTAAAAACAAGGGATGGCAGGTGTATGGCCCGGCGTATGGCTAAGCGTATGGCACCTGTACATACAAATCCCGATTCGTTCCGCGATTTGAAACCCTTAAGGCCCCGTGCGGTGGGGGCGCGTTAACCTGTGTGGCCGGCAGCGCGGTGTGCAGTCTTGCTCCCCCCACGCGCCGAAGGCGCGTCGCCCCCCGTTACATCCTTGACACAAACCCAAGTCATAGCACCTACACCGCAACGCAGACGCGCCGGAAAAGGCCCTTTCATGCACGACACCCCGGCGCCGCCCCTTTCCGAGCTGACCCGCGTTTTTGCAAGGATCGGCGTGCTGTCCTTCGGCGGGCCAGCGGCGCAGATTTCGCTCATGCACCGCGAACTCGTGGAGGAGCGGCCATGGCTCAGCGAAGACGGCTTTCTGCGCGCGCTGTCGCTGTGCATGATGCTGCCCGGCCCCGAGGCGATGCAGCTCGCGACCTATGCGGGCTGGCGGCTGCGCGGGACGTGGGGCGGGCTGATCGCGGGCGGGCTGTTCGTGCTCCCGGGCGCGCTGGTGATCGCGGTGCTGGCCCTGTTCTATGTGCAATTCGGACAGGTGCCGCTGGTGCAGGCGGCTTTTCTGGGTATCAAGGCGGCGGTGGTGGTGATCGTCGCGCAGGCCTTGTGGCGGCTGTCGCACAAGGCGCTCGGCTCGGGTCTGGCGCGCGCCCTTGCGCTGGCCGCGTTTGTTGCGATCTTCGTCTTCGCGGTGCCGTTTCCGCTGGTCATCGCCGGGGCGGCGGCGGTGGGCGCCGCGTTCATGACCGCCCCGGCGCCCGGCGCGCCAAAGGGCCCGGTCGGCGGAGTTCCGCT
>CBFHJA010000063.1:0-20282 GCA_965656085.1 uncultured Aliishimia sp. | reverse complement strand
TATCTGCCATGCGGACAAGGAATCACAGATCAAGCTTCGTGGGAAGCCTGAATCGGAAAGGGCGCAACACGCTCTAGTGAGCCGGCTGCGCAGAACGCAACAGCGCTGTATGATCCAGAACATGAGCGACCTTGGCGCCAATCACGATTGCGCCAAGCGCGATCAGTGCAGCGACCGACAGCGTTCCGCCGCCCGCCAATCCAGCCCCCACCGTACAGCCAGCCGCCAGAACGCCGCCGATGCCCATCAGCAAAGCGCCCAAGGCATAGCGCAGCGTTTGGGCCGGACTCTCGAAGCTCTCCAGCCGTGCCTCCCGTCTCACGAGCGCCGACGCCGCCGCGCCTGCAAGCACGCCGCCGACAAAGCCCACACCGAAACTCGGCGCGATGGCCGTGGAGGCCAGCGACCAGAACAGGCTGTCTGCCCATGGCAAGGTGAAGGCAATACTCTGCACAGACAGCGGGTCAAACGCATCAAAGAGCAGGACCGACGAGCCAGACCAGCCAAGCGCCGCGATCAGGCCAATCGCGCCTCCAAGCGCCAGCGGTACGGCCCGTGCGCCGGAACGCAACGCGAAAAAGAGCAACGGCAAGGCAATCAGGCCCGTCCAAAGCCCTGCCCCGCCCGGCAATTCTGCAAGCGTGGCAACTGGGCTGTCCACAGTGATCGCCGTCACTGCGGCGCGCAGCGGGGACAATACACCTTTCATCATGGCATGGGCGACAAGCGCGAACACCAGCAGAACGGTCAGGGCACGCAGGTTGCCCGAAGCGCCGAGAACCGTCAGCCGAGACACACATCCGCGCGTGAGCACCATGCCACCGCCAAATGCGAGGCCGCCCAACACAAGCGCGGCGAGCGGCAACTTCGAAGATAGCCAGCGATGATCTTCCAAGGCGACAAACCCCAACAGCGTCGCGCTTTGCGTGGCGAGCATGGCCATCGCGAGTCCTGTCAGCCAGACACCCGCCGCCGCCCGGCGCTCCGGGCGCGGGCCGGCGACCGCACGGCGTAAACAAAACCGCGAGATCTGTGCTGCGATCCCAAACAAGGCGCCGAGTGCAAGCCCGAAAAACAGGTGAACGGTGCGGGGATCGACCCCGGGATCGTAGGTTTCAAACAGCATGGTAGCCTCGCGCAACTATTGAAACGGTGAGCTAGGGGCTTCACCGCTTGCCGTCAAATGCACGCCGCAGGACATCTTTCTCACAAACCGGGCCACACAAGAACGGACTGCCCGGAGAGCCAACAGAAACCGGAATATCCGGAACGAACCTTCCTGCATTGTGAAAAGCACAGACCTATTTCACAGGTCCCACAGGGACGGTCGCATGTACACTTCACAAGTCACGCATCCAGAATTGCAGCGGCTTGGAATCTTCTTCCGCTTTGCCAACGTCCTTCCAGGCGAATTGCGCGACGACGCCTGGAAGCGGGGCGTATCCTCGCGCGCGCCAGAAGGGATCAAGCGGACGATAGCTGTCCGGTTTTTCTGGATGACTGTCTGGCCGCATGACCGCACAGAAGGCTGAGCGGGTAAAACCAAGCGTCCGGGCGTGCGCCTCGCGCTTGTCGAAGAACGCATGGCCGATGCCCTGCCCCCGATACGCAGGCAGCAATACGCTCTCCGCGCAATAGAAAACGCTGGTGAGGTCAATGCCCGTGCCCTCGAACGCGGCCGCGAAATCCTCGGCATGATCCTCCAGCGGCGCGCCCGTGGAAGCCCCAATGAGTTCCCCATCCGCAAACGCACCGACAACGATGGCGCGCGCGCTTTCGGCATAGGGGCGCAAATAGGCTTCCTCGTAAGACGCATCACAGTCATAGAGATAGGGCCAGTCGCGGAACACCTCTGTCCTGAGGCGTGCCACGTCTGGCAGCGCCTCCAGAAGGGCATGTCCGGTGAGGGGCAGCACCTCCATCAGGTTGAAACCTGCTGCGTCCAGTCGGCCAGGTTATAGTAAGTGGTCACGCGCGCGATTTTGCCGTCCTCCAAATCGAAGAACGATCCGGCGGGCAGCTTGTAGGTTTGGCCTTTCGCCTCCGGCAGGCCGGGATCGGTTTCGAGATAGGTTCCATTCACGACATATTCCATATTCCGCGGCTGCCCTATCGCCGTTGGCAAAGATCACCATTTCGGTCAGGTTTTCGCGATAACAGCGGCTCATATGCGCGCAGAACTCGGTGAACAAGTCTTTGTCCCGGCGGATTTTTCTTTCGTTGACGTGATGTGCGACATCGTCCGTCAGACAGGCCAGCATACCCTCAATGTCGCCTGCATTAAACGCGTCGAAATAGTCCTGAATGATCTTCATAGTGCCTCCCGCGCCGGACATCTCCGTCCGATCAGATTTCCGTTGGCGGCCCGAAGCGCTCTTTCAAGCGATCTATGATCTGATCCCGTGCCGCCCGATATTGTTCTAATTTGGCCTCCCGGGTCTCGCCAAGCCCGGTCGGGTCCAGAATTGGCCAATATTCGACATCAAGATGGAAAAGCCGGGTGAGTTCCAGCGCCCTGTCCCGGCTCACCGGGCTAAGAGCGATGATCAGATCAAAGGAGGACAGATCGTCACCATAGCGGTCCATCTCGTCGAAGGAGCGCGAGCGGTGCCGGGAGAGTTCCACATCCATTTCCTGACAAACCGCGATGGAGAACCCGTCAATCTCCAGATCGTTATGCACGCCAGCGGACTGAACATAGGTGTCCATCCCGTAGAACTTCTTCATCAGCCCTTCCGCCATCGGCGAGCGCACTGCGTTGTGATCGCAGCAGAACAGCACCGATTGGGGAAGCTGGTCCGTCATTCAGCCGCCGAAATGCAGCACGCAGATCAGGGTGAACAGACGCCGCGCCGTGTCGCTGTCGATCTCGACCTTGCCCTCAAGCCGCTCCTGTAGCACCCGGCTACCTTCGTTGTGAATGCCCCGGCGCGCCATGTCGATGGTCTCGATTTGGCTGGGCGGCATCGTCTTGACAGCTTCGAAATAGCTCTCGCAGATCTGAAAGTAGTCCTTCACGACCTGCCGGAACGGCCCGAGCGAGAGGTGAAACTCCGCCGCCTTCTCGTCATCCTCGGTAACCACATCGAAAACGAGCCGCTTGTCGCGGATCGACAGGCCGAGGTGATACGGCCCCTCCGGCACCGCCCGGCCTTCGCGCTTGGGAAGCTCGAACTTGTTGTTCTCCAGAAGATCGAAAATCGCGACCTTGCGTTCCTGCTCGATTTCCGGAGTCGGGGGCGGCAGCCCTGCATCGTCGAGCTCGATATGGCTGATGCGTGTCATCACGGCGCATCCTTTCCTTCAACAGGCGCGTGTTAGACGACCCTTGCCTCCTCTTCAATGGCCGCCTCATGTGAGATTTGTTAGCAGGTGAAGACCGGGTCTGGATACAGAGACGCGAGGATCAGTTCAATTTCGACAAGCGTGCTGTGACCGAAAGGCCATGCGCCTCGAGGCTCTCTGACGTCGCCAGTGTTTCTGCCGCCGGGCCGATGGCGCGAAGACTCTCCGCAGACATCTTCGCCAGCGTTGTGCGCTTGAGGAAATCCATCACCGACAGTCCCGATGAGAACCGCGCCGAGCGCGCCGTCGGCAAGACGTGGTTCGGCCCGCCCACATAGTCGCCAATCGCTTCCGGCGTCCACTGCCCGATGAAGATCGCGCCCGCATGGGTGATCTGCTCTGCCAAGGCATCCGGGTCAGCCACGCAAAGCTCCAGATGCTCCGGCGCAATCCGGTCGCTGAGCGCCACCGCTTCGCCAAGATCCCGCACCGTGATGATCGCGCCGAAATCGCGCCAACTTGCCCCGGCGATCGTGCGCCGCTCCAGCGTCTCGAGCCGCTTGGCCACCGCCGCAGCCACCGCATCGCCAAACGCGGCATCGGTGGTGATCAGGATCGCCTGCGCGCTCTCGTCATGTTCGGCTTGGCTCATCAGGTCGAGCGCGATCCAGTCGGGATCGTTCTCCCCATCCGCGATCACGAGGATCTCCGACGGCCCCGCAATGCTGTCGATCCCAACCTTGCCAAAGACCCGCCGCTTGGCAGCCGCGACAAACGCATTGCCCGGCCCGGTGATCTTGTCCACGGGCGCGATGGTCTCCGTTCCATAGGCAAACGCCGCTACGGCCTGCGCCCCGCCCATCCGGTAGATTTCAGTGACACCGACGATCTGCGCGGCGGCCATCACGGCAGGGTTCACCTGCCCGTCTGGTGTCGGCACCGCCATCGCGAGCCGCTTGACCCCGGCGACCTTGGCCGGGATCGCGTTCATCAAGAGCGACGACGGATAGGACGCCTGCCCACCCGGCACATAAAGCCCCGCCGCATCGACAGGCGTCCAACGCCAGCCAAGCGTCGCGCCGCTGTCGTCGGTCCAGCTTTCATCCCGGGGCAGTTGCCGCGCGTGATAGGCATGAATGCGCGCGGCGGCGAGCTTAAGCGCCTCCACAACCTCCGCGGGTGTCTGCTCGGCGGCGTCCGCGATCTCGCCCTCGGACATCCGCAGAGCGTCTGCGCTCAAAGACACCCGATCAAACTTCTCCGTGAGCGCGAGCACCGCCGCATCCCCCCGGCTGCGCACATCCGCAATGATATCGCCGACCACATGATCCACGTCCGGGCTGTCCTCCCGCTTGGCGCTGAGAAGGTCCTGAAATCGCTGCGCGAAGTCGGGATCGGCTGTGTTAAAGAATTGAGGCATTGGGTGCTCCAGTTTGTGGAGCGGAGATAGACCGGTGGGGCGGGAGGCTCAAGTGCGACGTGGGCGCAGGAGGCAAGAGGCCCCGGATCAGGTCTGGGGCGGGTCTTCGCGAAACAGAGGGCGCGCCCCCGACCGTGGGGGGGGGCATCCTGCCTCTGAACGGCGCGCTTTATGGTCGCCAAGTTATAGCTTGGGTTGTGCGGGAAGGCGGGCGTTGCAAAAGCCCCCGCCCGAGCGGGCGGTCGGGGGCTCGCCCGGCGCGCTTCGCGCTTGATTCCGGGCGGGGGCAGGCTCTTCAACCGGAATTATCCCTGTATTTTTCGAAAAACTCATCATCGACGCGCAACGCCCTAACCTCAACCACACCAAGACTTTGTTCAATTGCCAGTTCGACTAATTCGTCCAAATCAATGAGTTCAATCGGCACAGTGTTTTCACGAACCGCTTCTGCTTTCGCATTGCTTGTGAATGTTCCCGTTGTCAAAAAAACGCCGCGTTCGGCACGACCGAGGATAGCCCCACGAAAATCCCGGATTTCTTTGGGGCCAACACTACCGACATACCTCTTACACTGAAACATTACCTTTGTGCGGACAAAACGATTTATTAACAAATCGCCTTGTCCATCTATTCCTTGGTCACCACTCTGTCCTGTAACCTGTACATTTTGCAGACCAAAAACACGCAAGAGGTAAGCGCAGTATCTTTCAAAACCATCAGGAGACATTGAACGCAAATGGTTTGCTACTTGTGTTCTAGCTTCATCCTCGTTGAAAAAATCTTTTTCGTCTGGTGCCTCCGTTTCTTCTTCGATCGTGCCGTCGCCCAGCGACTCGTCTGTTAGATCTTCCTCCGCAACTCTTTGACGCTCGGACTGAATTTCGTCGTGTATAGCTCAAAAAATTCTATAGCTCTCAGAGTGGTCTAAGTCGCTTTTCTTCCCTGAATCAGACAGCGACCACACCCCACGCCTTGGCGATTCAACATAGCCTGCTTTTGAAAGATAAAAGCGCGCCCAAGCAACTTGGTTCTAGAAACGGGACGCACCATTCTGATTGGTTTGTCCAAGCTCTTCTTCCGTGATTTTGCAGATACGAGCGACAATTGGATAGATTTCACGGGGTCGGCCAGAGTCACCCAACTCTTTCAACGCGTCCACAACAGGGCGAAAGAATTGTACAAATCTGGGACCTTGGGCCATTGAAAATCTCCAAACAAATTACATTGCGCGTAACATAGAAATCCAAAACCCTCAGCCGGCTACCGCTCTCATCGCTTTTCTTGCAGAAAAGCGACTGCCGCGCACGCGTTGAGTTTTGCTATGCAAAACTCAACGGACGAATTTCTTGTGTTTGAGACGTTTAGGTTCAAGGGCATCCGCGCCCAGCCGACGTTTTTTGTCTTCCTCGTACTCCTCGAAGTTCCCCTCGAACCACTCCACATGTGCTTCGCCCTCGAAGGCGAGGATATGCGTGCAGATGCGGTCTAGAAAGAAGCGGTCGTGAGAGATGACCACGGCGCAGCCTGCGAAATCCACCAGCGCGTCTTCCAAGGCACGTAACGTCTCCACGTCGAGATCGTTGGTCGGCTCGTCGAGCAGCAGGACGTTGCCGCCCGCCTTCAAGAGCCGGGCCATGTGGACGCGGTTGCGTTCGCCGCCGGACAGCAGGTTCACCGGCTTCTGCTGGTCGCCGCCCTTGAAGTTGAACGCCGAGCAATAGGCCCGCGAGTTCATCTGCGCGTCGCCAAGCTGGATGATCTCCGCCCCGCCCGTGATCGCTTCCCACACGGTTTCATTGTCCACCAGATCGTCGCGGGACTGGTCCACGTAGCTCAATTCCACCGTGTCGCCGTATTCAATCGTGCCGGCGTCGGGTTTCTCCTGACCGGTGAGCATCTTGAAGAGCGTCGATTTGCCCGCGCCGTTGGGGCCGATCACGCCGACGATGCCGCCGGGGGGCAGCGCGAAAGTGAGGTCTTCGATCAGGAGCTTGTCGCCCATGTGCTTCTTCAGCCCGTCGACCTCGATCACCTTGCCGCCGAGACGGGGACCGTTGGGGATGACGATCTGCGCGCGGGCCAGTTTTTCGCGCTCGGACTGGTTTGCGAGATCGTTATAGGCCTGAATCCGCGCCTTCGACTTGGCCTGCCGCGCCTTCGCGCCCTGCCGCATCCATTCCAGCTCGCGTTCGAGGGTTTTCTGGCGGGATTTGTCCTCGCGGGCCTCTTGTTCGAGGCGCTTGGCCTTCTGTTCGAGCCAAGACGAATAGTTGCCCTCGTAGGGAATGCCCCGGCCCCGGTCGAGTTCGAGAATCCAGCCGGTGATATCGTCGAGAAAGTAGCGGTCGTGGGTAACGATCAGGATCGTACCCTTGTAATCAATCAGGTGCTGCTGCAACCACGCGATGGTCTCGGCGTCGAGGTGGTTGGTCGGCTCGTCGAGCAGCAGCATGTCGGGCGCTTCGAGCAGCAGCTTGCAAAGCGCAACGCGGCGGCGCTCCCCGCCCGAAAGGGTGTCCACGTTGGCATCGTCCGGCGGGCAGCGCAGGGCTTCCATCGCCACATCGATCTGGCTGTCGAGATCCCACAGGTTCTCGCTGTCGATCTCGTCCTGCAATTGCGCCATCTCGTCGGCTGTCTCGTCGGAATAGTTCATCGCAAGCTCGTTGAAGCGGTCGAGCTTGGCCTTCTTTTCCGCAACACCGAGCATGACATTGCCGCGCACGTCGAGCTCCGGGTCGAGATACGGCTCCTGTGGCAGGTAGCCCACCTTCGCGCCTTCGGCGGCCCAAGCCTCGCCTGTGAAGTCCTTGTCGAGCCCCGCCATGATCTTCATCAGCGACGACTTGCCGGCGCCGTTCACGCCCACAACACCGATCTTGACGCCGGGGAGGAAGTTCAGCCGAATGTTTTCAAAGACTTTCTTGCCGCCGGGATATTGCTTGGACACGCCGTCCATGAAGTAGACGAATTTGTTGTCGGCCATGGGAGGTCCTCATCTGTGTGTGGGGGATGTTCGGAACGTAGATAGCGGAGGGGCCGGGGCGGAGCAATGGGCCCGCTAAGACTTACCGTGACAGAGGACAATCTGGCACCGAGCGGAAAACTGGCCCGGCGCTTCCCGTTGCCAGAGCTTTTCCGGGTGCAATTGTCGATGGGACGGGGCGCAGGCACCGGTCTGTGCCGCCCCGCCCATTGGTGCGACAGGAACGGCTCAGGCCGCGAGGCCCCTGCCTTTCAGCAGCGCGTCCACTTCAGGAAGTTTGCCGCGGAAGGCGATGTAGAGGTCTGCGGCATCTGCAGATCCTCCGGTGCTCAGGATATGCTCTTCAAGGGCCTTGGCCCGATCCCGGTCAAACGGGCCGCCCGCCTCTTCGAATGCGGCGAAGGCGTCCGCATCCATCACTTCGGACCACATGTAACTGTAATAGCCTGACGAGTATCCGTCCCCGGCAAAGACATGGGCAAACTGCGGTGTGGCATGGCGCATCACGATGGCATCCGGCATTCCGATCTCAGAGAGCACCTCGGCCTGCCGCGCCATGGGATCTTGCGGTGCGCTGCCCTCGTGGAACGCCAGATCGACCAGCGCCGAGGCGACATACTCGACGGTCTGGAAGCCCATGTCGTAGGTCGCGGCACCCAAAACCTTGGTCAGAAGTTCCTCCGGCATCGGCGCACCGGTCTCGGCATGGGTGGCGAAGTCGCGCAGCACCTCTGGCACTTCGAGCCAGTGCTCGTAAAGCTGCGAGGGCAGTTCGACGAAATCGCGGGCGACGGAGGTGCCAGACACGCTCTCATAGGTGACGTCGGAGAGCATCTGGTGCAGCGCATGGCCGAACTCGTGAAACAGCGTGCGGGCGTCGTCATAAGAGAGCAGCGCCGGGTCGCCCTTGGCGAAGTTGCACACATTGACGACAATCGGCGTCTGGGTTTCCGGCCACTTGGCCTGAGAGCGGATCGCCGAACACCACGCGCCGGAGCGTTTGGAACCGCGTGCGAAATAGTCGCCAATGAACACCGCGAGATGCTGGCCGTCGCGCGTCACCTCCCATGCCCGGCAATCGGGGTGATAGAGCGGCACGTCCAGGGGCTTGAACTCCAACCCAAAGAGGCGGTTTGCACAGGCGAAGGCCGCCTCGATCATCTTACCCAGTTGGAAATAGGGTTTGACCTCGGCCTCATCGAGATCGTGTTCGGCCGCGCGGCGCTTTTCAGCATAATGCCGCCAGTCCCATGGCTACAGTGGACCGTTGACACCATCCTCGGCCATCATCGCCGCGAGTATCTCCGCATCGGCATCGGCGCGGGCCTTGGCCGGACCCCAGACATTCATCAGCAGGTCGCGGACCCGTGCGGGCGTGCCGGCCATCTCGGTTTCCAGCTTGTAGGACGCGAAGTCTGGGTAGCCGAGCAGCTTGGCACGCTCTTCGCGCAGCTTAAGGATTTCCGCCGCAATCTCGCGATTATCCGTCTCGCCGCCGTTCGCGCCGCGCGCCGCCCATGCCTTGAACGCGCGTTCGCGCAGTTCACGGCGGGTGGAGAATTGCAGAAACGGCACGATCAGAGAGCGCGAGAGCGTCACGACAGGGCCGCCCACGCCCTTTTCCGCGCCTGCGGCGCGCGCAGTATTCACAACGAACTCCGGAAGGCCCGCGAGATCATCCTCGCCCAGTTCCATGTACCAAGCCCGCTCATCAGCAAGAAGATTCTGGGTGAAGGCGGTGCCAAGCTCGGCCAGCCGCGATTTGATCTCCTTCATGCGCGTATCGTCGGCCCCGTCCAGAGCGGCACCTGCGCGCACAAAGCCACGGTGAGTGAGCATCAGCACGCGGGCCTGCTCGCCTGTTAGATCGAGGCTGTCCCGCTTTTCCCAGAGCGCGGCGACGCGGGCGAAGAGCGCCTTGTTGGACGAAATTTCGGAGAAATGCGCCGCGAGCTTGGGGGAAAACTCCCGCTGCAGGGCCTCGCGCGCCGGGTTGCTGTCGGCCCCTGCGATATTGAAGAACGTGCCCAACACCTTGTCGAGATCGCGGCCTGCCGCTTCCAATGCCCCGATCACATTCTCGAAGTTCGGCTCAGAGAAATCCTGCGCGATCGACGCGATCTCGGTGCGGTGAGCGGCCAGAGCCTTGTCGAGCGCGGGGGCGAAATCCTCGTCGGAAATATCGGCGAAAGGGGGAAGGCCGAACGGTGTCGTCCACTCGGCGAGCAGCGGATTGGTCATGTGGTACTCCTCATGTTGCAACAAGAGGTAAGGCGCTTGCGCCGGCTTGCCAATGGGCGGGGTTGCAGCGGGAAGAAAAACGCCGGACAGTCGCCGCGCAAGACAGGAGGAGACCCGCCCCCATGACGACACCGCGCCGCAACGCCCTCGGCCCCATGACCACCGCCATTCACACAGGCGATGCGCCCGACAGCGCCACAGGGGCCTCGTCGCCGCCGCTGCATATGTCCTCAACCTTCCTGAGCACCGATGTCGCCGGGTTCTCTGCCCACGATCTCACGGAGGATAGTCCCTTCACCTATGCGCGCTGGAGCAACCCCAACGTGCAAGGGCTGGAGCAGAAAATCGCCGCGCTGCAAGGCACCGAGGATTGCCACTGCTCAGCCTCCGGTATGGCGGCGGCAGCGGGAATCCTGCTGACCTTCCTCAGCGCGGGGGATCATTTCCTGATCTCCGATGTGAGCTATGCAGGCGTCGCCGAACTCGCGCGCGAGACCCTGCCGCGCTACGGGGTGGAGGTGACGGCGGTGGATATGTCCGATTTGAACGCTGTGGCCGCCGCGCTGCGCCCGAACACCAAGCTAGTGCATACCGAAAGCCCGGCCAATCCGATCCTGCGCCTCACCGATCTGGCGGCAGTGTCGAAAATGGCCCATGAGGTCGGCGCGCTGGTGTCGCTCGATGCGACCTTCAGCGGACCGATGGGGATCGACACGGAGGCGCTCGGGATCGACCTCGTGATGCATTCGATCACCAAGTATATCGGTGGCCATGGCGATGCGGTGGGCGGCGCGGTCTGCGGGCGGCGCGAATTGGTCCAGCAAATCCGGGGCGAGGCGGGCATTCACCATGGCGGAGCGCTGTCGCCGTTCAATGCGTGGCTGATCGCGCGCGGCCTGACCACCCTGCCTTTGCGCATGCGCGCTCATGCTAGCGGCGCTCAGGCCGTCGCGGATTGGCTGGAGACCAAGCCTGCTGTGACCAAAGTGCTCTATCCAGGCTTGCCTTCACACCCACAATACGAACTCGCGCAGCGCCAGCACGGGGCCGGGTCGGGGATGATCGCGTTTCAGGTGGGCGATGTGGCGACCGGGCACCGGATTGCGCAGGCGATGATCGAAAAGCTGGAGATTATCCATTACGCGGTCTCGCTCGGCCACCACCGCTCGCTGGTGTTCTGGATGGAGACTGAGCCCTTGATGGAGAGCTCCTTTGCGCTGCAGGGCGCTCAGAAGGAGAGCTATCGCGCCTTTGCTGGGGACGGTATTTTCCGCCTTTCTGTGGGGCTGGAAGACCCCGAGGACCTGATCGCGGATTTGAGCCGGGTTTTGTGAGGCGACGGCGCGCCGGGGGTTTCACACCCCCGGACCCCCGTGGGATATTTTGGGCAAAAGGAAAACATGGGGATTGCGCTTGGGGATGACGCGTCCCGTAGTTGATCCGGGGCGGGGTATTGCAGCGTCAGCCTTGGAAGCAGCTCAGAATATAGCGCGAAGTCATCAGGTCGAGATGCGCGCCCCCGCCGTTTTTGAACAGCGTAATTTCCTGTGGGTCCAGCCGGCCAAACCTGTCCATCTGATAGTAATCCGCCACAAGGTGATCGCGCGGCACGGCTCCGGACTCCAGAGGGATCTTGATCTCGCCGATATGGCCCACGGTCGTGTCGTAGCTATCCACGAAGACCCGCGCCTTCAAAAGCGCCGCATCGTCCACTTCGCGCATGTCCGGGCGATAAGCGCCGATCAGGTCGACATGGGTGCCCGGCGCGAGCCAGTCACCCTTGATCACTGGTTCGGTGCTCATCGTGGCGGAGGCAACTATATCAGCATCGCCCACGGCCTGTTCGAGGTCAGAGGTCGCCGTCGCGCCGGTCTCACCCGCAAATTGCGCGGCGTTCTCCGTGTTGCGGGACCAGACCACGAAACCGGCCTTCGGGAAGAGCGCGCTATAGGCCGCGTGCAGCGAACGGGCGACCGTTCCAGAGCCCACTAGCAATATGTTTTCACTGTCGGGACGGGCGAGTTTGCGAGCGGCCAGCAGGCTGTCTCCGGCGGTTTTCCACTTGGTGACGAGGTGGAAGTCGAGGATCGCTTCGAGCGTGCCATCACTATTGGAGAAGAGTGACACCGCGCCGTTGATCAATGGCTTGCCTGCGTCCGGGTTGCGCGGAAACACCGTGGCCGATTTGACGGCAATGCCCAGCCCGTCAATGAGGGCGGCCCGGCTGAGCAGCGTGTCGGGGTCGCGGTAGAGGAAGGTGTCGCCGATCTCGGCCTTTGGGAGTTTGTGACCGGCTTCGAGCGCGTCGGTCAGGGCCAGCCAGTCGAGGTTTTTCTCGCCCTCGGCGAAGGGGATCATAACGGTCATTGGGCGTCCTCCTTGGTCAACAGGCCCTCGGCGACGAGGCGGTCCGCCCAGCCTTGGGGGCCTGTGAAGTGATGTGTGCGCCAGCCGCGCGCGGCGGCGGCGGCGATATTGGCCTCGCTGTCATCGGTGAAGATGAGCGCGTCGCCGCTCAGGCCCAGCTTGTCTTCGAGCTTCTGGTAGATGGCCGGATCGGGTTTGATCACACCCATATGGCCGGAGATGAAATCCGTGTCGAATTCATTCAGGAAATCATAGTGCTGCGCGGCCAGGGCATAGGTGTCGATGCCGAAATTGGTGAGCGAAACCACCGGGATGCCCTTTGACTGCAACGCCCGCATCAGGCGCACAGAGTGGTCAATGGCGGGCGTGGCCATGTCGAGCCAGCGGTCGTACCAGAGTTGGATTTCAGCAGCCCAGCCCGGGTGTTTCGCGGCCATCGCCTCGACAGAGGCCTTGAAGGGCGCGCCCCGGTCCACGTCAAGATTCATGCCCGACAGGTCCACCTCGGCAAAGAGCGCCGCGCGGCGTTCGGGGCCGAAGGCGGCGTCATACATGCGGTGCGGGTTCCATTCGAGCAGCACATTGCCGATGTCGAACACGACGGTCTGGATGGTCATGGGCGCGCCTTTCTCGTCGCGGCCCCGGGTGTGTGCCCGGAGCGGGTTATTCCTGTACTGCCACGCGCAACTCACGTTCAAGCGCTTCGAGAAACCGCGACCGATCCGCCTTGCCGAAGGGTTTGCCGCCGCCCTGCCGGAACGGATCGGCGGCGCGCAGATCGGTCATCAGATCGCGCATCGCCAGCGCCTCGCGCACATTGGCCTCGGTCAGCCGCTCGCCATTGTGCTTGAGCACCCGCGCGCCTGTCTCTACGCAGCGCGCAGCGAGCGGGATGTCGGACGTGATCACCACATCCCCCGGCCCGGCGCGGTCGGCGATCCACATATCCGCAACATCAGGCCCGTCGGGCACAATCACCACCTCCACCAGCGGGTTCTGCGACATCCGCAAACCCCCATTCGAGACCAGCTTCATCGCCAGCCCATGCCGGGTCGCAACACGCTCGGCCTCGGCCTTCACGGGGCAGGCATCGGCATCGACGTAGAGCGTGGTCACGAATAAAGCGCCTCGGCGTGGAACGCGATGTGCTCTTCCATGAAGGTGGAGACGAAGAAGTAGGAATGGTCATAGCCGGGCTGTAGGCGCAGCGTGGCTTGCTGGCGGCGCGCGGCAACCGCCTCGGCGAGTTTCTCGGGCATCAGCAGGTCAAGGAACTGGTCGTTGGTTCCGGTATCAACCAGAATCGGGCCATCGAAGCCTTTCTCCCGCATGAGCAGGGTAGAATCATGTTGCGCCCATGCGTCCTCATCTTCCCCGAGATAGGCGCTGAGTTGCTTGCGGCCCCAGTCGCCTGCGGTGGGGTGGCAGATCGGCGAGAAGGCCGAAACCGAGCGGAACCGGCTCTGTAGGGACATCGCCATTGTGAGCGCGCCATGGCCGCCCATGGAGTGTCCGGTGATTGCCTGACGGTCCAAGTCGAGCGCGAAGTTCTCGGCCAGCAGCGCGGGCAGGTCCTCGGTCACGTAGTCCCACATGCGGAAATGCGGCGCCCACGGCGTTTCTGTGGCATTCATGTAGAAGCCCGCACCTTTGCCCAGATCATAGGCCTCGTCATCGGCCACATCGTCGCCCCGCGGGGAGGTGTCGGGGAATACCAGCGCGATCCCTTGCTCCGCCGCCCAGCCCTGCGCGCCTGCCTTCACCATCGCGTTCTCATGGGTGCAGGTCAGCCCCGACAGATACCACAGCACAGGCACCGGCCCGTCCTTGGCCTCGGCGGGTAGGAAGAGCCCGAAGGTCATATCGCAGGACGTGGCCTCCGAGCGATGCGTGTAGACCCCTTGGGTTCCGCCAAAGCACGCGTTTTCCGATACGATCTGCATGGATCATCCCCCCTGATACATCGGCTGCACCCATGCGATCACAGCGGTGACCGTCAGGATACTGAGTGTTGTCGATACGAGGATTGACGCAGAAACCCGCTGCGGCGCAACCCCGTAATGCTGCGCGAGGATGTAGACATTGCCCGCAACCGGCAAGGCCGAGGCGGCGATGGCGACGGCGGCGGCGTAGGGATCGACCGGGAAGATATAGAGCAGACCGACCGCGACGAGCGCCGGGTGCAGGACCAGTTTGCAGAAGCTGAGCCAGCCTGCAACCGCGATCCGTTCGGCCGATTTGCCCGCGAGCGAGGCCCCGATGGCAAAGAGCGCGCCGGGTGTGGCGGCACCGCCGAGGATCAGCAAAAAATCATTCATCGGCGCGGGGATCGGGATTTCCAGCGAGGACCATGCGAGCCCCAGAACAATCGCCACGATCATCGGGTTCTTGACCAGCCCAACCCCGACATTGCGTAGCACGGCAAGTCCGACGCGCCCGTCACGCGAGCCGGTGATCAGGATCACGATCAGCGAGGAGAACACGATCAGGTCCACGGCGAGCATCATCATGATGACCCCGACCGCCTCGTCGCCCATGAGCAGCGCGAGCATAGGAAGACCTAAAAATCCAATGTTTCCAATGGCTGCACACTGCGCCTCGACCGCAGCCGTGGCCACATCGACGCCGCGCAGGAAGGCAACCGCAGTGCAAATCCCGTAAACCGCCGCCGTGCCCCACAGATAGCCGATCACGAGGCGCGGGTTCCAAACCTCGGAAAAGGGCAGGTTGGCGGCGAAGCGGAAGATCATCGCCGAGAGCGCGAAGTAAAACACGAATTTCGTCAGGTAGGCGGTGGCCTCCTCAGAGAAAAACCGGGTGCGGCCCGCCCAATAGCCAAGAGCGATCAATGCAAAGAAGGGAAGGGTTTCGAGCAAGATCGCCAGCATGGCGCGATGGATATCCTCCCTCCCTCCGGGCGGCAAGACGGGGCGTGCGGCTTGTTGAAACTAAACCGACCGGTTTATATGTGGGTGATGGAGGAACACATGAATACACACCCAACCGAACTGGCCACCGAACCTCCCAAGGGGCGCAAGGTCGAGCAGGTACTTGCCGGTGCGCATGCCGTGTTCATGGAGCGCGGCTACGAAGGTGCCAGTGTGGATGCCATCGCCAAGGCTGCCGGAGTTTCCAAGGCAACGCTTTACAGCTACTACCCCGACAAAAGGGTCCTTTTCGCCGCTGTTGCTCAAGCGGCCTGCGAAGAACAGACCCGCCGCGCGCTACGCTTCGCGGATGAGGACGCGCCCTTTGACGAGCGTCTGTATAAAGGCTGCCGGTCGTTCATGGAATTTCTGTACTCGCCCTTCGGAGTACAGATGTACCGGACGGTTGTTGCAGAATCGGCACGGTTTCCCGAATTTGGCCAGCGATTCTGGACCACAGGACCGGGCATGGCGCATCGCGAAATGGTCAAAATGTTTCGCGAGGCAGAGGCCGACGGGCACGTCAAAATCGACGACTACGAACTCGCGGCCGAGACCCTGACGGAACTGTGCAAGACTTACCTGCACCCGCGCGTCGTTCTGGGTGTGATCGACCGGGCCAGCCCGGATGATCTGGACCGGATCGCCCGCCATGCGGTGCAAGTCTTTCTCGCGCGATACGGGGCGCCCGGCGAGACCGGTTTACGGCAGACCCGCGCAGACTGACGTGCAAAGCGCACCGGCCGGTCGGCGATCAGGGCTGGCCGGTCACCCGGATTTCCAATTGGTTGTTCGCCGCCTTGCGGGTCTCGAAATCCTTCAGCGAGCGCACCAGATCGCTGAGTTTGCGCTTGCCATAAGTCCGCGTGTCAAACTCGGAATTGGCCTTCAGAATCGTCTGGCCCACCACGCTCAGATTGTACCACTCATCTTGCTGGTCGATCGCGTCCATTGCGCGCAGAATTTCCCCCCGCGCATCGGCAGGCTTGCTCTTGGGCTTGGCGCCTTGCGTCTCGGCGCTTGCCGGTACAAGGTTTTCAATCAGGATGAACCGCTTGCACGCCCGCCGGAACGCCTCGGGCGTCTTGCCCTCACCCATGCCGAACACGTCGAGCCCCTGCTCGCGCACACGGCTTGCCAGCCGGGTGAAATCGCTGTCCGAGGACACCAGAACGAACCCGTCGAACCGGCCCGAATGCAGAAGGTCCATCGCGTCGATCACCAGCGCGATATCCGAGGCGTTCTTGCCCGTCGTATTCGCGGGCTGGTGGTGCGGGACAAGTCCCAACTCGGCGGTGGTCGCCGACCAGCCCTTCATATTCGACGAAGAAAAATCGCCATAGACCCGCCGCACGGACGCCTCCCCGAAGGACGCGATCTCTTCGAAGATCGGCTTGGCGAATTTGGCGGGGGCGTTGTCACCGTCGATCAGGACGGCCAGAAGCGGGGAGCGTGTTGTGTCAACCATGACAGGCACCTAGTCACTGCGCGCGCGTGTCACAAGCGCTTATACATGACGAGCGCATCGACTGCCCCCTGCGACGGGTGCACGAAGGCTTCCGGAAGGCGGCCGACGATCTCGAAGCCCGCGCGCTGCCATGTCGCCACGGCACGGGTGTTGGTCTCGACGACGAAATTGTATTGCATCGCAGTGAACCCCGCCGCGCGGGCTGCTTCGAAGGAATGTTCCATCATCGCGCGCGCGATCCCACGCCCCTGCGCTGCCGGAGCGGTCATGTACCCGCAATTACACACGTGACCGCCGCCGCCACCCTGATTGCGGCGCAGGTAATAGGTTCCGAGCACCATGCCTTCCGCCTCGGCGACGAAAGTCTGATGCGTCGGTCCGCACCAGTAGGCCAGCGCGTCCGCCTGCGTGATATCAGGGTCGATGGAATAGGTATCCCCGGCCCGGAACACGGGGCCGAGGATCGTCCAGATCGCCGTGTGATCCGCCGGGGCGGCGGGCCGGATTGTCGTCGTCAATAGACCACAACGGAGCGGATCGACTCGCCCGCGTGCATCAGATCGAACCCTTTGTTGATGTCGTCGAGCGACAGGGTGTGGGTGATCATCGGGTCAATCTCGATCTTGCCGTCCATGTACCAATCCACGATCTGCGGCACATCCGTGCGGCCCTTTGCACCGCCAAACGCCGTCCCACGCCAGACCCGGCCGGTGACAAGTTGGAACGGACGGGTGGAGATTTCGGCCCCGGCCGGCGCCACGCCGATGATGATGCTCTCACCCCAGCCTTTATGCGCGCATTCGAGCGCATCGCGCATGACTTGCACATTGCCCGTCGCGTCGAAGGAGTAATCCGCGCCGCCACCGGTCAGCTCGACAAGATGGTTCACGATCGAGCCCTCGACCTCTTTGGGGTTCACGAAATCGGTCATGCCGAAATGCTCGGCCATGGGCTTCTTGTCGGGGTTGAGGTCCACACCGACGATCTGGTCAGCCCCGGCCATGCGCAGGCCCTGAATGACGTTGAGACCAATGCCCCCGAGGCCAAACACCACGGCGCGGCTGCCAATCTCGACCTTGGCAGTGTTGATCACCGCGCCGATGCCGGTGGTCACGCCGCAGCCAATGTAGCAGATCTTGTCGAAGGGCGCGTCTTCACGGACCTTGGCCAGCGCAATCTCCGGCAAAACCGTGTGGTTGGCGAAGGTCGAGCAGCCCATGTAGTGCAGGATCGGGGTGCCATCGAGCATCGAGAACCGCGTGGTTCCGTCCGGCATCAGGCCTTGGCCTTGGGTGACGCGGATCGCCTGACAGAGGTTGGTTTTGCCGGACAGGCAATATTCGCAGTTGCGGCACTCCGGCGTGTAGAGCGGGATCACATGGTCGCCCGGTTTGAGCGAGGTCACGCCCTCGCCGACTTCGAGCACCACACCTGCGCCCTCATGGCCGAGGATCGCCGGGAAGAGGCCCTCGGGATCGGCGCCCGAGAGGGTGAATTCGTCGGTGTGGCAAATACCGGTGGCCTTGATCTCGACCAGAACCTCACCCGCTTTGGGGCCTTCGAGGTTCACCTCCATCACTTCGAGCGGTTTTCCGGCCTCAACGGCAACGGCGGCGCGGGTTTTCATGATCTGTCCTCCCAATCGATTTTGCCTGACACTGTGCGAAATCGGCCAATGCCGCAAGACAGGAAGTCAGGGCGCCCGCGTGAAATACGCCCCAAGCGCCCCGTCAGGCCTTCGCGGCGAGGTCGGGAACGCGTAAGGCCGCGCCCAAATGACCCGATTTGATCCAGACCGTCGCCCCGTCTGGCCCCACACTGGCTTCGGTCTTGGTGCCGGGCGGCAGGCGCAGCCAGGACTGCTCGGAAAACGCCTCGCCGCTTTCGGTGAAGCCGCCCGTGAGGACAAGGATTTCCATCCCCTCCAACGCGTCCAGCGCCACCTGCGCGTGCGGTGCCCAACGCTCGGCCACAACCGTCTCGCCCGCCTCTTGGTGCAGGGCCAAGCGAGCCACGCCTTCGGTGACGGGCGCATAGGTGCCACCCCCCAGATCGACGCAGACCTGGTTGCGGTCGGCCATGTCGAACTGCCAGAGCTTGACGAAAATCGTGCAGCCCGGCGCGGAGGACGGGGTGTGCTGCGTGGTCGGCGGGTTGCGCACATAAGTGCCCGGCGGGTAGTCGCCATGCTCGTCCTGAAACACCCCGTCGAGCACCAGAAATTCCTCACCGCCCGTGTGGGTATGAGCCGAGAACGCGCTGCCGGGTGCGTAGCGCACAATCGAGGTCGCGCGGGCCACCTCATCGCCGATCCGGTCGAGCATCCGGCGATCCACACCGGGCATCGGCGAGGCCACCCACGGCGCATCGGCGTGAACCGAGGCGCGTTGGCTGAAATCTGCGTTGAGGTCCATGAGGGCGCTCCTTGGCGATTATTTCTTGTCGGTGGTCAGACGATAGGTCTGGTGGCAGTCGAGACAGGCCGC
This sequence comes from uncultured Aliishimia sp., assembly GCA_965656085.1. Classification (GTDB taxonomy): domain Bacteria; phylum Pseudomonadota; class Alphaproteobacteria; order Rhodobacterales; family Rhodobacteraceae; genus Aliishimia. The sequence continues at coordinate 1,102 of CBFHJA010000063.1, read as the reverse complement.
GCCAGCCTGTGGCAGCGTCGCTTGCAGCCCGGCGCGGGTCTCGGTCTGCACGGCCTGCATCGCGGCGATGGCGGCGTCATTGCGCTTCAGGAAGTCGTCATATTGCGTCCAAATGATCGGCAGCGCCTCCGACCGGGAGTCTTGATGCGGGGTTTCGAACAGGTCCGGAACGCGCGCGAGATCTTGCAGGATCACCGCCTGCGCCGCCGTGGCCGCCCTGGCATCAAAGGCCCTCTTGCCGGACGCCATGTCGATCAGCACCTTGGTGGAGGTCTGCGCGCTGAGCATCCCGTCCATACGCGCCATCACACCGGGGTTCTGAACGCCCTGATGGGCGAGCGCGGCGCTCGCCAGCGCGAGGGCGGCCACGAGGCCGATCGTCTCGAGATATCGCATATACGTCTCCTTTATCCATCCCAAGATCGCGCGGCCACCGGATTTGTCAAACCCGGACTCGACTCCGCTCGGGCGGCGCGCATATAAGAACAAAATTAGAACATACGACCTCCCATCCTGCTGCCAAAGGGTGCGTCTGTCCATGTCCGACCGTCGCCGTATTCTCTCGCTGTGGTTCCCCCGGCTCGGGGCGGACCGCATCCTGCGCCAGAGCCCGCATCTGGCCGGCACGCCGCTCGCGGTGGTCGCGCAGGAGGGCAATGCGCAGGTGATCGCCTCGCTGAACGCGGCGGCGGAGACGCAGGGGCTGCGCGTGGGCCAGCCGGTGCGGGACGCCCATGCGATGTGCGCAGGATTGGTGACACGCGCCCGTAACCCCATGGCAGAAGAGCGCTTTCTGGAAGTTCTGCGTCGCTGGGCGGGCAAGTTCAGCCCTTGGGTCGCGGCAGAGGGCAACGCCGGGCTGGTGGTGGACCTGACCGGCTGCGCGCATCTGTTCGGCGGCGAGGAGCCGCTGATGCGGGTGGTGCAGGACGATTGCAGCGATATGGGGCTCGCGGTGCAGATGGGGCTCGCGGACACGCGCGGCGCGGCCTGGGCGCTGGCGCGCTATGCCGGGCAAGGGGTGCAGGCGCACCGTTCGGGCGATGCCATTGATCAGGAGGCCCGCGCGACCCGGTCGCGGGCAGGCAAACGGCACTGGACC